>JAUNWX010000010.1 GCA_030540075.1 Lachnospiraceae bacterium
TGTTACCTCCACATTCTTTTTTATTTTGAATGTCCGCAAAATCCGTCCTACATCTTTCGACCAGCGCATCAATATTATTCATCGCACAGATTTCCCGAAGTGCATCTACCTCCTGTTTCCATTTATTGTCTGTATTTGCAAAATCAGTCTGTGCGCCGCCTTCCGCGTGATTATCAAAATCAAAGACCAGAAAGCGACAGGTTCCATTTGGAAACATCGGATAGACGCCAATCGTAATCTCACCTGTCAAATGCTTTATAATGGTATTTGCGTCAACATGCTTCCATGATTTAAGTGGGCACTCCTTACATAATCCACTCTTCTTGATTCCGGAATTTTGCTCCTGTTTACGTTTACAACCATTCTTCCAGAAATTCCAGCACTGCGGGTAATATCCGACTTTTCCATTCCTGTTAACGATTCTCTGGCTGTATACATCCATTCGACCCCAAAATCTGGCGAAGAAATGATTCGCAACATTTTCATTTATCGTCATCTTTAAAATTCTGGCACCCTGGTTTGGATCCATTGGTTCTCTGACCTTTTCCTTCAGAATGATTCCATTATCTTCAAGCAACTTACGAAGACGCTGGTTTTCTTTGTTCAGCGAAGAAATCTCCTGTAGAAGAGTCTGCATTCGCTCCTGATTTCCCATCTCATTCTTTTCGTCCATATACACCCACCTTGCAATCATCTCTTTATGGTTTCTAGCCAGTTTTATTCTAGTGTATCATGACCTTTCTGAAATAGAGTCTTATGATATACCACTTAAACAAAAAACTCGTATCGTATCGCACCATAAGCTATTCCCCATTTCTTTAAATTCTAAATTATTGTATTATAAAAGGTATATAAATGCCGGTCTACGGGGCATGGACATGCCCGTATCCGGTGAGGTAAAGGGGTGGCAGGATGGCGAAATTCACCAGGCAGGCGATCATGTACAGTACGCTGAAGCTCTTGCAGATAAAACCGATCGATAAGATCACGGTGCGGGACATCTGTGATCAGTGCGAGCTGACACGAAATACGTTTTACTACTATTTCAGTGATATCTATGAGGTGGTGGAGGAGCTTCTGAAATTCGAGACGGACAAGTCTCTTTCCGAACAGCAGGCGTTCGAAAACCTGTATGATGAGTATCTTCAGAAGTATCATCTCGTGCTGGAATATAAGAATGCGGTCTATCATCTGTACCACTCGAAGAACCGGGACATGATTCTCCGGTATCTCTATGACATCACGGAGGATTTCGTCGAGAAGTATGTGCGGAAGGAGGTCCGCGGGCATCACCTGAGTGAGGAGGACATCCGCTTCATCACCCGCTTTTACAGCGGTTCGATGGTCGGAAGCATCCTCCGCTGGCTGCAGCAGGGCATGAAGGACTCGCAGGAGGAGATCATCTATAAGATGTCGATGGCCTACCAGGCGACGATTCAGACACTCATCCAGCAGATCGAAGCCTCGAAGAGCGTGAAATAAAGTCACAAAAAGAGCTGCCATCTGGCAGCTCTCTTCTTTACTCTTTTTCACTATCCGGGGGGATTTGGGGGATTTTCGGACAGTGCGTCTTATCTCGGCTGGTGCAGTACGGTGATCTGTACGTTTCTGCCAGAGACCTGATCATGCATGATGGAACCGGTTTTATGTAAACCCGAGTGCTCATACATAGCTAAAACCACTGAAATAATAACGAATGAAACGATCGCTGACATCATCATAGTCCTCCTTTACTGAACCTTACTCCGATTCCGGAGCTTCTGTTGCTGCTTCTGCAACTCCTTTTGACAGTTCATAGAATACCACGCAGTGATGTATGCGTAAAATTCTATATTTTCCGTTTTAAGCATTCCAGTTTTGCATGTATAATAGGGGCAGAAACCGTCGGCCAATGTTTCCGCCGGGAGAACTTCATGTCGCGCCTGGTTTCGACCTACTTTCGGCATAAAACATCGTGTCGCGCCATCGTCGACATACACAAGAAAGGAGCGCCTCCGCTCATGACCGATAAAGACATCGAGATCTTAAAGGATCTATCCGAAACCCACAACATCACGAAAACCGCCCAGCGCCTGTTCACGACACAGTCTGCGCTCACGAAGCGGATCCAGTCCATCGAGCAGGAGCTTGGCTGTCAGCTGTTCATCCGCTCGAAAAAGGGTGTGATCCTGACCCCGATCTCCGAGGCGATCCTCCCCTACGTGCGGGCGATTCAGCAGAATCTGTCGCAGATCCGCAGCCTTGCGGCGAATCCGGAGGGTGAACTCTCCGGCACGCTTCAGGTCGGTGTGGCCGCCAATTATGCACGCTTTCAGCTCGCAGACGTACTGGAAGCCTTCATTGACCAGTACCCGAAGGTGGACATCCGCCTGAGTACGAAGCGAAGCCCGGACCTCTATCAGGCGCTGCTCGCCGGCGAAATCAACCTCGCGATCATCCGCGGCGAGTTTCCGTGGGCCGAGGGCGACATCGTACTGAGCGAAGAGCCGGTGTGCCTCGTGACGCGGGACGAAATGGACGAGACGGCGCTCAATGCGCTGCCGTTTATCGACCGCACCTCGGACATCAGCTTCGATGTCGGCATCAGCCGCTGGATGAACGAGCACAAGATCCGCCGTCAGTCCGGGCTTCAGATCAACGACGTCGACACGATCATGCAGCTGATCCGGCGAGGCATCGGCTGGACGGTGCTTCCGGAAATCTGCCTGCAGAACTTCGAAAGCGTGAAAAAGCCGCTCCGATTCAGCTCCGGCGAGGCCTTCACCCGCCGCACCCATCTCCTGTATCGCCCGGACTACTTCCGCCTTCCGCAGGTCCAGGCCTTCGTGGAAACCGTGATGAACTGTGCACATCACTGACTACACGACGGAATCCGCAGCAGAAATTCAGTATTTAAAAAAGGAGCCGCAAGCCGCGACTCCTTTTTCATCTTAAGAAAATCAGTCTACGACGCCGCCCTCAACGACCATGGAATCCGGGTTGGTATCCTCACCGAAAACGGCCTTCAGGGTCTCATCGTAATCCTTGTGGAAGAAGTTCTCCTCACCGAGGGTCTCGATCTCGTCGTTCAGGAAATCGAGGACCGTGCTGTTGCCCTTTGCGACTGCAGCTGCGATGGTGTCATAGTCACCGAGGGTCTCGATACCTACGGTAAAGCCAGGATTTGCCTTCGCCCATGCGATGACCTCTGTGTTATCGGTGGAGAATGCATCGCCTCTGCCATCGAGGAGCGCGTTGTACGCATCGGCATACGCGTCATACTTCTGGAGCTTCACCTCCGGGTAATTCTTCTCGAAGTAGGTCTCTGCGGTGGTTCCCTTTGCGACGATGAGGGTCTTATCCTTCAGCTCATCGATGGAGCTGATGACCGCGTTATCCGGCGAAACGACGCCGAGTGCGACCTTCATGTACGGCAGTGCGAAGTCGACCTGCTCCTGTCTTTCCGGTGTCACGGTGAAGTTTGCGAGGACAATGTCTACCTTACCGGTCGCCACATACTCTACGCGAGATGCAGGGTCGAGCGAGGTGAACTCTACGTTTACGCCGAGGTCATCCGCGATTCTGTGTGCATAGTACACATCATAGCCCTGGTACTCACCCTTATCATCGACATAGCCGAATGGTGCCTTATCTGAGAAAACGCCGATCTTTACGGTTCCGGACTGCTTGATCTCGTCAAGTGTACGGAAATTACCGGATGCAGCTGCTTCTGTTGCGGCAGCCGTAGTAGCGTCTGTCGCAGCCTCTGTGGCAGCAGTCGTTGCGGCGGCAGTGGTTGCGCTCGGTGTAGAGGAAGCGCCGCATGCAGCCAGACTCGCTGCTGCTACGATGGCGGTAAATGCTGCAAATACTGACTTTTTCATAATTTTTTCTCCTTTTTTAATGTCATAAAATTAGTATATGTTCACCTGCATCCACTTTCCGGACAGTTTCAGCAAGATAAACGGCTTTACTCCACGTCGTTCTTCCGCTTCTTCGCGACGAACTCGAAGTTCTCGAGGAACTCCTTCGCACGCTCGCTCTTCGGATGGGTGAAGAACGCTTCCGGCGTCGCCTCCTCGACGATGTGGCCGTCATCCAGGAAGATGATCCGGTCGGCGATGGCTCTCGCGAAGGCCATCTCATGAGTGACGATCAGCATTGTCAGACCCTGCTCCGCGAGCTCGAGCATAACGTCGAGTACCTCGCGAACCATCTCCGGGTCCAGCGCCGCAGTGACCTCATCGAAGAGCATCATCTCCGGATGCATCTCGAGGGCCCGCACGATCGCGACACGCTGCTTCTGTCCACCGGACAGCATACGCGGATAAGCGCTTTCCTTATCAGCGAGTCCGACGCGCCGAAGCAGCTCGCGGGCCTCCTTCTCCGCGTCCGCCTTCGAACGCTTCTGCACCTTCTGCGGTGCCATCGTGATGTTGTCGAGGATCGTTTTATGTGGGAAAAGATCATAGCTCTGGAATACCATGCCGATCTTCTGCCGGTACTTTGACATCTCCGCACTGCTCTTTCCCGAGATCACCTCTCCGTCGAGGGCAATGCTTCCATGATTGATCGTCTCGAGACCATTGATGCAACGGAGCAGTGTGGATTTTCCGCAGCCGGACGGTCCGAGCAGGACGACGACCTCGCCCTTCTTTACGTCGAGATCGATCCCCCGGAGGATCTCGAGCTCGCCAAACGATTTATGTAAATCTTTGATTGAAAGCTGTATGTCAGCCATATCACCTGTGTCCTTTCTGTCCCGGAGCCAGCCGGCCCCGCGGGAGTTTATGGGGTCTGACCCCATTAAATTTTTCTAAACAGATTCCAAACTGAAGTTTATGGGGTCAGACCCCATTACGAAATTCTTAATTTTTCCAGCGCTTCTCGAGGTAACGGGCCAGCATCGAGATCGGCCAGCAGGAGAAGAAGTAAAGGAAGAAGACGACGCCGTAGATCGGGAGCGCCGCGGTCGGGTAGGCGAAGCGGTTCGCGTCGATGATCTGCTGTCCGGTCTTCAGGACCTCCACGACGCCGATCAGGACGATCAGGGAGGTGGTCTTGATCATACGGGTGATCAGGTTGATCGCCAGCGGGATCAGGCGGCGAAGCGTCTGCGGGATGATGACGTAGAGACTGGTCTGCATCGGTGTCATCCCGAGGGCGGCTGCGCTCTCGTACTGGTGCTTCGGGATACTGATCAGGGCGCCTCGTACGAGGTCTCCCATCTCGGCCGTGCCCCAGAGGACGAAGACGATGACGGCGCTGAGCTCACCGGAGAGGTTGATTCCGAAGGCCCGGGTCGTACCGAAGTACACGATGAAGAGTAAGACGAGCTGCGGCATGATACGGATGAAATCGAGGTACACGCGGCTGAGGGCCTTCGTGACCGGATTCTTCCTCGTCATGAGCATTCCGAAGAGGATGCCCAGCGGGATGGAAATCAGTACCGCGATGAGGGAAATGCGGATGGTCACCCACAGTCCGCCCAGCAGTCGGATGAAATTATTTCCCTTAAACAGGATCGAGATGGCCGGCGCCTTCTTCTGGTCGGCGGCCGCCTGTGCGGCTGCGATGGCTTCCGGGGTGGCGGCGGCCAGCAGCTTCATGCCGAGGCCGCGGAAGCTGTCCGCGAAGTGCAGAAGCTCGAGGCCGAAAGCATTGGCAAAGTGGTTAATGGCCGAATCCAGCATAGCGCAGCCTCCTTTCAAGTAAGGTTCCGAGGATGGAAATCGGAAGCAGGATGATGAGGTAGGCGATGACCAGCATGCTGAGGGCTTCCGGGGTCTTGTAGTAGAGACCGATCAGGTCCTTCGCGACGTACATGAGGTCCGCCAGGGCGATGCCGCTGAACACGGAGGTTTCCTTCAGGAGGAAGATGACATTCGCCACAAGGGACGGCACCGAAACGGCCATGGCCTGTGGGAGGATGACACTCCACATCGTCTGCACCGGGGTCATACCGAGGCTCAATGCTGATTCCTTCTGGATCGGCTCAACGGTTTCGAGACCGGAACGGAAGGCTTCCGTCATGTAGGAGCCGCCGAGGAAGGCGAGTCCGACGATAGCGCAGAGCTCCGCGGACCAGCGGATGCCGATCTTCGGAAGACCGAAATACAGGAAAAAGAGCTGTACGAGCAGCGGGGTGTTGCGGCTGAGCTCGACGTACACGGAAACGATGTGGCGCAGTACCGGGATCCGGTAGTACTCGACCGCGCTGCACAGGATGCCGACGATGATGGAAAGGATGATGCCCAGGGCACCGATCGTAAGCGTCAGCCGCGCAGCCTCGACGTACATCGGAATGTACTGCTGAATAAACTGAAAATCCAAAACTGTTTGCTCCTCTCATGGGTCTGTTCGAACCTGGATGCCCGTAAGAAATATTTTTCGTTTCTTAGAGCTTTCGCGGCAGTCGCCCCGGTTACGTTCATCGCATTCCCACAGCTTTTGCGAAAATAAAAAGGACCCGCGATGTGCGAGTCCTCTTCGTCCCAATCAAAACAGATCCTCTATTTCTAAATGGATCCTATCTTCCCGGATGAAATTCAACGCACATCAAAGACGCCCTATGGCAAGCCATACAGCAGCAACAGCAACAACATGTATTCATATTACGGTTGCTTCTGAACGTCATGTGCGTTTCCTCCTGAAAGAATTTTCCAGCGGAGTTAATTCCTACTCCCCTACTGGAATTTGCTTTACTTTATCACCATGAAGTGCTGGCGTCAATGCTTTCGGCCGGATTCTGCTATCACCATTCGGAATAGAAGTGAAAACCCCGACGGTGTGCATGAGCACGGATCTCTCTGGAAAAACCTGCCGTGCACCGGCACTCGCAGCCTGTGCTGAATCCGGAAACTTGAAAACCCCGACATGCCATGGCACGCCGGGGTCTTCAGGTTCATTTTTCAGGATGATGGAAAAAATACTGAAAGCAGTATTTAATCGCGATTACAGGATGTCGATGTGCTCACCGGCGAGGGCCTTGTTCATGCTGCGGACAGCACAGAACTTACCACACATACTGCAGGTATCGCTGTGGTCGTCCTCCGGGAGACGGTCGTTACGGATCTTCTTTGCGGTCTCCGGATCGAGCGCACACTCGAACTGTGCATCCCAGTCCAGGGCCTTACGTGCATCCGCCATCTTATCGTCGATGTCACGCGCATGCGGGATACCCTTCGCGATATCCGCTGCGTGGGCCGCGATCTTCGACGCGATGATGCCCTGCTTTACATCGTCGAGATTCGGAAGTGCGAGGTGCTCTGCCGGTGTGACATAGCAGAGGAAGGATGCGCCGTTCATCGCAGCGACCGCACCACCGATGGCTGCCGTGATGTGATCATAGCCCGGTGCGATATCCGTTACGAGCGGTCCGAGTACATAGAACGGTGCGCCCATGCAGAGGGTCTTCTGCACTTCCATGTTTGCCGCGATCTGGTTGAGTGGCACGTGACCCGGACCCTCGACCATAACCTGAACATTGTGTGCCCAGGCACGCTTCGTGAGCTCACCGAGACGTACGAGCTCCTCGATCTGACATACATCGGTCGCATCCGCGAGACAGCCCGGCCGGCAGGCATCACCGAGGGAAATGGTGACATCATACTCCTCACAGATATCGAGGATCTCGTCGAAGTACTCATAGAACGGGTTCTCCTGGCCGGTCATGCTCATCCATGCAAACACGAGGCTGCCGCCACGGCTGACGATGTTCATCTTCCGCTGATGCTTGCGGATCTGCTCGATGGTCTTCTGGGTGATACCACAGTGCAGGGTTACGAAATCGACACCATCCTGTGCATGCAGACGGATGACATCGAGGAAATCCTTTGCCGTCAGTGAATCGAGGTCACGCTGGTAGTGGATGACGCTGTCGTAGACCGGAACCGTACCGATCATCGCCGGACACTCCTTACAGAGCTTCTGACGGAATGGCTGTGTGTTACCATGGCTGGAAAGATCCATGATGGACTCTGCGCCCATACGAACGGCACTCATCACCTTCTCCATCTCGAGATCATAATCCTTCATATCTCTCGACACACCGAGGTTTACGTTAATCTTCGTCCGAAGCATCGAGCCGACACCCTCCGGATCCAGACAGGTATGGTTCTTGTTTGCGCAGATCGCGACCTTACCCTCTGCCACCAGCTGACGAAGCTTCTCCTCCGCCATATGCTCCTTCTCTGCGACGATCTTCATCTGCGGTGTGACGATACCCTTGCGCGCCGCATCCATCTGTGTTGTATAATTCTGCATATTTTCTCCTTTTCTGATTCGGATTAAAAAAGAGAACACCCGCAGGTGTTCTCTCAGCTTCATAAACGTACAAACGACGTCTCATCCTAAGTATTTACCTACGTTGGCATTATCCAAATCAGGTTGCGGGTCGAGATTTCTGAATCTCCTCTCAGCCGACAGCAGTCAGCTCCCCTCTTTTCGTTTTATATCTATTAAATTATAGAACTCCCGTCCGCTGTTGGCAAGGCCAGGAAGAAAAAAGATTACGTCCCAGAAGATTACGTAAAATTACGTAAGATTCAGCATGGATTCCGTATCAGTCTTCCTTCGCCCAGCCGTACGCGTACTTGACCGCCTTGTTCCAGCCCTTGATCTTCTTCGCTCTGTCTTCGTCAGAAATCTTCGGCTCGAAGGTCTTATCGATCGCCCAGTTCTTGATGACGTCTTCCTTGCTACTCCAGTAACCAACGGCGAGACCTGCGAGGTATGCAGCACCCATAGCGGTGGTCTCTACGCACTGCGGACGCTCAACCGGCGCATTGATGATGTCGGACTGTGTCTGCATCAGGAAGTCGTTGGCACTTGCGCCACCGTCCACCTTCAGAGCAGCCAGCTCGATACCGGAGTCAGCCTTCATCGCAGTCAGAACATCATTTACCTGATATGCGAGGGACTCAAGTGTCGCACGGATGATGTGGTACTTATTGACACCACGTGTGATACCGACGATGGTTCCTCTTGCGTACTGATCCCAGTGCGGAGCACCAAGACCGGTAAATGCAGGAACCACATAACATCCGTTGGTATCCTTTACCTTCTTCGCCATATACTCGGAATCCGGTGAAGAATCGATGATCCGAAGCTCATCTCTCAGCCACTGAACCGCTGCACCTGCGACGAAGATGGAACCCTCGAGTGCGTAATTCACCTTGCCGTCGAGTCCCCATGCGATGGTGGTTACGAGGCCGTTCTTCGAGAAGATCGGCTTCTCACCGGTGTTCATCAGCATGAAGCAGCCGGTTCCGTAGGTGTTCTTCGCTTCACCAGGTCTGAAGCAGGTCTGTCCGAAGAGCGCAGCCTGCTGGTCACCTGCTGCACCTGCGATCGGAATCGCGCCACCGAGGTACGAAGGATCCGTCTCGCCGTATACGCAGCTGGACGGCATCGGTGTCGGCAGCATGCACTTCGGGATATCGAGCTCTTCGAGGATCTCATCATCCCACTTAAGTGTATTGATGTTGAAAAGCATCGTACGTGAAGCGTTGGAATAATCGGTTACATGCACGCGACCCTTGGTCAGCTTCCAGATCAGCCATGTCTCGACGGTACCGAACAGAAGCTCGCCCTTCTCTGCTCTTTCTCTTACACCCTCTACGTTATCGAGGATCCACTTTACCTTCGTGCCGGAGAAGTACGCATCGATGACGAGACCGGTCTTCTCTCTGAACTTATCGGTGAGGCCCTTCTCCTTCAGGCTGTCACAGTACTCGGAGGTTCTGCGGCACTGCCATACGATCGCATGATATACCGGCTCGCCGGTCGCCTTATCCCATACGATGGTGGTCTCTCGCTGGTTGGTGATACCGATACCTGCGATATCCTCTGCGGTTGCACCGATCTTGTTGATCGCCTCGACGGCTACACCGAGCATGCTCGCCCAGATCTCCTCTGCATCATGCTCTACCCAGCCCGGCTTCGGGAAGTACTGTGTGAACTCACGCTGTGCTACGCTGCACATCTCACCCTTCTCGTTGAACAGGATACATCGGTTACTCGTCGTGCCCGCATCCAGCGCCATTACATACTTAGCCATACCTTTTTTCTCCTTTGTTCAATGTTTCTGCATGTTTTTCATCACACGCCTTTAGTAATCAAAGAATTATTCCGTACAGTTTTTTGTACAAAATGTGCTATTTGCACAGAATTTCATGCATTTTACGTCGTTTCCAAGCCGAAACCTCAGATTTCTTTATGCATTTTTAATAAAAATTGTTTCCATAATCGACATTTGTCAATAAAATATCAATGTTTACATCCTGAGCAGCAGCTCCTTCGCGACGACGTCACCGCCCTCCAGGTAGTAGCGTGGTACGCGCTTGCTGACCGCGCAGATGAGCTCGTAAGGGATAGTGCCGGCGAGCTCAGCGAGCTTCTCGACCGGCTGCTGTGTGCCGAAGATCTCCACGACACTTCCGACGTCAACATTGGCCTTATCCGTAAGATCGATCATGCACATATCCATGCAGATCTTGCCACGCTGGGCGGCCGGACCATCGACGGTCATCAGGCTGCAGCGGTTCGACAGCACACGGAAGAAGCCGTCGGCATAGCCATACGGCACGACGCCGATGCGCTCCTTTTTCGTGGTCGTATAGATGCCGCCGTAGCTGATGTGCGTGCCGGCAGGATAGATCTTGATCGTGCTGACGGTCGTCTTCAGTGACATGAGCGGCTTGAGGCCGAGCTTCTGTGCGAACTCGCCGTAGCCGTACAGCAGGAGACCCGGGCGCACCATATCGAGCCAGGTCTCCGGATAATCCACCGTCGCACCGGTGTTGGCGCAGTGCCGGATGGCGAAACGGTGCCCCCACTTCGCCTCGGCGGCGGCGATCACGTCCGTGAAAAGCTTGAACTGATGCTCGGTGTACGCCCGGCAGTCCTCGCCCGGCTCGTCGGCCACTGCGAAGTGTGTGAAGATTCCTTCTGCGTCGAGGCCTGGCAGCCGGCACGCCTCCACGATGCCGTCGACACCATGCTGGAAATAATCGCCGTCACAGATATAGCCGAGCCGCGACATGCCGGTATCCACCTTGATATGGATCTTCAGCGTACCGCCGTATTTCACCGCCTCTGCACTGTACTCATGCGCCTTCGCCTCGCAGGTCACGGCCTGCGTGATGTTGAAGCAGATCAGCCGGTCGACCTGCTCCTTCGGCGTGTGCCCGAGAATCAGAATCGGCATCGTGATGCCGTGGAACCGGAGCTCCATCGCTTCGTCAATGCTGGAGACCGCGAGGTAATCCGCGCCGAGCTTCTGCAGCTTCTTCCCGATATGGACCGAGCCATGGCCGTAAGCGTCGGCTTTCACCACACCGAGAAACTTTCGTTCACGCCCGATATAGTCCCGGATCGTATGATAATTGTAGCTCAGGGCATCGAGATCGATCTCCGCCCAGGTTCTCCGAAGTGTTGACGTCATATCTGTAGATTTCATCGCATGCAGCCTCCTTTGATACTCTAGTTATACCATGCTTTCAGCGGGTGAAACATTGAAATACTGCATGTTAAAATCCCATTGCAGGTTCAGTAATTTCATCAAGCAAGCACTTAGAATCTGCGATTATAACGCAAGTATACTAAAGCCGTCGCATGGCTGGATTTCATCATCCGGTCATACGACGGCTATCTACTGCATTTTTCGTAACAGTTCCGCTCCTGACTAACCGCAAGTTTTATTTTCAGACACCTTATTCATCTATTGAAGCAAACACGTGACTGATATATTCAAATGCCTGAACTGCTTTTGCGAAGCTTTGTCGTTCGGATGTATAAAGCAGATCTTCGTGTAGTGTTTCATATCTTCCACGGATTTCATCGTCAAAATACTGTTTCCAGCTTTCAAAAGCATATGCCTCCAACGGATCATATTTTTCGGACACGTTGCGTTTCTGAAGATAAAAGCTGTCCGTTTCTTTTGTAAGCTTCAGAAGTTGCTTCAGCTGCTCCGTATTCTTCAGAAAATCCTGGATATCACTACGATCTAGAAGAACCGTGACATCGTATATGTGACGCACTTTTCTTGGAAGGGTTCCGCAAATTGCATGCCGTTTAACTGACATCACCTTATCAAGAAATGTTCGTGTGATATCAAGAGTATTTACCTGGACTTCCTGCAACCCAAATTCAGTCACGGCATCCTGCATACCTTTTTCTTCGAGATATTCCTGAATATACGTCTTCATGCTTCTCTTCGAAAATGGATCCGGGCGAACGCTGGAGCCGATTTCCAGCTTAACCCTGCAGTTTTCTCTGTTTTCGTTTTCGGGCCATACATATGCGCTTTTGTTTCGGTCGTTACGCTCAGCCTCGATTTTTCCCATTAAAAATCCCTTTGATATAGCATCCTCAATCCGTTTCAAGGTTCTACTGTATTTCTTATTATTCATGTCCTCTACAGGTATGAATGTTAGATCGATATCCTCCGAAAAACGATTTATAGATCCCGGATAACATTTACTGAGCGAGGTTCCACCCTTAAATACACATGTTTCGGCGTATTCGCTGTTTTGAAGGTTTTGCATCAGCAGAACAATATAGTAGTCTCTGCGAACCGCATCCGCAGGAACTCCAATATAATCTGCCACGATAGCAATCAGCTCTTCGAAATCTTCTCTATGTTCATGCAGATTCATAGAATTCCTCCATTTCCGGTATCGCATATGACGAAAGTGTTGACAGGAACCGATGCAATGAGTTTTCTACACCGAAGTAATTCAGGAAGCGTTGCAGAAATGCAATCGTAGATTTCTTATACTTCCGATTTTTCAGAACTGACACGGTAGCTTCATCCGAGTAGTTCATTGCAAATTCTCTCATATATGCGGCCAATGCAGGCTTCCGTATATCTTCAATGGACTTATAATTCTGAAGAATTTCCATAGTTTCAATGACCGGAATCGTATCCTTCGTCAAGGCAATCTCACTGTTCATGACGCATACATTCTGAATCGTCTTCTTCTGC
This sequence comes from Lachnospiraceae bacterium, assembly GCA_030540075.1. Classification (GTDB taxonomy): domain Bacteria; phylum Bacillota; class Clostridia; order Lachnospirales; family Lachnospiraceae; genus Oribacterium. Next base: position 12,968 of record JAUNWX010000010.1, read on the forward strand.
TCCGAAATGGCGGAGGAAAGGACCTCCACCCGTTTACTGATCTGTGTTGTTAATCCTTTTTGATTGTACAGTCTGTACCCGATGACGATCCCTCGTTCACCGTACGTATAGTGACCGACGATTTCTTTTTCACTGATTGGAACAGCTCCAAAGCGTGATTTCTTAGGTCGATAATAAAGCCCCTTGGTAAGATGCACCAGAGAGCCTTGTCTGCGCATTCTTTCCAGCGTCTTATAATAGGTCATTTCAGGAACCGTGCTGAATGATTTCTGATATAAAGCACTGACTTCCAAAATTCTGTTTTCCGGCTCCTGTTCAATTACAGTCTCGATATATTTTGCATAGCTGCTCATTCGGCACCTCCCTTAATATAAATATATGTCCAACCGGAAAATTGTCAAGTAGAATTCGTTTTTACTTGAATACATTGAGATTACTACTGTAACGATTCAACCGTGTGTATTTCTTGATATACAGATGTTTTTTGGGGTGTCTACCGAGGCGCCTCTTTTGTTTGACTGCCCACCCCAGTGTACATCTTTTATCTACTTACATATCGGCCCCGCCCCATGCAGGCAAACAAAAATCGGCGCCTGTTTTCGTCCGAGCGGGTGATGCTGTATCAAAACAGCCCAAAATGAAAATGATGCTAACGGTTAAAGCAGATCTGGAGGTCATGATGCTGCATCAAATCGGCAGAAAATGAAGATGATTCCAACAAAAATAAAACTGGATTGAAGAGTGTTGTTGGCATCAAGGAAGAATTCTCCTCAGATGATGCAGCATTTTTCTAAAACCACCCAGGCATCATCATAAGACTTCCGATTAGCCAGAAGTTTGAGGGCTCCTCATGAGCGAGGGGTGGGACCAAAACGCACAGCTATCCGTGAATCCTATGGGGGGTGGGCGAATGAGGAGCAGCCTCAAACTTCCCAAGGCAGCCAAGGGGGGTCTGAACCGTTACTTACTACTTGCTTTAAGACATTTTATTAAGCCGCCGCATGGCTGGATTTCATCATCCGGTCATACGACGGCTTTACATATTACGGTGCTATTCTTTTATGCTTCTTAAATGCTGATCGACCAGTTGTTCGTATAGGTCTGCTCCGGCTCCACAGTGATGAAGTCCGGCTTCGTCTCGAACTCGTCGATGACGCCGTCGGTCGATGGGAGTGACGACCATGGCTCGATGCAGACGAACGGGGCGTCGGTCTCCGGCGCGTGCCAGATGCCGAGGTACGGCATGTCCGGGAAGGCCACGGTGACCTTCTTCTCGTCCTTCTTCGAGCCCAGCGTGACCGTATGCGGCATATCCTTCAGGATGATCGCGTCGTGGTCAAACAGGCTGTGCTGCAGCGGCAGATAGCGGTCTTCCTCCAGTGCGTAGTCATGCATGTCCCCGCTGATCGTATAGCGCTCGGTGAGCTCCATCTGCTTCGGAATCGATGTCTCATGGAAGTCGAGCCGGTAGTCCTCGAAGCGGAGCGCCGGGTTCAGCGGCACATTGAAGCCCGGGTGGATGCCGTAACCGAAACGCATCGTGCGCGTGTCGCAGTTCCGAACCTGGAACTTCACGCTCAGCGTTTTTCCAAATAAAGTATAGAAGATATCCACGGTCCACGCGCGATCGTAAAGCTGCCGCGTCGACGAATCCGACTGAAGCTGGAGATGCAGGGAAACATCGCTCTCCTCCACCTTCGTAAGCTCATAGTCCCTGAGGAAGCCGTGCTGCCCCATCTCATGCAGCGCACCATCCATACTATACTGATTATTCGTGAGCCGCCCGATGCACGGGAACAGCTGCGGCGCATGCCGCTTCCAGTACCTTGCATCTCCGATCCAGATGTACTCCGTCTGCTCCGCATCCCGCAGGGACACCAGCTCGCCACCCTTACTCGACACCTGCACTTCCATCTCACTGTTCCTAAGTGTATAAATCATCACCACCACTCCTTTTCACGCGCACGACTTGCATCCGCAAAATCGTCATATAATTAACGATATAACTATATCCTATTCTCTAATAGAAAGAAATAGAGTAAGCGAATTAGCCATGGTTTTAATCACACTGTACACCCTGGTGTCGCGACGATATTTTGCCCGGCTGAGTTTTTAGAACAAAAATTTTCAGATGGCAAAAACCTCGCGACGCCTTGAAAATCCTGGAGGTAAACCGCTCAATATAGTGATTACAAAATCCACGTATTTGAGATTGCGTTTATGGACAAGGAGGAGGTAGACTTATTTCAGAGTGATTTCCGGGCCGTGGCGGAATATTTCGTGCAGAAGCAGGAAAATGGAGATTACAAGCCTAGACCGCAGGATTTGAAGCACGTGCAGGAAACGCTGCAGCTGCTTAGTGTCATGACTAACGACCATCGGCTTGAAGAGGTTTATAATGAAGCATCGGATGCTCAGAAGGGAGAGATGCGAAATATGTGTGAGATTCTGGATAAGATTGAAAACAGAGGAATAGCCAAAGGAAATGCGGAAGGAAAGGAACAGATGGCGGATCTCATGAAAATCCTGCTTACTGAGAATCGCATCGAAGATGCGAAGCGTGCGGCGGAGGATCCGGCATATTGCGATGAACTGATGAAGCAGTATGGAATTGTGTGAAAAGCTACGTGGTTTGTCTTTTTTTCGTTCCGTTAAATGAAAGAGCCCGGCCGGGCTCTTTCATTTCCAAGTCATCCATGTCTTTCGATTGGCAATTTCAAAATAATTGTGAATATACGATTGGCAAATTCCAAATATGTTCCTATTTTCGGTTGGCAATTTCGAAATAATTGCGAATATACGATTGGCAAATTCCAAACTTGATGATAATCTTAGATAGATAAAGCCGGCTACAGTCATTCTGTAAGGAGGTGAAGAAGTTGTACATTAATAGAGCAATAGATCATATACTTCTTGACTGGAAAAATTCCGATCGGCACAAGCCCTTGATTCTTCGCGGAGTGCGGCAGTGTGGAAAAACTTCTGCTGTTCGACATTTATCTCAGCAGTTCGGTGATTACATTGAATTGAATCTGGAGAAAGAACCGGATATAGGAAAAATATTTGAAGGTGATCTCAATATCAACAAAATCATCAATCGCCTCGAATTACATTTTTCGAAGAGAATAAGCTCTGATACCTTGCTGTTTATCGATGAAATCCAGGAATGTCCTCGAGCCATTACTGCCCTTCGCTATTTTTACGAAGATAAGCCGGAATTGTATGTAATTGCTGCAGGTTCTCTGCTGGAATTTGTTCTGGACGGTGAAAAGAACGATAAACCAGTTGACTTTCCGGTAGGAAGAGTCAGAAGCATATTCATGTATCCATTTTCTTTCACAGAATTTCTTCATGGCACTGGAAAGGAAATCTTAGCCGATTATCTGAAGCATACCGACTTTTCCGAAACGCCAAACGATGCTCATAAGGAACTTCTGGAGGAGTACAAAATATTTCTGACCGTTGGCGGCATGCCTGAAGCCGTAAGAGAGTATGCAGAAACCGGAAGCATCCAGGCCTGCCAGCAGATTCACAGAGATATTATCCTGAATTTCAAGGACGATTTTAATAAATACAGCAGAAACGTTTCTCCGGAAATCATACGAAAAGTATTTGATTATGCTACTCATCATGTATGCAGTCAGACGAAATCTTCCTCTGCCGTCACAGGCGTGAGTGCTTATTATTTTGATTTATGCATAGACCTGCTGAAAAAAGCAGGTCTGGTATTTCCTGTGAAGGCCTCTGCCTGCGACGCCATACCGCTCGGAGTATCTGAAAAGGAGACCAATAAAAAGCTGTTGCTGTTTGACTCCGGCGTTTATCTGACCGAATGTGGGCTTGATGCCGGAGGTATTCTTGGTGCCGAAATTTATGACGACATGAATAAAGGCGACGTCGTCGAGATGGAAACCGGCCTTGAATTCATCAAAGCTGGAAGTCCCTATTCTGAGCCAGGGCTGTTTTACTGGTATAGAAGCGGTGCAAATGCAGAAATTGATTACGCCATCGTTCGAAACGGTCAGATCATTCCAGTCGAAGTCAAATCATCCGGAAAGGGAAGTATGCAAAGCCTGCACTGTTTTCTGGATGCACATAAATCACCATATGGCATTCGAATCTCCCTGGAAGATTTCAGCGAATATGAAAATATACGCGTCTTTCCGGTCTACGCTGTGAGCAGAATATAACCCCACTGCCTGCACCGCCATCCCACCACTTCCGCAAAGCGAAAATTATGAAGCCCTTAATGGCATCCCGTCATAAACCCGCGGATTTGTGAAATGAACTCATGCCTACGATTTCACTTGGCGAGATCAATATCAAATAAAAAAAACTCAGCCGGGGCTTCTGCCCCGGCTGACTTCATTTTCGCTTCTTCCGCGTATCACACTTCGTGTGCATTTCTCTTTTTCTTCTTATAGGTCACGCCCCATGCGGCGAGGAGTACGACGGCTCCGCCGAATACGGCGCCATAGGTGCGCATGCTGCTTTCGTCACCGGTCTTTGCTCTGCGGGATGCGCCGAGGACTCTGCCGACCGGCGTATCTGCGAGCTTGTCTCGTACAGCACCGAGAACTCGTCCTACTTCACCTTCCGGCTCTACGCTCGGCTGTCCGGTCGGGCCGTTCGGATCCGTGCTCGGATCGCCCTTCGGGCCGCCGCCAGAGGAAGATCCTCCGCCACCGCCGCTGCTCTTCCGGTAGCTGTTCTTAAACTCGATGGTGCTCACTTCCGTACCATTCTTCGTGATGGTCTTCTGTGCCTCGAGCTTGTCGTCTGCATTCCGGATGACGTTGACGGTCATCGTGTAAACGGAGTCATCATAGGTCCAGCGGGAATTGCTTCCGGCCTTCTCGGTAAAGGTATAAACATACGGACCGCCCACCGTTGTGTAGCTGATCTCGCCGAACTCGATCTCACCTGCGCCCGCCGTTACGGTCTTCGGCGTGCCTGCTGCAGTGCCCGCCGGCATTGGCGCGTCGGCACTCGGCGTCATCACGAACTCGAACTTCTCGTCACTCGTGATGCTGTTGCCGTACTGGTCGGTGATGACCTTGCGCACCGGTGGATCCAGCTTCGCGGTCGACAGCTTCCAGGTCTTCGGCATCGCCTTCACTTCATACTCATAACCACCCTCGACGGCTTCCGGCATGATCACCAGGAACGGGCTGAAGCTGTGCCATGCGACATGCACGGTCTTCTGCTTCACGAGGTACAGTCCGATCTCGAGATCGCCGACTGTCTCGCCCGATGTGATGTCATCCTTCAGCGCGGTGATGCCGTGATCCTCCGCGTATTTTGCGAGCGTCTTCGGCAGCTCCGCCGAGTTGAGGCTCTCGCGATCGATCGTCACACCGCTGCCAGCGAAGTCCGTCGCCAGGGTGAACTCTGTAACGGAGCTTCCATCGACCACATCACCGACACGGTACAGCGTATAGGTCCCGGCCTCGTCAGTGTCGACTGCTGCGCCCTTATGATCCTGGTCACCCGGCGTAATCGTGATGCTTCCGAGCTTCGCCTGGCTATAGCTCTCGACAGACGCAAAGGCTGTTACTGTCTGCATCGCGAGAAGTGCCACTGTCGTGATTCCCATCAGCCATTTTTTAATTCGTCTTGTTTTCATCATCTGCTTCACCCGATTCCTTACTCCTGTGCTCATCCTTCTTCTTCGACGGCATCAGCAACGCGATCAAGAACAGCACCGCGACGCCCATCACCGCAAACGGGATGTACTTCTGAATCTTCTCCTGTGTCGTGAGCTCTCGCTCGACGTGAACGACCGGAATGCTCTTCACTTCTTCCTCCGGCAGGTTCTCGATCCGGTGGCCCCTCACCAGAAGCCGGTGAGTATTGATACCATACGGCGTACACGTCATCAATGTAACATAATCCTGTCCATCTTCTACCTCCAGCGCCTCCAGCTCTGTCGGCAGCACCGTCAGAATCTGGTCCACCTGATACGTCATCTTCCGGTCCAGCACGGTGAGGATGAAAATGTCTCCCTCGCCCAGTTCCGGCAGATCCGTAAACAGCTTCGCACTCGGCAGTCCCCGATGCGCACTCAGCACCACATGTGTGCCCTCGCCGCCGACCGGAAGACTGGATCCCTCCAGATGTCCCACCGCCTCGTTCAGCACCGCACCGGATGTGCCATGATAGAACGGCAGCTTCACGCTGATTTTCGGGATCTCCAGGTAACCCATCATCCCCGATCCATCCACGTTCAATGCTGTCTCATAGCCTTCCGTCCGGCAGTCTTCCGAAAACGGGTTAGGATTCTGCCTTAGTCTTTCGTTATACTCCTCTGCGACTTCGAAATACTGACTGAAGTCCTCAGGGGTAATCTCCTTCACCGCGTCATCATAGTTTACGACCACGCGCGATGCATGCTTCGCGTTCACGTACTCACTGACGTACGGATAAAGAACGATACCTAATCCAGCCAGAAACAGCAGAATGATCAGTATAGTCGCGATAATTCGTTTTTTCATTCAAACCTCCGGCTTTCAATTTCGGGAAATGTTTCACGTCCCGGAGAGTCCCAGGAACCGGGACCTGGTTCCTGAGCTACTCCCGGATGTCAAGCACCCGGTATTATATATTTGAGAGATATGATCGTCATTCGATACTACTTACACCTGATTAAGCTCTCTTCTTGATGATGAGGGTAACCGCTGCACCAGCCATCACGATCAGGCCAACCACTGCGAAAGCTACCGTACCCATACCACCGGTGGAAGGAAGGAGAAGGCCCTTCACGTTATTTACAGTAACCTTATCAGTTGACTCTGCTCTATCGTTAATAATCTGCACATTACCGCCATTTACCTTACCATGCTCATCTTTTGTTTCTGTTACAGTAATGGTAATTTCATGATCCAGTACATTATAACCGTTTGCGGTATCTGTCTCTACAAGATAATAGGTTCCAGCTCCAAGACCACAAACATTCAGCTCCGTGTCATCTACTGCAGTGATATTTGCTGTTGCATCTAATTCGGTAGAAACATGGTAATGTGTTCCATCCGTCATAAACTTCATTGCATTTGCAGTTCTACCGGCCTTCAACTCGGTATAGTTATTTGCGTCATAGAGCTTAAAGGTAGCTGTTAAATTACTATCCTTCTCACCACTTCCCTCGAAGGTCTTTGTCAGGCCAAAATCATACGTCATGACCGGAACATCTTTTTCAGTTGTCTTATACTCAGAATAAGTCAAAAACTCTTTGTTTACAAATCCATGATCAGCAACTGCAGTTTCCAGAAGCTTAGCGGAGTACTTGAAAACGAGCGTCTTTCCAACATACTCTTTCGGGGTAACGTCGATATGGAATGCACAGGTATCACCTAAATCAGTCGTAGTGACCACTGTATCAGCACCTAATTCGGAGTAGGTAAGGCCATTTAATGTATTAACCGCTGTAGTGGCATCTACATCCTTCGTATCTGCTACATGTACCTTCACATCATCATTGAATCTAAGTTCAGCCGGAAGTTTATCATGTACTTTGATAGGCTTGCTGGTATCGATGGTCTGCGGAACGACCACTGTAATATAATATGTTGCGCTCTCGCCAATGGTAAGAGATCCAGTCTCAACCTTCTTATCATCCTTCGGATAATCATTCTTTTCTGTAATATTGATGTCGGAGGTTGCAAGAATCAGATTCGTTCCAAGTGTAGATGTGATCAGATAGTATCCATCATCGACAGGAGTTTTTGTCTGATCTGCAGTAAGAGTGGTAAATGTTGCATCTTCAGGCATATTGTCATTAAAGTACTTCGCCATTGCCTTCGCGGTTGTTTCGTCGTCAGCTGCCTTCAATGTTACAACATATTTTGTGCCATCTGCAGATAGTTTACAATCAAGCCATGTCTGGCCAGAGGCTGTTAAAACGCTTTCCCACTCACTTCCTTTAGCAAAGGTATACGCAAAAGCATTCGCATCTTTGTCCTTGACAACATCCAGAATCTTGTACGCCTTATACGTCTGGGCTGCCGTTCCATCATAAGTATCATCATGATTAATCGTAATACTTGCTGCCATCGTTGTGAACGACATCGCGCCAACCAGTGCACTGGCTGTTAAAACTGCAAATAATTTTCTGAACTTTTTCATTATCTCTCCCTTTCTGTCCTCTTTAGACATGGTGTGGTGTTCGTTCTTCTGTTTAAACCACAGATGGTTTTCTTTCTTTTGATTCTCTCCTCCAGTCTCTGCCGGAGGAGAGATAAATTCATGTTACTTCACGTTCTTCCTGGCGCATCCGTTCTCCAGTGTAGAGGTTTCAATGTTAATTCAAACCTCCTTTCTCCCTGCGTTTCACGAGGATGAGATATCCTAAAGCGATCAGCATGAGTGCCATACCGCTCATCGTCGTCATCAGTGTGCCCATGCCGCCGGTCTCCGGAAGCTCGATGCCCGCCGTGTTGTAAATGGTGACAGTCTTGGCAGTCGAATCAAATGTAACAACACTTGATGTAATCTCTGGCTGCTTCAACAGTCCATTTTCAATGACGAAAGTAATCGGATCTGTCAGAAGATTGTATCCAGCCGGAGCTGTCATCTCTCGGATCTGGTACTCACCATCCGGAAGATGTGTTAAAGTCTTTCCAGCCTGAGGAATCGTAAACTGTCCGTCCGACGCCACGCCTGTCGTTTCATCGGTAAACAGCTCGTATTTACCATCTGCTGCCTTCTTCGAAAGTTCAAAAACTGCACCTGTAAGGAAAATATCTCCTTCTGCAGCCTTCTTATAGAAGGTAATCTGCATAGCAGCGTTTTCAATCTTCTTTTCACTGATCACTGTACCATCCGCCTTCGAAATGCTGGTCGTTACCTCAGTAGCGTTCACCGTGATATTTATTGTGTAGATCGTGCTGTTATCAAGAACGTATCCACTCGGTGCCTGGATTTCCTTCATATAGTACGTAGCGCCATGTACCGTATCGTACGGAAGCTCTGTGAAGGTAACCTTTCCATCCCCATCCGATGTTGCAATCACTGGTGCACTATTCTTCTGGTAAGCTGTCGTCGCATCTTTATCGGTATACAGTGCAAATACAGCACCAGCCAGTCCTGTATTTTTATTTGTTGCATCCACCTTCGTGAATTTCACATCTACTGATGGCGAATGGTATTCATTTACGAAGGTCACTCTGTTGTCGTGATAGTTATATGTTCCACCCTCCTGTGTCTGTAATGAGATTTCTCCAGATTCCGTGCCGGTCGTCCACGTGGTTTCTGCTGTTACGGTGCCAATCGCAGAGCCTGTACCGGTGTACGGTGTCGTGCTGCTTCCACCGTCTGTTTCTGAAGTAATATTCTCGATTACCTTATAGGTCTTTGTAGGATCCAGATCCTCGAATGTATAGTACTTTGAACCAGCTATTCCTTCGAACGAAGAGTACTTAATATCCTTATAAAGAATCTCATACTCCGTCTCGTTCTCTCCCTTCTGCAGGAGCGTGAAGGTCGCATTCTTAAACTTATCTGCATCCGGTGCATTATCTGCATACTGGTCATTGTCATTGACCTTAAACTTCTTCATGATGGTCAGCGACTTTGGATTCTTCTGCGCATCATTCGTTACTTTTACATCTACGTAACCTGCTGATGGAACTTTAACCTCGCCTTCGATTTCTACATTATTCGAGTTATATGCCTTACACTCAACTCTATAGATTCTGCCAGGTTCTGGCTCCGTCACCTCGATCTTCGTGCCTTCCGCTATTCCGGCAAAGTTCGCTGTATCTGTTCCGTGAATCGTGAATTTACCAGTTTCATCTGTGTGATAGGTCTTTGAACCCGTGCTGGTCAGTGTGTACTCCTGATTTGCTGCGTACGCAAAATCTGATGCATTTTTCGACTGCATTCGAAGCTGTAATGTGTAGCTTTCCTTCGCTGCCTGTGTAGCATCCAGGCCTTCCACTAATTTCTGAATGTTTACACTGCCATCCGGAATCGGAGGGATGTTTACCTTGATCTTCAGGTTCGAGGCACCTGCACCGCGCTCCATATAGAAGAACTGGATCTTATGCTTGGAACCATCTGCAAATGTTGTAAAATCTTTATTCCATGTGCTTCTTCCAGTCTGACTTGCTGCAACATATTGCTGATAAATGGATGTAGTATTCCAATTAACTGCATTGCCTGTTGTCTGGTTCGTGTATCCAACCACGCCAGTTGCGAAATTGATGTATCCGCTCTGAGCATCATGGATACCACCGAGATCCAGCACGAGAACGCCATCGATGTATATCACCATGTCGTCATCACCGGTGAATTCAAAAATCATATCCTCACCGTTTACCTTGCCGTTCACCGGCTGGTAGAACTCTGCCACGCCATACATGCCGAAATAAAAATCGTTATCTTGCACTGTCACATATTTATGATAATAGTCGCTCCATTCCTGCTTCGTCTCATTAAAGCCATACAGAGCTTCGTGATATCGCGGATCTGTAGTTGCAAGTGCGGTACCCTGATCATCATACAGGTTTCTGTTGATTGGATCACCGCTTGTCTTAAGCGTATTATACGGCATGAAGTTTCCACGCTGATAATAATACTCACTACTGCCAGCAGGTGATCCTAACTGGTTATATACTGTGAAATCATCGTCGTTATCATTTTTTAGTGTTGCAAAGTTTTCTGCACTGTTATAGTAGAAATATCCGGTCTCATCATATACGGACTGTAAGAACAGATGATTAACTTCCGCCTCTTCGGTTGCCGGGAACCAATCACTGATAGATTTACCTTCATGAGTCGTCAAGTTCGTCAATGTTGGATAAACTCCACTTGTAACTCTGGAATATAACCCTAATTTTGTTGAACCATCTCCATATGCTCCACCTCCGATTTGTGCCGGGCCGTCATAGTTCTTCATGTAAAGGTGGAAACCCTTTGCTTTATTATCAACCGTTTCCACAGTAGTAAGCTGGATAGCATTTGTGTAAACCACATAAATTATATCGTCATTTGCGATGAGTCTTTCCTGCTTTTCACTTCCCTCCGTCGCTGGCGTGAACGTATACTGCCACTTCTTCTCTCCAGAAGTCTTCTCTCCAGAAGTATCTGTGATAACCTTCAGTTTATTATCGATAGGATTTATAAGATCGCTTCCATGACGCAACTCAACATGATCAAATGTATAATTCTGCTTCTCCCACCATTCATTCCAACGATTAGATTTTTTCACATAATCTGCTGCATATTTGCTGAGGTCCAGCTCACTGGTTTTGTCTGCACTAATTGTAGAGAGATTAATGATTGCATTCGTACCTATCTCGCTATGATTTGCATCAACAAATATAACCTTTGCACTCTCATTATTCGTTCCAAATGTAATGGTGAAGCTTGAGAAGCTGTTTACGGTGAAGGTACTTTCGACAGCGACGGCTTCTTCCGGGAGAACCTTCTTCGATTCTGTCGCGGTTTCTGCGATGGCTGCGGTTTCTTCGGCTGCGTTCTCCGCGTCTACGGTCTGGAGCTCGGTGACCTTACCGTCTCCGTCGACCGGCTTGATCGTTCCGTGGTCGGAGGTTGCGTCCTCGCGATATTCTGCGACGGTGTCGACATTGACCGCGTCCGTGCTCTTCTCGTCGAGGTGGCGGATCGCCATGGTACTGATGTCCGCATCCTCCGGGAGGGCTTCCTTATAGACCTTGATTCTTACCTTAACTGCGCTGGAAGGCTCGACTTCCTCGCCGGCTGCGTTTACGAAACGGATATCCAAGGACTGTGAGTTCTCATAGACGCCATCGGCCTTGAGGGCTTCGACCTGCTTCTCGTTGAGGGTATCCTCGTTCACTGCCAGGCTGCCATCCTCGGTTTCTTCCGGCTTCGCGAGTTCCTTGAGCTCGAGCTTGACGCTCTCGGTAAATGCGTTATCCTCTGCAAATACATTGACTTCGTAACGATCGGTGATCTCTGCGGACCAGAAGGACTTCGAGAGGTCGTCGAGGGTGTACTGGAGGACACGTGCGCTGGCTACGGAGCTGTCTACGAGGTCGGCGGCTCTGGTCTCTCTCAGGAGGGCCTTCCGATCATTCTCGAGCGCGATGTCCATGTCGGTCTTCACGGCTGCGGTGGTTTCGATCTCTGCCGCCGTGGTTTCCTCGGTCTTCGGTGCTTCGATCTCACTTCCGGTTGCCAGGTTCTCTTCTGGTGCCGGGGTTTCTTCTACGTTTTCTTCTGCCGGCGTTTCCTCTGACTTCGGCGCTTCGTCTGCATTTTCTGCCTTCGGAGCTTCGTCTGCCTTTGGGGCTTCTACGACGGCCTCGTCACTCTCTGCCGCTTCTGCGCGGATGACGCCGAGTCTGCGCTCGATCTTCATCATCGTCGCATTCGCATTCTCTGCGATGGTCTCGATAACTTCCTTGACGGTGTCAACGAAACCTGTATTTTCTGCTGCCGCTGCGGTCTTCTCTGCCGCCGGCTGCTCTGTGTTTTCTGTGGATGTCTGTCCTTCCGCCGGGAGCCCGGTCTCAGCATTGGCCTCGGCCTCTGTCGGCTGTGCGGCTGCTGCGCTGGTCTCCGCTGCTGCGGAAGTCTCGATTTCGCCACTCTCGGCTGTCGCACCGGTCTCCGGAAGGATCACGGTGGACTCACCTGCGTTACCGCTCGCCTCTGTACTCGGCTCGATTGCGGTCTCGGTGGACGGCTCGGTTGCAGCTTCACTGGACGGCTCGGTTACGGCTGCGTCGGTCTCCGCTGCTGCGGAGGTTTCCGGTGCCGGGGTCTCGAGGGTCTCGTCGATGCCGCTCACATCGAGGGTGCTCATCACGCCCTTGATGACGCTCTCGGCCTTTGCGACCTTGATGCCCTTCTCGAGGGACTTGCCGTTCAGCTCGAGGTTGAAGGTACGTCCGGCATCTGCGTGATTTATAAATAAGAAGGTAACTTTCTCATCACCGCTCAGCTCGTAGGTGGTCGGATCGGCGTCTGCGATCTCCTTCTCGCTCGCGTTCATCAGCTGATTCGAAAACTGATTGTAGAAGCCTGCGAAGAGGGAATCCGGCTGATAGAGCAGGATTTCCTTGCCCTCGTCCTTCGACGGATCGAAGAACTCGACCTTCGTGCTTGAGCGCTCGATCTCACTCGCGGTCGCCGGCACGAGATTGCCAGCAGCCTCGGCCTGCTTCTGATCCATCTGGATCAGGGCGACGATCTCGACTCCTGCATCCTCGAGAGCCTGCAGCTCTCCATCCGAGAAAAGCTCCAGCTCGTAGAGCGGATTCGAACCGTCGGTCAGGGCGCGGTACGCCGCCTGGGTCTTCGCATCCTTGCTGACTGCGATATACGTATCGTCGTAAACATTGGCCTCCGCAAGCGCAGCGCGTGCCGCCTCCATCAGGCTGCCGCCGTTCAGGTTGAGGGTGACCTTCTTTCCGTCGACCTTCACCCCGCCGACCTCGACGCGGTTATCTGCAAAAGCGATTCCCTGTACGTTTGACAGGCACATGCTGACTGTAAGTAAGCCAACAAGACCTCTCTTGGCTAAGTCTTTCATTCTTCTTGTCTGTCTTTTCATTGCTTCCTCCGAACCACGCGCGTTGCGTTATGCTTCTAAACTGTATCCAGCAACATTTATCTGAACTACCAACGTCCTGGTGACGTCCTCATGCTTATATTCAGGCGTCGTCGTTTCAGGCTCGATGTAAGTATCTCGTTGGCGATGATTGTATTTTATAACAAAAGACAGGCCTTCGTGAGAATCACGACACAAGATGCAAAAATCCGAAATTTGGTTATAGCTGGCGTGTCCAGCCATAAAAAAATCCCGGCACGGTGTTTGACCATGCTGGGATTTTAATAATATGAGGGTGAACGGAGGGGAGGGATGGAGGTCAGGGAGCAGCGTTCCTTCCAGTATCGGTCCGTCAGGAAATTTCTTAAGGTGATGAAGCGAAGCGGATTTTAAACAATCTGCTCATCCAGCAGGAAATCCAAGATGCCGATGTTCAAGATGCCCTGCTCATCGTACCAGCGTTTCCGTATATCATGGCGAACGATGATCTTCGGAAAGAAGTCACCGGTTAAGCCGAATGGTTTATTCTCGGTGATGATCTTTTCTTCGGTTTCCAGCGCGTACGCAGACTGAATGTAGGTTTTCCTGCTCCCGCGCGTAGCGATGAAGTCGATCTCACGCGCCACCTTCGATGGCTGTCCTGTGCTGTTTGCTTCGTTACTGTAGACGACGCCGATGTCGACCTCACATCCACGGATGCGAAGCTCATTGTAGATGATGTTTTCCATGATATGCGTCATCTCCTGCTGTCGGAAACCGATTCGTGCGTTACGAAGACCGATATCGACGCAATAATACTTGTTCGGGTAGTTAAAATAATTTCGCCCCTTCACATCGTAGCGATGGCACTCCTCAAACAGGTAAGCGTCTGATAAATGCCCGATATAGCTGGTCACGGTGTTCTCAGACACGGTGCTTTCACCTGATAGCTGACGTCGGGAGTTCAGCGACTTCGCGATATTTGTCGGATTCGTAAGTGAGCCGATCGAAGAGCAGAGCATGTCCAGCGTCGCAGATAGAACGTCCTCACGTTTGATTTTTTTTCGTTCGATGATGTCCTTCAGATAAACCTCCGAGAAGAGAGACTTCAGATAGTTCATCTTCGCTGTTTCGTTCGGTCTCGAGAGAATCAGCGGCATGCCACCATAAAAAGCATAGTTGTCAAACGCATCCGACTTATCCCCGCCTACAGCAGCATAGTATTCGGAAAAGCTCAGTGGATGAACGCGGATTTCATCACTGCGTCCACGAAATTCCGTAAGGATGTCGCTGGATAACATTTTAGAATTGCTGCCCGTGACATAGATATCCAGATTTGGCAGAGATTTTAAATCATTCAGCGCATCATAGAACGTAATTTTCCGGCCGGATGGATTATATGGATTCGGAACCTCGTCGGACATCTGAATCTCATCCACGAAAAGATAGTACTGCGAGGCCTGTCCCTCGACCTTTTCTCTCACTGCTCTGGCCAGCTCCAGTGGATTTCGGAAGCGAATATCACGTGCCAGATCCAGCTCGTACGACAGGATGTGCTCTTCCGGCGTCCCCTCCGAAAGCAGATAATTTCGAAATAAGATTCGAAGCAGATAGGATTTACCGCATCGCCGAATACCCGTGATGACTTTAATCTGCCCATCCCACATATAAGAAATGATCTGATTTAAATATATATCTCGTTTGATCTCCATTTCGTCATCCTCCGTTGAGAACTTAGGACATTATCAGCAGAACTTCTCAATAGATATTATGCCTTATAATGTGGAACGAATCAAGCGACGACGGAAAAAAGAGATGCCCATTAAAGGCATCTCTAAATCTTTGTTCAATGAAATTTAATTCCTCTCTAAATATAACCTCAACACTGGTTCAACACACTTCAATATAACTTCAACACCACTTCAATAAAGGATCATTTGGGATTGAAGTTCATCTCCCATCTGCAGAGCCAGCATCCGAAGCCTTTCGTTCTTTCGGTGACAGCATACTACAGCGTTCCTCCATCAGTGCGCAGAGCTCTTCTTTCATGTGTTCCGGAAGGAAGGATGCGACGCACAGCTCCATGAATTTCGGCTTCATACGCAGGAGACGCACGATCATTTTCTCTGCGGCTTTTTCGGGAATTCCGCAGGCAGATGCGAAGACCAAGAAATCTTTTCGACGAAGGTTACGCTTCTTTCCGTTCATCGTCAGCGCAAACTGCTCCTTATCTTCCGGCATGATGACATTGACAGGAAGAAGGTCATACGCCTGCGACAGATGATAGTCCTCGCTCCCCGCCTCACTTTCGATCAGAGAGAAATTCTTGAGATGCATGTCCGAATTCCCGACGATAAACGAGAACACCAGTCGGATAAACAGTTCACTCATGTCCAGTCCGCGCTGCGTGGAGTAGCGTTCAATCACCTTCGCACAGCGCTCATAGGAGCCTCGGTACTTGTCCTGCGTCAAGCGGAGATCCAGCTGACAGAAGTCCTCCATCGCGATCTTACGGATTTCCGCTCCGTCGATGACACGGTCGATGCGCTTCGTGATATACGCAAACTGCTCGTTCGCTCTGATCAGTGCATGTGGCACCGTCGCGATGCCGGCTGCATCTGCCATGCACATGACGAGCTGCTCTGCTTCGGGCAATGCTTCAAACTCCGGAACCTGTGGCTTCAGAATATACCCATTCGGATAGTTGACCAGTGTCAGCCTCGGCTGTTTCTCATCTGAAAAGAGATGCAGGGACAGCTTCTTCTGCACGCCGGTGACCGTGTATCCGTTTTCGGTATTTTCCTTTGTGATCTGCCGAAGTGTTTCTTCATCGAGCCGGATTTCCGGCAGCGTACGCGTGCCGAAAAAACGTCTGATACAGGCCGTATGCCATCCATTCTGATCTTTTTCACGAAGTGGTTTCCCGCAGCATAAACAGTTCATACTCTGGCCTCCATGATCGATACATTTCCGATCGGGTCCTTGCACGCTTTCAGCAACAGGCCGAAACGATCCGTCGGGAGGAGCTTCCAGTTCCGGCTGATGACATTGAGCAGCCATCCTTCCGGTATCAGGCCGTCAAAAAAGGAGAACAGCGTGCTGGAGCTGTAGGTTTCCTCGCGCAGCGGAAGGGTCAGGGAAACTGCCGTAGCGTCAGCGCGCAACATATACGCGCGGTCATAGGAAAATGTATATCCGCTGTCTGTCTCGCTCAAAACGCCGGCATAGGTATCCCGTACGTATACATATGCTTTTCTGAATGTCTCCTCCATCAGGCTTCATCCTTTCTCCCGGGTACGGCTTCCATGTCAAACATCGCGAGGGCGACGTTCACCTTATCCATGCGGACCGTTTCCTTCCCCTGCTCCAGATCACGCACGAAGCGTAAGCCCAGCCCGGAGCGAATCGCGAACTCCTCCTGGGTTAGCCCTGCCGCACGCCGGCTCTTCTTTACAAATTCCGCAATTTTATTCATGTGTGTTTACCTGTGCTCTCCCTGATGAAGTCATGCAGACACGTGGTAGTCCGCGTCCTGCATGCCGTGTTAGCATCATTTTATACCTTTTAGGGTATAATGTCGATAGTAGGCTGTGCATTTATACCTTATAGGGTATAAAATATGAAATGTGGGCGTAATTTATACCCTTTTGGGTATAAACGGTCAATGAAATAGACGAAGATTCGCTGGCTTTGCAGATGGGAGATGAACTGGAAATAAGGCGATATATATATTTAAATCAGATCATTTCTTATTCTTCGTTCTTCCTTATAGGAAATGGAATGACATTGGTAGGTGCATGCTGTTCCGCCTCCCATAGTGTCAGCTTCTGCTGCATATTCATCCAGCTTTCCAGCGGCGTATTGGTAGCCTTTGCAATCCGAATCGCCATTTCCGGGCTTAATGCTGCCTTTTCATTCACAAATTCTGAAAGGGTCTTTCGACTCACGCCAAGCATATGTGCCGCATCCGTAATGGTTATATGTAGTGGCTTAAGAACATCTTCCAGAAAAACATTTCCCGGATGAGTCGGCTTTCTAGTCATACTGCGCCTCCTTCTTCAGTGATAGTCCTGATAATCAATCAGATATGTGTCCTGCTCTTCTTTGAACCTGAGTCATAGAAGTTCTTTTATCCCTTATATGCGAACGATTTAATCATATCAAATGTACACTGTAACGTTGCAGGTGTCAACAAGCCGATAGTTTCGCTACTTGAGGCTAAGCAAGGAACGCTGCGGTATGCTGTCGCCCTGCATCCGATCGTAGGCCCGCTGACGGGGAAAATGAATCGTCATGCCAACAATCAGGCTCGATTTTATAGGCACGGTGTCCATAAATCAGGGTTAGCGTGCCTACAGTTCACCCCAAATTGGGGCCATTTAAGTAGGCACGATGGTATTTTAAAGCGCTTACCATGCCTGCGATTGAAATTTCCGGACTTCCTCGCTGTAGGCATGATGGGGCTTTTCAGGGCCTAACATGCCTACGCTTGCACATCCGAGGCAGCGTTCTATAAGCATGATGACGTTTTTCCAGCCTCAACGTGCCTATAGAAAAGCAAAATGAAAGAGACGCCCGGCGAAGGCGTCTCTTTTTTGTTACTGTCCGGTCCAGGCGCCGGTCTGGTCGACGTGGTAGCCGTCCGGGGTGATGGTGTTCCGGAGGAGGGCGCCCATGGTGCCGCTGCCTTCGTCCTTCGAGAAGTAGTACCACTTTCCGTCGATCTGCTGCCAGCCGATGAGCATCATGCCGCGGGTGCCGTCGGATGCTGGGTTCAGATAGTAGATGTTTCCATCGGCATCGGTCACCCAGCCGGTCAGCATCTTCCCGTCCGGTCCGAACTTGAACCAGCCGTAGCGCTTCTGGCGTCTGCGCTCATCAGCGTATGGATTATAGATACATACCCAGCGATTCGTCATCGGGCTGGTGCCGGTCTGGTAGCTCCAGCTGCCATCCGCGTTCTGAATCCAGCGGCCGCCGGTTTCCACCCAGGTCGGGAGGCCGGACGCATAGAGCTCAGAGGCCCTGTCTGCTGCGGTCTTTCGGCTGGAAGAGCCAGAGCCACCGCTATGGCTGCCGCCCTGCGCGCCGCTGACATGGACCGTGATCTCATCCTTCAGCATCAGCGTCGGGCTGTAGACCTCGATCGTACAGCTGCCGTTTCCGACGGCGGTCACCGTACCGTTCTCATCTACGGTCGCAACGCGGCTGTCGGAGCTCCGGTAGCGGATATCCGTACACAGCGCGCTCCACGGTGCACACGCCACCTTCAGCGTCTGCTGCGCCTTCGCCGTGAGGTTCAGGCTGTCTGCGCCGTCCTCGATCTCGAGCACGACCGGCTCCGCGCTGTAGAGGTCGCCGTATGCCGACGCGACGGTCGCACCATCCTGCACGGCCACGAGCTCCAGACTGATCCGTCCGAAGCCGTCCCAGTCGTCCGTCTCCGGTGTGAAGCGAAGTGTATCCTCCACGGAAGCGCCGGATCCCAGTGCACCGAGGCCAATGTTTCCGACGGCACGTCGTCTCTCCGCGCCATCGAGTACATACGCCACGACTTCGCCCGCTGACGACGCCGCGTTGCCGATGTTCTCGATTTCAAATGGGATGATCGCCTCCTTTCCGTCAAATGTCAGCTCGCCCATGTCGAGGCGCAGCCGCGCTTCGGACTTCAGCTCGATCTCTGCCGTCGTCTCGGAAGCCGTCGTCGTGTCCTTCTCGACGACGCTCAGCAGAATCGATTTTCCGTCGAGGTCCTCGTCCGGCACCGTCCATGGAATCTGCACGGTGGTTTCCTCGTTCGTATCGAGGAGACGGTCGACCTCGCCGCTGTACAGCAGCGTTCTCACACCGTTCTCCATCAGATATGCTTCGAACGTGAAGCCCTTCGCCTCCAGCAGTCCGGCATTCCGTACATCGAAGCGGATCGTCGAAGTCTCACCGGCGATCATGCTGCTGTCCATATCGATGGACAGCTGGTCGATCTCCAGGGATCCGCCGCGCGCGAAGTCGATCTCCGCGAGGGCGTTCTTACTGAACTGGATTTTCCCATGCTCGTCAATCCACTGCTCATAGAAATCTGACAGGAGCCGGATGCTGCCATCCGTCGCCATCGTGAGCGTGAAATCATCGATTACCTTATCGAAGTCCGTGATGCGGACCGCATCGGTGAAGCCCCATGCGCTGTTGGAGTGATGGCCATTGCCCTCACTGCCATCTGCGCCGGTTTCTCCACCGCCATTCGTGCCGATGCCTGCATTGCTGCCTTCACCGCCCGTCGTGCCGCTGGATGTACCGGTCGTACCACTGCCGGCACTTCCGCTCGTATCCTTCGCCATCCGGTAGCGTCGGCCATAGAGCTCGACCGTCGCCTTCTCGATCTCCGGTCCGAAATCCGTATAGAATACATACAGATCCCGGCCATCCCCAGTGATCGTGTAATCATCGATGGAACTGCTGTGGTCCTCGTCTTCCTTGATACGGGTCTCTACCGTTCGGAAATCGCCCTGGGCGATCGCCTCATAGTAGCTTCCATTATATCCAGGTATAAGGCTATTATCAGATACTGTCTCTGGAAGCCCAAGTTCCGACGCCGTCTTCTCATACCAGCTGTAATCCGGC
Organism: Lachnospiraceae bacterium; assembly: GCA_030540075.1. GTDB lineage: Bacteria > Bacillota > Clostridia > Lachnospirales > Lachnospiraceae > Oribacterium. Next base: position 33,102 of record JAUNWX010000010.1, read on the forward strand.
GTTACGTCCTTCACATAGTATGCGCCCACAGCCTCGCTGTATTTCGTTCCGATTTCACTGGTATGGAACAGCGCCTCAATCAGTCCGCTGACGTCGAGGAGCTCGAGCAGCTCGCCGTCCTCGGTCCAGCTCAGCACGAGATGTCCATTCACCTTCGTGAGCTTCGGCACAGCCTGACACTTATCATCGCTGCCGATCCGGATCGGATAGTAATTCCGGGAATGCGTCACATCGCCGAGTCCGAGGTACAGCTTCCGGTCACCGGTCGTGAGTTTCCCATCCTGATCGAGCGTGTACGCCGTCACGAGGTAATCGGTACCCTCGATCCGGATGCCCTCGGTCTGGTAATCCGTCACGAGCGGGTCGATCTTCTCGTCATTTTTGATTACTACATACTCGTTCTTCTCCACCTTGACCGTGTCATTGCCTACATTCAGCGTCGCCCGGACAGCTGTGGAGTAGCCCTTGGTGAGGTCCGTCAGCTCGTCCAGCTTCGTGAGCGTCGAGATATCCCGTGCGACGTAGGTGAAGTACACCTTATCGCCTGCGGTACAGAGCGACGGGGCCTGAAGATAGAACTTGTCAAGGTCCGATGGGGAAATCTGGAATTCACTGCCCAGCTGACCACTCGTTACATCATATACTCTGCCGCTGATCCTGAATGCGTTAAACTTCTCTCTGTACGCATCCATCGTCTCCGAAGCATTCGTGCCCTCGATCTCCCGCGACGCATCCATCCAGGCGATGACGACCTTGTTCCCCACGACGGTCAGCGCCGGCATGGAGTCATAGCTTCCATCCTCGTCCAGGGCCACCGGCACGCTCCAGTGGTCACCAGCCTGATTGCTGATGGTGTAGTAGAGGCGGGAGCTATCGCCGTTATCCGAAGCGGCGATGAAGACTGCAAACGCACGTCCATTTGGAAGCTCGACCATTTCCGGACGCGTCCGTTCCGCCGCATGTTCCAGGAGTATCTGCATCCTTACCGGCACCGGCTGTGCATTGACGCCACCGGCCTTGCCGAAGCTGCTCATATCCGCCGAGCCCATGTCGTAGCGCTGGAAGGAGATTTCATCCTCGCCCAGGCCGGCATACGCCTCCTCGTAGGCGTCGTTCAGTGAAAATGCAGCGGCCACGTCATCCTCTTCGGCTGCCTCGTCCAGTATCGCACGGAGCGGGAACGTGCCTACCGTCGATGCTTCGTCATCTTCTTCAGCATTCAGCGCAAACGCGTGATCATCCGTGTCGTCTGCTGAAGCCGCGTTCAGCGGCAAAGTATCTTCAAACTCCTTCGTGATGGCGTTGTTGAAGAACTCGACCTTCGTCTGACCAGCATAGTTGCCCCAGCCCTGCTCGATCTTTGCGATATCGAAATCCACTTTGAGGAGAACGAGGTCGAAGCCGAGGCCGCCGGCTGCGTTCAGGATGATGCCATACGGATCGCCGGAGACATTGTCCTTCACCAGCTGCAGCTTCATCTGCACACTGACATAGCCGCGCGCACTCAATACGCCGCACAGACCGGCACCCGCCTGCACCTTCGCCTGCACGACAGAATCCAGCTCGATCAGGAAATCACTTCCCGAGAAGATGTTCTGTACATTTCCGCTGTAGGCGTTAAAATCGCCTTCGCTAAACGCCGCCTTCCCGGCCGCACAGACGCCGCCCATCGTGAGATCGACCTCGACACCACCGGACAGATTCAGGAAGCATGGCACATACCCGACCATCGTATAGAAGGTTTTCGATGCATCCACAGCTCCGCCGACGGTGACGGCGGTCGTCGCGAGCACATACTCGTTCTGCACCGGATCCAGCAGGAATTCGAAGCTCAGGTTGAAGATCGCACGCACATTGATGTAGCCCTGTGCCTTCGTCATACTCGCCTGTTCATTCTTCGCTTGCGAAAGCTTTTGTTCACGTTTTCTTTCGGAAAGTGCCTTCTTTATGTCGTAATGATTAAGCTTCCTCTGCTCCTCCTCCGTAAGCTCACGACCTTCCTCCTCAACCATCGCGCGGATATGATCCGCACTTGCACCGGCATTGGCTGCATCCTTACCGGCTTTGCGTGCTTTCTTTTTCAGCTTACTGGTCCTCTGGGCGGCCTCATAAAAGGTCTTTGCAGCGTCTTTCTTCTGCTCCGGCGTCTTCGAGGAGCCGTCCTTCAGCATCATATCGAAGTTGATGTTCAGCGAGTAGCCGCTTTTATCCGGGTAGTCGAGACGAGAGAAGTTCAGGATACCGCTCTGCGCGGTGCTCTTCGCTGCGCCCAGAAGCGGAATGTTTACATCGCCCATCGCCCCGTCGATATCGAAGCTCTTCGGTGCGATCTTCTCGTTCTCCACATAGCTCACGAGACCGGTGTCGACTGTCGGATAGATGATCGGGATCGATTGTGCTGTATCGCCCACCGTCACACTGCGCTTTTCCTTATCCACGATCTGCACCGTGATTCGGTCACCGTTGTGCAGATTCGTGAGCATCGACGGAATCTCCGCCGTGAAGATGTTCGAGCCTTCCAGCAGCGCATGGCCCTCGTAGTCCGCTGTTGAGCCGGTGACCGTCCGCACGGTAAATACCAGCTTCTCGATGCTCCGGCGCTTCATATCCACGAGCGCCGTCAGCTTCAGATTATCATCGAAGCAGCGCACCTGGTTCTTTCGAAGATCCGTCTTCTGACGGCTCTCCGACTTATCATAATCATAGGAAATCGATGTCACCACCGGTGCCGTAATCGGGTACTGCACCTCGAGCATGCCGGCATCCACACTATACACCTGTGTGATGCGGTCGAGCGTACCGCTGCCGAATACGAAATCCGCCACCTGTGCATCATCGATGCCGTTATCGATCAGGAGACTGACGCGGTCGCCTTTCTTCGCCTTGAGTCCGGCCAGGCTGATGCTACCGTTCTCATCCGCCGTCGCCGACTGGAGCTGTACGTGTCGGCTTCCGTCCGTCACGAATTCACCGTTCGCCAGTGAAACAGCATACCCCTCTGCCGGATTCGTCTTCGCCTCCAGCGCGGTTTCACGTATGGACTTTACGCGCGTCACGACGGTACCGCTGAGGCTGTATTCCCTGAGATCGCTCTTCTTCACCCTTTCGATGTCGAGCTTCAGGATATTATCCGCGGTGTTGCTGCGGGGGATGAAGCTGTAGCCCTGGGTCTGATAGGTCCTGCCCGTCATCTGATCAGTGATCACCGGACGGTATACAAAATTTCTGTCGGAAGGCTTACCGGTCACCACTACCCGGACAGTGCATGCGGCACCAATCGCCGGCTTCATCATCTCTGCCCATCCGCTCTCTTCCGGATTCAGATTCAGGACATTCTTTTCCTTCAGATAGCTGCCCTCAAGCTTCTCCTGCGGAATCAGATTTTCGATGCGGAGATTCTTTCTGGCTTCGTTGGAAGCGAACACGATCTCCACATGGTTATCGTTCTTCGCGAGCAGTGGACGAATCATATAGTTCTTCCCTGAACGCAGCGTATAGGATCGGGTATCCCGGATACTGTTGAAGTGTACGCCGCCGTCCTCGGAGATTTCGAAGCCGGTGACGCGATAATCTGCATCCTCGGATTCCGCACTGAGATCCAGCGTATCACCTGCGTGGAAGATCCCGGAAGCGCCAGCCTTCGGAAGCTTCGTGGAGGTAAAGCCTGCCTTCGTGCTTCCGCCGCCCGCATCCGGTGGCACCACACTGACCTTGACATCCGTGTAAGCTACGGTCGGCTTAAAGTTCAGCTTCTGGTAATAGGATGCGCTCGACAGCTCACCGTTCTCCGTATAGGTTTTCTTCTGAAGGCTCTCGATCCAGTTCACGAAATACTTATCCATGACGATGGTGTCAAGATGTGCCGTTGCACGCTCCTTCACGGTCTTCACCGCATCCTTCGAAAGATCGATGGCGTCACTGTTCACACTCTTTCCAGTCATGCGGTCGAGGTAGCTGAGATAATCCTCCGGATAGCTGGCGGTGACCTTCTTATCCTTATCATCCGCAGAGATGGTGATCGTATAACCGGTGATGGTACCGAAATAGCCATCTACACCATTGACCGTGCTTTTATCCAGGGTGAAAACGATGTTCGCATCGTCTGTATCGACGTTTGTAAAGATATTCCGGCTGTAGGTTTTTCCCGGCTCGATGATCTGCGCACCGCACTCCATCTTCACCTGCATCGGCACGGTGGCCGTCGTTCCGAGGAAGCTCATCTTCTCCGGATTCGTCACATTGACCTCATACTTTTTATACATCGCCGCGACACCATAGAAGCGCATATAGCTCTTCGGCGTCTGGGTCTTCGAAGCATCCACTGCATAGACGATGGCCTCGATATTATCCGCGATGTTCTCCACCTTGATCGCGGCACCATTCGAAAGCTCCGGTTCAAATTTACCATTTTTGTCCTTCTGCCCGAAGTCCTTTCCGGCCCCCAGCGCATGCAGCTTGAAGCGGAGCTTATTGCCTCCGCCGTAGCTGCTTAACTGCTCCCAGTGTGGAATCAGATACTGATAGTAGAGTCCGTTGATGGTCGGGCTGCCGGCCGGCGGATTTTCGTTCGAGCTCCATACGGAGCCGGTACACCAGGTGGTCGTATGGCAGTATTCCAGCTTGCCCTTGCCCTTATGGAAGTCCCTTTCTCCCTTCTCAATCAGATAGCAGTTCTGGAGCGTGCCGAGCTTGTTCGGCTTGCTTCCGTGGCGCTGATCCTTTCCATAGGAAAAGATACCGCCGACGTCGGTGCTGGCGGAGAAGAAATACTGTCCGACCTCCAGTGCCGGCTGATAGCTCTCATCGTAGATGTCCGCTACGACATCGCCCTTTTTATACTTTACCTTATAGGCTTTTCCACCGATCGTGATGTCGAAGGAAAGATCGTCGGAACCATTTGCGACTGCACCGTTGGAAGCATTGGCCTCCTCATCCTCGTCTGAAAGCATAGCGACGCTGGAGAAGAGCGTCGTGCCCTCTTCCCCGTCGATGACGATGGCGTTCGCCTCCGTCGTGGTGCCGGCCTGTGCGGCCAGGTAATCGCTGAGATACAGTGTGCTGTCCTTCGTGAGGGCGAGCTCCACTTCCTTTTCGGTTTCGTATGGTGCGAAGACGACGGTGCCGTAGACCTGCTCCGCGCCGGTTTCCGCATCCTTGCCGCGGATGTTGGCGGACGCCATCGAGTATTCGGCGCCCTCGCGCTGCAGGGTCACAAGCGCCTTTCCGTCCTCGACGATGAACTCGTCGCTGTCGAAGGAAAGCGCAGACTGCTCCGACGCTTCGTCATCCGTGATGATGACGGAGAGGGAGGTGACCTTATACGGCTCCATGTTTTCGGCGTCAGTGATCATCACCGAGAACGCCTCGGTGCCCTCGGCCCGGTCATCATCGTAGATGCGGAAACGGAGGTACTGCACGTCTTCGCCAGGGGCGAAGTAAATCGTCTGCTCCGCAGAATGCGGGATCGCCTCGACCTGCTCCGGCAGGATCTGGGAGAGGATCGCATCGGTCAGACTGCCGCTGACACCGCTCGAGCCCTCTTCACGCGTCGGCTCACCCGTCGCCGCTTCCTTCAGCATCGCGAGACGGCTCTTCGTCGAGCTCACCGCATCGCTCCCGGCGACCGACAGCACAGAGGCAGAAGCGATGGAGTCGAGATCGGAAGCATTGGCCTCCTCGTCGTCGAAGTCGTCGTCTTCGTCGAAATCGTCATTTTCGTCAGCTTCATCGGTATCGTCGTCATCTGACAGCACTTCTGACGGAGAGGCGAGTTCCGTATCCTCGCTTTCATCGTCATCCGCTTCGTCTTCTGCTTCTGACGGCGTGGCGAGCGTAACCCACTCGAGAACCTCCTCCGGACTCGTCTTTCCGGTCTCACCGATCAGATTACCGTCCGCATCGAAGCGGTACTCCGTGCCCTGCGACGCGCGTTCATCGCTGTCGGCGGAAGCTTCGTCATTACGGTCGGCAGTATCGCGGTCGTGGTCTGTATCCTCACTGCCATTGGCCCGGGCTTCACGGTCGCTGTCTGTGACTTCGCTTCCACTCGCTACAGCTTCACGGCCACTGTCTTCGACTTCACTGTCATCATCGACGATTTCGCTTTCACTGTCATCGTCGACCTCTTCTCTTCCACGGTCGGCGGCCTGCTGCAGAAGCGTTTTTCCGCTCTCGAGCTCCGTGATGTCGTCGCCCAGCAGCCGATAGTCCTCGTTATAAAGTGCGGAGATGTCGAGGGTATGAACCGTCACCGACGCTTCCTGATCGAGATTGCCTTCACGGTAGATCGCGATCTCATAGCTGTCTGTGGCCTCCTTCAACGTCAGTCCGGACACGCCGAAATAGACCAGCTCGCCTTCCGTAAGCTGGTCTTCACTTAACCTCGCGCCCGCGATCACCGTCGGACTCTGCTGCGGTATCTCCGCCAGTGAGCACAGCGGCTGCAGAAGAACCATCTGCAGACCCAGAAGAAGCGACGTGATGCGTTTCGCAGGCGTTCGGTGTTTCATATATGTACCTCCGTAGATATGGAAAGATGCGGATGAAAAGAACTGCACACCACAGAACGGACGATGTTACAGACCTGTCCGGGCGGGTGCACAGTGGAAACATTGGCCTGATGTTATGCAATATGAACAATGCTTCCAGAATCACAACTTTATTTTACAGCAAAAGCCCTCCCTATGTTAAAAAAATTGACACAAGATGTAAAAATCGCTGCATAAGATGCGGACCATCTTAAGAATTTCGCAAACAATTCTTAATGGGGTCTGACCCCATTAAATTTTTCTAAAGACAAATTCAGGGCATATATTACATAAGATTTATTTATCTTTTATATGTAATGCCCGGTGATGCTTTCATCTATCTGTTTGATTTCAGCCGGTGTCCCACAGGCCACGATCCTGCCGCCTTCCTTTCCGCCGCCCGGTCCCATGTCGATGATGTAATCAGCATTTTTAATGACATCAAGATCATGCTCGATGACAACGACCGTCGCCCCATGGTCAATCAACGTCTGAAAAACAAGTAGCAGCGTCTTCACATCCTGCGGATGCAGACCGATCGTCGGTTCATCAAAAACAAACACAGCGTCGCTCTGGCCTTTTCCCATCTCGCTGGCAAGCTTTAAGCGCTGCGCTTCACCACCGGAAAGTCCCGGTGTTTCCTCCCCGAGGGTCAGATAGCCGAGCCCTAAGTTGTGCAGCACCTGCAACCGCTGCTGCACGAGTTTCAGTCCGCCGAGGGCGTGCATCACCTGATCCACGCTCATATTCATGAGTTCCGGCAGACTGTATTCATTCCCGTCCTTTGCCTTTCTGCGGATATCAAAAGCGTCTCTGCTGTACCGGGAGCCCCGGCAGTCCGGGCATGGAATCTTCACGTCGGGCAGAAACTGAACATCCAGCGAGATATCCCCTGTACCATCACAGGTCGGGCAGCGGAGTTTTCCCGTATTATAAGAGAAATCTCCGGCCTTGAAGGCGCGTTCCTTTGCGTCTTTTGTTTTTGCGTACACTTTTCTGAGTTCGTCGTGAACATTGGCGTACGTCGCAACCGTCGAACGTACATTGATACCGATCGGCGTCGCGTCGATCAGTTTGACCTGTGTGATGCCCTCCGCTTCGATGTTTTTCACATGGCCCGGCAGATTCTGTCCGCTGATCTTTGCCTTCAGCGCCGGAATCAGGCTTTCAAGCACCATCGTCGTCTTACCGGAACCGGAAACGCCCGTCACGACGGTAAGCCGCCCCATCGGTATCCGCACATCCAGAGGATGCACCGTATGAATCGTCCCTGTTTCCAGATGTATGCTGCCTTTCTCAAACATGGAAGCCGTCTGCAAAACTGGACGGATTCGTGCTTCATACTGATCGGAAAGGAACGGCCCGATGACAGACTGCGGATTCTTAGAAATATCTTCGATGGTTCCCTCGGAAATCACCGTCCCGCCGTCTGCGCCGGCTCCTTTTCCCATCTCGATCATCCAGTCAGCGTGCTTCAAAACCTGCGTGTCATGATCGACAATGATGACGGAATTTCCATCTGCACGCAGATCGTCCATGACACCGGTCAGTCCTTTGAGATTGTAAGGGTGCAAACCGATCGACGGCTCATCGAGAACATAGAGTACGCCGGTCGTCCGGTTGCGGACTGCTCTTGCGAGCTGCACCCGCTGACGTTCACCCGTAGAAAGTGTGGCAGCCGCACGGTCAAGTGACAGATATCCCAGTCCCAAATCCATCAGCCGCTTAGAAACGTCCATAAAGGATTCGCAGATATTTTCCGCCATGGGACGCATCTCTTCCGGAAGAGATGCCGGTACCCCCTGCACCCAGGGAATCAGTTCCGAAAGCGTCATGGCTGTCGCTTCATCCAGGCCGATACCCCGAAGCCGCGGCGCGCGGGCCGCATCCGAAAGCCGTGATCCATGGCAGTCCGGGCAGACGTCTTCTTCCAGATATTTTTCGAGACGCTTCATTCCCTTCTCGTCCTTGACCTTGGCAAGGGAATTCTTCACGGAATTAACCGCGCTGTAATAAGTAAAGTCCATCTCCGTGGGTTCCAGCGTGTTCGGATTGACATAGTGGATGTGATGCTTTTTCAGCTCGCCGTGGTAAACAATTTCCTTTTCCTCCGGCGTGAGGTCGCGGAACGGCACGTCGGTCCGCACGCCCATCGTCCGCACGATATCTTTCATCAGCGACCACATGAGCGTTCCCCAGACAACAACCGCACCTTCGTCAATGGTCTTGGAATCATCCGGCACCAGCGCTGCCTCGTTCACGGTCTGGACGACTCCTGTTCCACCGCAGGTCTTGCAGGCACCGGTACTGTTAAAGGCCAGCTCCTCGGCTCCGGGGCCCCAGAATTTCACACCGCAGACAGGGCAGGTGATTTCCTGCATAGCCGCGACCGAAAGAGACGGCGGACAGTAATGCCCGTTGGGGCAGCAATGGCTCGCAATCCGGGAAAACATCAGCCGCAGGCTGTTCAGCAGCTCCGAAAGTGTCCCGAACGTGCTGCGGATGCCGGGCACTCCAGGCCGCTGGCGCAGCGCAAGCGCCGCCGGTACATACCGAACCTCCTTCACATCCGCCCGTTCCGCCTGCGTCATTCGCCGGCGCGTATAAGTGGAAAGCGATTCCAGATATCTGCGGGATCCCTCCGCATGCAGCACGCCAAGTGCAAGTGAGGATTTTCCCGAGCCGGAGACACCGGCAATCGCTACGATTTCATTCAGCGGAATATTTACATCTATATTTTTCAGGTTATGAACCTTTGCACTGCGTACCTCGATATATCTGGGCAGCATCTTTCTCTGTCTGATTTCACTGGACATAACTCTTACCTCTTCTCCGTACATTTTCTGGTCGATACTGGATTTGTACTTAAAATGCCCACAGCGGACATGAAAAAAATCCCTGTACGCCTTGTCGTTTTAAAGACTTACAGGGATTCGTGTGTTTATTCGAGTTCGATGGTTCCAGGCGGTTTGCTCGTAAGATCGTAGAATACGCGGTTGACGCCCTTTACTTCGTTGATGATGCGGTTCATGCACTTCTGGAGTACTTCGAACGGGATGTTCGTTACTTCTGCGGTCATGAAGTCGTCGGTTTCTACCGCACGCAGTACGACGGCATAGTCGTAGGTTCGGAAATCACCCATGACGCCGACGGAGCGGACATTCGTCAGGGCAGCGAAGTACTGGTTGATCTGGCGATCCATGCCGGCCTTCGCGATCTCCTCGCGGTAGATGGCGTCGGCATCCTGTACGATGCGTACCTTCTCCGGGGTTACCTCGCCGATGATACGTACGCCGAGACCAGGGCCCGGGAACGGCTGACGGTATACGAGATACTCCGGCAGGCCGAGCTCGAGGCCGACACGACGGACCTCATCCTTGAAGAGGAGGCGCAGCGGCTCGATGATCTCCTTGAACTCGACATCCTTTGGCAGGCCGCCGACATTGTGATGCGACTTGATCACGGCGCCCTTTCCGAGGCCGGACTCTACGACGTCCGGATAGATGGTGCCCTGGCAGAGGAAATCGACCGCACCGATCTTCTTCGCCTCACGCTCGAAGACACGGATGAACTGCTCACCGATGATCTTCCGCTTCTGCTCCGGCTCGGTCACGCCGGCGAGCTTCTCGAAGTACTCCGGTCCGGCGTTCACACGGATGAAATTGAGGTCATACTGGCCGTTCGGTCCGAAGATGGACTCGACCTCATCGCCCTCGTTCTTACGAAGCAGACCGTGGTCAACGAACACACAGGTCAGCTGCTTGCCGATGGCCTTCGCCATCAGGGTCGCGGCTACAGAGGAATCGACACCGCCGCTCAGTGCGAGCAGTACCTTACCATCCTTTACGGTCTCGCGGATCTCCTGGATCTTATCCTGTACGAAGGTCTCCATCTTCCAGTCGCCTGCGCACTTGCAGACATTATAGAGGAAGTTATGGAAGAGCTTGTGTCCCTCGACGGAGTGCTGTACCTCCGGGTGGAACTGTACGGCGTAGATCTGACGCGCCGGATCTTCCATGCCGGCGACCGGACAGTCTGCGGTATGGGCGATGATATGGAAGCCCTCCGGTACCTCTGCGATGTAATCCGTGTGGGACATCCACATCGTGGTCTCATCGGAGATGCCCTGCAGTACGGAATCCTGAAGATCGACGAGCACCTTCGTGTGTCCATACTCGGAAACCGGCGCGGTCTTTACGACGCCACCGAGCTCATACGCGATCAGCTGTGCACCATAGCAGATGCCGAGGATCGGGATACCCATCGAGAAGATGGCCGGGTCGATATGCTGGGACTCTTCCTTATACACGGACTGTGGTCCACCGGTAAAGATGATTCCCTTCGGGTTCAGAGCCTTCAACTGATCGAGGCCCATGGAAGACGGATGCACCTCGGCATAGACACCGAGATCACGAATTCGTCTTGCGATTAGCTGGTTGTACTGTCCACCGAAGTCCAGTACGACGACGAGTTCTTTTGCCATAACGCTCCTTTGCTAGCATACATTCTTCTATTATACGATGTAAAATGGAAGACTTTTGTCAGTAAAATATTATATGCGACGCTAGTTTCATGCGCAAGATACGAATTACATTTTATACAGCATTTTATACAATATGCAGCATCTCGATGAGGATCAGCCATGCGAGACCATAATAAGTCACAACCGCCACGAGGTCATTCACCGTCGTGATGAGCGGACCGGACGCCACCGCCGGGTCCACCTTCACCTTATGGAAGAACATCGGGACCAGGGTGCCGACCAGGCTCGAGATGACGATCGCCACGAGGAGGGAAATGCCTACGCACCCGGAGATCAGCATTGCCCTTCCAAAGGTATATCCCTTAAACAGTGCGATGTACACGCCGAGGAAGAGCACGGCCAGCACACCGAGCAGGGTGCCGTTGCAGAAGCCGACCTTCATTTCCTTCGCGATCAGATGCCACTTATCCTTCGCATCAAGGTTCTCGTCCATGAGCACACGGATCGTCACCGCGAGCGACTGGGTGCCGACATTACCGGCCATGTCGAGGATCAGCGACTGGAAGCAGATGACGATCGGGAGGATCGCCACGACGCCCTCGAAGGCACCGACCACCGACGACACCACCATGCCGAGGAAGAGCAGGATGACGAGCCATGGCAGACGCTTCTTCACACTCTCCTGCGTGGTCTCGTTCAGATCCTCCTCGGAGGAGAGACCTGCCAGCTTTGCGTAGTCCTCACTGATCTCGTCGTCAACGGCCTCAGTGACATCCTGCGCCGTGATGATACCGATGATCCGGTGATCCTGGTTCAGCACCGGGAGGGAATCCTCCGCGTAGTCCTTGATCTTCTCGATGCTCTCCGAAATCTTCTCGTGGTCCATCAGGTACGGATAGGAATCACTGATGATCGACTCGAGCGGCACGTTGTCACGGGCAATGATGAGGTCCTTCAGACTGATGGCGCCGCAGAAACGCTTGCGGTCATCCACCACATAGATGGTGGAGATATTGTCGTTATCACCGGCCTGCTGGATGAGCTCGTGCATCGCCTGGCGGATCGTGAGATTCCGGCGTATGCGGATATAGTTCGTCGTGATGAGACTTCCGATCTCATCGTCGGCGTAGGAATGGATGAGGCGGATCTCGGTCTTCGTCTCGTCATCGATCATCGGACGAAGCTTGACGCGCACGCTCTCGTCGATGTCCTCCCAGAGATCGATCGCATCATCCGCGTCCATCTCGTTGATGATCTCCGCGAGCTTCACGATTCCGATCTCCTCGATGTACTCGGACGGATTATCCAGGTAGGAAATGACCTCCGCGAGCCACTCCGCATCGAGCGCCGTATAGAGCAGATTCCGCTCCGCGCGGTTCAGGAGCTCGAAGCTCTGCGCGATATCGTTCTCATGGTAGCCGCGGAGCTCCTCGCGCATCTCATCCAGGGAGTGCGATGAGCGTACGATGTTAACGATCTCCTCGGTAAATACTGGTTCCTTTAAAACTTCCTTCATCATGATGAAGCCTCCTTTCTCCCCCGAAAAAAGGGCACAAAAAATCCATCGTCACAAAAGCTGTGCACAATCAGAAGTTGTGAATTCAGTCTCAACGATGGATGAAGGCTTCTATACTATTTTAAGCGCTCAAAGGCGCAGAAAAAAGAGGCCTAAGTGCTCTGCGTTCACATAGTATACAAGCCTGAATCCATCATTCTGTGTACTTCGACTTCCACTATCACAACTGTCCATATACTTATCCTCCTTTGTTCAGTTTTTACTACTTAACTATAACATCAAAAAACCGCCGGGACAAGCGCCCCGGCGGTGGTAAAGCGAAGTATTACAGCATGATGTACTTCAGTACGAAGAGGATCGCAAGTACATACATCAGCGGTGTAACCGACTTGCCCTTTCCGGACAGTACGTGAAGCAGTACATAAGAGATGATACCGAGCGAGATACCCTCGGAGATGGAATACAGGAACGGCATCGCGAAGATCGCAATGTATGCCGGGATCGCCTCGAGGAGATCATTCCACTCTACCTTTACAACCTGCTGGATCATCAGGAATCCGACGATGACCAGTGCCGGAGCTGTCGCGAAGCTCGGGATCGCCAGGAAGATCGGGGAGAAGAACAGTGCAAGCAGGAAGAAGATACCGGATACGACTGCGGTGAGACCGGAACGACCGCCTTCTGCGATACCGGAGCTGGACTCAACGAAGGTCGTGATGGTGGAAGTACCGAGGCAGGCACCCACCATGGTACCGATGGAGTCTGCGAGCAGTGCGCCCTTGATCTCCGGAAGCTTGCCATCCTTATCAAGCATGTCTGCCTTGGAAGCACAGCCGATCAGGGTGCCGAGTGTATCGAAGATATCGACGAACAGGAATGCGAACAGTACCGAGAAGAAGTCAAGCGGATGCTCTGCGATGATGGAGAAATCAAACTTGAACAGAGTCGGTGCAATCGATGCCGGCATGGAAACGACGCCGGACGGGATCAGGCTGTAGAAGCCGGCATCCGGGTTCGGTACGTAGATGCCTGCCAGCTGGCAGAGGATACCGAGGATCCAGGTCACGAAGATACCGATGAGGATGTTACCCTTCACGCCCTTGATCACGAGGTAGCCGGTGATGATGATACCGATCAGTGCCAGCAGTACAGTGATACCCTCTGAGTTAAAGGTACCAGCCTTTACAGACTGTGAAAAGCTGAAGATGGTTACGAGTGTGGAAGAATCCACGGCGATGTGCGCGTTCTGAAGACCGATGAAGCAGATGAACAGACCGATACCGACGGAAACACCATACTTCAGTGTCTGCGGAATCGCGTTGAAGATCGCCTCACGCACATTGGTGAGTGACAGAAGGATGAAGACGAGACCCTCTGCAAATACAGCGGTCAGCGCAACCTCCCAGGAATAGCCCATGCCCAGAACGACGGTGTACGCGAAGTAAGCATTGAGACCCATACCTGCTGACAGTACAAACGGAAGGTTTGCCAGAAATGCCATGCAGAACGATGCGATCGCGGATGCCAATGCAGTCGCCGTGAAGATCGCACCGGAGTCCATGCCAGTGGCTCCGAGAATGCTCGGGTTAACGGCCAGAATATAGGCCATGGTCATGAATGTCGTGATACCGGCAATCATCTCGGTACGTACATCCGTACCTTTTTCTTTCAGCTTGAAAAACTTTTCCATACGAAATAGCCTCCTTGTTTTAAACGGCACAGAGCTGATTCTGCACCATCCACAGGTTACATTTGACCAGTGCTGGTAGTTTGGCAATTAAAACAGCACTCGTCACCCCCTTAAAAAAGAACAGAATCTAGTTTAACACAGTACGACAGAAAAATGTCAGAAATCTGAAAGCGTTTTCGAGATTTCGGTGTTTTTCGGCGATATAACTTAAATTTATGCATGATATGCTTTGAAATATATGGATTATTTTTGCGCACAAAAAAGCCCTGAAAACACGTATTCCTCAGAAATTACGTGTTTTCAAGGCTTTCATGCAAGTTCAAATCACAAATCCAGACATATAATTGTGGTTCGTTTAAGAACTGTAGAGTGGACCAGACGGGAGTCGAACCCGTGTCCGAAAATGAATTCCCTCTCCTTCTACTATCGTAGTACACTTTATAGATTCCCCACCATCAAAGGATGTGCACGTCCTTTGGTGGCCGGTATCCTCTGAATACGCCCGTTAAGAGGAGAAACTCTTAACGTCGTTTCTCACATAGATGAGGCCAGATTCTCGATGTGTGAGTGCATCAAGGCTGACCACACAGCACTTAGGCTGCGTATGCTAATTCGTTATTGTTAGCGTTTATATTTAGGTTTGAAGTTTAACGCGACTGTCTTTCGGATAGCTTCTAAAGCTGCATCATCCCCGTCGAAACCGGTACTAGCCCATATTCACTTATCAAAGTGCGTTGAGCGAAGGAAAACGCTACTGCTCTCCTCGCTTTCAAACACATTCTATCGGATTGTATCCGTTTTGTAAATAAACCGCTGGTTGATTTCACAGATATTTAACAGTTCAGCGTACCCAGGATCCGTGTTCAATGCTTCCGTCTCCAGTCCATCATGCGCCATAACGGAACGACCACCCGTATATAGTCCTGCCGTAAAGTTACTTTCTTTTCTTCTGCTAATCGCTATAGAAATTCATGTGCTAACTATACCACCCGGCTATAGTTCTATACCGCTCAGCAAGTTACTTTATCCGCACACAGCTTATAAAATTCTGATAGAAAGCATCATGATTGCTCGAAGCAAGGAGTACTGTACGCTATGGCTAGGAAAAAGACTGCACCTCGTGCAAAGCATAAGAAAAACATCGTCTATACAGAGAATCCGATCTACAACAACCGGGATTATCACTTCGACTGGGGGCTCTTCGGAGAGACCCTGAAGCGACTTCGGCTCGAAGCGGATCTGACGCAGGAGGATCTTTCGGCGATCACTGGTATTCCGAGCGCGATGATCTCACAGTTTGAAAACGCCTATAAAAGCAGGTTCCAGAACACGCCGAAGCATCCGAATCAGGATCAGCTGGTCTGTCTCCTTCGGGCGCTGAATGTCGATGCCAACACACTCTTTGCAGCGAATCTGGCCTTACCGGTCATGTCTGAGCGCGACCGGGCCGTCGAAGTGCTCGTCGAGGGCTTTCGCACCATGCTAAAACGTTCTGAGCTCTATGCCCATTATGACGAAACGCCGGGCAAGGATATGACAGAGAAAATCGTGAACAGCGGGCTCTACTTCGAGCCCTGGGCCGAGACATCCGTTGCGGAAACGAAACCGGAGAACTGACTATACAAGAGACCGAACGAAACCTCGTCCGGTCTTTTCATATACTGCTGATTATTTTTCCAGGTACTGTCGGATGTAGTGACCGGTGTAGGACTCCTTCACCTTCGCCACCTGCTCCGGTGTGCCCTCGGCAATCACCGTACCGCCGCGGTCACCGCCCTCCGGACCGATATCGATGATATAGTCCGCACACTTGATGACATCGAGGTTATGCTCGATGACGATGACGGTGTTTCCGTTTTCCGCGAGACGGTCAAGCATGACGACGAGCTTATGCACATCCGCGAAGTGCAGTCCGGTGGTCGGCTCATCCAGCACATAGATGGTCTTTCCGGTCGGACGACGGCTGAGCTCGGTCGCGAGCTTGATTCGCTGCGCCTCACCACCAGAGAGCTCCGTGCTCGGCTGACCCAGCTTCACATAACCGAGGCCGACATCATAGAGGGTCTGAATCTTCCGTGTGATGCTCGGTACATTCTTAAAGAAATCCAGGGCCTCCTCGACGGTCATCTCGAGGATGTCATAGATGTTCTTCCCCTTATACTTCACCTCCAGCGTTTCACGGTTGAAACGCTTTCCGTTACATACCTCACATGGCACATACACATCCGGCAGGAAGTTCATCTCGATCTTCACGATACCATCGCCCTGGCAGGCCTCACAGCGTCCACCGCGTACGTTGAAGGAGAAACGCCCCTTACTGTATCCACGTGCCTTCGCGTCCGGGGTGCCCGCAAAAAGGTCCCGGATCATATCGAAGACGCCGGTATAGGTCGCCGGATTCGAGCGCGGTGTCCGTCCGATCGGTGACTGATCGATCGCGATGATCTTATCGAGCTGCTCCACACCCTCGATGGACTTATAGCGGCCCGGTATCGTCCGCGCACGATTCAGCTTCTTCGCCAGTGTCTTATAGAGGATCTCATTCACGAGCGACGACTTACCGGAACCGGACACACCGGTCACACAGGTGAAGACGCCGAGCGGGAAGCGGACATCGATGTTCTTCAGATTATGCTCACTGGCACCCTTCACGGTGATCCAGCCGTTCGGCTTCCGGCGCGTCTTCGGCACCTCGATCTTCAGCTTACCGCTGAGATACTGTCCGGTGATACTGCGCGGATTCTGCATAATCTCCTCCGCCGTACCGGTCGCGACGACCTCACCGCCCTCCGAACCGGCCCCCGGTCCAATGTCCACGATGTAGTCGGCGGCACGCATGGTGTCCTCATCATGCTCAACGACGATTACGGTATTCCCGAGGTCACGGAGATGCTTCAGCGTCGCGATCAGGCGGTCATTATCCCGCTGGTGAAGGCCGATGCTCGGCTCATCGAGGATATACGCGACACCGACGAGACCGGAACCGATCTGCGTCGCGAGGCGGATACGCTGGGCCTCACCACCAGAAAGTGTCCCGGCAGCCCGGCTCAGTGTCAGGTAATCAAGACCGACATCCAGCATGAACCTGATACGGCTGCGGATCTCCTTTACGACCTCATCCGCGATCTGATGCTGCATCGGCGTCAGCCGGATCTCTTCGATCCAGTGATAGAAGTGCTCGATGGAGAGCTCCGTCGCCTGGTAGATATTGAGATCACCGATCGTCACGGCGAGGCTCGACGCCTTCAGACGTGCGCCATGGCAGAGCGCACACGGGGTGATCCGCATGTACTGCTCATAGTCCGCACGCATACGCTCGGAGAAGCACTCACGGTAGCGGCGGTTGACATTGGCCAGCAGACCCTCGAAGGCCACCTGATGCACGTTTCCCTTCCCAAACTGGGACTCGTAGTGCACCGTCACCTTCTCGCCCTTCGTACCGTCCAGGATGATCGAGCGGATCTCCGGCGGGTAATCCTGGAACGGCGTGTCGAGGCTGAAATGATAGGCCTCACTGAGGGCCACCAGCATCGCATGCGTGAAGCTGCCCTCATCCTTCGAGTTCATCCAGCCGGGAACGGTGATCGCCCCCTCGTTGAGACTCAGGCGCTCGTCCGGAATCATCAGCGCCAGATCAAACTCCATCTTATAGCCGATACCACTGCACTCCGGGCAAGCACCGAAGGGGTTGTTAAAGGAGAAGCTGCGCGGCTCGATCTCGTCGATGGAAACGCCGCAGTCCGGGCAGGCGAAGCTCGTCGAGAAGTTTACCGGCTCACCGCCGATGACGTCGACGGTCATCTGACCGCCGGTCAGGCCCATAACTTGCTCGATGGACTCGGTGAGACGTGCCTCGATGCCCTCACGGATCACAAGACGATCGACCACGATCTCGATGGTATGGCGGATGTTCTTATCGAGGCTGATGTCCTCTGAAAGCTCATACATGTTTCCGTCTACACGTACACGTACATAGCCGGAGCGACGGGCAGAGTCGAGCACCTTCTCGTGCATACCCTTCTTGCCGCGGACGATCGGTGCCAGCAGCTGGATCCGTGTACCCTCCGGCATCAGAAGCAGCTGATCCACGATCTCATCGACCGTCTGGCGCTTGATCTCGCGTCCGCACTTCGGACAGTGCGGCGTGCCGACGCGCGCGTACAGAAGACGCATATAATCATAAATCTCCGTGACGGTACCGACCGTCGAACGCGGGTTCCGGTTCGTCGACTTCTGATCGATCGAAATCGCCGGGCTGAGGCCCTCGATGAGGTCCACCGCCGGCTTCTCCATCTGGCCCAGGAACTGACGCGCATAGGATGACAGGGACTGCATATAACGGCGCTGTCCCTCTGCATAGATCGTATCGAAGGCAAGGGAGGACTTTCCGGAGCCGGACAGGCCGGTCATCACGACCAGCTCATCACGCGGGATATCCACATCCACATGCTTCAGATTGTGCTCACTGGCACCTCGAATCTTTATATAGTTCTTACCCATAAGATATATCCTCAAAAAATAATCCGGCAAACATTTGTTTGTCTGATTATTTTACCACGCTTTAAAATAATATTCAAGACTTCCGAAGAAAGAGCTGGATCCGCTCGGTGATAAGTCCGGCTACGAGTCCGATCAGCGCACCGGCGATGACCCCGGCCACCATCAGCACTGGCAGATAGTAAAACAGCACCTGACTGTGCAGCAGCGCCACGGCGGCCATCAGTTGTCCGACGTTATGCATCACACCGCCACTGACGCTCACGACGGTACGGTGAAAGCCACCTGCCTTCCGCATCAGGAGCATTGTCAGAAAACTCAGTGCAAAGCCGGAGATCGAGTACGCGAGTGTCATCGTGTTTCCGAACATGAAGCTGACGAGGAGGATGCGTAGGAAGCTGATCACAAGCGTCGGCAGCGCACCGATCGAGTAGAGTCCGATCACCGTCACGATGTTCGGGAGGCCCAGCTTCACGCCCGGCACGCCGATGTTGATCGGAATCATCGCCTCGACGTAGCTCAGCACCATCGCGAGCGCCAGCAGCATCCCGTATAGACTTGTTTTACGTGCATTCATAAATCACCCTTTTCGCATGTTTTCGGGGATGAATCCCCACGCTCATGGCGCCGATTATAAGCGATATCTCGCCAAAAGAAAAGACGGCACCCAAATGGATACCGTCATTGCTTCTTTTAGTTCAAAATACTATTCTTGTAACGATATATGCTTACAATTAAGGTACTTGGAAAAAAATTAAAGCTTTACTACGTTGACTGCCTGAGGTCCCTTAGCGCCGTCCTGAACGTCGAACTCTACCTTCTGGCCCTCATCGAGAGACTTGAAACCGTCTCCAGCGAGTCCTGAATAGTGAACGAAAACGTCCTTGCCATTCTCATCAGAGATGAAGCCGTAGCCCTTCTGATTGTTGAACCACTTAACTGTACCCTTCATTGTGTCTACCTCCATAAAATCTGCAGCCTAATCGCTGCACGGATTTCATCTTAGCATAATCAAAATTCCGCGTCAATCGAATGTTCGCGCGTCTCGATCTGCGTTTTCGGACATAGACTCCGGGTCAGAAACACAGCGTCCTCAGGCTGTCGCCAATGTCTCCATCAGCGTGTTATCCCGGCAGGGATCAGTTTGCGGAAGCAAATGCCTTCAGCTCGTTCTCCTGATCGATGCGCATGTGGCACTTCTTATACTTCTTGCCGGATCCGCATGGGCAGAGGTCGTTCGGATAGATCTTCTTGCCTTCACGACGGATGGTGTTGGATGCCTTCTGCTTGCGATAGAGCTCGTGACGCTTCTCCTCGGAAAGGATCGCATCCCACTCAGGAAGACCGTAGAGCCAGCTTGCCTTCGCCTCGACCATGTTGTAGTACAGGGTCTCCGGATCGATCTCGATCTTCACCTGTGTATCCTCATCCATGGTGTCGATCGGGTTGTGATAGCCCTTTAAAGAATCATCGATACCATCGAGTACACCTGTGAAGTGGAAAACGTCGATGCCGAAGTGCTCCGCGAGCTCCTTGACCGTGCCCTCATATACGTGGCTCGGATCCTTCAGAACTTCCTCATAGAAGCCCTTCTCCAGAGCGAAATACTCCTGCCAGAGTGTCTCCTGCTCGGCCTTGGAAAGACCATCGCCGTATGCCTTCGTTCTCCAGTTTTCAAGTAATGTTGCCATAAATTCTCCTCACCCATCACGGGTTCTTTCTATATAAATTCATCTGTGGCCGTCCTCCCGCAGGATACACAGGCACACAAAAAGGTCCGTGGACCACACAGAACTTTATAGTACCACGGACCTCTGGAAATATCAATTTTTTATGCTCTAATTATCCTCTAATTATCTGAGATCCGGAGTATAGATGGTATCCATATCATCGAACTCCTGGTTCTCGCCGCCCATCGCCCAGATGAAGGTATAGTTGTGTGTACCTGCAGCGCTGTGGATAGACCATGACGGAGAAATCACAGCATCATAGTTATGCATCACGATGTGTCTGGTCTCGGTCGGCTCACCCATCAGATGGAAGACAACCTGGTCCTCCGGCACCTCGAAGTAGGTATAGATCTCCATACGACGCTCATGTGTATGTGACGGCATCGTGTTCCATACAGAACCCGGCTGAAGCTCGGTCATACCCATGCTGAGCTGTGCGGTCTTGAGAACATCCGGGTGGATGAACTGGTTGATTACACGAGCATTGGCCAGCTCAGGCTCGCCACATGGACGATGATTTGCCTCGGCCATGGTGATCAGCTTCGTCTCGTAGCTTACGTGTGCCGGTGCGGAAACCATGTAGAACTTCGCCGGCTTCTCTGCATCATCTGAGGAGAAGAGCACTTCCTTCGCACCCTTCGTGATGTAGAGGCAGTCCTTGTAGCCGAGCTTGTACTCTGTACCGTCAACGACGATCTTACCAGCGCCCTCGCCGATGTTGAAGATACCGATCTCGCGACGCTCGAGCACATAGTGTGTGCCGAAGTTTGCCCAGCAGTCGATGCCCTTATCGAGCGGAACGACCTCATGTACCGGCATGCAGCCGAAGGTCACCATACGGTCGACGTGAGAGTAAACAGCTACGACCTCATCCGGCTTGTAAAGACCGGTGATCAGGAACTCATCACGAAGCTCCTGCGTCGTGTAACGCTTCACATCTCTCTGGTTTGCACTGTAACGAATATCCATAAAAACCTCCTGTGTCTGGCCTTGCGCCAGGTGTTTTGTGTTCATATCAAGCATCTCTAGTATACTCTAGTTAACCGGTTTTGCAAACGTTTTTTGGCCAATGCAGGAAAACTTTACTCAGTCTTTCAGCCGGGTCAGCTCGTCTCCGGAGATGTAATCGGCAGCGTCTGTCGGGAGGCCCTTCTTCCGGAGCAGATGGCCGCTCAGTCGCTGTACGAAATTGAGGATGACTGCCCAGAGTGGCACTGCGACGATCATGCCGACGAAGCCGAAAAGACCGCCGAAGAGGAGGATCGAGAACAGTACCCAGAAGCTGCTGAGACCGGTCGAGTCACCGAGGATGCGCGGGCCGAGGATGTTACCGTCGAACTGTTGCAGGACCAGGACGAAGATGAGGAAGTATACACTCTGCAGCGGGTTCGTCAGCAGAATCAGGATGAAGGATGGAATCGCACCGATGAACGGGCCGAAAAACGGAATCACATTCGTTACGCCGACGATGACGGAAACGAGCATCGTGTATGGCATCTTCATAAAGCTCAGGCAGAAGAAGCAGAGCCAGCCGATGATGAGGGAGTCGATGATCTTTCCGACGATGAATCCGCCGAAGACCCGGTTAATGTAGGCGAACTCCTGCACCACATGCTCTGCCCACTTCTTCGGAAGCAGCGCGAAGGTCAGCTTCCTGGATTCTCCCAGCATGGACTCCTTGATGTTCAGAAGGTAGATCATCACGATGAGTCCGATGAAGATGTTCTTAAACCAGTTGACCACCGACCAGATACCGATACCGAGCGACGCCACGATGCTCTGCATGTTCGGCATCAGATGATTCTGCAGAAAATTCATGATGTACTCATACGCGATGTTGTAGTACTGCTGCACGGCTTCCCGTACCTCCGGATAGTCCTGAAGGTAGTTCATGATGTTCCGGTAGGTCTGCGAAAGATCCTGCGGCAACGTCGCGATCAGGTTCGCGATGGAGCTGTAGAGCTGCGGGATGATCATCGACACGAGACCAACCGCCAGTACCAGCACTGTCAGAAGCGCTACCAGGGTAGCGGCCGTACGCGCGATCATCCGCGGTGCGGAGCTCGTGGAAGTTTTCGAAGCCGCTGCTGTGCCTGTCGCAGCTGCTGCGTCCGGAGCCCCCGCTGTGCTTGTCGATGCGGCTGTCTCTGAACCCGCCGATTCGCTCGTGCCCGTCGATGCTTCTGCTGCCGATGAAGCCGAAGCGGCCTTCGGTGCCGGAGCTGCGGCTTTTCGTCCACCCAGCAGATTGTAGACGAAGTGATATACATGATTATAGATTGGCGCGGTGATGTATGCGATCACCGCACCGTAAATGATCGGTGCCAGGATTGACACCAGTGTGCCGCCAAACGCACGGATTTTCCCGAAATTTACGATGATCGTCGCTACGAGCACGCTCGCCGCGATCACCAGGAAGGCGGTGACGCCCCAACGAATCTGCTGCTCCCACTGTTCTCTCTTCAACGGACTGCACTCCTAAAATAGACTAAGACAAATTAAATGTAACGATTCTATGATACACAAAAGGCTCTCTAAATGCGATGGGTTCACAGAAATTTCACCTCTCATGGATATATACAAAAAGACCGACAGGCATATCGCCTGTCGGTCCAAATCGTAAGATTTTCGGAGTAACACCAGAACGCCGTACTACACGCTTGACTCCTAGCTCTCTTGCTAGGTGGGAAACCTCACGTATGCCACTATAGTCCTCGGCCCGAAGGGAGGCGTTATATTATGCATACAGATATCGGAGCCCCGTAGGTCGTATTTGTAGGTTCAATATGTGCAGCCTCGTACGTCCCAGCTCTTTACTTCTATCGGAATTATAGCAAAGCAAAAAACTTCAATCAAGTATCGATTTACTTCCAGTCATAAATCAGCAGCAGTGTGCCGTCTTTCACGGAGATCTCCGCCTCTGTACCGACGAATTCGTTGCTGAGTCCGGTCGGCATCATGTTACTGAGGGTCACATCTGTAACGATGTACTTAAAGCCACGCTCGGTGACACCGTGGCACTCGTCGCTCAGCGAGAGCGCCGAGAAGTAACCCTGCATCTTCTTCGGGAAGCATACGCTTTCGTTTCGGATCGCGCGCACGAGCTGACGCTCACCATAGAGATACCCATGCATCCCCTGCTGCGCGAGGAAGCCGAGGACCTGCAGATTTGCGATGGAGTGATCGATCCGCTTCCCCGTGCCGCCGATGAGATGGAAGGAACGAAAGCCTCGCTCCATGCCGATCCGTACGCAGGCCAGCATGTCCGGATCGTTTTTGATCGGATCGATGACCCGTGTCTCGACGCCGTCCAGCTCGATACGCTGTAGATGATGGATGTACTCCGCCTTCTCCGCATCCGCGAAGATATCGAGGTCCTTCACCGGTCCGGTGACGCCCTTCACACCCTCCACCTCCATCGAGTCGAAATCGCCCACCACGAGGTCCGGGACGATGCCTACGGCCTTCAGATTCTCATACCCCGCATCGGCTGCAATCACGTAGTCCTCTTCCGCCGGCTGAAACGGCATCCCGAAGAAGTCGCCGGCCCCCACGATGATGCAGCGGCCCCGCTTCTCATCATCGTCTACGCTTTCATCCCAAAATAAAGTCTGTGGTCTGCCTGCTTGTGTCCGCGTCTCACGCTCGTCTACTCTTCCATCCTGCATACTTATCTGCCGTTCTCCTGTCACTCTGTTATCCTCGATTGCATTCTATTATCCACGCACAAGCCAGCTCTCTGTATACACGGGATCTTCTCGCCGGAGATATCTCCTATTTCCTACACATGAGCTGCCTCACTCGTTTTCCAGCTTCTTCAGCTTCTGTTCCCGGAGCGCTGCGAAGAAATCACTCATGAGGGCTGCGCAGGCATCCTTCTCTACATCCGTCCGGACCTCACAGCGGTGATTGAATCGCTTCTCATGCAGCATGTCCAGCACGGAGCCGCAGCATCCTGCCTTCGGGTTCATGGAGCCGATCACGACGCGCGGAACACGGGCCTGCACGATCGCCCCGGCGCACATCGGGCAGGGCTCGAGCGTCACATACATCGTACAGTCCTCGACCCGCCAGTCCTCGAGTGCTCTGCACGCCTGCCGGATGGCGATCACCTCCGCATGCATCAGTGCACTCCGATCCTTGTTTCGCCGGTTGTAGCCGCGCCCCAGGATGGTGCCCGGCTCGATGCCGAGGGCGGCCGCATGCTGGTCCGCCTTGCTCGCAGGATTCGTCCCATCATAAACGATGATGCACCCAATGGGTACATCATCGTGCATCAGCGCCTTCCGGGCTTCCCGGATCGCCAGATTCATATAGTATTCATCGCGCTCCGGGCCTGCTGCCGGAATCGTCACTGCTTTCATCCTGTCTGCTCATCCTTCCAGATACCTGTTCGACCGACACTCACCATGGATCTTCATATCCGCATCGTGCTCATCTTACGCAATCCGACATCCTGCATATCCATCCGCCGGAATCAACATGCACTCTTCATGTTCGCGTCGCGCTCGTCTCACGCCTTCTGCTGATCTCTCTTGATCAGAATCCGAATCGCCTCGATCGCCGTGCGGATCGCCTTATCGGTGTCATGCTCGATCTCGTTACTGAGTCCCTTCTTCGCACGCTCCTGGTTCGACATGATGAAGAGCACCGCACCTGCACGCACGTGCAGATAGGACGCCACGGTAAAGAGTGCCGCGGACTCCATCTCGGACGCCTTGCAGCCGAGCTTCAGCCAGGCCTGCCACTTATTGAGGAGCTCATAGCTCACCGGCAGGTCCTCCGGCTTATGCTGCCCGTAAAAGGCATCCTTACACTCGACCACGCCCACATGATGACGCAATCCGAGATTTCCGGCTGCCTGGTACAGCGCCATCTCGACCTCGAAATCAGATACCGCCGGCCACTCGATCGGCGCATACTCCTTCGAGGTGCCCTCCATACGGACCGCACCACTCGCGATCACGACATCGCCGGACTGCACATCGAGGTCCATACCGCCTGCTGTACCGACACGGATGAAGGTGTCCGCCCCGCACATATGCAGCTCCTCGACCGCAATCGACGCCGACGGCCCACCGATACCGGTAGAGGTCACGGAAACCGGGACACCATCCAGCGTACCCGTATATGTCACATACTCCCGATGATCCGCTACAAATACCGGATCATCGAAATACTTCGCGATCTTCTCACAGCGCTTCGGGTCACCCGGCAGGATCACGTACCGTCCGACCTGCCCCGGTGCCACACCGATGTGATACATCGTCTTATCTTCTGAATAATTGATCATACTTCTATCCTCTACGATCCCGGGCCGATGCTGACCGCTCTACGTCGGACCCACCCGCCCGGGATCCTTCACCACAGATTCCTGTGTAAAAACCGATTTCCGGGCATACACCCGGAAATCTCCCATCACTATTCTCTCGATGCTCAGGCGAGCTCCAGTGCCACGCGCATCATCTGGTCGAAGCCGACCTGACGCTCATCCGGGCTCAGTGCCTCGCCACGAAGCAGCTGATCAGATACCGTCAGCAGGCAGAGCGCGTGCTTATGTGCATACGCTGCGTTCATGTAGAGCCCGGCTGCCTCCATCTCCACGGCCATGATGCCCATGCGCGCCCAGCGCTGATTCACATCTGCGCGGGCATCGTAGAAGATATCCGAAGAGAGGATGTTTCCGACCTTGACATTGACCCCGAGCTTCTCTGCCGCATCCACTGCCTTCTTGAGGAGGCCGTAATCTGCGATCGCGGAGAAGGTGCCCGGAACCTCAAACTGCTTTCCATAGTTCGAATCCGTGCAGGCCCCCATGCCGATGATGACATCCTTGAGATTCACCTCCGGCTGGATGGCACCGGCGGAACCGATACGGATGATGTTATCGACGTCATAGGTATGGAACAGCTCGTAGGAATAGATACCGATGGACGGCATGCCCATGCCACTGCCCATGACAGAAATCTTCTTGCCGTGATAGGTTCCGGTGTAGCCCAGCATGTTTCGAACGGTGTTGAAGCAGACCGGATTCTCGAGGTAGGTTTCTGCGATATACTTCGCGCGGAGCGGATCGCCCGGCATCAGAACGGTTTTTGCAATATCGCCAAGTGCTGCTTTGTTGTGAGGTGTAGACATAGTGATTCTCCTTTCGATTATGTTGAAATTTTATTGATCAGGTTTTTAATTGATCAGGTTTTCAGGCCCGAAGCTTTCCGGAAGGAGCTGTTCAAGTGTATACGTTCTGTACTCCTCCGTCGACTTCGCGAGGATGATCTCGAAGCTCTTCGGATCACAGAACTCGCGCAGTGCCTGGCGGCAGATGCCACACGGTGCACAGAACTGGAGCTCGCCCTCCTCCGGGCCGCCTGTGATCACGATGCGATCGAACTCCTTTACACCCTCGCTGACGGCATGAAACAGCGCCGTACGCTCAGCACAGTTCGACACGCCATAGCTCGCATTCTCGATGTTGCAGCCGCCGTATATCTTTCCGTTTTTCGCGAGCAGCGCGACGCCCACATGGAAATGCGAATACGGAACATAGCTGTAGTTCCGCATATCCAGCGCTTTCTCGATCAGGCTTTTCAAATCTGTATTATTTAGATCTATATTATTCAGGTCTGTATTATTTATGTTCATATGTAGTATCCTTTCGGTGATTACAGACGGAGGTCTTCGCTTAGAAAAAATCCGCAGGTCACGAAATCAGCCAACCTTGTTGTTTCATTATACCATATTCTTCTCATATCTCCGATAGACAGAAAAAAACATCTGTCCGAAAATCACGGCAATAAAAAACGACGTTTTTCGAAGAACTCCAAAAAACATCGTTTATGATCGTGCGGCTCACGGGACTTGAACCCGCACATCAGAGATACAGGAACCTAAATCCTGCGCGTCTGCCAATTCCGCCAAAGCCGCATCTCAACTCATTGCATTATAAAGTATCGATCGCCGGAATGCAAGAAGGGATGCGCCTGTTGACCGCGGTCAGCATTGGCCTACAGCAGTTTCCGGTATACATCCGTCATGGCAGACAACGCTGCGCTGCAGTGCATCAGCGCGCTTTATTCTCCTTTTCCATTTGCTTTAATTCCGGCAGGACGATACACAGCATGGCGATGAAGCACAGACTTCCGCCGATCACATTCGAAACCGGCTCCGCGAGGAAAACGCCGTCGGTGCCCATATGAAGCGCATAGGGCATCAGGTAGGTCAACGGCACAACGATAAATACCTTTCGCAGCAGAGAGAAGAAAATGGTCTGCTTCCTCTTATTCAGTGATCTTAATACCACCTGGCCCATATACTGGAGATCCATAAAGATGAAGGCAGAAAAATACTTCTTCAGCGCAGGGATGGCATCGCGGGTCAGCTCAGCATCGGTGCTGAACACCGAGATCAGCGTTTTCGGCATCAGAATGATGAGACTCCACATCACCGCCGTGTATGCAAGAATCATCACGCCCATGACCACGCCGGCTTTCTTCACACGTTCCGGACGTCGCGCACCGTAATTATAGCTGAGAATCGGGGACGAGCCTTCTGTGATGGCATGGATCGGCGTCTCCACCAGCTGGCGGACACTGGAAATGATCGTCATGACCGAGATGTAGATATCTCCGCCCGTAACCGAAAGCACGCTGTTACAGCAGATGGTCACGAGGCTGTTCGTCAGCTGCATGATAAAGCCGGCGGTTCCCAGGCTGACGATGTTTCTGGCATATACAACTGCCTTCCTCCACTCTTCTTTCCGAAGAAAATGAATCCTCAGTTCTGCCTTTCGGCTCAGGAAATACAGCACACAGATCGCGGAAATGCACTGCGAAATGACGGTCGCGATGGCCGCGCCACGAACACCGAGTCCGAACACAAAGATGAACAGCGGATCCAGCAGCAGATTGGTCAGCGCGCCGATGGCAACGGAAGCCATGCCCATCACCGCGTAGCCCTGTGCATTGATGAACGGATTCATCCCCACCGAAATCATCGAAGGCAGGGTGCCGATCAGGTAAATCATCAGATACGGCCAGGCGTAGCGCAGGGCATTCTGAGACGCACCGAACGCCGTCAGAAGCGGCCGTGCAAAAAGCCAACCGATCACCATCAGAATCAGCGCACTGAAACAGAGCATCGTATAGGACGTGCTCATGATGCTGGCGGCTTTTTTCGAATCGTGCTTTCCCCGCTCGATGGCGAAGAGCGGCGCACCACCACTTCCGAACAGATTGGAAAATGCCGTGATGATGACGATCAGCGGGAAGCATAAACCGACGCCACCGAGTGCCGCCGTGCCCTCGCCCGGGATGCGGGCAATGTAGATGCGGTCTACGACATTGTACAGCAGGTTCAGAATCTGGGCGACGAGCATCGGAAGAGCTGCCCCGAGAATATTTACCGTTACGGTTCCATGTTCAAAATCAATACGTTTCATCTTAGGTCTCTCTGCTTTTCTTTTTTGTTTTCAAGTATAGCAAGCATCGAGTTATATTCGAATTATTTATTTTGTATTATAATAGAACAATTATTATATAGTCAGGAGGACGTAAATGGAAATTAAACAGCTGGAGTATTTTCGGGCGATTGTTGAAGCCGGAAGCATCAGTGGTGCAGCCCGGGCACTGCACATGACGCAGCCACCATTAAGCTATCAGATCAGGATGCTGGAGGAAGAACTGCAGGTATCTTTATTCTTGCGTGGAACCAAGAAGATCACACTGACGGAAGCAGGGAAGACGCTCTATGAACAGGCAGGGAAAATATTGACACTTGCCGATTTAACGAAGAGCGAAGTTATAAAGTCAAGTCAGGCAGCGACACTACATATCGGCATGACGCCATCTACCGTTCCGATGATGTCAGACTATTTACTGCAGTTTTCACGGCTCTATCCACAGATTCGTTTTGACGTGCACGAAGGTTCCTCATTTGCTTTGAAAGATCATCTAGAAAACCAGCAGATCGATGTGACCACACTGCGGACGCCGATCGCATTAAACGGCTGTGAGACCCGATTACTTGCGAAAGAAGAACTGATGGCAATGGCCAGTCCGGATTATCCGTCACTCCAGGAAAAGGATTCCGTATGTGTTCAGGAACTTATGGAGCACCCCCTGATTCTTTCACATCGTTACTACAAATACATGTTATCCGTGTTTGAAAAAGCAGGCGTAGCGCAGGACTTCTACTGCTCCTGTGAAGATGCACGAACAGCGCTGATTCTGGCAGAAAAAGGGCTCGGAATCGCTATTCTTCCGGCAAGTATGCTGGAATTCTCCAGAAATCTGAAAGCTTATCGAATCAAAGGCGCCGACCTCACAACAGAGATTCTGCTGGCGTGGAGAAAAGGCCGGATACCAGTGGAAGTCCAGGCATTTCTGGAGATGTTCGAGCAGTGAAAAACCGCCGCTGTTAACGATTTCTTTTTCCTGTATTCTCTGTCCCCCGGATTTCCTCATGATAGAAATAATCTACAATCACCGGATGTCCCTGCGTGACCCTGCCATAAGGCATTTCATTATCCACAAAAGGACAGCCATACTTCTTAGCCATTTCCTCAGCTTTTACTTCAAGCGCTTCAAAGTAGCTGCGGTTATGCTTGTTATAGATCTCATCGTAAAGCGGTACAAGATCAGGATATTTTCCGGCGATATAATCCATTATCGTCTTTTTGAAGCCGCCCCGAAGATTGAGGTTTTCGAGCCAGAACATAGGTAAATTCCGTTTTTTTCAATTCTCCAAACAGGAATTGGTTTTATAGAGGTCTTTGCATATACACCATATCTACAAGGTGTACACCGCACTCATATATCGGGTGATCATAATGATCAGTAAAGAAATTTGGCACGATATGCGAGCGTACAAAGCCACATTTTTCATAAAAGGGTATCGTCAACGGGCTGTCGCCGGTTCCCACTTGCAGTATCGAAAATTGTCCGCGGTATTTTCCAACAAGAAATTCAATCAGTGCTTTGGCATAGCCTTTTCCCTGGAATAGGGGAACTGTAGCGATATTCTTAATTTCAAGTATTCCAGTCCCTTCATCCGTTACAACACACTCGCATTTCACTCCGTCATCATCAAGAACATACATTTTACCTTTATAGAGATAACGGTCAACCATATCTTCCTGCTCATCCGCCAACAGGAGCAAATCAAGATATTGTTTTTTGTTTTCTGTAACTTCTACAATTCTCATCAATCACACCTGCAAATTCCGATGTAACTCTAAAGAGATGAACAATTGCACTCACATATCTATAAGCAATCCACTTCTACCCCATAATCGTTATAAATTCAGCAAATTCATCACAAGCTTCACCATTACATCTTTCTCTTCCGGGTTCAATTCAGCAATGCAGTTATCGCAAAGTTTGCGACAACTGCATCATCTAATTGCCCATTTTCTAAGAGCTATACTTCTTTGTGAATTCACTCTGTATCTAACAACCAGAATCACATCTAAAGAAAAAATGCCACTGACTGTTTCACTCTTACAACACGCATTTTTTGCGTGTTGTTATTTTATCACTCAACACGCGTATAGAGCCTCACCAGGCCATCTTCCTTCGTGACTTTAAACACTGCCTGATCACCATATTCCAGAGTACAGATATAAACCGCCCAGCACAATCAGCAGTACCAGTACAATGCTGTGAACGCGGCTCACCATCTTCCAGGCATTTTCTTCTTCAACACGTAACTCGCCGTTCTCTGAATCTCTGTCTTCGATATACGTCCGCTTGTTTGATAAAACATACCAGCCGAAGTAGATGGTGTATATAGACGCAAGCGTTAAAAGAGTGATCAAAACCGCGCGAAGAGCATCCGTCCACGGGCAAAACATCGCCAGAAGCCCTGCAAGCGAAAACAGCGCTATCGGTACATCCGAGACCACGTAGGCGAACCTTCCAAACAGCTTACGATACAGTCGCTTTGTCCGCCGCTGTTCTCGCTCTTCCTCTTCGTAGGCTGCCGGTGAAAATGCGACATATAATCCTCTTACGGATACATACCCAACCACGATGATTATCGGCAGATCCGAGAGATCTCTAAAATAAATCAGCTTCATCGCGACAAAAGCGCATCCCAGTAAGGATTCCAATGCTGTCTTCGGACTGATCAGTTTCATAACCGCCACCTCCATGAAGTCATCATGCAATTCGGAAGCCATCAGCTTCCATTTCGTGATTGTGTCTCCGCAGATTCCAGCTTTTCTATTCTTTTTTGCAACTGTTCTATCTTTTCTTCCTGCGCACAAAAAAGATAGATAATGATTGCAATCATGAACGCACACGCTGCAATTGCAAGGAAATAATGCTTTCTGAAATCAAAGAGCATCCATCCGCCAAAAAATACGAACACATAACTAAGGACCAGGGTTATTAGATAAGTTTTGATAAATTTCATAGCCGATCCCTCCATAATGAAAATATAAGTGTTATAAACTGGAAGTTACCGAATGACCTTTTCAAACCGGAACATTCCGTCCGGGAACTGCTCGTCCAGTTCTTTGGCACACATTTCCGGATCATTTGGATCTGGATGATATTTGTTAAAAAACTCCACAATGTGAAAGCCGCAACGATTAACATAAAAATGAATATTTCTCTTTTCAAAATACGGTGTTACCGTTTCCCACACGTTCACTTCCGGATGTAGTTTTTCGACAGCGCACCAAGCGGCATATCCGATGCCTTTGCTATGAACAGCCGGAGAAACAAAAAGCAGATCGAGGTCACCTTTTTCGCCGTCAACTTTGATTACTATGCCACCGACTTTTTGCCCGTCCAATACAATGCGGTAGGCTTCGCCGCCGTCAATGGACTGCTCAATCGTATCCCGTGAAATGATTTGTCCCTCTTCCTCAAAATGGTTGTCTCTAAGACCGAATTCTTCCATCGCACCATAATTAAAAGCTTCTTGATTATCCGAAATAAACTGTTCTCTATCACTGCATTCAAAAGGAAGCAACTGTACAGTAGTATTCATATCTTTTCTCCTTATAAATTCCGATTGTCTTCATGCTTTATCTCAATTCTACCATCCCGGAATCAAACACAAAATATAGGAATCCGGTCGGTTTTCGTCCTTTTTTATTAAGTCTTACTTTTACAAATTTGGAACAAAAATAAAAAAATTTTTTGTGGTTACAAAAATCCCTACCACATAATGAATAAACATAAGTGGTAACGATCGAGTAGGAGGCGGTGATTAGCCGCCGTCCTCTCACACCACCGTGCGTACCGT
>JAUNWX010000035.1 GCA_030540075.1 Lachnospiraceae bacterium
CGGTCCGTATGAGCTCCACGACTTCTTCCTGTACCAGATCCTGCGCTACGGCTTCAGTCCGCGGAAGGTGTACGCGCTCGCGCTCCACGCCTTCTCGGCAGAGAATCAGGCGGAGGCCTATGACGCGGCGACGATCCTCAAGTGGCTTCGGAAGTTCTACTGGCGCTTCTTCTCACAGCAGTTCAAGCGCAGCTGCCTCCCGGACGGCCCGAAAGTCGGCTCGATCGCGGTCTCCCCACGCGGTGACCTCCGCATGCCGAGCGACGCCGTGGTAGCGATCTGGATCGACGAACTGAAGGAGCTGGATTGAGGCTTCGATGTATATCCATGAGAGGGCCGCGCGGAGCGCGGAGAGGCTCGTGGATGCCCCCGGGCGGCGAGGCCGTTTTGCCACGAAGTGGCAAAATCAAACGACAATGCCTGCGCCGAAGGCGCATATAATGGCATTGTCTCCTTATATGAAATAAAGACTGTGGCCATCGTGCTTCCGGATGAAGATCCGGAAGCGCGGTGGCTTTTTATATTTTCGAAAATAAGATATAACGCCAGGTTTGAGCTGTGATCCTTCAATTAGTTTAACGAACGACTTGAAAAATGTGGATAAACGAGCACTATTAATAATGATTATCCATGAGAGGGCCGCGCGGAGCGCGGAGAGGCTCGTGGATGCCCCCGGGCGGCGAGGCCGTTTTGCCACGAAGTGGCAAAATCAAACGACAATGCCCGCGCCGAAGGCGCATATAATGGCATTGTCTCCCTGCATATCCATGAGTGAGGCAAGTATTTACGAGTTTTAGGAGGCGCTGTGGAGCGAATTACATCCACTGGAAATAAACTGATCAGAGAGGTGCGGGATCTCGAGAAGAAGGCGCGGGCGCGTCGCGAGAGCGGGCTCTTCATCGCGGAGGGCGAGCGGCTGTGCAGCGAGATTCCGCCGGCATACATTGAGCGGATCTTCGTGGCGGATGATTATGACGGCCGCCTGCCGGAGCTTGTGGGCGATACGTCACAGCGGGCACCGAAGATTTTTCAGGTGCCGCGCGAGCTGATGGAGCATATGTCTGACACGAAAAACAGTCAGGGCATCCTCGCGGTAGTGCGGCAGAAGACGTACACGGAGCTTCCGGGCGACTTCTTCCTGATCCTCGACACGCTGCAGGATCCGGGCAACATGGGCACGATTTTCCGTACTGCAGAGGCGGCGGGGGTCGATGGCATCCTCATGAACCGCGACTGCGTGGATGTGTACTCGCCGAAGGTGGTGCGTGCGACGATGGGCGCGATGTTCCGGATGCCGTTTATGGTCAGCGATGACCTGCCGGCGGAGATCCAGCGCATGAAGTCGAAGGGTGTGCAGGTCTACGCCGCGCATCTCCGGGGCACGAAGAACCACTGGGACTTCGATTACCGGACGCCGACGGCGTTTATGATCGGAAACGAGGGCAACGGCCTCCAGGATGCGATCGCCGACCTGGCGGACACTTACCTCCGCATCCCGATGATGGGACACACGGAGTCGCTCAATGCAGGTGTCGCTGCGTCTGTGCTGATGTACGAAACACTGAGGCAGCGCATCAGCTGAACTGCATCAGGGAAGCTTAAAGCACAGCCGTTCGGAGCCGTAAAACTTCAGCTCCGATGATGAAGTAGATACATTTACATTGGCATCGCGACGAGACATAGTGCCTTCCGCAGCGTGCCTTACCATAAGAAGAAAGGAAGAGGAATCAGATGATTGATTTAACTGGACGCGACTTTTTGAAATTACTTGACTATACACCGGAGGAAATCAATTATCTCCTCGATGTGGCTGCCCGTCTGAAGGCGGAGAAGAAGGCCGGTGCGCAGCCGGGACAGACCCTGCACAAGACGAGCTTCCCGGGCAAAAACATTGCCCTGATCTTCGAGAAGAACTCGACGAGAACGCGCTGCTCCTTCGAGGTGGCGGCGGCCGACCTCGGCATGGGCTCGACCTACCTCGGACCGACCGGTTCGCAGATCGGCAGCAAGGAGTCGATCGCGGATACCGCACGCGTGCTGAGCCGTATGTACGACGGCATCGAGTACCGCGGCTTTGGCCAGGATCTCGTGGAGGAGCTCGCGAAGTACAGCGACGTGCCGGTCTGGAATGGCCTCACGAACGAGTTCCACCCGACGCAGATGCTCGCCGACATGCTGACGATTCGTGAGCACCGCGGTGACCTGAAGGGCCAGAAGCTGGTGTATATGGGTGACGCCCGTTACAACATGGCGGATTCCTACATGGTCGTATGTGCAAAGCTCGGCATGCATTTCGTGGCCTGCGCGCCGAAGGCGTACTGGCCGAACGCAGAGCTGATCGCGACCTGCCAGGCGGTGGCAGCGGAGACCGGCGCAACGCTCAGCTTCACGGAGAGCGTGCCGGAGGCCTGCCAGGATGCAGACGTGATCTGCACCGATGTATGGGTGTCCATGGGTGAGCCGGACGAGGTCTGGGCGCAGCGTATTCACGACCTCCAGCCGTATCAGGTCAATGCGGACGCTTTCCGCTACGCGAAAGACGACGCCATCTTCCTGCACTGTCTGCCGGCCTTCCACGACACGAACACGAAGATCGGTAAGCAGATCTACGAGAAGTATGGCATCACCGAGATGGAAGTCTCGAACGAAATCTTCGAAGGCCCGCACAGCGTCGTTTTCGACGAAGCAGAGAACCGTATGCACACCATCAAGGCGGTAGTGTATACAACTCTTGGTGGAAAATAACGTAGGAGAGTGTAGGAGTTTGCATCAAGCAAACTCCGGACGACCTCCCACAGAACTTGTTCTGTGCCCGAAGGGCTGAACTTGAGCCATACAAGCTCAAGTTCAGGGCCAGTTCTGGTCGAATCAAATTAGGAGTTTTATGGCAAGAATCAATGTAGCAGGGCGGCAGCCGTCCCGCACGCTCGACATGGTGCACATCATCATCGGCATCGTGATCGTGGTGATGGCGGTGATGGCATTTATCAATCCGACCGAAAATATGGTGCTCTTCCCGCTGATCTTTTTCGCGGCCGCGATCCTGAAGATCGTGAGCGGCGCAAATACGATTCTGAACGCGAAGCGGGCACATGAGCACACGAGCCCGCAGGGCACGATCGAACTCGTCGTCGGCATCCTCATCGCCGTACTCGGTGTTGTGTCGGCCGTGAGTGTATGGCATTAAAATTACATATAGAGTAACCCGGTTATGACGCGTGTCGTCATCGCCACGGAATGTAGAACAGGAGGGGTAGTATGGCCAGAAAGAAAGCATCTGATGAGAAGACCACCAAAAAGAAGGTGAACGAAAAGCCGGAAATCAGCAAGGAGGAGCTCGTCAAGAAGATCGAAGCGCTCTGCAAGCAGGCGGAGCAGAACAAGAACACCATCAGCCAGGCCGATATCAATGACGCATTCCGTGATTATGCGATCACCGAGGACCAGATGGACAGCATTGACCGCCTCATCGAGAACCGTGGCTTCGACATCGAGCCGCTCGAGGAGGAGCTCGACAGCTTCGAGGACGGTGAGCTGCCGGATCTCGACGATGACGATGTCGTCGATGATGTCGTGGGTGAGGATGGCGTCGACGTCGACGGTGGCGCAGGTGATGATGAGGGCCCGAGCGAGGCGGAGTACAAGCAGGTCGAGGAAGAGAATGTCGACCTCGATGCGGTTGATCTCCTCGAGGGTATCGGTACCGAGGATCCGGTGCGTATGTACCTGAAGGAGATTGGTACGGTACCGCTGCTGTCTGCAGAGGAGGAGTACCGTCTCGCCGTGCGGAAGTCCCAGGGCGATGAGGTCGCGAAGCAGCGGCTCATCGAGGCGAACCTGCGTCTCGTGGTGTCCATCGCGAAGCGCTATACCGGTCGTGGCATGAGCTTCCTGGACCTCGTGCAGGAGGGCAATCTCGGTCTCATCAAGGGCGTCGAGAAGTTCGACCCGGAGAAGGGCTTCAAGCTCTCGACCTACGCGACCTGGTGGATCCGTCAGTCCGTCACGCGTGCACTGGCCGATCAGGCGCGTACCATCCGTGTGCCGGTGCACATGGTCGAGACCATCAACAAGATGTCGAAGATGCAGCGTAAGCTGACCCTCGAGCTCGGTTATGAGCCGTCCGTCAAGGAGCTTGCCGAGCATCTCGACATGAGCGAGGAGAAGGTGCAGGAAATCATGCAGATCGCGCGTGAGCCGGCCTCCCTCGAGACCCCGATCGGTGAGGAGGATGACTCGAATCTCGGCGATTTCGTCGCGGATTCGAACGTCGTTTCACCAGAGGGCAATGTTGAGTCCGTGATGCTTCGTGAGCATATCGATACGCTGCTCGGCGATCTGAAGGAGCGTGAGCGTCAGGTCATCGTGCTCCGTTTCGGCCTCGAGGACGGTCATCCGAGAACCCTCGAGGAGGTCGGCAAGGAGTTTAATGTCACCCGAGAGCGTATCCGTCAGATCGAGGCGAAGGCGCTCCGCAAGCTGCGGAACCCGGTCAGATCGAAGAGAATCAGGGATTTTCTTCAGTAAAGGAATTTATAGAGTGAATCAGGAAACCGAAGTGCCGGTGTACATCAAACCGGAACCAAATACGAAGAACTACCAGCGCCTGATGGAGCAGGAGATCAGCCGGTGGCAGGAGAAGCCGGGGCGTCGTCCCCGGCTCCTTCTTCACAGCTGCTGTGCGCCGTGCTCCAGTGCGGTGCTGGACGCGCTCTGTGCGGACTTCGACATCACGCTGTTCTACTATAATCCGAACATTTCCACCGAGGCCGAGTTCACGCATCGCGTGGATGAGCTCCGGCGCTTCTGCCACGAGAAGGGCATCGATGTGGAGCGGCAGGACAGCGCGGGACATCTGCTCGGTGCCGTCGAGATCGTCGTGCCACCGTATGATCACCGGGAGTTCCTCGCCATCGCGCGCGGCCACGAGCGGGATCCGGAGCGCGGAGAACGCTGTCACCTCTGCTACCGCCAGCGCCTCGAGCGCACCGCGGAGTACATGGACGAGGTGAACCAGGCATGGGCTGCGGCACAGCACAGCGGAGATTCGGCGGCGAAAGCGCCGGCGGCATCTGCGAAAGTGCAGTCTGTGGAAGGCCCGGCGGAGGAGACGCCGATCTGTGGCGGGGCGCAGTGTACGCATACCGGAGCGACGCTCCCATTTGACTATTTCTGCACGACCCTTACGCTGTCGCCACTGAAATCCTCGGAGGTGCTCAATGCCATCGGCGAGGAGATCGGGAAGGCGCATGGACGCTCGTTTCTGCCGTCTGACTTCAAAAAGCGCGGCGGCTACCAGAAGTCGATCGAACTCTCAAAGCAGTATGATTTGTATCGGCAGAACTTCTGCGGTTGTGAGTTCAGCCATTAACAGCCATTGATTTCGATGTTTTAAAAACGTATTATGTATATATGAAAAGCAAAGGAAGGGGAGCGATATGGTAACAGGCGAAGTAGATGTTATTAACGAGTCTGGTCTCCATTTAAGACCGGCCGGTGTGCTGACGCAGACATGTATCAAATTTAAAAGCAATATCTATCTCTATAACGGAGATCGGAAGATCGTCGCGAAGTCCGTCCTCAACGTGATGGCTGCCGGTGTAAAGCAGGGCGCGCATCTCCGCGTGGAGTGCGATGGACCAGATGAAGAAGAGGCTCTTCAGGCCGTGATCGAGGCCATCGCCACCGGACTCGGCGAAGGCGTCAAGTACAGCAGTAAAGACCGATTATTCTAGCTCAAGTTCAGGGCAGTGAAAGAGTTTGCATCAGGCAAACTCTGGAACGACCTCCCACAGAACTTGTTCTGTGCCCGAAGGGCTGAACTTGAGCCTTACAAGCTCAAGTTCAGGGCAGGGCTAAGACAAAAAGACCGCCGGGTGATTTCTTCACCCGGCGGTCTTTTCTATACATTACTTACTGAAATCGATGACTGCCTGAACAGCGTCCTGGATCTCCGGAAGCTCGATGCCCTCGACAGCACCGGCGTCCATGTAGGCGGCGTTCTTCGGATCCATCGGCAGCTTCGCCAGCACCTTGAGGCCGTGCTGTGCTGCGACTTCATCCACATGACTCTCGCCGAAGACATTGACCTTCTCACCGCAGTGCGGGCAGATGAGGTAGGACATGTTCTCTACGAGACCGATGACCGGCACGCCCATCTTATCCGCCATGTTTACGGCCTTCGTCACGATCATGGACACGAGGTCCTGCGGAGAGGTGACGATAACGATACCGTCGATCGGGAGGGACTGGAAAACCGTCAGCGGAACATCGCCGGTTCCTGGTGGCATATCGACGAACATGTAGTCGACGTCCTTCCACTGCACCTCAGACCAGAACTGCTTGACCGCCTGTGCGATGAGGGAACCACGCCAGATGATCGGGTCGGTCTCGTTCTCGAGCAGGAGGTTCGAGGACATGATTTCGATGCCGTCGGCACTTCTGTCCGGAATCATGAGCTTGCCGTCCGGGGTGACACCGACGCCGTCGTTCGAGAGACCGAAGGCCTTCGGGATGGACGGACCGGTGATATCCGCATCGAGAATCGCGGTCTTGAAGCCGGCCTTGTGGGTACCACAGGCGAGGAGAGAGGTGATGGTGGACTTGCCGACACCGCCCTTACCGGAAACGACGCCGATGACCTTCTTTACGCTGCAGCCGTCGGCCAGCTTCGCGCGGAAATCCTCTGGATTTGCGTGGCGGGAAGCGCAGTCGGAACCACAGGAACCGCAGTTGCCGTTGCAGCTGGAAGGACTCTGATTTTCTAATTCTGCCATATAAATAAACTCCTTTCGGGATTTGAAGATACTATAACACTCAACCTTATAACCATACCACAGAAAAAGGCCCCCGTCCATTAAGAGTGTAGGAGTTTGCATCAGGCAAACTCCGGAACGATATCCAGCAGAGCTATGCTCTGCTCCCGAGTGTAAGAGTTTGTATCAAACAAACTCTGGAACGACCACCCACAGAACTTGTTCTGTGCCCGAAGGGCTGAACTTGAGCCTTACAAGCTCAAGTTCAGGGCATGGCTAAAGTCGGGCCTCGATAGCCCGACTTTAGGGGCGAAGGCCTCATATTGTTCTAAATTTAATCAGTCAAGAACACTCAGGAACGCGTCAAGCGACTTTCCGGTGTTGCCGGCGTTGTATACATAGCCGACGCTGCGGGATGGTACCGGGAACTGGGTCGGGATTTCGATGAGGCTGCCTTCGTCGAGCTCCTTCTGTACGAGCTCGCGGATCACGCAGCCGATGCCGATGCCGATCTTCGCGAAGTCCACGAGCAGATCCATCGTGGTGACCTCGAGGATCTGTGCCGGCTCGATGCCCATGGTTTTGAAGTAGTCGTCAATGTGCCGACGGGTCATGTTGTTTTGGTCGAGGAGCATGATGTTGCCCTCCTGGAACGGATCGCAGTCCTCACCGTACATCGCCTTCAGATTCTCGAGATACTGCGGCGTCGCGACGAAGGTGTCGTGAATCTGCTTCGGGTGAACGAAGCGGAGCTCCGGGCGACGTGTGCGCGGCTCGGCGGTGAGGCCGATGTCGATTTTCTTCTGCTCGAGCAGCGTGAGGGTCTGTGCGGTCGACTGTGTGATGATCGACACGCGGATATTCGGATACTTCTGCATGAAGGTCTGGAGATACGGCAGCAGGATGTAGCGGCAGAGTGTCGTCGATACACCGATCTGCAGGTGGCCGATATTGAAATCCTTCATACGCTTGAGCTCGGTCTCTGCGTTGTTGATGTTATCAAACGCATCCTTAATATAGCGGTAGAGTACCGTGCCTTCCTCTGTCAGTGTAACACCGCGGGAATTCCGGTGAAAGAGCTTCGTATCGAGTCCGTCCTCGAGCTTTACGATGGACTTGGAAATGGCCGGCTGTGAAATGTACAGCTTCTTCGCGGCCTTCGAAATGTTGCCGCAGCTCGCAACCTCGTAGAAAATTTTGTAACCTGACAGATTCTGATCCATAATATTCCCCCCTAAGATGTGGTCACCTGACCGTAAATGAACATCGTGCCATGCGGCTGAGTGAATGCTTCCGATGGCGTTCCTGACGTTTATCCTTTTATCCTTTTTCTCTTCAACGCTTTAAAGCAAATTAATGAATAAATGTCATTTTTAATATAACATATTCCCTCGACATAACACAAGATTATTTGTAACATGTTTTGACATAACCACGCAAAAAATTTGGTGCAAAGTGCAAAAAACACCGGATGTACGAGAGGCCATGCCGTGCGGTAATAATGATTATTAAAAACATATATTATGATTATATCGTGGGGAATGCTATAGTGTACGGAAGTATAAGAAATATGAACGTGTTTCGGCCTCAAAAAGCAGTCGCCGGAGATCCAGATGAATATAAGAAAGAACCTGCGAGGAAGCACGTTAATATGGTTGGTTGAGCCGTACCCTGGATGAAGGGGGGGGGAGGCAGAATGCATATAATCAGGAGCTTATTATGGGAATGACGATGAGCCAGAAGATTCTGGCGAAGCATGCAGGACTGGAGTCGGTGAGCGCAGGTCAGCTGATCATGGCGGAGCTCGACCTCGTCCATGGTAACGATATTACCTCGCCGGTGGCGATCCGCGAGATGAAGAAGCTGGATCAGAAGGAAGTGTTCGATCAGGAGAAGGTCGTGCTGGTTATGGACCACTTCGTTCCGAATAAGGATATCACGAGTGCGAAGTGCACACAGATGTGCCGGAACTTCGCGCATGAGCAGGGCCTCACGAACTACTTCGATGTCGGACAGATGGGCATCGAGCACGCGCTGATCCCGGAGAAGGGACTGATCGTCGCCGGTGAGCTTTCCGTCGGCGCGGATTCACATACCTGCACCTACGGCGCGCTCGGCGCATTCTCGACCGGTATCGGCTCCACCGATATGGCGGCGGCGATGGCGACCGGCAAGCTCTGGTTCAAGGTGCCGACGGCCATCAAGGTAAATCTCATCGGTAAGAAGCAGAAGTGGGTGTCCGGTAAGGATGTTATCCTGCACCTGATCGGCGAGATCGGCGTGGATGGCGCGCGTTACCAGTCCATCGAGTTCACCGGCCCGGGTGTCGCAGAGCTCAGCATGGATGACCGTTTCACGATCTGCAACATGGCGATCGAGGCGGGCGGAAAGAACGGTATCTTCCCGGTCGACGAGAAGACCGTCGAGTATATGAAGGAACATTCCCAGAAGCCGTACACCGTCTATGAGGCGGACGCCGATGCAGAGTACACACGTGAGGTGACGATCGATCTCTCGACCCTGAAGTCGACGATTTCCTTCCCGCATCTTCCGGAGAACACACACGAGCTCGGCAGCTTCGAGGACATTAAGATCGACCAGTCCGTCATCGGTTCCTGCACGAACGGACGTATCCAGGACATGCGCGAAGCCGCAGAGATCCTGCGTGGCCGCAAGGTGGCACCGGATGTGCGCTGTATCGTCATCCCGGGCACCCAGGACATCTATATGCAGATGCTGAAGGAAGGCCTCGTCATGGACTTCATCGAGGCCGGCGCGGTCGTATCGACCCCGACCTGCGGACCATGCCTCGGCGGTTACATGGGCATCCTCGCACCGCACGAGCGTTGCGTATCGACCACCAACCGTAACTTCGTCGGCCGTATGGGTGACACCACTTCCGAGATCTATCTCGCTTCTCCGGCCGTCGCAGCCGCATCTGCCGTTACCGGCAAGATCTCAGGACCAGCTGAGCTTGGAATGTAAACGAAAGGAATATATATGAACGCAGAGGGTAAGGTTTTAAAATATGGCGACAATATCGACACGGATGTCATCATCCCGGCACGATATCTCGCGATTCAGGATAAGCAGGAGCTGGCGTCCCACGCGATGGAGGACATCGACCAGGATTTCCTGAAGAAGCTCAATGCAGGCGACATCGTCGTCGGTGGCAAGAATTTCGGCTGTGGCTCCTCCCGTGAGCACGCACCGCAGGTATTGCAGACCAGCGGCGTCGGCTGTGTCATCGCAGAGAGCTTCGCACGCATCTTCTATCGGAACGCGCTGAACATCGGCTTCCCGATCATCGAGGCACCGGAGGCCGCTCAGGCCATCGCCGAGGGTGACAAGGTAAAGGTAGACTTCGATACCGGACTCATCACCGATGAGACGACCGGAAAGACATTCCAGGGACAGCCGTTT
This sequence comes from Lachnospiraceae bacterium, assembly GCA_030540075.1. Classification (GTDB taxonomy): domain Bacteria; phylum Bacillota; class Clostridia; order Lachnospirales; family Lachnospiraceae; genus Oribacterium. Next base: position 10,179 of record JAUNWX010000035.1, read on the forward strand.
CCGGAGTTCCTCCAGAAGATGATCGCCGCCGGCGGACTGATGGCCTACGTCAACCAGAACGGCGGAAAGATCTGATCACTAGAATGGCAGAAAGGCCTGATCGCAAAACGACGGAATGGTCTGAATCCAAAACGGAATAAAAAACGAGGGGCAGTGTCCGGAGCGGACGCTGCCTTTTCTGTTCATTGCAGGCATGATGATTCATTTTCTGTGTCAGCGTGCCTGCAGTGCAGAGACCTGCAAATTTCGACAGCAGGCATGGTAAGCGCTTTAAAACGTCATCATGCCTACGGAAATGTCCAGATTTCAGGGTACACTGTAGGCATGCTGCCCCCGATTTATGGACATCATGCCTGCAAAATGGATTGTAATTGCAGGCACGATGATCCATTTCCTGCGTCAGCATGCCTACAGTGCGGCTTCCAGGAAGGATTTCAGGTACGCGGCGGCCTTCACCTCGTCGTCGAAGAGCGCATCCGAATACTGCGCGTAGCGTAGCTTGTCGCGGTACTCGGCCTGCAGCGCCGGCGTGTACACCTCACTGCACTCCGGAAGGAAGCAGCCGGACACGCGCTGGTAGCAGTTCCGCGCACAGGCCTTCTTCCGCGCACTGCGGTCCACGAACTCCGCGAGCGACTGGTGGATCACCTGGTCCTCCGCCGGAAGATAGTAGTAGTGCTCGAAATCCGCGAAGAAGAGCTTCCGCTCCCCCTCGAAAAGCTGCACGTAAAGCTCGACCGCACTGCCCTCGGCATGCAGCGCCCAGAAATCTCCCCGCAGATCCATCGGCCGTGGCAGCGCGTGCGCGCTTAAATAATGCAAATGAATGGTGCATTCATCGCGCTCGTGCGCGCGGAGCTGGAAATCGCTGTGCGGCAGGGCGCGATAGCGGAGCAGCGGAAGCAGATTCGGGAGGTTCGCGATGTCCTCGGCGTTATGGAGGAGCAGCGTGTCGAGCAGCGCCGGCGCCTTCGTTTTCTGCCACTCGAAGTAAACCTCGATGAGCTCGCCGCCGGTGAAGCGGTCCTCGCGGTCAATGCCGAGAAAACGCTCGCAGCTTTTCAGCTTGAGATCCGGGAGATTCAGCAGGCGCTTGAGCGGCCGGAATTTCTTGAACAGGTCGAAGCTCTCGACGGCGTCGAAGCTGTACGGCAGCCCGTACTGCTCGAGCATGTGGCGGAGGAACGGGATGTCGAAACCGTCACCGTTGTAGGAGATCAGCGTTTTCTTCGTGCGGAGTAGCTCGAAAAACGCCTGCAGCACCGCCGGCTCATCCGCGACATCCTCGCAGAAGTACTGGAGAAGTGTCCACTTTTTATCCGTGTACGTCAGCATGCCGATGAGGTAGAGGCCGGCGCTGCGCGCGGAGAGACCCGTGGTTTCGATATCAAAAAAGAGGACGTCCTCCGGGGCGCCGATCGTGTATATATCAGTTGGAACAGGCTGTGTCAGAGCTTTCTCGATGCGGATCATGTGGACCTTTCTGTTTATAATTGTTAAAATAATATGCTACAAGTGTAGCGACTTGAATTTTCAAAATCAATGGTTTTAATTGACGAACAAATGTTTTTGATATAACATAGAGATACTTATATTTTGGGAGAATTCAGCATGATTCATTTTATACATGGAACGCTCAGCGATGTGGCCGAGGGGCTGGTGGTCGTCGAGGCCGCCGGTGTCGGCTACGGCATCCACGTGCCGGCGACGGTGATCGGCGCGCTGCCACCGATCGGCGAGGACATCAAAATCTATACATACTTTTCACTGACGCAGAACGGCGTGGATCTCTATGGTTTCCTGAGTCCGGAGGACCGGTCGATGTTCACGATGCTACTGACGGTAAGTGGCATCGGCCCGAAGGGCGCGCTCGGCATCCTCAGTGCGCTGATGCCGGATGATCTTCGGATGGCGATCGTGACCGGCGACAGTAAGGCGATTTCGCGTGCACCGGGCGTCGGTAACAAGACGGCGCAGCGCGTGGTGCTCGAGCTCAAGGATAAGCTCGATGCGACTGAAGTCTTCAGCTCGGCGCTGGATCACGGTCATGGCGGTGGGGCAGCGGTGGATGCCGGCGCAGCCGCCGGTGTGTATGGTGCACAGAAGGAAGCCGTGGAAGCCCTCGTGGCTCTCGGCTACTCGAACGTCGAGGCAAGCCGTGCCGTGAAGAAGGTCGAGCTCAGTGAAGGCATGACCGTGGATCAGATCCTGAAGGCGAGCCTGAAGAACCTGAATTTCCTTTGACGAGCGTGAGACAGGGCCCGGAAAAGTGATTGCCGAAGTTGACGCCGCCTGAAGTTCATGATTTTTCGCAAATGATTTGAGTGCAGAATACGGGCATATATATAGAATCCGTGCAGATGCGCGGAGAGAGGTACAGATTTGGAACGTAGAGTAATCAATACAGATGAGACGGTAGAGGATCGGCAGCTGGAGCCGAAAATCCGCCCGCAGACGCTCGATGACTACATCGGCCAGAGCAAGCTGAAGGAGATGCTGAAGATCTATATTCAGGCGGCGAAGAACCGCGGAGAGTCGCTGGATCACTGCCTGTTTTACGGTCCGCCGGGACTCGGCAAGACGACCATCAGTAACATCATCGCGAACGAGCTCGGGGTCAATATCAAGGTGACCTCGGGACCGGCCATCGAGAAGCCGGGCGAGATCGCGGCGATTCTGAACGGACTTTCCGAGGGCGATGTGCTTTTCGTCGACGAGATCCACCGCCTGAACCGCCAGGTCGAGGAGGTGCTCTACCCGGCGATGGAGGACTTTGCTATCGATATCATGCTGGGCAAGGATTCGACGGCCCGCTCGATCCGCCTGGATCTCCCGCACTTCACACTGATCGGCGCGACGACCCGCGCAGGCCTGCTGTCCGCACCGCTCCGTGACCGCTTCGGTATCATCACGAAGCTCGAGTTCTACACCACCGAGGAGCTGATGCAGATCGTACGACGCTCCGCGAAGGTGCTGAATGTAGACATTGACGACGCCGGCGCTGAGCGCATCGCACTGCGCTCCCGCGGTACGCCGAGACTCGCGAACCGCCTGCTGAAGCGTGTCCGTGACTTCGCGGATGTCCGCTTCGACGGACGCATCACCCAGGAGGTCGCCGACATGGCGCTCGACATCCTCGACGTCGATAAGCTCGGACTCGACCAGAACGACCGGAACTACCTCATGACCATCATTGATAAGTTCTCCGGCGGACCGGTCGGCGTCGAAACTCTGGCCGCCGCCCTCGGTGAGGACAGCGGCACCATCGAGGACGTCTACGAGCCGTACCTCCTCATGAACGGACTCATCAACCGCACCCCGCGTGGGCGCGTCGCCACCGCAAACGCCTACCGGCACTTCGGACTGCCGTACCAGGCGACGATGGAGCTGTGAAAGAAGTCTGGCACGACGTTTTTTGCTTTGGCAAATTGATGAATTGTTCAGTTGTTTCCAAAATAGAAACAACTGCGAATTCCGCTGTTGGGCCCTTTGGTATCACCTCTTTGCGTGATACGGAGATTCTGTTCTTAAAAATGAATGGTTCGGTCAGGAGAGTAGTCTCCCTGGGTTTAACTGCCTGGGATATAGGAGGTGTATAGAAATGTCACAGCTTCCACAAGAACTGCTTGAGATTATTCGTGATGGTGAAAGCATCACCGTAGAGTTTAAGAAGTCGAGGACAGAGGTTACAAAAGATGTGTATGAAACCGTCTGCTCTTTTTCAAACAGGAACGGAGGACACTTATTTCTTGGTATAAAGGATAACGGAGAAATTCTCGGCATTGAGGAGGATAAGATTGACAAAGTCAAAAAGGCATTCGTAACCGCTGTCAATAATGAGAACAAGATATATCCACCGCTCTATCTGACACCAGTTGAATACGAATATGACGGAAAGGCAATCTTATATGTGCGTGTGCCTGTTTCGCAGGACGTTTGTCGATGTGCTGGTCGTATTTATGATCGTAACCATGAATCTGATATTGACATCACATATCATTCGGATGAGGTTTATCGCCTATATGCAAGGAAAAGTGGAAGCTTTTTTGTGAATAAGGTGTTTCCGGCATTTGATATAAGTGATTTACGCTCGGATTTAATAGAACGAGCAAAGAATATGACGCGTTCGCGTTTTAAGGATCATCCTTGGCTGAATATGACAAACGAGCAGATTGTCCGTAGCTCAGGGTTGATATTGAGAGATCAGGCATCTGGAAAAGAAGGAATTACACTTGCTGCCATTCTTCTTTTTGGAACGGATCAGTTAATATTATCGGTATTGCCGCAGCATAAAACGGATGCTATTTTTCGTGTATTGAACAAGGATCGTTATGATGATCGGGATGTTATTATCACAAATCTGATCGAGAGCTATGACAGATTAATGGCTTTTGGGAAAAAGCATCTGAATGATACTTTTTATCTGGATGGAGACCAAAGTGTATCTCCAAGGGATAATATCCTGAGAGAGATAGTATCTAACCTGCTGGTGCATCGGGATTTCTCAAATGCTTATGTGGCTAAGCTTGTTATTGAAAATAATCGAATTTTTACGGAAAATGCAAATCTTTCTCATGGGCATGGGGCATTGGATTTTGCAACCTTTGAGCCTTTCCCTAAGAATCCTCCGATTTCAAAGATTTTTAGAGAAATTGGCCTGGCGGATGAATTAGGCTCCGGCATGAGAAACACTTATAAGTATACGAAGATATATTCTGGTGCGGAACCGCAATTTGTGGAAGGCAACATCTTTCGTATAACGGTTCCTTTAACTGAAATTGCTACAGCTACCGTTGGTCCGAATAATTTCAGCTCCGCTGATGGCATAAATAATGACATAAAAAACAAAATCAGGAATCTGACTAAAGTTGAGAAAAGTATTCTTAATGAAATACAGAAGAATCCGAATATTGCTGGAAGTGAGATAAGCGAGCAACTTGGTGTAAGTCCAAGAACAGTAGCACGAGCAATGAAAAAAATGAAGGATCTCGGTATAGTGAATAGAGTAGGGGCGCCAAGGACTGGATATTGGAATGTGAATCTGTAGAGATCAATATTCAGAGAATTAGCTAAATTACAGGAAAGTATATGGATTTAGTATATATTCAAAGTGTTTTATCAGAAATATCTCTATCGCAGATGATTGTGATTGCAATCATGGCTGTGGTGTTTATCATTTTGCTGGTTGCCGGCCTAAGTTCGCCATTCCATTATCCGTATTTTACGCATGCATTCAACGTGTCGAAAAAGAGAAATCCTCAAATTGAAGATTACATTGATGATTTTCTGACCGACGATGGAATGGCGCAGATTAACCATCATCAGCTAATAATTGATAACTGGAAGAAGGATTCTGAAAAAAGAATTCGGAGAAGTCTTTTAAGGCATTTACGGAAAAAACAGTATTTGGAGTGCCTCGATGATGACAATGCGTATCATTTTATCTTTACCAGAAATCAGACACGATACACCCAGCAGTACTATGTTAAGTCGTCTTATAAAGTTAAGAATATAGATAAAGAATATGGCTGTAGTTACGAGTATCTATTACGCAGAGATCAGCAATTATCCAGCATATCTTATGAATGTGGGCTGAGAGCGTATCACAGCAAAAATCAAAGAAGATTAATGACTCCAGAGCTACGAAAGCAAATTGCCGAAAGAGATCATTATACATGTCAGGTTAGTGGGAAATATATGCCGGATGGTGTAGGGTTACACATTGATCATATTATTCCGGTGTCCAAAGGCGGAAAGACCGTACCGTCTAACTTGCAGGTTCTTTGCTCCAAATGTAACGGTCACAAGTCGAATCAAATCTGTTGAGTAGGTAAGCTTCTACTGGAATTTGTGCTATTTCATACTATTAAAGAATATAATAAGGCGTGCATCTATCTGGAAAATGGTAGATGCATTTCTTGTATCCGGCGTTAAGATAATGATGTTCGAGCTGTTTGAGCTGGCAGGAAAACTGACCAATTATAAACAGGTAAGAATAGACGAAACGATTAAGATCGGATACCCATTTCGCGTTTTTCGCAGTAAACTTATTTCGATAGATGGCAATCTTTATTTAGGGAGTTTGTTATGAAGAAAAAATCAGTAATTCTGGCGACGGTTGGTGTCATGAGCGTTTTTATGAGCTTGAATTCTTTTGCGAGCCAGTGGGTACAGTTTGGACAGAACTGGGCGTATTATCAGGATGATGGTACATTCGCTAAGAATCAGTGGGTAGGAGACTATTACCTGGGGGCTAATGGCATTATGTTAACAAACGCAATGACACCGGATGGGTATTATGTCGGAACGGATGGTAGTAAGCAATTAGGCGATGTTCAGAAAGAGAACTTGAACGAATCAGCGATTAGTTTTCAGAATACTTCTGTATATGTTACGACAACTGGTGTTAAAGTACGAACAGAACCAAATACGGATTGTCGTGTACTGGCTGTTCTGGATGCAGGAACGCAGGTTATATTTAAAGGTAGTACGAACGGGTGGGCTAATATTGACTATAAGGGTCAAAATGCTTATGTGAAATCGGATTTTATAAAACCATCTGGTGTTGAAAAGAGTCAGAATAAGAATGGACAATCAGCCTCAGCGCAGTATGCAGATATTATTTCTTACATTGCTATGTTTGCACGAGGAGAAGTGGACTTTTTAGAGCCTCAGTATAAATCATACAGCTCATATTATCTGCCGACGGATGCACCGATCAATCGAGAAAACAGATTTGGTTATGTTTTGAGAGATATAGATTCCGATGGAGTTGATGAATTGCTTCTCACAAGCGGCGAGTATGGTGAATTGTATGACTATATTTATGCTATTGTGACGATAAAAGATGGCAAGGCATATCCTATTGCTTATGAAGGAGGTGCCAGAAACCGTTTTTATCTTTGCCAGAATAATATCATTTCAAATGAAGGGTCAAATGGAGCTGCGTATTCTGTATCTAAGTATTATAGGGTTGCTAGTGGAAAACTCATTCGCATAGAATCGGTCTATTCAGAACAAGGCGAAGATTGCATAGTCTGGTATAATTCGGTTAATCATTCAGCACCTAAGCAGATTAGTATGGATGAGGCAGAACTGATTCAAAACAATTATGTACACCAGGCACTCATTCCGGTCATTATTAAGTGAGTTTCCTGGTAAAT
>JAUNWX010000036.1 GCA_030540075.1 Lachnospiraceae bacterium
CTTAAACCAAACACACGTTAAGTCAAAATCATAATCGATGCACTTTCCTATAAAGAAATGAAAAGATGCCAACACGGAGGTTGCTTCTGTGTTGGCATCTTTGGTCGTTTTTAAAGCTTTGATACAGCGTGCGATCGAAATCCGGCTTTGATTGCGAAGAAATCAGGCCTTCGTCTGTGCGGCGAGCTTTTCGGCGATCAGCTTTTCCTGTGCGTAGTCGTGGAAGCACTGGAGCCAGATGGCGTAGGCGGCGTTGGTTTCGTGGACGTAGTGGTCGGAGCAGTACTGCGCGGCGAGGGTCCCGTTCGCGGCCTTCAGGTGGGAAGCGATGTCCAGGTAGCCCCAGCCGTTTTCCGCGCAGAGGGCCTGCATGCGTGCGTTCAGCGCATCGATGTTTGCATTGGTCAGCTTGCCCTTTTCGGAGCCCTGGTACATCGGGGTCGTGCTGATGATGGTGAAGGCGATGTCTGGGTTCTGGGCCCGAATCTGATTGATGAGGCGGACGTAGTAGTCGACCGTGCTGTCCACGCCACCGATGTTCAGGTCATTGAGGCCGAAGAACATGAACACATGCTTCGCGCCGACCAGCTGAAGCGAATCCCAGATGTGGTGCTGTGCGCCCTGGTAGGTCGGGTGCACGGACTTCTTCGAGATGGCCATGAAGGCGTTGTGCGCGGAGAAGCTGCCGCGGGTGAGGAAGCCGAGGTTCTGGAGGATCGCACTGCCTGCCTTCTGACGGTTTGCGTAGAGCTGGAAGCCATAGGCGACGGAGTCACCGGTGACGTAAGCGCCCTGGAAGTAATTCGCGATTTCGTCCTCGGTCGGCGGGAGCAGCTCCTGCACCGGCTGTGTCTCCGGGACACCGGTCGGTGCGGAAGAAACAGATGTGGTTGGGGTCGAGCCCGCCGCTGCAGCAGGGAAGACGGCTTGAGAAGAGGCAGGAACAGTGGTCGGTGTGCCGGATACAGATGACGCATTCGTGGTCGAGCCCGCCGCTGCTGGCTGCGTGGCAGCTGTCATGGCCTGACTACCGGCTGTCTGGTTCATGGCCTGGCCGGCAGCCGACGCGGCGCTCTGGGTGGTGGCGGTCAATGCAGAAGCGCCATCGGTATATGCGCCCGGGCCGGAGGCATTGGCCTCTAGAACGGATGGATCGACGCCACGCCCGGCGACACCGGCGAAGGCGCTGAGGTGACATGCGAAAGAAGCGAACAGCAGATTCGTGCAGAAAAGGGTTCGTTTCAGAGATTTTTTCGAGTGGGTCATGGGATCTCCTTTCATTTACTGATTTTATTGTAGCGAGTCCGGCAGGGAAATGCCAGTGAAGGCGAAATTCTTCATAAACTCGTAATTTTCACCGCTATTTTCATGAGCGAGCTGGGCGGGATACATGAAAAGTGGTGGCATTTGCCTTGCAGTTAGCGTAAACTAACCTTTGGACCGAATAATGGATAAAAGGAAGGGTAGATATGACGAACGAAATGAATGCAGTAATCGGTATCGCGATTCCGTTTCTGGGGACGAGTCTCGGGGCGGCGTGTGTGTTTTTCATGAAGCGGGCGCTGGGGGATCTGGTGCAGCGGGCGCTCGCCGGCTTTGCGGCGGGGGTCATGGTGGCGGCGTCCATCTGGAGTCTGCTGATTCCGGCGATCGAGCAGATGGCGGGCTGGGGGAAGCTGTCCTTCGTGCCGGCCTTCGTCGGCTTCTGGATCGGCGTGCTGTTTCTGCTGTCGCTCGACCACCTGATTCCGCATCTCCATGTCGGTAGCAGTGAGGCGGAGGGGCCGAAGACGCGGCTCAACCGGACGACGATGATGGTGCTGGCGGTGACGCTCCACAATATCCCGGAAGGCATGGCAGTTGGCGTGATGTATGCGGGCTTCCTGTCGGGGAGCATGCAGATCACGGCAGCCAGCGCGCTGGCGCTCTCGATCGGTATCGCGATTCAGAACTTCCCGGAGGGCGCGATTATTTCGATGCCGCTTCGCGCGGAAGGGGAGAGCAAGCGGCAGGCCTTTATCGGCGGTGTGCTGTCAGGTGTCGTGGAGCCGATCGGCGCGGTGCTGACGATTCTCGCCGCGCAGCTCATCGTCCCGCTGCTCCCGTATCTCCTCAGCTTCGCCGCCGGCGCCATGCTGTATGTCGTCGTGGAGGAGCTGATTCCGGAAATGTCGCAGGGCCGCCACTCCAACGTCGGCACCCTGCTCTTCGCCGTCGGCTTCAGCGTGATGATGGTACTGGACGTGGCGCTTGGGTGATAGAAAAATGGTAATAGTGCAGGCTTTTTCATTATTTTCATTATTTTCCGTATGAGTTATTGACGCTTCGAAGTCTGTCGCATAGACTTTTATCAGAAGGAGCAGAGGCTATGAAATATGATTTATCAGAACGGCTTGCCGGCGAGATCTGCAGATTTGCCAGAAGTGCCGGAGTTGAAAAAATCGTTCTTTTCGGTTCTCGCGCGAGAGGAAACAATACAGAAAGAAGTGATGTGGATCTCGCTGTATACGGAGGAGATTTCGACTCCTTTTACTGGAACATCCAGGAAAATGTACATTCGCTTTTAATGTTTGATCTCGTCAATGTGGATGAAGGAATCTCACGGGATTTAGAAGAAGAAATAGAAAGGGATGGTATCGCTCTATATGAAAAAACTTGATAATTTTACGAACTGCCTGGAAGTTCTGAAAAATGCAGATTTTGAAATGGCAGATCGTAACGAAATATACAGAACCGGTATCATCGGACAGTTTAATCTGAGCTTTGAGCTGGCATGGAAAGCACTGCAGGCAGTGCTCAGAGTTCATGGCGCAGAAGGTGCAGATACTGGTTCGCCGAGGGAGATTCTTCAGCTTGGGTATAAGTTCGGTTTCATCGATGATGCTTCCGTGTGGTTACTCATGTTGAAAAAGCGGAATCTGTCCGTCCACATATACAATGCAGAGGAAGTGGATGAGATGATTCTCCTGATTCGAGACAGCTTTCTTCCAGCTTTTATCGCCCTCGATCAAACGCTGGAGAAGAAGCTGGCAGAAGCGGATGAAAGCTGGGAGTAGATCATGTGCCGACATCTTAAGAATTCTAAATGGGGCTGACCCTCATATAGCAGAATATCAGGAACGAAGCTGAGCCATGTGCCCGGCTTTTTTTACGATTGATCGCGATGTATCCCATAATGTTTTCACGAAGTGTATACATTTCATGCTAAAATGGCAGGTGTCAAATGGATGATGAAAAAATGGCGCTTTAGGGACTGCAGATCTTTCCGAAATCCCAGGAGCTAATCATTTTTTTGTCAGATGTACGTATATAATAAGTTCTATCAGATCAGGAAACGAGGCAGTTATGGTTCATTTTATCGGGGCGGGTCCGGGCGATCCGGAGCTCATCACACGGAAGGGCGCGCGGCTTCTCCGCGAGGCGGAGATCGTGATCTACGCGGGTTCGCTGGTGAATCCGGCGCTGCTCGAGGAGTGCCGGCCGGATGCGCGCATCTATGATTCGAAGGATATGAATCTCGACGAGGTCTGCGCACTGTATCTGGAGGCCGCGCAGTCGGGGGCCAATGTTGCCCGCCTCCACACGGGTGACCCCTCGCTTTACGGTGCCATCCGGGAGCAGATGGATTTTCTGAAGGCGCACAGCATCGACTACGATGTATGTCCCGGCGTCAGTGCGTTCTGTGGCGCGGCCGCCGCGCTTCAGACGGAATATACCCTGCCGGGCGTAACGCAGACGGTGATCATCTCCCGTGCAGAGGGGCGGACGCCGGTGCCGGAGCGGGAGCAGCTCGCGAAGCTCGCCGCGCATCAGGCGACGATGGTGCTGTTTCTGTCGGCGACCCTCGCGGACAAGGTGAAGACCGAGCTTCTCGCCGGTGGCTATCCGGAGGACACGCCGACCGCGGTCGTCTTCCGTGCATCCTGGCCGGACGAGCGCGTGGTGCGCACGACGCTCGCGAAGCTGCCGGAGGCCTTCGAAACCCCGGAAGCGCGTAAAGAGGCCGGGCGTCTCAAGCCAGCGCTCATCATCGTCGGCCGCGCCATCTGCGACGCGACGATCTACGAAGCCTCGAAGCTCTACGACGCGGGCTTCACGACTGCGTTTCGACAGGGGAGTACATCGGCATCGTCGAAATAAGTTATGATAGTGCGTGCTATGAGCGAGTGGAAACAGCATGCGAACGATGTGACGTGTGTAGTATAGAATTTGTGAATTCAGTATAGAAGAAAGCAGCGAGGATATCGATGAATATTCAGATGATCGCATTTACAGAAAAGGGATATCGGCTGGCGGAGCAACTGCGCACGCGCTGGATCACGACGCCGGATATGTTATGTTCAGCCAATGCTGTCGATCAGGATGCCTCCCGTGCAGGTGGTGGGCAGCCGCCATGCATCGAGCTGCATGCGAAGACGGAGGCGCTGCCGGCGATTTCCGATCCGCGGAGCCTGCACGAGATCGTCGCGGAGTGGTTCACGAAGCCGGCAGACGATACAGACGGGAAGCGTGTTTCGGCGTCCAGTTCGGAAGAGGAATCGGGCGCTTGCGTATCTGGTGCCGACGGTGGCGATCGCCAGTGCGACGCCATCATCTTCGTGGGGGCGACGGGCATCGCGGTGCGTGCGATCGCGCCGTTTATCTGTGGGAAGACCGTGGATCCGGCGGTGCTCGTGATCGACGAGGCGGGGCGCTATGTGATCTCGCTGCTGAGCGGTCACCTGGGTGGTGCCAATGCGCTGGCCCGCACGGCGGCGTCGCTGATCGAGGCGGAGCCCATCATCACGACGGCGACGGACGCAGAGAGCGCCTTCGCGGTAGATACCTTCGCAAAGGAAAACGGCTTCCTCCTTACGGATCTTCGGAAGGCGAAGGAGGTGAGCGCGAAGGTACTTCGTGGCGAGAAGCTGCGCATCTACTCGGACATCCCGATGGAGCGCCTCGTGCAGCGCCCGGCCCGCCATGAGGCGGAGCTCGTCCCGGCGCAGGACATCGACCGCGCCGACATCGTGATCAGCTACCGGACGCACATTCTGAAGCCGGCGGAGAAGTCGTCCCAGGCGATCGGCCTCCGCCTCATCGCGAAGCGGGTTCATGTGGGGCTGGGCGCGCGGAAGGGCGTGACGCAGGCCGAGGTCGCAGCGGCGGTCGCCACCTGCCTCGAGGACGCCGGCATTGACCCACGCGCGGTGGTGGCCCTTGCGAGCATCGACCTGAAGAAGCAGGAGGCGGGCATCCTCGCGTACAGCTACGAGTGCGGCGTGCCGTTCGTGACCTACACGGCGGAGGAGCTTCGGACGGTGGAGGGTGCCTTCGCGGGCAGCAGCTTCGTCCAGTCGGTGACGGGGGTGGCCAATGTCTGCGAGCGGGCGGCGGCCTATGCCGCGGGACGGAGCGGCCACGCCGAGGTGCTGGTGCATAAGACGATCCACGGGAACGTGACGACCGCGGTCGCGGTGGAAGCGTAGGGGGACGAAGGATATACGCAAGCTAATACGCAGGTTCCTCCGGTGCGTGCAAGCCGACGCTGGTCACGAAGAATATACGTAAGTTAAGAGGGAAACCTAAAGAGGAATCCTACAGCTGTATCTTCCGACAGAAGAAAGAAACCGATTAATACGTGCAAAATTGAGCAATAAAAATCATAAAATGCGATAAAAGCGTTTGAATATCACGAACTCTGGATTTATACTGGTGGTGGAGGTGAGCGGGATGTTGATTGAATTTCGATTTAAAAATTATAGATCTTTCCGTGACGAGGCGGTTTTATCCATGGAGGCGAGCGGTCTGGGAATGTATAAAAATTCCCTGATCAAGTATAACAGTAAAACCAGTCTTCTTCCGGGTGTCGCGATTTATGGAAAAAATGGTGGTGGAAAAAGTAATGTCATCCGTGCATTCTGGCTGGCGGTTCAGTTTATTAAAAATGCGCAGAGAACCCAGCATGCAGATGCACCGATTCCTGTCCATCCATTTCGATTGAATGATTACTCTCAGAATGCACCGAGTGCATTTGAATTCATCTATACACTGGAGGGCATCAAATACTGGTATGCGTTTTCTGCAGATCGTGAGCGGGTCTATTCCGAGTCCCTGCACTATGCGCCGAAGGGACAGAAGGCACTTGTTTTTACGAGAGAAGGGCAGGAATTTGATTTTACGGAAGAAAAATCAAAACGTAAACTGATCGCAAAAATGGTTGCATCGAATCAGCTGTTCTTCTCGGTTGCCTGCACGATGAATGATCAGGCCTGCGTCAATGCGATGCGATGGTTCCGAGAGCGGATTTACTTTTCGAGGGATTATTCGGATATTCCGAAGCAGCTGCTCGATTATTCGGATAATCCGGGCATGCTGAAAGCCATCAGTGATTATGCAAAGGCGGCCGATTTCGGCATCGAAGACATGCAGTTCGAAATGAACAGTAAAGAGATTCAGGAACTGGAGATGCCAGAGGATCTGCCGGAAGGTGTCAGATCGGCGCTTGCACGTTTTCTTCAGGCGCTGTCGCAGACTTCAGATAATGCAGATGCCAAAATCGCGATGAATGAAGTAAAGGCTATATCCATGCATCAGGGCAAGGATCAGCATGGTAACGGGCAGCTTTATCCACTGGATCTTTCGGATGAATCGGATGGCACCAGAACGTTGATGTCGATTGCACCGGCTATCGAATCTGTGCTTGCGAACGGCGGCGTTCTTTTGACGGATGAAATCGAAAAGGGTCTCCACCCGCTGCTCGTTGATTACATTGTCGCAAAATTCCAGAGCAAGGAAACAAATCCGAAGGGGGCGCAGCTGATTTTCACAACGCATAATACAGAGCTTCTGAATATGGAGCTTCTTCGCAAGGACCAGATATATTTTGCGGACAAAAATCATGAGGATGGATCATCAGAGCTTTACAGCATCAGCGAATTCGGAACCAGAACGACAGAGAATATCCGTAAGGGATACCTGCTGGGAAAGTACGGTGCGATTCCGGACCTTGACATCGAGGAGGTGAAGTGATGCCTCGCCAGTTCAGAAAACAAAAACCGTACATCGTGGTGTTTTGTGAAGGAGAGAGTGAGCAGGTATATACTGACTTTTTGAGAGATAAATTTAAAGACGTGGCGGTCATTCGGAGGCCGAAGGCGACGGGGCTTTTTGAAGAAGCACAGGATCGTTTCAATAAGGATCCGAAGTTTCGAAACAATGCGGAAGTGACAGATGAAATCTGGTTCTTTTTTGACGTCGAAACGAAGGACATCGCAAGCTGGAGTAAGCGATATAAAATCATAAAGTACCTTCGGCGTCAGCGTAAGAAGCCGAATATACGGGTGAGACTGCTCATGACCAGTGGGTGTATCGAATACTGGCTCATGTTGCATTATAAGATGACAGCACCACCACTGCAGACCAAGGCGGAAAAAGAGCAGATGATTTCGGAGCTCAAACGACTCGAACCTGGCTATGTAAAGGGTGATAAAAAAGCAACGGAGAAAATTGCAGAGCATTATCCGACGGCGGTGACCAATGCTGCAAAGACGATGAAGAATCTTCTGCCGGAAGGTTTACCAGGCCTGGAAGATACAGACGAGAGAAATGAATGGCTCTGCAAGAACTGCAAAACCTTTTCAAACGTCCATGAGGCGATCAATTTTTTGTCAGGCTTGCGTATATAATGACTTGTATTAAATAAAGAAACGAGGATGGGGTGCCCCATCGGAAAGGACGAAACGCGTGCAGATCACAGAGAAGCTTCTGAAGCCGCTGCCGGAGGTGCAGTATCTGAATACCGAAAATACGGATCGATATCGCTGCATCATGCGTATCTTCTATGAAAATACGGAGAAGCTCCACAACTGGATGTACCAGGAGGAGGTGTATGATGCGCTGCGGGCATTCCCGGAATTCCACGATTATCGGCTGGAGCAGTGCCAGCAGGATCTCACGAGCCTCGTAAACTGGCATAATCTCGAAACACTGCAGGATACGCGTCATGTGAGCTCCCTCGAGGAGTTCCAGAGTCGGCGCTACCGCTACCAGATGTCGCCCTACAGTGTGGAGATCGAGCGTCTGGTCCTCCGGCTCGAGCATCTCGAAATCGAGGGTGGGTCCCTGGAGCCGACCCTGCTTGAGCGTATCCGGCGGGCCATCGAACGCTTCCCGGAGATGGTCGATGCCGAGCCGGCAGAGGCCTATGATTTCTGGGATGATCTCGAGCGGAATTTCACGCGTCTCAATCAGAATTACCATGATTACATCCGCGACCTCAGCAGCGTGCGTGCGGAAGAGATGATGCATACACAGGAGTTTCTGCTGTTTAAGGATAAGCTCGTCGAGTATCTTCGGAACTTCGTCACGAGTCTGCAGCGGAACGTCGGCGTGATCGAGGAGCTGCTGCAGGTCCTCAGTCCATCGCTCTGTGAGGCGGTGCTGGAGAAGGTCAATGCTTACGAAGCCGCGATACCCCGGATGGAGCAGGTGGCACCGGAAACCATCGCGGAGAATAACCGCGGAAAGCTGGAGAGCATCCGCCGCTGGTTCCAGACCTCCGAGGGCGAGGACAATGAGGCCGGAAAGCTGTTCGATGCGACCAATGACATCATCCGTCGCATCACCCGTTTCGCCATGGAGATGAGTGAGAAGAGTGCGATGGGCTCGAATCGACGGGAAGAGTACCGCAAGGTGGCGGAGCTCTTTCTCGCCTGCGAGGATCTGTCGGAGGCGCATCAGCTGAGTGCATGCATCTTCGGTGTGGAGACACCGCGGCACCTTCGAAGTGAGGTGGAGGCGAACAGCCAGAGCATGAATATAAGCGCCTATGCGCTGGAGCCGGAGCGGAAGCAGTTGAAATCCCGCTCCCGGAAGGGCACAGAGCGGAGCAATCGAAGTGCAATCACGGATCACAGCGAAGAGAAAAAAGCGATGCGGCAGCAGATTCTGGAGGCGCAGCGAGCACGAAATGCAGCGCTGCAGGAGCTCGAGCAGGATGGCTGCATCGATTTCTCAGCATTGCCTTGCCTCACCCGAGAGCTGAGAGAGGTACTGCTTCGCTGGGTATCTGATGCGCTGGAGGATCCGGGACGGGCGGCACGTACCGAGGATGGACGGCGGTTCACCCTGGAAAGTGCGGGCCGGGGTGAACGCTGCGTGGTTCACTGCGAGGACGGTGATTTCGAGATGCCGAAGATGCGCATTGTGTTTGAAGAGGAGAACTGAGGATGCAGGAAGAACTGGAAGCGCTGCTGTCGAAGCACTGGATACTGAAATCGGAGGATCGGGAGCTGTACTATCAGATCCGCGATCATGCGCAGGAGATCCGTAAATTTGTGACGGAGCGACTGGGCTGCCCGATGATCGAAAACCAGCTGCTCATCAAGGTCGAGCGGATCCCGGCGGTGCCGAAGCCGTTTATGGGCATACAGGAGTTCCGAAGTCCGCGGGAGTATGCGCTCTTTTCGATGCTGCTCATGTTTCTCGAGGAGCATGCCGAGGATCAGTTCATCCTCTCGCAGCTCACGGAATTCATCGCCGGGAATCTCCCGGGTGGTGGCGTGGACTGGACATCCTATCAGGAGCGTCGGCGTCTGGTCCGCGTACTGCAGTATGCGGAGAGCCAGGGGATGCTGAAGCGGACCGATGGTTCGGAGGACGGCTTCGTGGAATCGCAGAAGGATGTACTCTATGAAAATACCGGCGTCTCCCTCTACTATATGCGCAGCTTTTCAGAGGATATCATGCACTATCGTGGACTGGAGGATTTCCTGAACTCCGGCTGGTACGAGGTGGACGAGGATAAGGGCCTCGTGCGAAGACACCGCGTCTACCGGCGACTGCTGTTTGCACCGGGGCTGTATCGTTCGGAGGGGACTGAGGGCGACTATGAGTATCTGAAAAATCAGGGCGCCCGTATGCGGGAGGAGCTCAGCGGGCTGCTTTCCCTTCGTCTCGAGATTTCGAAGGGCGGCGCTATGCTGCTCTTAAGCGACGACAGCGGACTGGGTGAGGCGTTCCCAGGTTCCAGTACGATGTCGGATATCCTGCTGCTCGTGCTGGACGCCATCCAGAAACGCGTGCAGAGCGAGGACTGGAAGACGGATGTCCGGGACTGTATCGTACTGGAGGAGCCGGAGTTCGATGCGCTGCTTCGCGAGGTGCGAAGCGAAAATCTGAATCGATTCTCGAAGGTCTACCGGGATCTCCCGGAGGGTGACTTCCTGAAGGAGGTGAAGGCGCAGATGATGCTCTGGACCTTCCTTTCGAGAGACACGGAGAGCGGTCGACTGCGGCTCGAGCCGTCCTGCGCGAAGCTCGCAGGACGTTACGTGGAATAATCATTCATTACAGTTCGGGCAGGGGCCCCTGCTGGAATGCCTACAAACATTTAAAATCAATTAAATCGCGCGTCCTACTGGGGGACGTGCAGAAAGACAGGACTTAAATTATGGGACAGAACCGATGGCATGCGAATAAGCTCGGCCTCATCAACTTCTGGTATTACGATGAGCAGGAATTCTGCTTTGCGAAGGGGCGGCTTCTGCTGCGAGGCTCGAACGGCTCCGGAAAATCCGTCACGATGCAGAGCGCGATTCCACTTCTCCTCGATGGTAATGCCAACCCGGAGCGACTGGATCCGTTCGGTTCCCGTGACCGTAAGATGTCCGGCTATCTCCTGGAGGAGGGCGATGAGCGGGAGGAGCGGACCGGCTATCTCTATATGGAATTTAAGCGTGAGAAGAGCGAATCTTACTTTACAATCGGCATGGGCATCCGCGCCCGCCGTGGAAAGCCACTGGACAAGTGGTACTTCGGTATCCTCGATGGTCGGCGCGTCGGCGTCGATTTTTCGCTCTATCGCAGTGGTGCGGAGAAGCTCACCCTGACCCGGAAGGAGCTCGAAAACCGTCTCGCGGAGGGTGGACGGGTCTACGATCGGCAGGCCGATTATATCGAGTTCGTGAACCAGCAGCTCTTCGGCTTCGCGACGACGGATGCCTACCGTGAGATGCTAGATCTTCTTATCCAGCTCCGTACGCCGAAGCTGTCCCGTGATTTCAAGCCATCCGTCATCAACGATATCCTGAGCTCCGCGCTGCAGGGTCTCTCTGAGGAGGACCTGCGGCCAATGACGGAGGCCATCGAGAATATGGATTCTCTCCGGCTTCAGCTGGAGACCAAGGAGGTCGCGCGAAAGGCGGTCGACCATATCGCGCGCGTCTTCGATCGCTATAATCGAAGCATGCTCTATGCGAAGGCGAACGCAGCCGATCAGGCAGGAAAGCGCCTGAAGGCGAACACTCAGGCCCTCTCGGAGGAGCAGACGAAGCTCACTGAGGCAGAGTCCAGGCTGATAGCATTGACCGATGAGCTGGCGCAGCTCTCCTCACAGAAGGCGACGATGGAGAAGGAGCGGGAGGAGCTCGGAAAGAGCGATGCCTACCAGCTGAAGCAGGAGGAGCAGAAGCTGGCAGAACAGCTCTCCGGGCTTCAGGAGAATCACGCGAAGAAGGAAGCGCGGATCGGAAAGAAGCAGGATGATGAGCGTGCGTGCCGGACACAGCTTCAGCTGCTGGAGGAGAAAAAAGCGACGAAGCGCGCAGAGATCCAGGACTGTCTCGAGGATATGTCCGCGCAGGCAGAGTGCATGAACTATCAGGCACAGAGCTTCCTCGAGGATGAACTCACAAAGGGCATCGACGAGGCATTTTCCTTTAAGACCTATGAGGCGGAGTTCCAGAAAACGAAGCAGGGCATACAGGAAGGGCTCATGGTGCAGCAGCGCCTCGCGAAGGGGGAGGAGAAGCTCCGTGAGAAGCGGGACGAGCTCGCCCGGCAGCAGGACAGCGCGGACCGCGCAGAGCGGAAGCTGCGTGAGGCAGAGGCAGCGCTCACGGAAGCAGAGAGCAGCTGGAAGGAAGCGCTGTATATCTGGCATGGCGAGAATCAGGAGCTGAAGCTGCCAGAGGAGGTACTGCAGGGGCTCTGCCGCTTCGCGGACAGCTATGATGAGGGCGCGGATTATGCGCAGGCGAAGCGGCCGGTAGACCTTCAGCTCCAGGATCTGGGGATTCATCTGAAGGAAGCGCTGGAAGCCCGGAAGCGGGAAAGCCGGACGCTGGGCGAGGAGAAGTCGGGCTGTGAGGCAGAGCTTCGCGAGTGGGAGAACGAACGTGAGCCGGAGCCGGAGCGGAGTGAAGCGGTGCTGGAAAACCGCCGTCGCCTGACGAAGCGTGGCATCCCGTATCATGCGTTTTATAAGACGCTCGAATTCGCGGAGTCGCTCGATGACGAGACACGGAATCGCATCGAAGAGGCGATGCTCGAGATGGGTCTGCTGGATGCGCTGGTGATCGAAGAGAGCTATCGGGAGGAGGTACTGCGGCTGGATCCGGGTGCCTGCGACCGCTATATTTTCGTACGTAAAAATGCCGGGAAGACCCTCGGAAAAACCGCACTCGATGCGCTGACCCTGAACGATAGCGTCAACACCGTGTTCCTGAACATGGAGATGACGGATATTCTCGGCCATATCTCGATGGAGGGCAATGCTGAGACCGTGATCTCCGCGGATGGTACCTGGCGGAACGGCCTGCTGGCCGGCACGATCAGCGGGGAGTACCATGCCGGATTTATCGGCACGCAGGCCAGAGAGCGGAACCGTGCAGAGAAGATCCGTGTGTTAAAGGAGCGCATCGCCGAGCTGGAAGCAGAGATCGCCAGACTTTCGGAAGAAGCAGCGCAGTTCCAGAATCGGATCGAGCACCTCGAGGAAGAGTATCGGGGCTTCCCGAAGGAAAAGGCACTGAAGGATGCGCTCAATGTCTGCGAGGAAGCGGAAAAGTGGCTGGAGCTTCAGAATAAGCAGAAGCAGAAGCTCGATCAGGAGGTGCATGCGCTCATCCAGGCGCTGCAGGAGGATCGAACCGAGGCGGCGAAGATCGCAGAACGGCTGTATCTTCGGAACAGTCTGGAGGTATTTGTGCAGGCTTCGCAGGCGGCGACGGAATATCAGAGCGATCTTCGAGCACTGGCACCTACGCATGCCTCGTACCTCGATCAGGTCGCGGCACTCCGGCAGAAGCAGGACCAGCTCGACAGCGTCGAGGCCGACCTCGAGCAGCTTCGCTATGATCTGGGTATCCTCGAGAAGGATATCCGGGACGCCGAAAACCGGAGGGCGTCTATCGAGAAACAGCTCGCGCTCACGGATTATGCGGCGATCCAGGAGAGACTGGATACCTGCATCCAGTGGCTCGCGCACTATGATGAGACGCGCGGCAACTGTGAGAACGAACGAGGCCGGAAGGAGACGGAGTGTCGGAATACGAAGGAGAAGATCGAGACCCTGTCGGCAGCACGTATCCTGCTGGAGGCAGAGCAGGCGTATACGGAGGAGGTCTATCTCGAGGAGTATAAGCTCGGCTATGTATTTCCGGTAGAAGCCACGGCGAATGCACAGGATACGGAAGAGAAGACGGCTGGGCCAGATGGAAATCGTGCGGAGGAGTATAGGAGCGCGGCGATAGAAGGAGAGGACGCGGAAGAGAAGCAGGTAGTGGTGCATATAAAGAGCGCACAGGACACCATGGCAGAGCTTCGGAAGAACGCAGAGGATCTCGAGCAGCTGCAGACGAATGTACAGAAGGTATACTTCGAGTGCAGTGGTCTCCTCATCGATTATCAGATCAGCTCCTTCGAGCAGTTTGCAGAGCTTCGGAAGAAGCGCCCACAGGAGAGCAGCCTCGCGACACCGGTACAGCGACTGGATTACCAGGCGCGCTATCGCGGCAGTCGGATCCCGTTCCAGAAGCTGTCGGGTATCCTCGATGAGGAGCTCGAGAGCCTGCGTCAGCTGATCAAACAGACGGACCGGGAGCTGTTCGAGGATATCCTGTCGAATACGATGAGTCGGAAGATCCGAAGCCGTATCAACAGTGCGCAGAGCTGGGTCGAAAATATGAACCGGCAGATGGAGTGTATGAATACCTCCAGTGGTCTCAAGCTTCGACTTCGCTGGCGCAGTAAGACAGCGGAGAGCGAGTCCCAGCTGGATACCGCCGAGCTCGTGGAGCTCCTGCGAAAAGACTACCGCTCCATGAAGGAGGAAGAGGCCGCACGCCTCAGCCAGCATTTCCGTTCGAAGGTGGAGGAGTCGCGTAGAATCGCGGAGGACAGCAGTGGAGCGGCGTCCTTCTATCAGGTGATGCAGGATGCCCTGGACTACCGGAAGTGGTTTGAGTTCCAGCTCTTCTGCGAGAAGCCGGGTGAGCGGCAGAAGGAGCTGACGAACTCGGTATTCGGTACCTTCTCCGGTGGTGAGAAGGCGATGTCCATGTATGTCCCGCTGTTCTCAGCGGTGACTGCGAAGTATCGAGGTGCCCGTCCGGATGCCCCGCAGATCGTATCGCTCGACGAGGCCTTCGCCGGCGTCGATAATCGGAATATCCGGGATATGTTCCGTCTCATGCGGGAGTTCGGCTTCGATTTTATCATCAATTCCCAGGTACTCTGGGGCGATGCCGATACCCTCGATGCACTGGCGATCTATGAGCTCGTGCGCCCGAACAATGCGAAGTTCGTCACGGCGCTTTCGTTCCTGTGGAATGGAAATGTACGTGTGCTGATGGAGGATGCAGCAGAGATGGAAGAGGAGAGTAAACGACTGGAGGAATGATGGGCGATGTTAAAGTGTCCGCCGAAGCCCTGCCGGAACGCTAACAGATCGAAGGAGAAAGCGTCATGGAAAAGGATAAAATGCGGGAAGCGTGCCTTGCGTACTTTCGTAGTATGCCGGTGTTTGAGCGGCTTCTCTCTCAGTTCTGCGAGAAGTATCGCTCCTATGGCTGCTTCTGCGGCAGCGCCCGACTGAACATCCGAAGCGAGGATGAGCGGGAGGCGCTGGAAGGCTTCTTCGCGCGAAGCTATCATAATCAGAAAACGGCGACGATTTCTGCGCAGGCCTTCCAGCGGGCACTTGAGAATACCCGTTTCGCGGAACTGTCACCGGAAGAAATCCTGGTGGCCTTTGCAGGAGCACCGCTTTCCGGAAAGCGGGAGGAAGAGAGCCGTCGAAAGGCGTGCATCGCACGCTGCTGGGAAGCAGCGCTTGATCAGCAGGAGGTGTATGCGGACTGTGAAGCCTCGAAGCAGCTGCTGTGCGAATTTCGTGCGGTGGTGTCGGAGAGTGAAGTACAAGTATCCGAGCACGTGATGGTGCTCTACCGACAGCTGATGAGTGGACGGCAGGAGCTGGCGGAAAACTCGCTTTTATGCGCACTTACAGAAGATCTGCATATACTGGTGCGGGCACTGGAGCTTCTGAATCGGCTTCGTGTGGAGAAGCGCTATCAATATCTTCCAGTCTTCGCAGCAGCGCTTTCCGGGGATCCGCATCGGCTGGATCCGGGTACCCGGGATGCACATCTGCTACAGCTTTTACTTCAGTGGCTTGAGGTGCAGCGGGGAGTTGAAGCTGATGAGATGAACAGTATCCCGTCGCTTTGGCGGCAGGCACGTTACCTGTCTGCCGGCATCCTGCTGGATGATGTATCGAATTATGCGATGCTTTGTGGTGTGGAAGCCACCGGACGAGATGGACTGGTCCATGCGGGCATGGCAGGCTTCGCGGCAGATGGTGCACCGGTGAATGTTCCGCTTTCGGTCATCACCGGGTGGACACAGCTTTGCTGTCGGGAGAACACGCTCTGGATCGTGGAAAATCCGGTGGTATATGCCGTGCTCTGCGAACGCTTCGGACGCACGCGCTCGCTCATGTGCATGAATGGACAGCCACGGCTGAGTGCCTGGCTGATCCTCAGGCTTCTTCGTACCGCAGGAACCCGGGTATACTATGCCGGTGATTTCGATCCGGAGGGACTTTCCATTGCAGAGAAGGTGCAGCAGAGCCTGTTGCCGGGGCAGTGCGTCTTCTGGCACATGTCGGAAGCGGACTATCGCTCGGCACAGTCGCAGAAGCCGATCGATGCACGGCGGATGAAGATGCTGGATCATCTGCAGGATCCGCTGCTTCAGAAAACAGCGGCGCTGATCCGGCAGCAGGGCGTCGCCGGCTACCAGGAGAACATCCTGCAGATGTATCTTTCAGAGGATACTGATGGCTTCATGTAAGCCAGGATCTGACGGTAGCAGTTCAGTCGGAATCACGGTTACAGAGAAGCAGTACTGGAATGGGGGGATTGTGTGATGAGTGGAGAGAATATCGGAACAGTGTATGCGGTCGGGTTCGGTCCCGGTGATGAGTGCTATGAGACGATGGAGGCACAGGAGGTGCTGGCGGGGGTCGATGTGATCGTCGGCTACCAGACCTACGTGAAGCTTCTCGAGGCGCAGTTTCCGGAGAAGCAGTTTCTGGTGTCGGGCATGCATGCCGAGGAGGCGCGCTGCCGTGAGGCACTGAAGCTGGCGAGTGAGGGGCAGAATGTCGCAGTGGTGTCGTCCGGTGACAGTGCGGTGTATGGCATGGCGGGGCTGCTCTATACGCTGTCCGAGGAGGATGCGTACCGGGGCGTGCAGGTCGTAACGGTACCGGGACTCAGCGCGGTGCTGAGCGGAAGCGCAGTTCTGGGCGCGCCGGTGGGGCATGATTTCTGCGTCATCAGTCTGTCAGACCTGCTGACGCCGTGGGCGAAGATCGAGCAGCGACTGAAGGCCGCCGCCGAAGCGGATTTCGTCATCGTCCTGTATAATCCGGTCAGCCGGACGCGGCAGGCACAGTACCAGCGGGCCTGCGCGATCCTCTCGGAGACGCTCCCCGCAGACCGGGTATGTGCGTACGTCCGAAACATTGGCCGCGACGGACAGAAAAGCCGGATCTTTCTGCTGAACGAGCTCGCCGGGCTCGCGA
>JAUNWX010000037.1:0-8131 GCA_030540075.1 Lachnospiraceae bacterium
CTGGACGGCTCGATGAGGGAGATGATCTCGATGCCCGGGAACTTCTTATTCAGGGCGCGAATCAGGGCCTCGTAGAAGGCCGGGAAGGTGTCCTGATCGTCGTAGCTTCCGAAGCTGAGCACAGCGGCGTCATACTCGACGTCGGTCGTGAGCTCGTTTGCGATGACGAAGCCGGCGTAGGCACCGTTGTCACCAGCGAGTGCGTAGTTGTTTACGAATACGTTTGACTTAAATGCATCACCGAGCTTCTGAGAGAGCTGCTCGGACCAGCTGTCCTCGAGGTTCGTCGCGCCGTCGCCGTAAGCGAAGCCGTCACCGAGCACGAGTACGTTAACTGCGTTGCCGGAATTCAGCTTGTCATAGAAATCGCCGCGGGTTACCTCGACCGGTGCGGTCTCGACGGTGGTCGTCTCGGCTGCCTCGGTGGAAGCGGCTGCAGTCTCCACTGCACTGTCTCCGCCGGAATGGCTGGTTGCAACCGCGATACCCATGAGGATCACGACCGCACCTGCCAGGCCGCCGATGCAGGCCTTCTTATTCTGCTCGAAAAATTCCTTAAAATCCATAATAGTACTTCTCCTTATGAAGTTGTTCTCATTTTCGATATACCGCTACATATTACCCTTTTATCATAGAAAAAACAATTAATTTTATTTGAAGATTTTGTGTTTTATACGGTAAAGGGGGATGGTTTGCACTTTCCGCGCTCACGCCATGCTCACTGTGTGTTATGATAATACTTAATTTGTAAGTTCATCTTCAGAGGAGTACTTAATTTAGGAAGTTTATCTTCGGAGGAAGTATCATGAGACGGAATCATTTATTTCATCACAGTGCGGTTTTGATGTCGGTGATGCTTAGCATAAGTATGCTGCTGAGTGTGGTCGGGTGCATAACAGCGCAAGCCGGTGTGCGGCGCTCGGGCGTTTCGGTTTCAGCATCACAGACCACCGCAGCCACGCCGTTTGCGCAGCATGGGCGTCTCCAGGTCCGAGGCATTGAGCTCGTGGATCAGAGCGGCGCGCCGTTTCAGCTGAAGGGCGTTTCGACGCATGGGCTTCAGTGGTTTCCGCAGTATGTTTCGCAGGAGAGCTTCGCGAGCCTTCAGTCCTGGGGTGCCAATGCTGTCCGCCTCGCGATGTACACGGGGGAGGGAGGCTACGTTTCCGGAGGGGATCGCGCACAGCTGGAGGCGACGATCGACCGCGGCGTGCAGGCAGCCGCAGCGCTCGGCATGTATGTGATCATCGACTGGCACATCCTGTCGGACGGAAATCCGAATCAGCATACGGGCGAGGCCGTGGATTTCTTCAGCCGGATGGCCGCGAAATACGCCGGTCTCGGCAATGTGCTGTATGAAATCTGCAACGAACCGAATGGTGGCGTACAGTGGCCGGAGATCAAACACTATGCGGATCAGGTGATTCCGGCGATTCGTCAGTACGATCCGACAGGCATCATCATCGTGGGCACGCCGACCTGGTCACAGGATGTTGAACAGGTCGCGTCGGCGCCGTTGGCACAGCCCGGGAACGTGATGTATGCGCTGCATTTTTATGCTGGTACGCATAAGGACAATATTCGGCAGAAGCTGCTGACGGCGCGGGCGCAGGGAACCCCGGTGATCATTTCGGAGTTTTCCATCTGCGACGCGAGCGGCAACGGCGGCATCGATTACACTTCGGCGGAGGCCTGGAAGCAGCTGATCTATGAAACCGGCGTGAGCTATTTCGCGTGGTCGCTCAGCAATAAGGCGGATACCTCCGCACTGATTTCGAGCAGCTGCAGCCGGACCAGCGGCTGGAGCGATGCGGAGCTCAGTGAGACCGGGCGCTGGCTGAAGACCATGCTCACGACAACGAATAAGCCATAGAGCATGCAAAAATCGGGTAAGTTTATAGGATCAGACCTCATGACGAAATTCGTAAGCTGCACGCTGTTTTATATAAAAGTGTGACAGAGATGCACGCAAATACATATAAAAGTGTGATATTTCTCACACTTTTATTAATAATAATGTGATTTTTGATTTGCGCCGGCTAGCAGGAGTACGTACGCTTGTCCGCTATCATCTTAACCATCGTGCTAATATAAATCACAATATAAGCACGAAAGGTTGGTATAATATGAAGCGAACAATGTGTGATAAATGCACCGGCGTCCTGGTGTTTCTGAAAATGAGCGAAAAATAAATATAATCTTTGTGACCCATCCTTCTCTTCTTCGGTGATTAAGGATGTAAGGAACAAAACACAGGATATCCGATTCAAAAACGAAAGGAAATAATACGATGAGAAAGAATATGATCAACAGCAGCATGAAGAGCATCCTCCTTGCGGGGATGCTGATCGCGACGGTCGCGACGACGGCGTGTGCGGGTGTGAAGGCACAGGGCGTGACGCCGAAGACCACCGAGGCGGAAACCAGCGGACCATCCGTGCCGACCGCGGATATGAATCAGGAGGCCGCGAAGCCGGAGACGGGTATGGAGTTCGATGACGCGTATACAAACACCGATGCAAACCAGGAAGCCGGCATGGCGCTAGATGGCGCGTACACGAACACGAATGCGTCGGATCTTCAGATCAACTACTATGATACCGAGGAGGCGGGTGGCATCATGACGCTGGAAGCGGCGAACCACTGGGCGCGCTTCGATTTCTTCTCGAATCCGACGATCGGCGAGGACTGGAGCTACACCATGGATAACAACATCCTCGATGTCGAGAAGACCTACACGGCGAAGGATCCGTCCGATACCATGAATATCAATGACGGCACCACCCGTTTCGTGCTCACCCCGAACGCGCTCGGCACCGTAACCATCACCTTCAACTACGGTAAGGCCGGTGCAGAACCGGACGACACCATGATCTACACCTTCGTGGTCGATGAGGATCTCCGCATCACCCTCGTGAAAGCCGAGAACCCGCATGGCGACAAGAGCATGATTGTGCGTCCAGTCGTGAAGTAATCAAAAAAGCGATGACTCCCCTTTTGAGTCATCGCTTTTTTGTTTTATAAAATGATCATCCGATTTCTGTCCTTAGAGGATCGCCAGATATCCGGTCAGGAAACCAACCACCATAAAGGATACGAAGATGCCGATGCACCACTTGAAAATGTAGCCCTGGTACTGCGCCAGTGTGATCTCCGTCTTATCCATGAGCAGATAGATGAACGGAACCAGCGGGCTCAGGAAATGGAAGGCCTGTCCCATGAGTGATGCGAAGCCGATCTGCAGGGACGTAAATCCGTAGGCTTCTGCTGTCGCGGCGAGTGGCGGAAGTACGCCATAGTAGAACGCATCGTTGTTCAGCAGATAAGTTCCAGGTGCAGAAATGATGGCGATGATGATGCTGAAGTAGCGACCGAGTGATTCCGGGAACAGTCCGGTCAATGCAACCGCGATTGCATTGGACATACCGGAAACATACTCTCCTGCCTCATTTGCAGGTCCATTCAGAACACCCATCAGGACGCCGGCACCGATGACCATCATGACTACATTGATCATATCCGGCGCAAGGGACGAAATAACCTCTCTCTGTGTTTTACTCTTCGGATAATTCACGACCAGAAGAATCGCTACGCCGACACCGAAAAGAATCGCCGATTTTGCGAGTCCCATGATCAGCATCACGACGATCACGATCGTAAGAATCAGGTTGAACCAGATGAGCTTCGGACGCTTCCACTCCGGATGCTCGTCCTCTGCCTGCTCCGCCATCTGAACGCCGGCATTAGCATTGGCGCTGACACCTAATCTCTTGCGCTCTTTTAAGCCCAGATAGAAGGAAACACCGAGTGCATAGAACGCCGAGACGATCATGCCCGGTACAAGTGGCGGGAAGATTTCATTGGCATCCAGCTGCATAACCGCCATGACACGCGCGGTCGGGCCACCCCATGGAATCAGATTCATGATACAGTTCATGAGAATGATGAGGCAGGCGAGATAAATCTTCTTGATGCCCAGGCGATTATAGATCGGAATCAGCGCCGTCGTCACGATCATGACGGTGGTTGTACCATCACCATCGAGAGAAACCACGGCCGAGAGAATCGCTGTACCTACGAGGACCTTTAACGGATCTCCTTTTACCCAGCGTACGACCACATCCACCATCGGATCGAATAATCCGGCCTGCAGAAGGATGCCGAAGTAGAGAATCGCGAACAGCATCATCGCAAATGTCGAAGCGACCGATTTAACGCCGTCCATCGCATACGAAAGCGTATTCAGGAAGCCATAGCCGGCCAGTACGCCGAAGATGATCGGAATGATAATCAGTGATGTGAACGGACTCATCTTTTTCGTCATGATGAGTGCCATGAAGCAGATGATCATAAAAAGGCCAAGTAAAGCCAGTATCGTTGTGTTCATAATACTTACCCCCATGCGAGTATTATCAGTTTATAATTCATATTCAGTTTTCAAACTTGTTCCTGTCACGTGAAGACGCAGACTTTAAGCATAGATCTGCTTCTATACGCAGACATCCATGGGGATTTAATTTTGTAATTTCGTGGATTTGATCATAAGATGCTTCTGTGATAAATGTGCAGGCGGAGACATCTTCATCCGCGATGCTTCGAGATGATAAATGCTGTAAAGCAACGAAAAAATGCTGATCCAGAAAAGAACAGCGATCCGCCGAAAGCAGGCGCTGACGGCTCTTCTGACGGAAGAATGAAGATCGAGTAAGGTCGTTTCGACCGAAGACCGAATCTGCTGATAATCGATCAGATCGCCCGGGGTCGTATACAGAGAATCCGATTTGGATACTTCTGATTTCTCCTCATCACTCAACACAGTCTCCATCAGAACATCATTTAACTGTATGGAGCCACTGGCCGTCGTCGTATATAACGATATGAAAAAGCAGCTTATGAACAATGCAATCGCAAGATACTTCTTCATCTGCCGGTGCTCCTTTCTATAATTTCAGGCCCGAATTTCTTGATTTTTCGAGCATTCATACACAACAAGGGAAGGCGATGGTTCTCGTATATTGAGGGGAAAAACCATCGCCTCCATAGGGAAACAATAAATTGTAAGGACAGCTAAATCAATATGTGCCTTTTACCTGCCGGGCTTCTGTCCGCCTGCATCAGGCCGATACAGCACGGTGCCTCCAGGTCTGCACCTGTCAGACTTCTGCCGTCGCAGGCTTCTTCGTGGCCTTCAGGAAGAGGCCGAGGAAAAGGATGGCGACGATGATACCGATTGGGTACGCAACCATGGTGTTGTAGATCGTGGCACCATCCGCGGTCTTCTGGTTCACGAGACCGCCGAGGCACTCTGGTGCGAGGATGAAGTAGGTCGCGCTGACGGCACTCATGAAGGTGGCCGGTACAGCGGTGATCCAGTAGTTCTTCTTCTCGCGGAAGAGGTACATCGAGGCCGCCCAGAGGACGATCATCGCGAGGGTCTGGTTGGTCCAGCTGAAGTAACGCCATACGATGGTGTAGTCGAGCTGGGAAATGATGGCACCGGCACCGAGTACCGGAATCGTCAGCATTAACCTCGTCTTCCAGTTCTTCATGTCGAGACCGGCCCAGTCGGCGATGGTCAGACGTGCGGAACGGAAGGCGGTATCACCCGAAGTGATCGGGCAGGCGATGACACCGAGCATCGCGAGTGCGACACCGACGGAGCCCATCGTTTTAATGCAGACATCATACACGGCAGCGGACTGTCCGGCTGCGATACTCTCCTGCAGTCCGGTCGAGAGTCCACCGGTCTTCTGATAAATCGCACAGCCGGCAGCTGCCCAGATGAGTGCGATGATACCTTCACCGACCATGGCACCGTAGAATACGAAGTGGCCCTGCTTCTCGCTCTTCATGCAGCGCGCCATCAGCGGGGACTGCGTGGAGTGGAAACCGGAAATCGCACCACAGGCGACGGTGATAAACATGAAGGACCATACCGGCGTTCCTTTCGGATGCATATTATACAGGCTGCTCCAGATCTCCGGAATCTGATACTCCGGCTTCGTGAGGATACCAAATGCGACACCGACCGCCATCGCGATCAGACAGAAACCGAAAATCGGATAGATGCGTCCGATGATGGCATCGATCGAGATAAAGGTGGCAATGAAGTAGTACGTCAGGATGATGATCAGCCAGAACGTACCGTTCGACAGCAGGCTGGTGCCTGTGCCGTTCGGATCGATCATCTTCACGATGAGGCCCGCCGGGCCCTTCGCGAATACGGTACCGACCATAATGAGGAGCACGACGGAGAATACACGCATGACATTCTTCATGCCCTTTCCGAGGTACTTACCGGTCACCTCGGAGATCGAGCCGCCGTTGTTTCGCTCGGACAGCATACCTGAGAAGTAATCATGGACACCACCGGCGAAAATCGTACCGAAAGTGATCCAGAGAAAGACAGCCGGACCCCAGAGCGCACCCTGCAGTGCACCGAAGATCGGGCCGAGGCCTGCGATATTCAGAAGCTGAACGAGGAACAGCTTCCACTCCGGCATAACGACATAATCGACACCATCATTGATTCTGACCGCGGGTGTCTCGCGATCATCTGGTCCGAAAGTGCTGTCTACCAATTTACCATAGGTGAAATAACCCACGATCAGCAGAATCAGACAAAGATAAAAACTGATCATACTTGCCTCCTTCTAAAGCATAGTTTATTTCTACGCAGAGTATCGTATGATCACATCGCTCTACTGAGCGCGTGAAAACGGCACCGGGAAGAACCGGATCCACGTCGTCAGAGAGTCCTGCTTACATACAGATTCCCTGCGTGAAATACAAGAGTTGTAAGCAGATTCATGCCTCTTTTCGCTGCTGCCGCCGACAGCACGAAGACTTTCACCCGTGCACACGTTGTGTGCCTTTTACTCATGCCAGCACCTGCGTCGCAACGGACGTGGTTCTGCCGACAGGCAGCACATGAAAGTCGAGACAGAATCCCTGATGGAGCCGTATTTAATCTCTCAGTTTTGTGGATTTAAGAATATAGAATTGCTGAATAGACGATGCAGCCTGTGGCAGATTCTGCCCGCAGACGACACCGGAATAGATGCTGAAAAGCACAGAAATCACGCCCATGCACAGGAAAACCGCGCTGTCCTTCATCGGGACAGTATCTGGTCTGTGCGCATAGTTACGCTCAATGACGGTGGCCTCCACCGATGCACGCACTTCCTGATAATCCATGGCATCCGCTATGATTGTTTCGAGCGAATCCGCCGGTGCAGAAGACTTCTCTCCCGCCTCTACCGAGGAAACGATGCTGTCGGAAAGCGCAGCGTTTAACTTCACGGAGCCACTGGCCAGTACCGCATAGAGCGACACAAAAAAGCTGCAGATGATCAGCAGTAATGCAATTTTCTTTTTCATGTTACCGGCCTCCTTCCGTGGATTTACATTAAAAAAACCGAGAGTACGCCCCTTATGACGTCTCCCGGTTATTCATTTAATGTACTTTACAAGTATAAAAATTTCTTCCCGCGTTGTCAATTCCTCTTTTTGAAAGATGCACAAAATTTCTTGCCCGTAGTAACAGTTCAAACCCCTCTTTGTCTGCTTCTTATTCCACGAGCATCCGGTCTTCTCTCGCCTGCTTTTTCACAAATTTATACGCCCAGATGTCGAGGGCGATGACGAAGACAAAAAAGAGAAGCAGGATCCAGTCTGCGTCCAGCGACAGTGTAAAGTCGTAGAACCCGTGTGTAAGCATTGGCATGAGGACGGAGAGGCGCATGAAACGCTTCCGGCGTCGCCGGTCACCTGCGAGCTCCGCTTCCTTCGCGAGGCCGAAGTAATAGCCCATGATCAGGCCGTCGATGGCGTGCGACGGGACGGACAGCAGGGCGCGCGACGCGACGAGGCCGAAGCCCTCCTCCACGCAGTAGAAGACATTTTCGATGGCGGCGAAACCGAGGGCCGAGGTCACGCAGTACACAATGGCATCGAAGCGATAGTTAAACGCCGGATGCCGCCACGCCGCTTTTTTCGCGGCTTTCATCTTGCAGTACTCTTCCACCAGCGCAATGCCGATGAAGTTTTCGAGGGCGAGGTAGCTGAGCGTGTCCGCGTCCACGAAGACCAGCAGCACTTCCTCGAGCAGCATTTCCAGGATGACCGCCGG
>JAUNWX010000037.1:8231-16702 GCA_030540075.1 Lachnospiraceae bacterium
CGTCCACGAAGACCAGCAGCACTTCCTCGAGCAGCATTTCCAGGATGACCGCCGGAATCACCGACAGCGCGCCCCAGAGAAACAGCTTTCGCAGCAGACCCTTCGGCTCCTTTTCGACCCGGTCCTGGCGGTAGATCCAGATGACGAGGACGATGGCAGGCAGCAGCGCCAGTTCGGTCAGAAGCATAATTCCCTCCTCTTGCCTTCATCAGCCAGGTTATAAACTGTTTTTACAACTCGCCGAGAGATGAATATCATAGTCCTATTTTACCGGGGAAATAAAACGTGCTCAAGTGCTGGCAATTCGAATTTCACAGTTCTTCGACGGCCTTCGTGAAAATCTCGCCGGCGGCGCGGGCGAGCTGGCCAATGTCGTGGATCCGGACCTGATGATGGCCATACATGAGGCTGAGATTCCCAAGGTTTTCCGTGCGTCCCAGGAAAAGTCCGTAGACGAGGATGCCCTGGGCGCGCATCTCCGCGATGGCGTCGGCGGCGTCGTCGACCGCCGGACGTCCTTCGTAGGCTGCGCCGAAGGGGTACTTCTCACAAGCGGAAAGGCGCGTCGAGTCGTCCGGGCTTGCATCCGTCAGTACGATCAGGATGTGTTTGCGGTCGCCAGGGCTCCCACCTGCAACAGGCATGCTGTGATTTCGCACATCGGAATGGCCGGCGGACATGGTGGCTTTCTGTGCTTCCAGGGCTCCGTCAGCTGGTATGCCCATGCTTCGTGCTTCAGTGAAGCTTCGGCGGCCGTGCAGGAGTTCCTCCGCGGCGAGGCGCAGGCCGAGGCCGTCGCGGTTCCAGCCGGCGGCGTAGAAATGAAAGAGATGCGCGCAATCCCGTTCGGAGAAGTCCTTCATTTTCTCGAGGACGGTGTAGCCGCGGAGCGAGCGGAAGTTCCAGACCGCCGCCGGTACGTGGCAGTTTTTCAGCGCTTCCGCGAGGGTCCAGGCCTCGGCGGCGAGCTGCTCCTGCATCTGCATGCGGGAGGCGCTGGCGTCGAGCAGCAGCGTCACATCGAGCGGCATCTCCCGCTCCGGGCGCTGCTTCTCGAAAACATCCGGGTCATGCACGATCGGCATGCGCCAGGCGCGCACCGGATCGAGGCGGCCCATCGGGGCATGCACCGCGACATTCTCCCGTAGATCCGACAGCGTGAGCTCGAGGCGGGCCGACAGGCGCCGCACGAGCGAGCGCGCCAGCTCCCCCTCCGACTCGAAGAAACGCCGGTTCGCGAGCTCCTGCTGTGCACTGTCCTGCCGCACCTTCGCCGTCTCCGAGTCGAAAAAGCCGCCGCGCGGCGCTGCCGCGTCTATCCGGGTGCCTGCCTCCGAAGCTTTTCCTGCCCCATCTTCCGTTCTCTGATTAGTCCGGGTGATGTCGTTCTTCAGTACACCCGCTTTCTCACGCACGCTCATCCGTCCTGTCGAAGCACCAGTGGGAAATATCCCATCCGTCACATATACGTGACAGCCGCGGTGACCGCCGACGCAGAGCCGCGCTTCGAGCTGCTGCAGCTCCTCGTCCGTATACAGCGAGCGTCCGAAGCAGGCCGTGATGTACGCGCGTTCACCCGTCGCCCCGGCGCCGCCGTGCTTGCCATCCGAAGCCACCGACGTAGTGGCGGAGGCATTGGCCGCGTACGTGTTTTTCATCATCAGCGTGTCGGTGTGCTGGTGCTCGGTCCTGAAAATGTGCTGCAGGACCCAGGCCTCCACCGCGTTCAGGCGAATGGGGACGGGCTTCACTTCCGCCTCTCCGCGGTAGGCGAAAAAGCGCGTGAGGATCGCGCGAAGCGTGGCGGCCACCTCGTCCGCGCTGAGGGCAGGATCGAGCTCGAGGGCGGCGGCGAGGGCCTTCCGGTCAGGCGCATAGACCCGCGTTTTCCGGCCAAGCACACGGCTCCAGCGGATCGTCTGCTGGTCGAGCAGGCGCTTGTTTTCGGCCATCCACTGCTGGCGGTTCAGATTCTGAAGGCGCGCGAAATACGCCTCGGCATGCTGCGTGCGCAGCGCCGCAAGCGCGGGTCGGGATGGCAGCTCGCGCGCGTAAACGTAGGACTCGATGCCGAGCCAGAGCGTGTCGCTGAGGATCGCCGCACGCCGGCTCTCCGACACCTCCTCGAGCAGCGACTCCGTTGCCCGCCCGAGCCACTTATGCGCGAGCCCGATGACGAGGTTCATGTAGAGATCCGCGCGGCCGTCCTCCGTAAACGACAGAAAATCCGGCGTGAAGGCATAGTCTCCCGCTGCCGTCCACACCAGATTTTCTGCTCTTTTCCGCTCGTCTTCTGTTCCAGCCATAATTCACCTCAAGAAGCTTCGATGTCTGATTTCAGGCGCATCACTCGAACCCCTCCGTTCTCGACACCGCTCGAAGCTTCCTGGTCCAATGCAGTCGCCCATCAAACGTTCACCGCCCCGCAAACATATCTCAACGAAGTTCTGCTTCTGACATCCTCTCAATCGAAAACGTCTCTCCCGCCGTGGTCCGGGATCCGCGCAGTGATCACGTCGCGAATCAGCTGCTGCTCATGCGGGTCGAAGCACTTGTTCACGATGCCCATATCGAGCGCGGTGCGGATCGAGATGCCGAGCTGTATGAGGCCGATCGCGTCCTGCAGACCACGAAGGTCCACGGCACGCTCCGAAATCTCCGCGTGCTCCGCCTTGTCATTGAGCTCGTAGAAGAGCTTTACGAACTGGTCACGCCAGCGCTTTTCGATCGTCGGGAAGCGCCCCTCGAGCACGCGGCAGAGATTCTCCTCCGAGATGATCGGCATGGCGATCACGAGGAAACGTGACGCCAGCGCCTCATTGAGCTCCCGCGTGCCCTCGTAGCCGTAGTTCATCGTCGCGATGAAACGCGTCGCCGGATTGAGCTGCAGCCGCTCATAGCCCGGCACATCGATCACCCGCCGATGATCCAGCACACTGTGCAGCACCGCCAGCGCCTCGTTCTTCGCCATGTTGATCTCGTCCAGCACCGCGAAGCCGCCGTACTTTCCCGCTAGATAGACCGGCCCCGGCTTGAACACCACCCGGCTCCCGTCGAAGCTGTCCGCCCCGATCATCGACGCCGCATCCATCCCGACATGAAACGACACATCCCACACCGGCCGCTCAAACAGCGCTGCCAGATTCTCACAGAGGATGTTCTTGCCCGTCGCCTTCGGCCCCGACAGCAGCAGATTCCGCCCACTGAGGAGCGCCGCGATCGCCGCCTCCCATATTTCCCTGCCGTAATACGGACACTCCGGCGTCGGGATTCTTCTGGAAATTTCATTATTCAGCGGTGCTTTATTCTCTTCGTTCACATAATCCTGAACCAGTTGAAGTAAATGCTCATTCACTCCATCCTGCTTCAATAACTCAATCAAATCTTTTTTCATCTTTCTAATAATCTGCATTGTCATCGTTGACAGATTCCATGATGTTCCAAATTCAGCATTACCAGTGTTGGCAGATGGACGAGTTTTAAAAATTCAGCATTACCAGCGTTGGCAGATGGACGAGTTTTTAAAATTTAGTATTGCAGAATTTTTACAAATTCGAGCAATCCTAGAATTCAGCATTGCTGCTTTTTCACAGAATGAAGATTCTGAGAAAAATACATTGCCAGTTTCATCGTTTTTTCACGCAATATGAGATGAATCAGAAAATCAACATTACAAACCGACAATGTCATTTCTTTGAAACCAGCACTTCTGTGTAAAATCCATTGATTTTTATAAACTCTCACGCAGGCAACGGTCAACGATAGCAATGCTGTTTCTCTGAATGTGCCTGGTTTGTCAACACCAGCAATGCTGTTTTCTTGGAAGTATCCGAATTGTCAACCAAAGGGGAGCAGAGGGTCGGCAACAGAAACCATATGGAGAGACCGTGTTTCTGTTGCCGACCTCTGGCCTCAAGTGGCTTAGCCCACTTCACTCGTAATCAAAATTCAGAAACATAGGCTTGATTTCGACGACTTCGTCGTACTCCTTCTGCGAGACGGTGACGCTGGAGTTCAGGGCCTGGAGGTCCTTCTTCACGAGGGCGAGGGCGTCCGCCGGGGTTTCGGCGCGACCCTCGCGGATCACGCGAATCATACGTTCGAGCACGATCGGGTGCGCGTAGCGAGCCGGCACGTCGAGCGCTTCACCGATGAGCGCGCTCTCCATCTGCGCGACGGCAGAAGCATTGGCCTCCCGCACCTTCCGCACGTTGTTCTGTGCGTTCGGCAGCACGCGCGACGCGGCGAGCAGGAAGATGATCGCGAAGCCGAAGAACACGACGTAGATCGCGGTCGTGCCGCCCTGCACGAGTTGGACAATGCCGAAGACCGTGGCGCAGATGGCCATGATGAGGACGACGAGGGCCACCCATTTCGCGCTCGGATTCACGCGCTGGACGATGCGGAGCTGCTTCGCAGACGCGGCGAGGTTCTGATACAGCGCCGGATTCTTCTCGAGCGTCGCCTTCTCCGCCTCGAGCTTTTCGATCGTTGCTTCGGCGGCCGGCGTGAGCTGCTCGGCGTAGCGTCGCTGCTCTTCCTCCTCCGCAGCGCGCAGCTTCTGCTCGGCCTCACGGCTGTGGGTCGGGAGCTCCGGACAGCGCTTCGCGACCTCCTCGAGGAGCGTGTCCGCGAGCGGCTCGGCCTGCACGGCGCAGCGGATCTGGTGCCCGCTCTTCAGCTCGACCACGATGTACGCCATGCTGCCGAAGATGCCCTTGCCGGTGAAGCCGCCCTTCGACATCGCAACCTGC
Organism: Lachnospiraceae bacterium; assembly: GCA_030540075.1. Taxonomy (GTDB): domain Bacteria; phylum Bacillota; class Clostridia; order Lachnospirales; family Lachnospiraceae; genus Oribacterium. The sequence continues at coordinate 12,986 of JAUNWX010000037.1, forward strand.
TTGAAGATGCGGTTCATGTCCGTGAAGAGGACGTAGCGGCTCCGTTCCAGCATCAGCGAGGACAGGAACACGGCTCGGTCGCTGACGCCGAGGCGGCCGATCTTCACCATGTGCTTCTTTTCGTTCTTCAGTTCCTCCGGAGACAGATCCGTGGCCACGGCTGTTAAAAACATTCCCATAATTCGTCGATCCTTTGCTGTTTGATAGTTTGGTATTCGTTTCTTTACATGTAATCCTAGCACGGCAAGTACCCGTGTAAAGAACTTTTTCGTGATGCTTTATAAACGAAAGGCGGAAGTGCCACCACCTCCGCCTTTCGCATAGATATTCAGTTTTAAACTTATGCCTTCGCCGGCTTCTTCGTAGCCTTCAGGAAGAGGCCGAGGAAGAGAACGGCGACGAGGATACCGATCGGGTAAGCGACCATGGTGTTGTAGATCGTCGCGCCCTCTGCGGTCTTCTGGTTCACGAAGCCACCGAGGCACTCCGGTGCGAGGATGAAGTAGGTCGCGCTGACGGCGCTCATGAAGGTCGCCGGCACAGCGGTGATCCAGTAGTTCTTCTTCTCGCGGAAGAGGTACATCGATGCCGCCCAGAGGACGATCATCGCGAGGGTCTGGTTGGTCCAGCTGAAGTAACGCCATACGATGGTGTAGTCGAGCTGGGAAATGATGGCACCGGCGCCGAGTACCGGGATGGTCAGTGCCAGTCTCGTCTTCCAGTTCTTCATGTCGAGGCCGGCCCAGTCGGCGATGGTCAGACGTGCGGAACGGAACGCGGTATCACCAGAGGTGATCGGGCAGGCGATAACGCCGAGCATCGCAAGTGCGACACCGACGGAGCCCATGGTCTTGATGCAGACGTCGTAAACGGCAGCGGACTGACCACCTGCGAGGCTCTCCTGCAGTCCGGTCGAAAGTCCACCGGTCTTCTCATAGATCGCGCAGCCGGCAGCAGCCCATACGAGGGCGATGATGCCTTCACCGACCATCGCGCCGTAGAATACGAAGTGGCCCTGCTTCTCGCTCTTCAGGCAACGTGCCATCAGCGGTGACTGGGTGGAATGGAATCCGGAAATCGCGCCGCAGGCAACGGTGATGAACATGAAGGACCAGATCGGGGTTCCCTTCGGGTGCATGTTGTAGAAGCTGGTCCAGATCTCAGGGATCGTGTAGGCCGGATTCGTCATGATACCGAAGATAACGCCGACCGCCATGGCGATCAGGCAGAGACCGAAGATCGGGTAGATTCGTCCGATGATGGCATCGATCGAGATGAAGGTGGCAATGAAGTAGTACAGCAGGATGATGGCCAGCCAGAAGGAACCATTGGCCAGAAGGCCGGTGCCGGTGCCGTTCGGGTCGATCATCTTGACGATCAGGCTTGCCGGGCCCTTCGCAAATACGGTGCCGACCATGATGAGGAGAACGACGGAGAATACACGCATGACGTTCTTCATCACGCCGCCCAGGTACTTACCGGTAACCTCGGAGATGGAACCACCGTTGTTACGCTCGGAAAGCATACCGGAGAAGTAATCATGGACACCACCGGCGAAGATGGTACCACAGGTGATCCACAGGAAAACCACCGGGCCCCAGAGTGCACCCTGCAGGGCACCGAAGATCGGGCCGAGACCGGCGATGTTCAGAAGCTGAACCAGGAACAGCTTCCACTGTGGCATGACGACGTAATCGACGCCATCATTGATTCTGACGGCCGGTGTTTCACGGTCATCCGGTCCGAAAGTACTGTCGACGAGTTTACCATAGGTAAAGTAGCCGGCGACGAGTGCGATCAGACATAAGAAAAAGCTAATCATACAAGCCTCCTTGAGCAGTGGACATAATAAGGCCATGCGGAATTGCATGGACATTTCCCCCTTCCACTCTCTTCATTCTTAATTTACATTTTAGTCTTCTGAAATTTAATATTCAATGGATTTCGGAAACTAATTTTTAGTTTTTGAGGTTTTCCGAAAAGTTCGTCCAGAATATACGAAAATATTTTTCGTTTTTGAGCAGAAATCCTCTTGAATTTCATCGCAGGCTTGTTTCTATTTTCGTACATTCAGGGGCTGAGCGGCCCCTTGACAGGTGAATCCCATCGATGGTACAGTAGCACTCCAAAACCATGTTATGGAGTGGATTTTTCTGAAGCGCCACAGCGCGCTTTATTTTTCGCCACACAGCCGGGACTTCCCCGCTGCGTGGCCTTTTTTTGCGAAAAAATGAAGGAGAACTTATGGACCAGACATTTATGAAGGAGCGTCCGATCGTGCCGCTCGTGATTTCCATGGCGATTCCGATGACGATTTCCATGCTCGTGAACTCGCTCTACAACATCATCGACAGCTACTACGTCGCGCGCATCAGCGAGCAGGCGATGACCGCGCTGTCCCTCGTCTACCCTGCGCAGAATCTGCTCATCGCGGTGACGGTGGGCTTCGGCATCGGCATGAACGCCGTGATCGCGTACTCGCTCGGCGCCGGCCTCCAGAAGCAGGCGGACACCGCGGCGACCCTCGGCCTCCTCGGAAACATCCTCCACGGTCTCCTCATCAGCGTGCTCTGCTTCCTCGGGATGTCGGCCTTCGTGGGGCGGTTTTCGGACAATGCTGACATCATCCGCCTGGGCACCGAGTATGCACGTATCGTCTTCCTTTTCGGTGTGCCGAATGCCGCCGCGATCTCCTATGAGAAGATGTTCCAGGCGATCGGCCGGATGAAGGTCTCGATGATCAGCATGCTGATCGGCTGCCTCGTCAACATCGTCCTCGACCCAATCATGATCTTCGGCTTCGGCCCGATCCCGGCCATGGGCATCGCCGGTGCGGCCTGGGCGACCGGCATCGGACAGCTCGTCTCCCTCCTCATCTACCTCGTCGTCTACTACCGCGACCTCGCAAACATCCCGGTCCGTATCGCTCCGCGGAAGATGCATCAGGTCGGGGCCACCCTCGTGAAGGTCTACAGCATTGGCATCCCGGCAGCGCTGAACCTCGCACTGTCCTCCCTCATGATCACCGTGCTGAACGGCATCCTCGCCGTCTACTCCGCGTCGTACGTGCTCGTGCTCGGCGCGTATTACAAGCTGCAGACCTTCATCTACCTCACCGCCAACGGCATCGTCCAGGGCATGCGGCCGATCTGCAGCTACAACTACGGTGCCGGCGAGTTCCGGCGGCTGAAGGCGATTTTCCGCACCGGCCTCGCGATGGTGAGCGGCGTCATGGTCATCGGCACGCTGCTCTGCATCCTGCTGCCGAACCAGCTCATCGGGATTTTTGCATCCAATGCTGACACCATAAAGCTTGGGCGTGAGGCGCTGCTCATCATCTGCCGCGGCTTCGTGCTGTCCGGCGTCTCCGTGACCATCTCCGGCGTCCTCGAGGGCCTCGGCAAGGGCGCGGAGTCCCTCGTGATCTCCCTCGCCCGCTACATCGTGGTGCTCCTGCCGCTCGCCTACTGCTTAAGCCGCGCCCTCGGCGCCGCCGGCGTATGGCAGGCCTTCTGGATCACCGAAACCCTCGCCGCCATCCTCTCCGTCCTCCTCTTCCGCCGCATCATGCGGAAGATTCAGGCAGAAGCACGGAACTGACGCCCCAGGAGTTAATGGGGTCTGACCCCATTACGAAATTCTTAAGACGGAAGGTTATACATATCGAGTAGGAGGCGGTGACTAGCCGCCGTCCTCTCACACCACCGTGCGTACCGT
>JAUNWX010000038.1 GCA_030540075.1 Lachnospiraceae bacterium
CAATCCGTTTAACTTCATGCTCACCGTCCTGCTTGTAGCCCTACAAATATCAATTTACCTTCCAGCATTCCCAAAAGTATTAGACACATTTTAACATAGTGTTGATTAAATGCCGATAAACGCCAATGTTCTGCGCATTTTAATCTGCATTTATTCATATCTATTCATCGTCAAATACGTATTTATATTGGTATCTGGATTTACACTCTTCACACCCGTTCTCTTACGATCATGAGTGCATATCCCAGCAGGTTCGTTCCGTGCCACTTTTTCACGTCGAGTCGGTCCGGATCCTTCATCGATAAGCCGATGCCCCAGATGCGGTCCTTGACGGCGCACTCTGCGAGGATGGCGTCGCCGGTGGATTTGAGCTGGGCCTTCAGCTCTTCGTTCTGCGCGAACTTCGCGAGGAGGCCTTCGTAGACGAGGATCTGGCGCATGCCGTTCCATCTGCTTTCATCATAGTTCGAAACCTGGCGGCCCAGTTCCTTGATGCGGCCGACGTCATCGGTTTTCAGGATTTCCGTGGCAATCTTCTCATCGCGGAAACAAAGCGCCTTCTGGTACATCATGTACTGCTCCATGGAAGAGAACCGGATGCCGTCCTTTTCGAAATCCGACCGGTACCAGTTACTCAAATATCCGTATTCCTCATCCGGGTTGTGAAAACCGATGATCTGCTGTTTATTCATAATCCGTTCCTCCTGTCTATCTGATGCAGATGGTCTTCTGCACTATGATCATAGCGCGGTTCTGCGACAAAATTTTTTACATCATATGCCTAGTGTCCTGATAATACCGGACCGGTTTTCCGTGCTCTTCGGCGTACCGGATCTCCGAGCGGGTGCTGTCGCCGATGTAACCGTCGACGTTGATGACGTAGATTTCGTCGGCCATGTCGATTTTCCGTTTGTGCATGTCGTCGAGCATCTCCTTCGTTTTCGAGAGAGTGCCTTCGTCCATGCCGTCCCATACTTCCTGGTCGCCGGCGTGACCAAAGAGGCCGACGCTGATGACGATATTGCCTTCGAGCGTCAGCCGCTTCTGAGCTTCCATGAACTGCTCCTTGAAGCGGGTGCTGCCGCAGAGCGTAATAACTTTATATTTTCCCACCATCGTTTATCTCCTGTTTCCTGTGACCACCTTACTCACCTGAGTAAAAATTGGAATTCTGTGAAGTCACAATTTGTGACTTCACAGATTCAACTGTATGCACATTCAAATCTATCTTCGAATCAAACATCAAATTTCAAAAGATAGTCAAAAGATATCTCAAGCCATCAGCTCTACACGATATACATTTCTTTTAGTTCTTCCAGAATCTGATCTTTAGTTTTCCCTGGCAAGCCCAGCTGTTTAAGGTCTACATTTTCCGAGTCCATTCTCTGAACAAACTCATGAATGTCCCTATATACACCTGCAGGCATCGCGATTCTGACTGTCGGATCAATCAATTCGGTCAGGCGGAAAACATCATTCTTATGCTTTCTGATATTTTTACTGTCCACATGTTCTCCCGCAGCCTTGCGGTCCGTCAAATCCATCCACGCTTTGGCCTTAAATGGGATTAAATATGCCGCATCCAAAACAGTCACTCCATCGACCGTGACTTTCCCCTGCTTCAAAAATTCATAATAATCATCGTCCAGAAGAATCGCAGATAAACTCGAAATATCTTCATCCATCGGGAGTGGCATCAATACTGCGTCGTCCGGAAGATGCAGTGCATCCAGTTTCCGAGTAAAAAGTTCGATCATCGCTGGATACTGATTCGAGATCGGCTGGCTGAATCGATAAAACTGCGGTACACCTGAGCTTTTATTACAATGCTCATATCCTGCCTGCTTTACATATTCCCAGAATTTCTTCCCGAAATTCGCGTCAACTGCTTCTATAATCAGAACGAGATCTATGTCCTTTGTTGCACGAAAATCCAGTCCTTCTTCTGTCATCAGAATATCACACGCTGTTCCGCCAATGATCGTATACTGCTCTTCGCTTCCGCTGAACCACTCCTTAAAACTTTCAATTCCTGTAACCATCTATCTTTCTCCATACTTCGCTCAGCAGTTCTTCCACTGCTTGTTCAACACGTTCATCTGTATCGTCTTTTAATGCCAGAACCAGCGAGAGCGCATCAACGCTATGTCCAGTAGCTAAAATCCGAGGATCGTATCTCCACATTTCTACCGCCACCTGGGTCTTCGAATCCTGAAGTCTGTTTGTCATAACGTTTTTCCATTGAGATATTTTATCTGTCGCATAGCACTCGACGGCTGGTGCGCTCAGCATCGAATATTCTGCCAGTGCCGAATATCCGCTTACCATCATATCCGCCTCAATATATTCTTTCGGAACATAGACGGTTCGTTTCACCGGATTCAACAGTTTCTCTTGCGCCTTTTGAAACAGCACTTCCGGCGGATCTTCGGACAGCAGAATTTTCTGCACACCAGCTTTCTTTATCTGCAGCAGCCCCATCTCCTCCAGCTGTCTCGATGCTCTCGATATAGACGTAGCTGTCAGCTTCAAATCCTTCGCTGCCTGGCTCGACGGCAGTTCTTTCGTGCCTCCGTAAATAAAATGCAGTAAAAGTAGCTGTGCCGACGGAAGCAGATGTTCTCTTGGCTGCTTCTCCGCATCGCACCGCTCCTGCAAATACACGCTCATAAACGGCAGATAGATTTGTTTACCATCTACGATAAACGGGATCTTTTCACGTAGCAGATATTCCTTCTGACGGTAACTGAGTTCGTTCAGCATCAGTACAACAGGCAGATTCTCATTTTTCTGTATACGGGCAATATGCTTTTTCAGCACTTCTATCTGCTCCAGCTCTGTCTTTGGATAAAGGAAAATCGCTTTCTGTCCATCCATAGATACCTTCTGTAAACGATACCTTGCAGCTATATAATTGGGCAGATGCTCAAACTCTGCGCGCTGAACTATCGCTTTAATTCCCAGAACTTTATAGAGATATTCCATATGTTCTCCTTCTATTTAACTCTATTTTTGTATTATAACTTGTTTTAAGTCACAATACGACATTCAAGTTAAAATAATTCAAAAAAACATAAGGAAGCGAAAAATATCATAAGGAGAATTATACACCATAGCACCTTCTTTTCCTCTCAAATTTCCGTGTTCTGCCACTTTCATGAGCGAATATTCGGGGCTCCGTGACACTTTCATGAGCGAATATTCGGGACTTCATGACACTTTCATGAGGGAATCGACATTTCGACGCAGAGTGACGAGGTGGAGGACGGAGGCATTGGCACAGGGAAAGTGAGCAGAAATATACGAGTGTCAGCGGGGCGGGTTTTATGGTACAAATATAAGTAGTTTTTTGATGGAGGTGCCTATGGAGCCGAAGGTCAGTATCATCGTGCCGGTGTATAACGCGGAGAAGAGTCTCGCGTGCTGTGTGGACAGTATTCTGAATCAGGAGTTTCGGGATTTTGAGCTGATCCTGATGGACGACGGGAGCCGGGACCGGTCCGGGGAGATCTGCGACGGGTATGCGCGGGCGGATGCGCGCGTGGTGGTCGTGCATAAGGAGAATACGGGGGTGTCGGATACGCGGAACCAGGCGATCGCGCGGGCGCGGGGGACGTTTCTTCAATTCGTGGACAGTGATGACTGGCTGACGGCGGACGCGACGAAGCTCATGGTGCGGGCGGCCGAGGAGACGGGCTGCGATCTGGTGATCGCGGATTTCTATCGTGTCGTCGGGGAGATGGTGTCGCGGAAGGGAGACATTGACACCGACCAGGTGATCGGGCGCGAGGCGTTCGTGGGCTTCATGATGGAGAATCCGGCGGACTACTACTATGGGGTGCTGTGGAACAAGCTCTACCGGCGCTCGCTCGTGGAGGCGCACGGGATCCGGATGGATGCGAAGATCAGCTGGTGCGAGGATTTCCTGTTTAATCTCGAGTATGTGCGCTATGCGACGACGTTTTATGCGCTGCGGACGCCGGTCTACTATTATGTGAAGACGAAGGGTTCGCTGGTAAATCAGAAGATCAGTCTGTCGCGGACGGTGGAGATGAAGCTCGCGATGTTCGAGTGCTACAATGACTTCTTCAAGCATGTGCTGGACGAGGAGGCGTATGAGCGGAAACGGCTGCAGGTGTACCACTTCCTCGTGGACGCGGCGAAGGATGGCTTCGTGTTCCCGGCGACGATTCCGGGGACACAGAAACTCGGCGAGGAGCGGAGCCAGGCGCTGCAGGAGGTGATTTCGGAGGACGGGATCATCGTGGAGCGGTACCGGGACCGGAAGCTGATCGAGCGCTATCTCGAGTCGGTGGCGCTGAAGTATGATATGACGATGGCGGAGCTGTCGCTGCTGCTGTACCGGAAGGATGCGGGGCAGGCGCTTGCGCGGAAGGATCTGGCAAATCTGATGAATCTCAGCCGCGGAGATCTGCGATTGGCACTGCAGAGACTGACAACACGAGAGATGATGGACATCATCGAGCTGCCGAAGAAGCGTAGCGAGCCGCGAAAGATTCGTCTCGAGCTGCTGCCGGCGGCGGATGCGGTGCTGCAGGATATCGCGGCCGCGGAGCGCGACTACGAGCAGGCGAAGTTCCGGGGATTCACAGAGGACGAGATCCGGCAGTTTACGGCGATCGAGCGGCGCGTGCAGGAGAACGAAAAGCAGGTGCTGCAGAAGTGATGTGAAATGAAATGAAGTGAAGCGCATGGCGCAGAGGTGAAGGGCTCTCCTATATGGAGGGTCCTTTTAAAATGTCTGGTGTCTGATGAAGCAGCGCCTGCCGAGAAGAGGGGCAGCGAAGACACAGTGCGGGCACGAAGTGATGATGCAGAGGGCGTAGACATTGGCACAAAAAAGGATCGTATCCGATGCTTCGAATACGATCCTCGATATGGAGACAACGGGATTCGAACCCGCGACCTTTGCGTTGCGAACGCAACGCTCTCCCAACTGAGCTATGTCCCCGCTACAGCTGTATATTATAGCGCAGAAAAAGCCGAAACGGAACTGATATTTTCAGATTTTGCATTCCCGTTTTTCGTTTTTCACCAGGCCATCTTAAGAATTTCGTAAGGGGGGGCTGACCCCATTAAATTTTTCTAAGCAAAAAGCGGAGCCATGCGAGGCTCCGCTTTTTGCATACATGATATTTGGGGCCGATCTGCCCACGTCAGGCACAGGGTACTTACTTCAACACGCGGCAGATGACTTTCACGACTTCGTCCATGTCGATCGGCTTCGCGAGGTGGCCGTTCATGCCGGCGGCGTGGGCGGCGACGATGTCCTCGGCGAAGGCGTTCGCGGTCATGGCGACAATCGGGATAGTCCGGCCATCCGGGCGGTCGGCTATGCTGCGGATCGCCTGGGTCGCTTCGTAGCCGTTCTGCTGCGGCATCATGATGTCCATGAGGATGAGGTCGAAGCTTCCGGTCGGCGCGGAGCGGAACTGGTCGAGGACGTCCTGGCCGTCGACGGCACGGGTGACCACGAGGCCCTTTTCTTCCAGCAACGTGATCGCGATCTCGGCGTTCAGGTCGTTGTCCTCCGCCATCAGGACGCGCACGCCCTGGAGGTCACGCTCTGTGCACGAGCATTTTTCCTTCGTATCCGGGGCCGTCTCTGCGATCCGGAGCGGCAGCTCGACGGTGAAGGTCGTGCCGATGCCCTGCTTGCTCTTCACATGGATCTCGCCGTTCATCATGTCGACATAGCGCTTCGTGATGGCCATACCGAGGCCGGTACCCTTGTAGTTCGTGCGGGCGCCGTCGTTCTCCTGGGCGAACTCCTCATAGAGATGCGCCTGGAACTCCTCGCTCATGCCGATGCCGGTGTCCGAGATGCGGTAGCGCACCTGGACGTGCTTCCCATCTCCGACCGCCTGGTCCTCCACCTCGAAGCGGATCGTGCCACCGTCCTTCGTGAACTTGATGGCGTTGCTGAGGATATTGATCAGCACCTCACGGATGCGGAGCTCGTCGGCGTACACATACTTCGCCGTCGGCGTCGCGCGCTGGACGACAAACTCGATGTTCCGCCCCTGCAGGAAGCCGTGAGCCACCGCCAGCACGGTATCCGTGATCTCAGTGATGTCACACGGCACCGGCTTGTACTTGATCTTGCCGCTCTCGATGCGGCTGATGTCGAGCACGTCGTTGATGAGCGACATCAGGTAGTCCGAGCTCTTCATGATCTTCTCGAGGCAGTTCCGGATCTTCTCCTCCGGGCCCATCGAAAGTGCGATGTTCGTGAAGCCGATGATGGCGTTCATCGGGGTACGTATATCGTGCGACATACTGTTGAGGAAGGTCGTCTTCGCCACGTTGGCAGCATTGGCCTCACGTGCCTCCGCGAGCGCCGCCTCGAGCTTTCGCTGTCCGACCACCAGTCGCGACAGGAGCAGCAGGAGGATGCCAATGATGGCGACCGAGACGCAGATGGTCTGCTGCGCATAGGTGTCGAAAAAGTCATGCAGTGTGGCCTGCTGCTTCACGACGGAGTACTTCGCCAGCACCACACCGTTCAAGAGGCCGGCCGACTGCTCGACGGCCTTATCGATGATGGTCACCGCACGGCGGTTTTCCTTCCCGGTGAACAGAACGAGGTCCTGTCGCTTCGCGACCTCGGTGGTCGACAGCTTCTTCAGGAGCGGGTTATCGGTCATCGTGCTGAGCCGAATCGACGGGATGATGGTCGCGCCGGCTTTCCCGCGCTGGATTGCACGCAAACAGTCATCGATCGTCTCGACCTTTTTGATTTCCGCTTCCGGAAAAAGCACCGAGGTAATCTGTGGGGTGTAGACGCAGCTCGTCGCCAGGACGATGTGCTGAATACTCCGGGCGCAGTCATTGCCCCGATAAATGATGACCGGGGTGACATCGAAGATGGATTCCGTCGACACCATCCCATACTTTTCCATGATGTCGAACTCCTGAATAACCGGGCCTGCCAGATCGACCTCGCCTGCCGCCAGGTCCTCGCCCAGCGTCTTCGTATTTTTGTACGGCACGGTCTCGATCCGAATGCCGTATTCTGTCTTCACGGTGTCCAGCACCGTCGCGAGGATGCCGACGAGCTCGCCGTTTTCGCTGCCACAGAAGGGAAGCTTGTCCTCGAGGTAGCCGATGCGCATGGTATTCTGATGGGCAGAAAGCCACTTCTTTTCTTCACGGTTCAGGGCATAGCTTCGTGAGGCGCGACTCTCGTAGCGGGCCATCAGGGTCGTGTTATAATCCGGGTCGGTGGTATGGATCTCCGCGAGCGCGGCATTCAGCTCAGACAGCAGGTCGCGACGACTCTGGGTGACAGCGAAATAGTAATCGCCGCCACCGATGCTGATGACCGGGATGGAGTCGCTCTGTACGATGAGACCCGGTGCCACCATCGCGTCGAGGGTGTCGTTCTCGAGGCCGTCCATCATCGCGTTATAATCTGTGCATGGGATGACCGACGCGTTGATCCGCTTCGTTTCCAGCCACTGTGTGATCAGCTGCTGCTGATAGCTTCCGTCCGCGACGCCGATGCGGCATCCCTCAAGGGAGCTCAGATCACCGTCCGCGATCTCTTCATGTTCCTTATTCGTAAAGATCCAGTACCTGTCGTTCCCCTCCGGGTAGGAGGAGAAGTACATCCGACGCGAGCGGTCGATGGTATAATTCACGTTTCCGAGGAGATCGATTTTACCGTTCTCGATCATCTCGAGGCACTCGCTGAACGGCGCGTAAACATATTCATAGTTCCAGCCGGTCAGGCTCGCGATCTTCTGCAGGTACTCATAGCCTGCGCCGCGCTTATGCCCGTCCTCGCCACCCTCCTGGAAATTCCGGGAGGTGAAATAACCGACACGGACGGTTTTTGATTCGGACGGCGTATCGGTGGCAGGTTCCGGCGCGGTGGCAGGCGCCGGCGCAGTGGCGGTCAATGTCTCGGTACCGGACACCGGCGCAGCTATCGCAGCGCTTGTTTCCTCCGCATAGGCCGGTGTCGGGCGCACGCTCAGCGTGAACATCAGCGACGCGCAGAGCACCAGCAGTGCAAGTGATTTATGTGTAAGATATTACCGAATTCCAGACCTCATCACGACCCCCGTCGGCGCAGCAGTATCGCTCTCCGTTCCTGCGCCGAACATACTTGTGTACATTTTAACATGTTTTAAGCTGAATATATACTTCTCATTTCCCTGGGTTTTGAGTGGCACCATAGCTGCAGTCAAGAAGCCGGCGGGATATCCCGCCGGCTCCTTTGATGCTTTGATCTTCGATTTTTATTTCAGAAATGCCTCATACATCTCCCGGAGGGCGTCGTAAACGCTGTACTCCGGTGTCCAGCCGAGTTCTTCCGTGATGCGACGGTGGTCGCAGCAGATGCGTGGCTGGTCGGACGGGCGGAAGCGGGCCGGGTCGACCTCGATGGAGATCGGCTGCTGGCTGAGCTTCGTGACGTACTGGAGCAGCTCCGTCAGGTTATAGGCCGTGCCGGAGCCGACGTTATAGATGACGCGGCAGTCGTCCTGCTCGACGATCATGCGGTACGCGCGGACGATGTCCTTCACGTGGCTGAAGTCACGCTCGATGTTGAGGTTGCCGACCTGAATCGTACCCGGCTGTCCGCTCTTCTCGATCGCCGCCACCTGCTTACAGAAGCTCGGAAGGACGAAGGAATCGCGCTGGCCGACACCGGTATGATTGAACGGACGCACGCAGTAGACGCGGAGGCCGTAATGCTCGCGGTAGAGCGCCGCAAAATTCTCCTGCGTCACCTTCGAGATACCATACGGGTTGCTGGCATTGAGCGCCGTCTTCTCGTCGATGGCCTGTTCCGTGATGACGTACTCCTCGCTCGAGCCGACGAAGAGGATGCGCGGCTTCTTCTCTGCCTTTCGCGCCGCCTCGAGGATGTTGAGGGCACCGACCACGTTCACCTCGATCGTCGTCTGCGGGATGCCCCACGAAGCCCCGACGCTGCTGATCGCGGCGAGGTTGACGACGATGTCCGGGCCGACAGCATTGACCAGCGCCTCGACCTCCGCGGCGTTCAGGAGGTCCGCCGGGTGGAACGCGAACTCCGGCGGCAGCTGCCCGCGCGTGGCCTTATCACTCCCGACCACGGCGTATCCATGCTCGAGAAACTCGCGCGAGAGGTAGCTTCCGACGAAGCCGCCCGCGCCAAAAATCAGGACCTTTTCCATATATTTCTCCATGTAAATCACATGAGCAGGCCGGCGTTTCGATCTGCGCCACCTGCCCATGCCAATGTTTCCGAATTCACTCCGATGGCACTGCCAGCCATCGATGGGCGTCCGATCTTACTGGAGCCCTGCTTCCTTCTTCGCGAGCTGAAGGTCGTGCTCGGCCATGATCTGGCAGAGCTCCTCGTAGCTGGTCTTCTGCGGATTCCAGCCGAGCTTCGTTCTCGCCTTCGTCGGATCACCTAAGAGGTTTACGACATCAGTCGGACGATACCACTTCGGATTGACGCTGACGAGCATCTTGCCGGTCTTCTTATCGTAGCCCTTCTCGTCGATGCCCTCACCGCGCCACTCGAGCTCGATGCCATCATTCGCAAATGCGAGGGTGGTGAACTCACGGACGGTGTGCTGTACGCCGGTCGCGATGACATAATCATCCGGCTCGTCCTGCTGGAGAATCAGCCACATGCACTCAACGTAATCCTTCGCGTAACCCCAGTCACGGAGAGAATCGAGGTTACCGAGCTCGAGGTGATCCTGGAGACCACAGGCGATACGACCGGCTGCGAGCGTGATCTTACGGGTGACGAAGTTGTCGCCGCGGCGCTCGGACTCGTGGTTGAAGAGGATACCGTTGCAGGCGAAAATGCCGTAGGCGTCACGATACTGACGCATCATCCAGAAGCCGTACTGCTTCGCAACAGCGTACGGGCTGAATGGATGGAACGGGGTCGTCTCAGACTGCGGAACCGCCTCGACCTTACCGAAGAGCTCGGACGTGGATGCCTGGTATACACGGCAGGTCTTATCGAGTCCTGCAGTGTGGACAGCCTCGAGGATACGAAGCACGCCGAGCGCGTCGACGTCACCGGTGTACTCAGCCGCCTCGAAGGAAACCTGTACATGGGACTGTGCTGCGAGGTTGTAGATCTCGTCCGGCTTCACCTGAAGCACGATACGGATGATGCTGGAGGAGTCGGAAAGATCGCCCTCGTGGATGATCAGCTTATCGAGGATGTGGTCGATGCGCTCAGTCGTGGAAACCGACGCACGACGGATGATACCGTGCACCTCGTAGCCCTTCTCCAGCAGAAGCTCTGCCAGATAGGAACCATCCTGACCTGTGATACCTGTAATTAACGCCTTTTTCATATATGTCTCCTGTTCTTTCTATAGAAGAATCTCGTTTTCACTTATGGCCCGGATAGATGAGCTCTCAGACGATGCGTGCGTCGCCAGACCATACTTTTACTTAGTTTAGCACATGTCGGCGAGGATTCCATACCTTGAGACGAAAAAAGCGCCCGGAAGGCACTGAAAAGCCGGCGGGAGATCCCGCCGGCTTCTTTGATTGCAGGCACGGTAAGTGCCGAAAAGCACCATCGTGCCTACGAAAATGAACGTTTTTCAAGAGTTTTGCAGGCATGATGCCCCGTTTTATGGCCACCATGCCTATAAAAATCGGAAGTTTTGCAGGCATGGTGGCCATTTTCGGCTGTCATCGTGCCTACAGCGCGTGCACTGCGTCGGCCATCTGCTTCACATAATCCTTCACCGGGCCGGCGGCGTCCGTTCCGTGCTTCGCGATAAGCTTGATGATCGCGGAGCCGACGATGGCACCGTCCGAGAGGGCGGCCATCTTCGCAGCCTGCTCCGGGGTCGAGATGCCGAAGCCGACGGCGCATGGCACCTTCGAGTTCTTCTTGACGAGAGCGGTCATCGCGCCGATGTCGGTCGTGATCTCGCTGCGCGTTCCGGTGACGCCGAGGGAGGATACGATATAGAGGAAGCCCTTCGCTTCCTTCGCAATCATCGCGATGCGGTCCTCCGAGGTCGGGGCGATCATCGAGATCAGGTCGATGCCGTAGCGGTCGAAGACCTCCGCGAACTCATCGCGCTCCTCGTATGGCACGTCCGGGAGGATGATGCCATCGACACCTGCCGCCTGCGCCTGTGCAGCGAAGCGCTCACAACCGTAGGAAAAGACGACATTGGCATAGGTCATATACACGAGCGGGATCGTCACCGTCGCGCGGAGCTTCTTCGTGAGCTCAAACACCTTATCCGTCGTGGTGCCGGCCCGGAGCGCCACCTCGTCGGCCTCCATGATGACCGGGCCCTCCGCCGTCGGATCCGAAAACGGGATGCCGAGCTCGATCAGATCCGCACCGCCCTCGACGGCCGCCTCGACGATCTTCTCCGTCGTCTCGAGGTCCGGATCACCCACTGTGATGAAGGCGATGAACGCCTTTTTATTCTGAAATGCATCTGCAATACGATTCATGTTTCCACCTCTCTTTTTTATTCGTCGTCCCGGATGTTCTCGCCGCGGTAGCGGGCGATCGCCGCGCAGTCCTTGTCGCCGCGGCCGGAGATCGTGATGACGATGGTCTGGTCCTTCCGCATGGTCGGCGCGAGCTTCAGCGCGTAGGCGACGGCATGGGAGCTTTCGATGGCCGGGATGATGCCCTCCATCTTCGACATATATTCGAAAGCATTGACCGCTTCGTCGTCCGTTACCGGCACGTACTGCGCACGGCCAATGTCGTGGAGATACGCGTGCTCCGGGCCGATGCCCGGGTAGTCGAGGCCGGCGGAAATCGAGTAGACCGGCGCGATCTGGCCGTACTCGTTCTGGCAGAAGTAGGATTTCATGCCGTGGAAGATGCCGAGGCTGCCGGTATTGATCGTGGCCGCTGTCTCGAAGGTGTCGACGCCTCTGCCCGCGGCCTCACAGCCGATGAGCTGCACCTCCGGGTCGTCGATGAAGTGGTAGAAGGAGCCGATGGCGTTCGATCCGCCGCCGACGCACGCGATGACGGCATCCGGGAGGCGCCCCTCCTTCTCAAGCATCTGCTCCTTGATTTCCTTCGAAATCACCGCCTGGAAATCACGTACGATCGTCGGGAACGGGTGCGGCCCCATGACGGAGCCGAGGCAGTAGTGGGTGTCCTCGATGCGGCTCGTCCACTCGCGCATCGCCTGGGAAACCGCATCCTTCAGGGTGCCGGTGCCGTCCGTAACCGGGACCACCTCCGCTCCGAGAAGGCGCATCTTGTAGACATTGAGCGCCTGGCGCTCCGTATCCACCTTGCCCATGAAGACCACGCACTCCATGCCCATGAGCGCCGCCACCGTCGCGGTCGCCACACCATGCTGGCCTGCGCCGGTCTCCGCGATAAGGCGGGTCTTGCCCATCTTCTTCGCGAGCAGCGCCTGGCCGAGGCAGTTGTTGATCTTGTGCGCGCCCGTGTGGTTCAGGTCCTCGCGCTTCAGGTAGATCTTCGCGCCGCCGAGGTCCTTCGTCATCTTCTCCGCATAGTAAAGGCGGCTCGGGCGGCCCGCATACTCGTTGAAGAGCGTCTGCAGCTCCGCATTAAATTCCGGGTCGTCCTTGTATTTGTTGTAGGCGGCCTCGAGCTCGATCACCGCGTTCATCAGCGTCTCCGGGATGTACTGGCCCCCGTGAATACCGAATCTTCCATTCTGATTTGTCATATCTCGTCCTTTCCGGCATCCACTGCCGTTCGTCTTTCTGTTTCAGAGGCCAATGTCTTCGGCCTTTCCATCGTCACTGAAGCTGTCCTGCTTCGCGGGCTGTCGAGCTCGCTTTCGCCGCCCGCTCCGTCATCTTAAGAATTTCGTAAGAAGGTCTGACCCCATTCAATTTTTATAAACTGCGGCGCACCGCGGCGACGAAACGCCGGATCTTCTCCGGGTCCTTTCGTCCGTCGGTTTCCAGCGAGGAGCTGACGTCGACGGCGTAAGGCTGCGCCACGCGGATGGCGTCTTCCACATTGTCTGGGGTTAATCCACCGGCGAGGAAGAAGCGTCGGCGGCAATGTTGCAGCAGCGTCCAGTCGAAGCGCTCGCCGGTGCCGCCGGCCCCGTGATCCAGCAGGATCTCGTCCGCCGCAGAGGCCTCCGCCCGCCGGATGTCGTCCGCACCCTCGACGCGGAACGCCTTCACGATGTAGAGATTGCGGCTTTCCACAGCGAAACGGGATCGGTACGCGGCGCGGAGCATCGCGATGTAGTCATTGTCCTCCGAGCCGTGAAGCTGCACCATGTCGAGCGGGCAATGCGTGAGGACCTCCAGGATCTCCTCGATGCGGGCGTCCACGAAGACACCGACGGGACGGATGCGCGGGTCCAGCTGCTGACATAGAATCGCCGCCTGCGCCGACACGACGTAACGGCGCCGCATCGGCACGAAGATGAAACCCGCGTACTCCGGAATGGCTGCATTGACTGCCGCTACATCCGCAGGGGTTCGCAAGCCGCAGATCTTGATTTTCACTTGCGTTTCCATAATCAGCATCCTCTCAGCCGGTCGATTTCTGCCTTCGGGCTGGTGGCGCGCATCAGCTGCTCGCCGATCAGGACCGCATTGACGCCGTTCCGGCGAAGGGTTTCCACGTCCTCCGGGGTGCGGATACCGGATTCGGCGACGAAGATCGTGCCGGCCGGGGCGTGCTCGCGGAGGCGAATGCTGTTGTGAATGTCGACGGTGAAGTCCTTCAGGTTCCGGTTGTTCACGCCGATGATGCGGGCGCCAGCCGCTGCTGCCGAGGCAACCTCCGCTTCATCATGCGCTTCCACGATGGCGGAGAGGCCGAGGGAATCGGCGATCTCAATGTACATGGCGAGTGTCTGTGTGTCGAGAAGCGCACAGATCAGCAGCACCGCCGAGGCTCCGAGAAGTTTCGCCTCGTAGATCATGTACGGGTCCACCGTGAAGTCCTTGCGAAGGCAGGGCGTCTGCACTTCCGCGGCGATTTCCCGAAGGTAGTCGTCGGAGCCCAGAAACCACTTCGGCTCGGTCAGCACGGAAATCGCACTGGCACCGGCAGCCTCGTACTGCTTCGCGATCTCGAGGTACGGGAACTCCGGCGCGATCAGGCCCTTCGATGGCGACGCCTTCTTGCACTCGCAGATGAAGTGGATGTCGCCCGGCGCTGCGAGCACCCGCTCGAAACGGAACGGCTCCGCCTTCGCGAGCGCCAGCGCCTCTTCCCTGATCTCCTCCAGGGGTTTCTCTTCTTTTTTCTTCGCAACCCGGATTCTCGCGTAATCTGCCAGCTGGTCTAATATCGTTCCCATGTGTGCTTCCTTTGATTATGAATTGCTGACCTCGATCACTTTATTCAGTGTGTCGAGGGCCTTCCGGGAGTCGATGAGCTCCGCGGCGAGCTTAATGCCGTCCGCGAGGCTGTCGGCGGCCTTCGCTACGTAGAGGGCGGCGCCGGCGTTCAGGAGGACGATGTTTCGCTTCGTTCCGGTGATGGTCCCGTTCAGGATCCCGCGCGTGATCTCAGCATTGTCCGCGGCTGTCCCGCCCACGATCTCATCCTTCGTGCCACGGGTGAGGCCGAAATCCTCCGGCTGGATGACCGAGGTCCGGTAGAAGCCGTCACGGATCTCGCAGATCGTCGTCGGGGCGCTCGCGGAGATCTCATCGAGGCGGTCCTGGCCGTACACCACGAGGCCGCGCTTCACGCCGAGCGTGCTCAGCACCTTCGCCACCGGCTCGACGAGGTACTCATCGTAGACGCCGAGCAGGAACATCTCCGGCTTCGCCGGGTTCGTGAGCGGGCCGAGGACGTTGAAGACGGTGCGGAAGCCGAGCTCCTTACGGATCGGACCGACGTACTTCATCGCGGCGTGGTACTTCTGCGCGAACATGAAGCAGAAGCCGGCCTCCTCGAGCATCTTCCGGCACAGCGCCGGGTCCTGGGCAATGTTTACACCGAGCGCTTCGAGGCAGTCTGCGGTGCCGGAAAGGGACGATGCGGCGCGGTTGCCATGCTTCGCGACCTTCACGCCACCTGCGGCGACGACCATCGCTGCCGTGGTCGAGACATTGAACGAATGGGCACCATCGCCGCCGGTACCGACGATTTCGAGCACCTCCATGCCCGGATGCTCGACCGGCGTCGCCAGCGAGCGCATCGCGGTGGCACAGCCGGAGATCTCATCGATGGTCTCGGCCTTCGCGGACTTCGTGGACAGCGCCGCGAGGAAGGCCGCGTTCTGCGTCGCAGTGGTCTCGCCCCGCATGATTTCGAGCATAGTCTCCCGTGCCTCCTCGTAGCTCAGATCTTCCTTGTTGACGATTTTGATGATGGCTTCCTTAATCATTTCTGCTCCTTTCAGCTCGCGCTGTTATCCCATCGGTGCATCTCTTTTCGTTGTCGCCGCCTGCGTTTCGGAAGTTTACGAAAATTTAATGGGGTCTGACCCCATAAACTTCTGCGGCAATAAAAAAGTCCCTGATGAAACGATCTACGTTTCATCAAGGACGATTGAACTTTCTCAGTCGCGGTGCCACCTTGATTCACAGTGAAAAAATCACCGAAGCGGTTCAACTCTGTCCCCTTCTCACTCGAGCATCCACGCCTCTTATGCGTCTGAATTTCTCGATGCTTCAGGTTCCTGAGCTGCTCACTTCCAGAACTCTTTCCGGTCTGTGCGCTTAACTGGATACCAGCATATCCATGGCAACTGACGTATGCCTTACGTCGTGAAATACTCGAGTATTTTGATAGGGGAGGTTGACTCGGTCCCAAGGAAGGACCTTCGTCAATTCCTTCGGAACGCAATCGGAGATTGCGCCATATCGGTCGAAGTACCTGTAGAAACTTCTCGCGGGTTGACTCGGTCCTAGGGAAGGACCTTCGTCAATTCCTTCGGAACGCAATCAGAGATTGCGCCATATCGGTCGAAGTTTTCTGATGAAAACTTCTCGCTCTTTCATCACGCCCTCGGCGGTCCATTTGCATGCGGGTGCTACCACCAGGATTTCACCACCCCCGGCTCTCTGAGGATTCCTTTGCATACGTTATTTCCGCTTCATCGGTTTAAAGTGTTGTATTTGGTTGTGCTTATCGTACTGCGATCGCACCTGAACTGCAAGCAGAATCGCAGAATCTGCCATGCCTCTTTTTCATAGCTGCCAGAGCCGAAACATGCCACACACATGAACGCTGAAAAGTACTTTCCATAATATATACGAGCTTATCCGGGTCTTTGACACCCCAAAACGCTAGAAGGCGCTCCACGCCTTATTTTTTTGT
>JAUNWX010000039.1:0-5463 GCA_030540075.1 Lachnospiraceae bacterium
GCCTAGTACTTCTTAGGGATGGGATTTTAGAGTCTTCCGAGCTCGGAGTACTGTGTTTCGGTTGCAGTTCTTCCGGCTCGTAGACGAATTCTTCAGGAATCAAAGAAGAATGATGTTGTGCTCCCGGCAGGTATCGATCATCTCCTGTGGCCAGATGCTGGCCTGTACCTCACCGACATGCGCACGGTTCAGCAGCAGCATGCAGAGACGTGACTGTCCGATACCACCACCGATGGTGTACGGAAGCTCACCCTCGAGCAGCATCTTATGGTATGGAAGATTTGCGCGATCCTCACACCCCGCCTTCTTCAGCTGTTCACGCAGCGACGTCTCATCGACACGAATACCCATGGAGCTGATTTCCAGCGCACAGTCAAGCGTCGGATACCAGAACAGGATATCACCATTCAGTGCCCAGTCATCATAGTCCGGTGCACGACCATCGTGCGGCTCACCGTTCGACAGCTTATCACCGATGCGGCTGATGAACACACAGCCATGCTCCTTACAGATCGCGTTCTCGCGCTCCTTCGGCGTCTTGTCCGGGTACATCTGAAGCAGTGTCTCGGAATCGATGAAGTAAATATCATCCGGCAGCTTGTTGACCGCATTCGGATACTTGTACCACACCTCATGCTCCATGTGCTTGATGATACGGAAGATCATGCGCACGGTACCCTCGAGCGTCGTGGTGTTCCGGTCCTCCTTGTTGATAACCATCTCCCAGTCCCACTGATCGACATAGCAGCTGTGCAGATTATCAAGCTCCTCATCGCGACGGATCGCGTTCATGTTGGTATAGAGGCCCTCGCCCGGCTTGAAGCCATACTTCTTCAGTGCCATTCTCTTCCACTTCGCCAGCGAATGCACGACCTCGATCGTCTCATCCGGCCACCATGGAACATCGAAGCTGACCGGACGCTCATAACCGTTCAGATTATCATTGAGACCCGAGCTCTTCGCCACGAACAGCGGTGCCGAAATACGGCTGAGATTCATCTCCCGCCCGAACTCCTTCTGAAATGTGTCTCTGATATACTTGATCGCCTCCTGTGTCTCACGCACAGACAGACGCGGATCATAATCCTTCGGAATGATCAGTCCCATACTTACCCCCTAAATCCGGACATCCTACCATACTTCTGATATTGTCCGCTTAATCTCGATAATTTAAAAATGTAGCACGCGTGCATTTTATATGCAAGTTCTTTTCGTGAGGGCTGAAACGTAGTTGTATCTGACCTCTCCTCTCCGGGCCTTCGATTTCATGATTTCATCTCCCGGTCGATCCAGCACATCAGCACCGAAACGATGTAGCGCTGCTCGGCGTCACTGAGCGCCCGATGCGCCGGGATGTGATGCCACTTCGAGAGACAGCCGCGACAGCAGCAGCCGGTGGCATGCTGCGCGATGAAGACCGGGTGCCCCCGCCAGGGAGTCTGCTTCCCATCATTTCGCGGCTCTGCCGGTGCCAGCCGATCGCGGATGAAATCCCGCGCATGCTCCTCGATCTTCGCACGCCCCTGCTTCTCGAAGTAGGCGCGCTCCTGCTTCCGCAGATGAAAGCCGGAACGAAATGTACTCTGACTGAGCCGCTCGAACAGACGCGCCATCGCCTGGTCAGGGATGACCTCCGTCCTCGGCGAGGCGCAACGACTCCTGGAGAAACTGCACCTGCGCACTGGATTTCCGCGCCCGCTCACTCTCCTCGAGCTGCCGATGATCCTCGGCACTGGCCCCCTGGTAATCATCATCGTCATCTGAAACCTCAATCGTATAGTGCAGATTCTTCACACTCGGATGCTCCAGCGAGCCGAAAAACGTCGGATCCTCGTCCTCCGGACGCGCATTTTCCTGCGCCGTTTCCTCCCCATCCTCGAAGGGATTGAAGCTCACCGCCGTGAAGCCATCCGCATCCGGCATCGCGGCTTCACTATTCGCGTTTCCCTGCATACAGTCAAACATCGACGGCGCATGCCCCATCGCTTCCCATCCGGTCTGTACGGACCTTCTGCCAGCGTCGCTTCGCTGCGGCTTTCGCATCTCCATGGAGGTCGTGCCGATCTTCGCCGCCTGCGCCGCATCCCCGGTCATGTCCTGGGCCAATGCCGGCACCGGTGCGTTCATCGCGAGGCAGATCGGAAAATACTCCATCTCTGCCTTCGCCGCCTGCGAGGCCTGCAGCTTCGCTGGAATGTGGAACACCCGACCCTTCATCTGGAAGTTCGCGCCGGTCCCCGCAAAGTGAAACGGCACCTCCGCCGCGATGCACTGCTTCCGAAGCCCCTGCACGAAGGCGAAATCCAGCACCGCACCATCCTCCGCGGGGTCGCCCGCCACCTGCACCGCCATGATCTGGCCGGTCGAAAGCATGGACCTGAGATCGAGCGCCTCCGACAGCCGCTCCGCGTAGAGCAGCACAGAGCGCGGTCCGAGTGCGCTCCGGTCGAGCGCCTGCCAATGCTGCTCTGCCGACGCCTGTGTTGAGATTTCAATCGATGGCTGCCGTTCCGGCTCGTAATCCTTCATATGTACATCCTCTCATCGCTGATGCGTACCGCATTCCGTCCGCGCGCAAACATATCTCCGTCTGCTGCCGCTTCTATAGTCCAGCATGGCCCCTGACCTTATCTGCCCTCTGTGATCTTTTTCCGTGTTTCCTCGTCGATCACGTCGCGAAGCTTCTGAATCGTCTTCGAAAACTTCATATTTTCCGCACCGTACGTGAGCTGCAGCTCGCGCTCAAGCGGAAGCCAAGTGCTGAGCTTCGCCTCATCGTGCTGCACCACCGCCTCGATCTTATCGAAGGCCTTGTAGATGCGCGCCTCGGTCGTCTCGAGCGCCTCCATCTCCTCCCAGAGTGCCGGCAGCTCCGTGTCAAACGGTGCCGGCATCGAGCGGAACCAGTCGAGCAGGATGTCCGACTCCTTCACCGAATCCGCGTCCGTCTTGTAGAACGACGGGATGTCGCCGGTGAAGGCTTCGCCGAGGTCATGGATGATGCACATCCGAAGCACCTTGTCGATGTCGGCCTCCGGAAACTCCTTCTTCAGCTCGTGGCTGTACATGAGCACCATGAACGCCAGACGCCAGCTGTGCTCCGCCACCGACTCGTGCCGGTCCTGCGAGGTCCAGCTGTGCCGCGTATTATTTTTCAGCATCTCCGCACGATGCATGATGTTCAGAAATTCGAATTCCGTCATATCTCTCCTTCATCCGCCCGACGACTGACGCGCAGTCCGGGCGATTCACTTCCGCAGGATTGGACGCATTTCATATATAGTATGCCAATGCTCCCGTCCTGTTCTCAGATGGCGTCACTCCGCTTCGTCGGAAGCGCAGGAAAACGCCGTCCATGGAAACTCCGCCGGTGGCGTTGCTGTGAAGCAACGCTCCTTCTTTTCCTTTGGATCGTAGAATGAAAGCGTCCGGCAGAACAGCGCCAGATGCGGACTCCGCACCCGCGAGCCATACTTCCCGTCTCCGACGAGCGGCAGCTTCCGCGCCGCGAACTGGCAGCGGATCTGATGGAAACGTCCCGTCTGAAGCTCCACCTCGACGAGCGCAAGCGACGCCTGCGTCTCCAGCACCCGGTATGCGAGTGACGCCTCCTTCACGCCGGCGCGTTTCCGCTTCACCGGAAACATCTTCTGCTTCATCTTATCCTTATAGAGAAGGTCCTGCATCTCCCCGCTTGCCGGCTCCGGCACACCCGGAACGACGCAGAGATAGCTCTTCCGCAGCCGGTTCTCCGTCAGCTGACGACTGAGCTCCCCCGCCGTCTGGCGATCCCGTGCCAGCACCAGCAGTCCCGACGCCGCCTTATCGAGCCGGTGCACGACATAATAATCCGCTGCACGATCTCCGTTCTGCTCCGCAAGCAGCCCCGGCAGATCATGCTCCGAATCCTCACCGGCCGCCTTGCAGACGACCACATACTCCGCTGTCTGATGAATGATCTTCATGTCTTCGTCTTCTTTCCCGGTCCCGCTCATCCGCGGACGCCACCGTCGGATAAACGTGCTTTACTTCTTCGCCTTCTTATCCTTGTCCCGCTCATCCGCGAACTTCTCGAGGCTCGTGATATGGTTGCAGTACTCCGACGCCGCACAGGACGCGCAGCCCTTGTAGCCGGAGCAGCCATCCTTCCCGAGATCCTCCTTCTTCATCGCATGACGGAAGATATAAACCGTCAGCGCTGCGATGCCCACGATCAGTAAAATTGCAATCGGTAAATTCATTCCGTTTCCTCCATTCGATCCACCCGATCCTGCGCTGCCACAGCGACCGAGGCTCTGTATCCGCACCCCTGCTATCAGAATCGTGATGCCCAGCATCTGCACCATCCTTCATTTTCCAGGGCCTATGCTGTCGTTCACTACTTCAGCATGATAAATACACCATTGTTTCCCCGGAGCCCATGCGTATAGCGATGGCTGAACAGCAGCTCCGGATTACAGTTCGTACAGATATCCGTCGTGCTGATCTGCGCTGCCGGCACGCCTGCTTCCTCGAGCACAATGCGGTTCGCCGCCCAGAGATCAAGATGGTACTTATGCTCGCCGGCTGCATTGAGCCCATCGTCACGCAGAATCTCCGCCGCGCGCCCCGGAAAGGCTTCGATAAAATGCTGCGCCACATCCTCCGAGATCTCGTAGCAGTCCCGGCAGATACTCGGACCGATGGCACAGATGAGATCCGAAGGTACTGTCCCGTAGGTCGACTGCATTGCCCGAATCGTAACCTCGCCCATACGTGCCACCGTCCCGCGCCAGCCCGAGTGACTCGCGCCGATCGCGTGGTGCACCGGATCCACGAACAGCAGCGGCACACAGTCCGCTGCGAAGACCCCGAGGGCGAGCCCCGGCACATCCGTGATCAGACCATCGACGTCATCGTACGGACGCTCCCGCACGACACCGAAGCCCGCATCCGCTGCGGTGACGACCCGGACGTTCGTCGTGTGCGTCTGCTTCGTGAGCACCATGTGCGCCTCATCCGTCCCAAGCACCGCGGCCATCCGGTGAAAGTTCTCGCGCACCCGCGCATCCTCGTCGCCATGCCCGAAGCGCAGATTCATCGAGGAAAAGATGCCCTGACTCGTCCCGCCGATTCGCGTCGAAAACGCATGCTCGACGATCCCCGTCGCCCGGATCGCCGGCAGCTGCATATAGAGGAGCGCGCTCCCATCCGGGTTTTCTGTTTTTATGATATCCATGACGGGCGTCGCGCCCGTCCGCCTGATCTTCAACATAGAGCATACTTTAGCATAAATGCGCCGGTTTTGGTATATCTTCGAAGGACAATGCACTCGCCCATTTCGATCGATGGCGATAAGCCAGCGAAACGAAAGCCGACAAATAAAAAATGAAGAAAACAAAAAGCTTCAGGAAAACCTGAAGCTCATATAGTGACGGATCCGGGAATCGAACCCGGGATTCAGCCGTGAGAGGGCTGCGTCTT
>JAUNWX010000039.1:5563-15818 GCA_030540075.1 Lachnospiraceae bacterium
ACCCGGGATTCAGCCGTGAGAGGGCTGCGTCTTAGCCTCTTGACCAATCCGCCATATTTGTGTCGCTCAAGGCGACTCGATTAATATACCAGCCTCGATTCTGAAAGTCAACCACTTTTTGAAATTATTTTAAACCCGGCAGACCACGTACTGACAGAATCGAGGCCCCAAAGTACTGTGTTTCTGATGCCAGTCCTCCGGGGCCTCGATCTTCATCACAACAGACGATTCAGGTCTTCGTAGAAGCCAGGGTATGAAATCTGAATACAGTCCGCGTCGAGGAGCTCGACGGCAGTGTGCTCATCTCCGGCGAGGGCGAGAACCGCGAAGGTCATCGCGATGCGGTGGTCCTTATGCGTGTCGATGGTGCCGGCGCCGACACGAAGGTCACTCCCCTGCCCTTCGATAATCATGCCATCTTCCGTTTCCTCTGCGTTGATGCCGAGCGCACGCAGTCCCTCGACCATCACGGCGATGCGGTTTGATTCCTTCACCTTCAGCTCCTGTGCATCACGGAAAACCGTGCGACCACTCGCACCCGCCGCCACTGCGGCGATGACCGGCAGCTCATCGATGAGACGCGGAATCATCGCACCGGAGATCTCCGTGCCATGAAGCGCCGCACTGTAGCGGACATGAATATCCGCGACATCCTCGAAGCCGGCGAGGCGACGATTCTCCAGCGTGATGTCCGCGCCCATCGCGGCATACGCATCAAGGATACCCGCACGCGTTTCGTTGATGCCGACGTTACGGATGAGCACATCCGAGCCCGGCACGAGCAGTGCCGCCGAGATGAAGTAGGCCGCCGAGGAAATGTCTCCCGGCACCTCCAGGGTCTCCGGCAGTGCGCTGAGCTTCGCCCCCGGCTGCAGCGTAATTTCAGCTCGTCCATCCGAAAGCATCCGAGTGGAGACATTGGCCCCCAGCGCACGCAGCATACGCTCACTATGGTCGCGGGACAGGGCCGGCTCGATGACCGTGGTCGTACCCTCGGCGTAGAGACCGGCGAAGAGAATCGAGGACTTCACCTGGGCACTGGCGACCGGGGAGTGATACGTGATCCCGTGCAGCTTCTGCCCATGGATCGCGAGCGGCGCGCAGCCGTTCTCACGGATCGAGCGGATGTCCGCACCCATCTCCTGAAGCGGCGTCATGATGCGCTTCATCGGACGCTTCTGTATGCTCTCATCGCCGGTCAGCTCGGAGTCGAAGGCCTGCGAGGACAGGATGCCCGAAATCAGGCGGGTCGTGGTACCGGAGTTTCCGCAGTCAAGCATCCCATCCGGCTTCTGTAAACCACGAAGACCGCGGCCGTGAATCACGAC
The DNA here is from genome assembly GCA_030540075.1 of Lachnospiraceae bacterium. Taxonomy (GTDB): domain Bacteria; phylum Bacillota; class Clostridia; order Lachnospirales; family Lachnospiraceae; genus Oribacterium. The sequence continues at coordinate 6,892 of JAUNWX010000039.1, forward strand.
CTCGGTCTCACTCTGGCTAAGCTCGATGGCGATACCCATACGTCGGAAGCAGCCGATCGTCGAGAGACAGTCCGCACCATTCAGGAAACCGGTCACGTGGGTGTCGCCCTCACTGAGCGCGCCCAGCATGACGGCGCGATGGGAAATGCTCTTGTCTCCCGGAACCGTCAGGCTCCCCTTCAGGGAATGCTGTGCTGCATGTATGGTTTTCTTCATCAGTCGATAAATCCTCTCATCGTCATGTAGTTCTTCATCAGGACTTCCATTTCATCGAAGTCGATGCGGCTCGCGTTGATCATCAGGTCATAGTTGTCCGGCTGCATCCAGTCCTCACCGGTGTAGTACTTATGGTACTCTCTCCGCTCCTTATCGATCTTCCGGATACGGCGGAGGGCCTCCTCTTCGTTGACCTTATCGTAGTCCATCACGCGCTGCGTACGGGTCACGAGATCTGCATAGACGAAGAAATCGACGTGGTTCTCCATATCCGCCTCGGTCAGGATGTAATTGCTGCAGCGTCCGGCGATGATGCAGCTTTCCTTCGAGGCGATATCACGGATCACCTCTGCCTGGAAGCGGAACAGGTTCTCCGGCGAGACGATGTTCTCCTGGGTGTTCGGCTTTCCGATGTCCGGCTTCAGACCGTACAGTGTCTTAAACAGGAAGTTCCGTCCGGCCTTCTCGTCTGCCATACGGAAATACTGCTCACCGATCGCGGTCTTCTCCGAGGTGAGCTTCAGAATATCATCATCATAAAAATGAATGCCGAGATCCTCTGCGAGACGCTTACCTACGAGGCGTCCACCGGAACCATACTGTCTGCCGATCGTAATGACGAATTGCTTCTTAATCATAGTTGCCTCCTGATGTGATTACCTGTTGATACTATAATTATATACCATTTGAAACCCGCGTTACAATATTTATCAGATACCTTCCTTCGTCGAAAGGAGGATGCGGTCGTTGTTCATTTCCTTGCCGGCACCCTCGGCGAAGCGCTCTAGGAGATCGTTGACACTCATCTTCGCTCTTTCCTCGCCACGTACGTCGAAGACAATGTTTCCGCTGTTCATCATCAGTGTCCGGTTCCCCAGCTCCAGCGCCTGGTTCATGTTGTGGGTGACCATGAGGCAACTGATGTTCCGCTCCTTCACGATCTTCTTCGTGAGCTCCAGCACCTTCTTCGCCGTCGACGGATCGAGGGCCGCCGTATGCTCATCGAGCATGAGAATCTTCGGGGTGACCATGGTCGCCATCAGCAGGGTCAGGGCCTGACGCTGTCCGCCGGACAGGAGTCCCACCGGCTGACTCATCCGGTCCTCGAGTCCCATGTCGAGGAGGGACAGCTGCTCACGGAAGGCTTCGCGGTCCTTCTTCGTCACATAGCTGAAGAGGCCCTTCTTATGCTCGCTGGCCCGAAGATAGGCCACCGAGAGGTTCTCCTCGATCGTCATGTGCGGTGCCGTACCCATCAACGGATCCTGGAAGAGGCGTCCGATGTAGCGGCTGCGAACATGCTCCGGGACGAAGGTGATGTCCTCTCCGTCGAGCTCGATGTAGCCGGAGTCCGTGTAGAAGCTCCCGGCGATGGCATTGAACAGCGTCGACTTACCGGCGCCGTTTGAACCGACGATGGTGGCGAAATCGCCATCCTCGAGGGTGAGATTCAGGTTCGAGATGGCGCGCTTTTCATTGACGGTGCCTGCATTGAAGGTCTTAAAGATATGTTCGATTTTCAGCATCTCATCTACCTCCCTGCATGGACTTGCGTTCACGGATCGCGTTCATCTGCTTATGCTTGAATGCAACGAGCTCCTTCGCGCGCGGTGCGGCGATGGCCACCGCAACGATCACCGCCGATACCAGCTTGAAGGCCTCGGTCGGTACATTGAGGCGGAGCGCGATGGAAATGATGAAACGGTAGAGGCAGGAGCCCACGACCATACCGAAGATCCGCGCCATCATCTTCCGCTTTCCAAAGAGGGTTTCGCCGATGACGAGGGACGCGAGGGCGATCGTAACCATACCGGTTCCGAGATTGATGTCACAGGTTTTGTTGTACTGCGCGATGAGGCATCCAGCCAGACCGGTGATGGCATTGGCCACACAGAGACCGACCGTGATCGTAAACGCCGGGTTGATCGAGGACGCACGCACCATCGCCGGGCTGTCACCCGTCGCTCGGATCGAAAGACCGAGGGTCGTGCTCAGGAACCAGCGGATCAGGAGGCAGACCACGAGGACGACCGCCGCAAGGAGGATCAGCTTGCTCCAGCTCGCGAAGACCTTACTGCTGCTCAGCTTTCCGAAGAGCGTGAAGATCGTGTCCGTGCCGAAGATAGAGACGTTCGAGCTGAAGCCCATGACGGCCAGGTTCACGGTATAGAGCCCTGTGTTCACGATGATCCCCGCGAGGATGCTCTCGACACCGAGCTTCGTCTGCAGAAATGCCGTGACGAAGCCCGAGCAGACACCCGCTGCCATCGCCGCGAAAATCGCGAGGAAGGGATGACCTGCGATGGTCACGACCGCGCCCACCGCGCAGCCGAGGGTGTAGCAGCCGTCGGTCGAAAGATCACAGATATTCAGGATGGAATAGCTGATAAACAGTGAAAGCGCCACCAGCGAGTAGACGAGACCTACCTCCAGCGCCGTGCGGATGATGCCCGCTGTGAGAAAACCAGTCAAGGGTTCATACCTCCTAAAAAAAGATAGCTATATTGTAGCAGATTTTCTTTACGGGGTCAGACCCCATTGCGAAATTCTTAAGAAAGAGGCTGCCGTTTGCGCGACAGCCTCTGTGAAACAACTCTATGTCAGCTTAGTTCGAGAATTCCTTCTCGGTCTTGGTCTCGACGATCTGTGTGCAGAGATCCTTGATCTCGGACTTCACGGTGTCGAGGGAAAGGCCCAGGGCCTCGCAGCTGTCGGTGTTGATGGTTGCGATACCATTATCGAAGGTCTTGACAGCGAGGCTTGCGGTATCCTTACCATCGAGGAGAATCTCCGCTACAGTATCTGCGGTTGCGACACCGAGGTTCGAGTAGTCAACACCATAGCCCATGAAGGCACCGTTCAGTGCGAAGGAATCCGCACCCGCATAGTGCGGGATACCCGCCTCGAGGAACTTCTCATAGATACCAAGCTCTGCCTGCTGGATCGTGTTATCGGTCGGTGTAAATACGGCATCGACACCCTCTGCCACAAGTGCATCCGCAGCCGCCTGTACCTCATCGGTCTTCGTACCGGTCTTCTCGATGTACTTGATGCCCTTTCCATCGAGGTACTTCTTCGCATCCTCGATCGGCTGCTTCGAGGAATCCTCGGAGTTGGAGTACAGAAGTCCGACATAATCCGTATCCGGATTGACCGCCAGCATAAGATCCATGATCGCGTTTGTATTCAGCGCATCCGATGTTCCGGTAATGTTGGCGCCCGGCGCATCCATGGACGCAACCAGCTTCGCGGATACCGGATCCGATACAGCAGAGAAGACAACCGGGATATCCTGACCTTCCACTGCGGACTGTACGACCTGTGCAGCCGGTGTTGCAATCGGGATGATAATGTCGACATCATCCGAGATCAGCTGGCTCGCGATCTGGTTCAGTACGGTTGCATCGCCCTGGCCGTTGAAGGTGTAATCCTTATAATTAAAGTTCACACCCTTCTCCTCGGAAAGCTTATCCAACTCCTTCTCTACGTTCTCCTCGATCTGATTGAGGGACGGATGATCCATGAACTGAACGATACCAACCTTATATTTCTTACCAGCTTCTCCGGCTGCCTCCGTAGCAGCTGCGGTGTCGGCTGCGGCTGCGGTGGTCTCCGCCTTCGTCTCCGCTGCCGTCGTCGCGGTCGGTGTAGAGGAAGAACCACATGCCCCCAGTGTCGCTGCCATCAGTGCTGCCATCGTCGCTGCCATAAACTGCTTTTTCATAATATTTACCTCCATGATGTCGGGCCCTCGCCCAAAGTAGATGTTCAACTGGAGCTGATCGAAATATGATGTGGTCTCTCATGGATAAGTACTAAAAAAGCCCCATACAGAGATTTCTCTCTGCATGAGGCGAATTAATCTATAATCCGTGGTACCACTCATCTTACCTTTCGGTCACTTTTCACATACCAGCATATGTGCTGCCTGATAACGGTGCAGAACCCGTCGCTTCCTACTCGATTCCTTTCGGAGCGCCCTCCAGAGTCCATTCACTCATCTATCCTGTACCGTATTCTCATCATCGACGGCTCTCTTTGACATTCAGGATGAACTACTTCTCTCTGTCATCGGTTTGTTTTATTCGATTACCAGTACTCTAGCACGCCAGACTGGAATCGTCAACACCGAATCCATAATTAATAATTATAGCAGATGTTCCGTTATCGATCCATCTCGCTGTGGAAGCCGGTCGAGTAGTGATCGCGGATAACCGATTCGATCTCCTTCAGTGAGCTCTGCGGCAGATCGCCCGGGATGGTATTCTTCATCGCGGAAGTCGCATTACCATACTTCACCGCCTCCTGAACATCACCGTTTGAGTGGATCAGTCCATAGAGTGCGCCGGAAATATACGCGTCACCGGAACCGATACGATCGACGACATCGATGTTCTCGTACGCCGGCTCCTCGAAGTAGGCGTCACGCTCTGCGCAGTAGGCGAGGGAGCTGAAATCATGGCTCTTCGGGCTGTGTACCGTACGCTGGGTCGCAAATACAGCCTTGATCGGGAACTCCTCGGTGAAGCTCTTGATCATCTCACGGCAGCTTCCGGTCTTCAGGAAGGTAAGCTGTGCCGTCGACTCCGAGCAGAAGAAAATATCAACATACGGAAGGATCTTCAGGATCGTCTCACGTGCCTCATCGCCGCTCCAGAGGTTTCCACGGAAGTTGACATCGAAGGAAATCAGCGCGCCGTTTTCCTTGAAGCGCTTGATCGCCTCGATGGTCGTCTCACGAAGCTTCGGTGACAGCGCCAGGGTGATGCCCGAGGTATGGAAGCACTTCGTACTCTTATATACCTCCGGGTCGATCTCATCGAGATTCAGTGAGAAGAAGCTCGAGTGCCGGCGGTCATAGATGACCTGCGGCTTACGCGGATAGGCACCATACTCATAGTAGTACACACCGACTCTCGCATCCTCAGAGTGATCATAGATGAAGAAGTCATCCGATACGCCGTAGCTACGGATGGTACCTCTCATAAACTGTCCGAGGTCATGGGCCGGAAGCTTCGAGATGATACCGGTATGAAGACCAAGCAGTGCGGCACCTACAGCTACGTTCAGCTCTGCACCGCCGACGTTTTTCTCGAACACATCCGAACGGGCGATACGCTCGTTACCCGGTGGCGAAAGTCGAAGCAGCAGCTGTCCCATCGTTACAAGATCAAAGGGTCTATCCGGAAAATTCATATTCATGCCTCCCATGCCTCGGAAAATGCTTCCGAAATTGTTGATATTGCATATAATGCATTGATTTTATACCATTCTTTCGTTATAATCAAGGCAAATGTAAACGCTTACACGAAAGAGTTCATTTCCTTACGGAAATCTTTCATCCGAAGCGTTAAAGAAGGAAAAAGTATGAATATTTACGATATCTCGAAAGTGGCGGGGGTTTCCATCGCCTCCGTCTCCCGTGTCATCAACGGCGCGGAAAACGTCTCCGAGAAGACCCGGAAAAAGGTGCTCGATGTCATCGACCAGTACGGCTACACGCCGAATGCGTATGCACGTGGCCTCGGTCGCGGTTCCATGAAGACCATCGGTATCATGTGCTCCGACCCGACCGATATGTACCTCGCGAGCGCCATCAACTTCCTCGAGACCGAGCTGCGCAGCCAGGGTTATAATTCCATCCTCTGCTGCACCGGCTTCGAGCTCGAGAATAAGAAGGCGAGCTTCGAGCTGCTGAAATCCCGTCAGGTCGACGCCTTCGTCCTCGTCGGTTCACAGTTCATCGAGCCTGTTCCGGAGGACAATGCCTACATCATCGAGGGTGCCCGGGAGCACCCGGTCATGATTCTCAACGGTTATCTCGAGGGCGAGAACATCTACTGCACCGTCTGTGATGAGCAGGGCGGTATGCGAAATGCACTCCACCAGCTCTATGACACCGGCGCACGGAAGTTCGTCTATGTCTACTCGAGCGTCAGCTACTCCGGCACACAGAAGCTCGCCGGCCTCCACCAGGGCATCAAGGAGCTCGGTCTTCCGGAAAGCGCACTCCGCACCGTGCATGGGCATCGCCGCTTCGACGAGATGGCGAAGCTTCTGAAGGAAGCCTACGAAAAGGAAGCCTTCGACGCCATCCTCGGCTCCTCGGACACCTCCGGTGTCGGTGCCGTCAAGTTCGCACGACTTATGGGCCTTCGGATCCCGGAGGATCTCCAGATCGTCAGCTGGAACGACTCCACCCTCGCAGTGGCCTCCTCTCCGGAGCTGACCAGTGTCGACGCGATGCTGAAGGAGCTCTGCCAGAAGACCTGCCAGAACCTGATGGCGCTTCTGAATCCGGTCGAGGACGAAAACGGCGAGCCGATCGAGGCGGACATCCCGAAGAAGACCGTCATCGCGACGCGCCTCGTCACGCGTGAAACCACACGTTTCTGAATCACGCAGAAGCGCAGCCGCTGCTGCCCCACCACGAAGCTCACTTCTGGACGAGGCCAGCTGAATGTCGAATTTTTACGAGTGGAAACTCGTATTCATTGACCGTCCGACACCCTACACTGAAGACAATGCCGTAAGGCGTTGCATATACATCTATCCTGTCTGTCCGCATCCCCGGAACGAAGTATACGGGCCCTGTGGCAGATACACAAACTCATGGAGGTAAAGCTATGAAACCATTTATGGACAAGGACTTCCTGCTCTCAACCGATGTAGCGAAGGAGCTCTATCACGAGATTGCAGAGAAGGCACCGATTCTCGATTACCACTGTCACATCGATCCGAAGGATATCGCAACTGATAAGAGCTACGATAACATCTACCAGGTATGGCTCGGAAAGCCACCAATCGGCGACCACTACAAGTGGAGACAGATGCGTGTCAACGGCGTACCGGAGGAGTACATCACCGGTGACAAGCCGGACCGCGAGAAGTTCCAGATGTGGGCAGAGACCCTTCCGAAGCTCATCGGTAACCCGCTCTACCACTGGTCTCACCTCGAGCTTCGTAAGTACTTCGGCTACGATGGCTACCTGAACGGCGATACCGCAGAGGAAGTATGGAACCTCTGCAACGAGAAGCTTCACGATCCGTCCATGTCCGTACGGAACATCATCAAGCAGTCGAACGTAAAGCTCATCTGCACCACCGATGACCCGATCGATACCCTCGAGTGGCATCAGAAGATCAAGGACGACGCAAGCTTCGACGTACAGGTACTTCCTGCATGGAGACCGGACAAGCTGAACAACATCGAGCTTCCGACCTTCGCTCCGTACATCGCAAAGCTTGCCGAGAGATCCGGTATCGCCATCAGCGATATGGATTCCCTCGAGAAGGCAGTTGCTGACCGTCTCGATTTCTTCCAGTCCATGGGCTGCTCCGTTACTGACCACGGCGTTCGTTACGTTGCATACGCTCCGGCTGAGAAGTCTGAGGTCGATGCGATCCTGAAGAAGGCGATGAACGGTGAGGCTGTGACTGCAGATGAGGCTGCAAAGTACAAGTACGCGATGCTCATCTTCCTTGCAAAGGAGTACAACAAGCGTGACATGGTCATGCAGATCCACTACGGCTGCGTACGTGATAACAATGCCGACATGTTCGCAAAGCTCGGCCCGGATACCGGCTTCGACTCCGTTGACAACTACGCTCCGGCAGATCAGCTTGCGAAGTTCTTCAACGCCCTCAGTGCGACGGATGAGATCCCGAAGACCATCCTCTACTCACTGAATCCTTGCGATAGCACCACGATCAATACCATCGCCGGCTGCTTCTGCAAGGCACCTGTAAAGAACAGAATCACCCAGGGTGCTGCATGGTGGTTCAACGATCACAAGCAGGGCATGATCGAGCAGATGGTCAACATGGCAAACCTTTCCGCACTCGGAAACTTCAACGGTATGCTGACCGACTCCCGCTCCTTCCTCTCCTACGCTCGTCACGACTACTTCCGTCGTATTCTCTGCGAGCTGATCGGACAGTGGGTGGAGAACGGTGAGTATCCGTATGATAAGAAGGCCCTGACCGAAATCGTAAAGGGTATCTCCTTCAACAACGCTGTAAAGTACTTCGGTTTTGATCTCGAGCAGTGCTGATCTGAAAGCGTACGCTTTCAGCTATGATTCAGGGCGGCAGTCGCACGACTGCCGCCCTGTTTTTTTTGAGAATGACCCATCACTGAATATGGTTCTGTACGTACAGGTTCAGAATCTGTATACAAAAACGGGAACACATCGATTCTTTACGAATCATGTGTTCCCGTTTCGTTTTCCACGAAGTCGAGCATCGTAATAAGCCGGGTTATGTATCAAGTGGTCATCTATCTAGGACGCATGTTGCCATACGCCTCAATCAACCTACCCGGAAGCGGACGAGCCACCCTATGCTTCCTGTTTGGTCTTTCTTCAGATGGGGTTTATAATGCCGTTCCTGTCACCAGGCCCGCGGTAGTCTCTTACACTGCCCTTGCACCCTTACCGGCCGAAGCCGGCGGTCTACTCTCTGTTACACTTTCCTGTGCGTCACCGCAACCTGCCGTTAGCAGGCATCCTGCTCTGTGAAGCCCGGACTTTCCTCTCCCAGCCGGTTTCCCTACGCTGGCAGCGACCACATCCGATACTCGACACCACATTTTACCTCAGGAATCCCCTGCCGTCAAGCGCCGCCAGGGGTCCCCTTAGCTGAACTGTTACCTCATCGTTACTGTTCACTCGTAACCTTGCATAGTTAAGGCCGGACCACTAAACTGATCT
>JAUNWX010000040.1 GCA_030540075.1 Lachnospiraceae bacterium
CTTAAACCAAACACACGTTAAGTCAAAATCATAATCGATGCACTTTCCTATAAAGCGAAAAAAGGCTGTACCGGAAAACTCCGGTACAGCCTTGTCTTCTTTTCAGTCAGGCTGAAATTAATCTACCTGGTATGGAAGAAGTGCTACGTGTCTTGCTCTCTTAACTGCAAGGGTGATCGCTCTCTGGTGCTTAGCGCAGGTTCCAGTGATTCTTCTAGGAAGAATCTTACCTCTCTCAGAGATGTACTTTCTTAATGTAGCAACGTCCTTATAATCGATAGGCTTAGCCTTCTCGCTGCAGAATACGCAAACCTTACGTCTGCTGCGGAAGCCGCCGGCTCTTCTAGGTCTAGCTGGCTTATCTGACTTCTGAAATGCCATGGTTAATCCTCCTTGTAAAATGTCACAAGGGCATGTCCTCACCTTAGTTAAATGGGAGACCCTCGTCCTCTACCCCATCAGGTATATTCATAAAACCATCACCGATTGCAGCACTGCTCTGCTGGCCGCCATGGGACTGCTGTCCGTAACTGCGGTTTGCGGAATAATTTCCACCATTTCCAGCCGATGCGTTCTTGCTCTCTGCAAACTCCTGATTCTCTACGACGACATCCGTGGTATAGACCTTCTGGCCTTCCTTGTTCGTGTAGCTTCCAGTCTGGATTCTACCCTCAACCACGATTTTGGTGCCCTGGTGCAAGTACTTCTCAGCGAACTCTGCAGAACGACCGAATGCGACGCATCCGATAAAGTCTGCGGTCTGCTGATCCTGACCGGCGCCATCCTGTGAGCGACGCATACGACGATCAACGGCAAGTGTATATCTTGCGATCGCCATCTGGTTCTCACCCTGTGCGTATCTGATATCCGGATCTCTGGTTAATCTACCCATGAGGATAACTTTGTTCATTGTTTTTCTCGCTTTCCGCTTGCTTATTCAGCTTTCTCTTCTGCAGGAGCAGCTTCCTCAGCTACCGGTGCTTCAGTCTCAGCTTCTGGCTTAACAACAAGATATCTGATAACTGGTTCCATAATACGAAGCTGGCTCTCGAGCTCGTTCGGAGTCTCGGAATCACCTGTGAATGGAATGAAATAGTAGAAGCCTTCCTTCATATGCTGAATCTCATATGCAAGTCTCTTCTTGCCCCACTCCTGGATGTTCTCTCCGACAGCGCCACCGAAACGAGTAACATACTCCTTAATCTTCTCGATTGCAGCTGCTCTTTCATCATCTTCGAGCTTCGCACTCAGAACAACACATAACTCATATTTGTTCATCTGCTTTTACCTCCTTTTGGTCTCTGGCTTCCGCTCCTGGGCGGAAACAAGGAATTTAGTCATACGATATTGCATCTTAACAGAAAACAAAGTTGTTTGCAAGCTATTTTAATTGAAATCTGCAACTTATTTTTTTCGGGTTTTCCGTGTCGGTTTCTGTTTCTGCACAGGATCCCCTCGATAGAATATTCTATCGCTTTTTACAGTGTCGTCTATCATCTGCCGGTTTATTCCGGCGTCCGGATGTGCCGGATCATCCCGTCCACCTTCGCCCTCGGAAGCATCAGAAGATGACCACAGCCCGCACAGCGAAGGCGGATATCGGCCCCCGCACGGAGGACGATCCACTCATCTGATCCACAGGGATGCTTTTTTTTCGCACTGATGATATCTCCGACATGGATTTCTGTCATACACACCTCTTTCTATGCCACGTTCGACGATCCGACCAGACAGTGTACCATCCCTTCATCGCTTACGACCGTCATGAAGCATCCTGTCTTACGGTAGAATCGTTCTTTCTGCATACTTCTATACAGCTTCTGCGATATAGATCCGCTGCTGCCGAAGCCAGTGGATCGCCTGCGTCCGGTCGGCCTCCTCCGGGAGACCGCTGAACGAAAGGAAATCCGGCAGCGAGAGGATCCTCGCCATAATCACCGGATGCGTCGGAAGTCCGGTATCGGACGTTTCATCTGTCTCCGCCGCCATCGCCTGCTGCGCCTGCACACGACGTACATACTCATCGTTTTCTTCTATATATACGTCATACGCCTGCTCCACCGCCGCATAGTCCGTGGCCTTCGTGGTCTGAAAGTCACATACGGTATGGAAGTCAAAGGGCTGATAGATGGCTTCATCGACCGGGAGAAGGAAGCAGAACGGGATATGCTCCTCCTCCATCAGCTGGAAGCTGCGGCGAAGAAGTGCTGCCATACAGCCCTGATGGCGTGCCTCCGGTACCGTCGCCACTGCATAGATACAGTATACTCGGGCACACGTACCTTTTTTTGTACGCATCACAAATGGATTCAGATGCGCCATCGCGACCAGCTGTCCATCCTTCCACATCGCAAGGATGATATTGTCGCTGCAGCGATCCTGGTAGTACCAGTCGAGAAAGCGTGCACTGTCCTCCGGGAATACCCGCTCGTACAGTGCGCGTGTCACGGCCTTTTCTTCGCGTGTTCGTAGCACCCTGATATCTGTCATACTATACCTGCTCTTTTCTGATGTTCTGATGTACTGCATCGACACCGGATATCACTGTATCGATGTGTCCACACACCGCGCGGCGTCGGAATCGCCGGTATCCCCTGCTCATCCTTCAGCTGCGGTATTTTCGTACTGGTCGATCTCCGCCTCATACTGGTCGGTCATTTCTTCCTGCCAGCCGGTGAAATCCGTCTGGAGGAGCATGTATTTCCGTGCATATCCGCACGGATTGTAGCTTTCCTTCGCGCGCCGCAGTCCTTCGAGTCCCAGATCGTCCTCCCGGTTGACGAGCGCAGCCTCCGGGAATTCATGAATGAGAAACTGCTGATTGATGATCTGATAGATGCCCGGAATGTCTGCATTGCCCTTCTCGACACTGATGCAGGCCATATTCTCACGAGGGTTTAAGGCCCCCATGGAAAAGGCCTCCAGCTTTCCGTCGATGAAGATGCCACCGATGTGGTAGTCCGGCAGAGAGAACTCGGACTGAAGCACCTGGTGAATTCCCTTCACCTCATACTCGAGCGACAGCCCGGCATTTTCCTCATCCCCGGAGCGTTTCGCATACCACTGATCGAGGAATGCCCAGATCGTCAGCTTATCTTCCGCATGAAGTGTACGATATTCCCAGCGTCCTTCATACTCCCGGCAGAACTTGTTCACGAGATTCTTTTTCTTGTGAAACTTCTTTCCCGGCAGCGTTCGGAGCTCCTCGCCATCATAGAGATAGTCCCGGAGATCGCGCTCCTCCTTTACGAGGAAGTGCGGATCCTCCTCGAGCTTCAGAAGTTTCACGCCCTCTTCATCTGCGAGATAGATCTTCAGCGGCTTCTTCAGCACCTCATTAAAGTACTGACGAAGGAGATCGAAGTAGTATGGCAGATCTTCCTCGCTGCAGTATGGCATCGCAGAGAAGTACTCATCACCGTTTTTCATCCGTACGAGTACTGCCTTCTCATCGACGACGGCTGTCTGCACATCATAGTACTCGCTCCATAAAAATGTATCCAGCACAGCGCTGTCACAGGTCTTATTCGGACGCATCGCGTAAAACGGGGCCATACGCACTGCATCCTTCGGATTCGCCCTGTTAAAATGTATATCCATAAAACCTCCTGTTTTCACAGTAATCGCTTACAGTATATACATTCCCTGCCCGAAATGGAAACTTAACTTTTTCTAAAGCGAGCTCGGGGAGGCGATTTTCTCACTGTCCGGACACTCTGCGATGACCGTTTCATCAGGTACCATTTCTTCTTCACCTCCTTCTTCCGGCGCTTCCTGTGACGCATCCATTTCCTGCGGCGCTTTCGTCTCCTGCGCCTCGATCGTCACCATCGCGGCTTCCGCCATCATATCCTCTGCACAGATCTCCTCGTACAGCTGTGCACTCATCGCAGCCACTTTTCCGCTGAGAAAGGACATCATCGGGCTGTCTTTTCGTTTCGTCTGCGGAAGTCCGCTTTCTTCCGACCGGCATGGTCCGCTCAGCACCGCCCCCGCACCGAGCTCTGTCAGCTTCCACCCGACGAAGGCATAGCGTTCTGCTTCTGCCCCGGCGGATGCCCGCCCGCTTCTGCTCCCGGATGAAGATTTTCCACCGAGCTCCGGCAGGGACAGATACGTGAGGTTCTCTGTCAGCGTCTGATACGATGTGCTCCCCGCCGACGGCAGTGCCGCTTCCTCTGACGGGTCATGCAGTGCGTAGCGGATCTGATAGTAGAGATCCTGGTAGCGCAGTCGAAGCAGGCGCTCCATCATCTGTTCCCTTCGTTCGGGATGATCCAGATGTACGGCATAGGCCCCGAGGTAGATATCATGAAGCAGCAGCTCGTCCGGCAGCCCGCTGTAGATATACTGCTCTCCGAGCATCTCTTCCTGCTTATAGTACAGATAGATTTCCGGCGGATCCGGCACGATGAAGCGGATCGGCTGATAGTTCTTTTCGTCCTCGATTCGAAACTCCCGGTTATTGATGAAGATCGTCTCGAAGCTTCCGCTCGTGCTGTAATCCGTATACTCCTCCGAATCGATGCGGATACTCGAGCCCGCCCGCTGGATCTTCGTATTCAGAAAGCCGTCATGCTGGCCGGACAGGCCGATGGCCTCCTCCATGGTTTCGAAAAAATCATGGTATTCCGCATGTGGATTCTCCGCGAAGTTGAGCTTGATTTCCGGGATACGGATCAGCAGCTTATCCCGGGGGATGCCTGACGCAGTGCTGTCGCCCGCCGGTCGCAGACTCTTCACTTTTACATTTCCTGTGATTTCCACTTCGACGGCATTGTCATCCACATCCATATGGACGATGTAGGCACTGCTCTGTCCACCGGACATCGTATCGAAGCAGATGTCTGCCCGCGCACAGAAACTGACGCTGAGTGACAGTGCGATCGACAGCATCGGCAGCCGCAGTGCGCTAGCTTCCATGGCTCACCTCCCGGATCCTGAGTCCGCGCGCCGTCGGCAGGCGGTAGTACACCACGGCATAATCCTCGCCCAGGATGCACTCCTGCCCCGCCACCGTCGCGATGCAGCGATAGCTGGTCGTTCCGAATCGAAGCGCCTCCGGCTGGACGCAGTTCTGTGCCGCACTCGCCGTGCCTATATCCACATAGCCCGCCCCGTCGGTGCTTTTCTGCCAGCGGTAGCTGCTGTATCCCCGTGGTTCGGTCAATGCTGTCTCATCGGCACCCGCCCGGTACAGGTAGCGGATTCCACTGCCCGAATCCGTGAGCGTCAGCCCGCCGGCACTTCGTCCGGCCGGAAATCCGAAACGCCGGATATACGCCTCCTGTGACATCCCTTTATCCTCCAGTATATGTTTCGTGATGCCCCGGTCATTCCAGAGCCCGTCGAGCTGATAGCGATGATTCGCCGCATGATAGGAGAAGCTGATGGCCTGCACATCTCCTGTCGCCGGGATGAAGCACTCCTCGACCTCCATCGGAAGCACCTCCGCCGGCTGAAACGGTGCCCCGACATCCCCGACATCCTGCCAGAACAGCACATCCTGCTCTGCCGCCAGCGCGCGTAACAGACTGCTCTCCAGCATCATCCATAAGATGAGGACAGACAGTACCCGGAGGAAGCGTGTGTTCACTTTTCCCCGATGGCTGCATCTACACCTGATCATATCGCCTCCTTACTTACGGAAATATCCGCATTCACTTCCTTCCCCTCGAAATAGTCGTACGCCTTCGCCTGAATTCCCTGCGAGGTCAGCGTGATTTCATATACAGGGGAACGCACCACCCCGGCCTCTGCCACGAGCTCATAGCGCACATACTGCGGGAGGTTTCGCTGCAGTGTCAGCAGCTTCGCTGTATCGAAGCTGCTCCACTGCATCCGTGTTCCCGTCGTCCCTGCGCCTTCTGTACCGGAGGCACGATACCATCGGACCTCCTCGATCGGGTGCGAACCCGCCTCGATCAGCTCCGACAGCAGTACGCTTCGGCTGCGTGTCGGGACACGAAGCTCTCCACCCGTCAGGTCAAGCACGCCGGTGACCGGCCCATGTGTAAAGCCGGATGTTCCGTCGGCACTGGTCGCTGCTCGAAGCAGCAGCTTTCCCTTCAGTGCGAGGACGCCTTCCGGCAGTGCTTCTGCACCAGGGAAGGACAGAACATAGTCCAGCACCCGGCTTTCACCTGCGGCGAGGCGAAGGACGCCGGTCGTGCCGGCTGCCGTTCCACCGTTCCCGCCTGTACCAGCGGAGCCCGCGCCCGTCGTTCGTTCGAGTCGTACACGACCATCCTTCTCCTCCGTTCCATTCACATAAAGCAGCTGCTGATCGCTAAGATAGACCGGAACACTGCTCTCATTTCGTATCTGAAACTGTACCGTCAGCCGGCTGTCCTTCTCGATTTCCTTCGGAATCGTCCCGTACGATGCTTTCGAAACCGAAAGTCCCATCGAGGCTGCGGCCGCCCGTATGTTCGCCTGCTGCTGATCCGTAAAATACGCTCCAGCCCCACAGAGTAACACGAGCATCAGAAAGATGAGTGTGAGGAGAAGGTTGAGCCGCCGCCTCATGATGCCTTCTGAGATTCATTGGCGACGATCAGTCCCTGGATATAGGCGAAGTTGGTAGCTGCTCCATCCTGCTCCAGGTTGTCCTTCTGGATCGCATAGATCTCTGCACCGACATCACATTTTCCACCGGCGAAGCTGTTATCAGCACTCGGACTCAGCTTCAGCGTCAGATTCACCGGAATTCCATTTACCTGATTCGACAGTGTGCCATGACCGACGATGAACTTCGCAACCTTGCTGTCCTTTGACAGGGAGAGAAACTTGAGTGTATCTGCCTTCGAGAGATCCGCCAGCGGGATGTCATTGATCGTTCCGCCGCCGGCATTGGCACCTGCCTCATCCTGCAGCTTTTTGATTTCCTCCGGTGTCAGCGGCTTTCCGGTCATCTGAATGAACCACTCCACCGGATCCGACATCGGGATACTGGAGGTCAGGGTGACCTCGGAAAAGACGATGGCGTCCTTTGAGCCGGCTTCCTTTTTGATCGTATAGGCGAGATCCCGGGTATCGCCCGGCACCATATTCGCGACCAGATCGTCCGAAAACTTCGTCTTATCAACCGTGATGCCGAGCTTCGCGGCGGTCGCCGACACCTTGATGTCCTTCTTGTCTGTAAAAAATGCATAGGCACCCGCCAGGACTGAAATCGCTGTCACCGCCATCAGACCCGCCATCAGTATTCGTTTTTTCATGTTCATCTCCTTTACTGTTTCGCCGACGCTCTGTTCGTCGTGCTCTGTTTTCTTTGTTGATTCTGTTCTGAGCCGCAGTTTTTCCCTTCCTGCAGTCCCAGACTCTTTCCATCTGTGATTTCAGATTTTTCGTTGATTCGTGTTTTTCACGTCGCCCGGTCGGTGCTCAGAAGAGGATATATTCCACCGTGCCGAGGATATCCGCCTCCTGAACCCTTCCCGGATCTGCGTGTTCATTATGATCACCCTTGGTGATATAGCCACCCTCGTCTTTCCCTATCAGGCGATGGGTGACATACGTATCCATGCCGAAACCCGTCGCACGAAACAGGATGATATCATCCGGTTCCGGGGCACCCGTCCGCTCCCTGACGATGAGAATGTCACCAGAGGTATACGTGGGCTCCATGGATTCGGAGAGTACCACAACCGGCTTCCATCCGAAGAGGAAAAACGGCGTTCCATACCGCCGCTCCCGATAGGATGAAAGAATGGCATAGACTGCGATCACCATAAAAACAGCATCAGTATGCCGGATATCCATCCGAAGAACGTGTTCAGCTTTCGTTTGAGACCTCCTTTTGATTTTTTACACGCTCTGTTCTGTTGACGCATATGCACTGTCCTCCTGGTTTTCTGACTGTGTGGCCCGGTACAGGAGCCAGCACTTTATGATGATAAGGATCAGTAAGAGGATGAAGAGGAAGAGGCAGGTGACCAGCAGCACCTTCTCACGTTGTGTCGGCCCGATATACAGTGTCACCGGATCCTGTATCGTCCCGCTCCCACCCTCTGTACTGATCTGTACGCTTGCGTGCTTCGGGCTTACATCCCGGATACGAAGCGCCAGCCTGGCGTTTCCGCCATCGTTCGTTGTGCCGTTTTTCTTCTCATGTTCCTTTTTTCCCGCGCTTTCCGCTGCAGAAAAATTCCGCTCCGCTCCAGCGCCTGCTGCCTTCCTTCTCGTCTCCGGCAGCTCCTTCTTCGTATATTTCCTGCCTTCCGTGGATGGCTTCGATATCCCCGACACATCGGGCTTCGAAGCCATCCCGGACAGTTCTGCCGGATGTTTCTCAGCAGCTCCGTACGGTCTGGCAGCTGTTTCCACCAGATTCTCCGGATGCTCATAGATGCGGTCGATCCACTCCATGAGCTGATCCATCAGTGTTCCCGGCGGATCCTCTGCGTGAAGACCATGCGTTTTTCCGTCATAGCCCTCGCCACGAATCGAGGTTCCACCGTGTCCGCCACCGCCTGCCTGGCTTCCTCCGGAAGGACGGCCATCACTTGCGTTTTCCACGTCCTGTGTTCCGGCGCCGGATGACGGCGGTGGTTTCATCGTTTCTTCTGGTTCTGCTGTTCCCGGCGGCTTCTGTGTCTCCGTCGGTGTTTCCGTTTCCGGTGGTTTTTCCGTCTCTTCCGGTGGTCGCTCCTGCAGTGGAGCATCCGTTCCGGAGAAACAGATCGACAGCGTCAGCGTATTTCCGGCCACCGCGTTCGTTGCCTCCTTTCGTAAGTGGAGTCGAAGCGTCAGCTGTTGTTCACGCCCCGCAGGGTGTGTGAGGATCTGCTCGAAGCTGTCCGTCCTGGAAAGCGAAGCGACCGTTCCATGAAGGAAGGCTTTTTCCCCATCCAGGAGGCTCAGCTCGAGCTCCTCTGCCAGTGCCTCTGATCCGGTAAATGACACGGTTTCTACCATGTACGCAAGGCGCCTGTCTGTATAGTTTTGTACGAGAAGGATGTGTTCTGAGAGATCTCCCGGCAGAAGTTCATCTACACTGGAGAGATCAAGTTGAAACTGGAATTTTTCAGAATCGGCAGCAGCCGTCGCCGCTGTCGGAAAAGAAAAAAGCACGAGAAACAAGGAAGTAAGCGTTAAAAGCTTCTTGATATTTCTCATGCTCAAAGACTAGCACAGTATGTAATTTTTGAAAATGTCTGAAAACAGACTATAATCTGAAAACAGACTATAAAATATTACGGTTTCAAGCCGTAAATCTGCATTATTTCATCCGAATAAATTTTTTTCTGACGGTACACGATCAGCGGTCTTTCCACCGTCAGCTGGCTTTTTCCACCCTTCACCGCCTCGATCAGCACCATGTTCGGTTCACTCTCCAGATACGGATACACGAGCCGCATCCGCTTCGGCTCGAGATGCTCTGCACGAAGCGCGCAGAAGATATCCGCGAGCCGATTCGGACGATGGACCATAAACAGCCTGCCATTCGATTTCAGCGTAAAAGCCGCTGCCGCACACACATCCTCGAGGGTACACAGGACCTCATGTCGGGAGATGAGCTTCCGGTCGGTCTGGTTCCGGAGTCCGGCCTTCATGTATGGTGGATTCACCGTCACGATGTTCATACTCGAGTCATAGCCCATCGATCGGATATCCCGGAGATCACCTAAGCGCATCGTCATCCGATGCTCCTGGTGATTCAGCGCCACCGAGCGCTCGGCCATCGCCTGTACACTCGGCTGCACCTCCAGACCGATCAGCTCCTTACACTCCGTTTTCGCCGCAATAAGAAGCGGGACGATCCCCGTCCCGCTGCATAGATCCAGTAATCTGGTTTCTGACGTCACGGCCGGCACGGCGAAGTTCGCCAGCAGCACGGCATCCATACCGAAGCAGAAGCCATCACTGTCCTGTATGATTCTGTAGCCATTACACTGTAAATCGTCGATTCGCTCTGCCATACACCTTACGCATCCTGTCCCTGCACGAGGTCCACATCCAGCGTTTCCACCTGCTCTACGATCTCGACTACATCCGGCTGAGCCGCCTTCTTCTGCGGATCACCGCCCTTCGGACCATGTGTACGCTCACGTCCACCGCCCGCTGCATGCTCACCGCGACTGCCACGACCGTCCTTTTTTCCACCCGAAGCACCGCCCTGCGCGTTCTGCGCACGGTTGCCCTTCTGCTCCGGCTTCTTCTTATCGCCACTCGGACGCTTCCGCGGCTTGAACTTGAGCTCGGAAACCTTATACTCCCGGAGCTCCTTCTCATCTTCCTTTTCGAGACTGACGACGACCTTTACCTTCTGGCTGAGCACAGAGATGCTGCTGACCTCGCCACGAAGACCATCCGGTGTAGTGACCGTATCACCGACGGACGGAAGACGTGCGTTCAGGAACTCGTAGACATCCTCCTCGTTCTTGAGGCAGCACATCAGACGTCCACAGACACCGGAGATATTCGTCGGGTTCAGGCTGAGTCCCTGCTCCTTCGCCATGCGGATCGACACCGGTGCAAAGTCGGACAGGAAGGTATGACAGCAGAGCGGACGGCCGCAGATGCCATAGCCTCCCAGCATCTTCGTCTCATCGCGTACGCCCACCTGCCGAAGCTCGATCCGCGTACGGAAGATCGCCGCGAGATCCTTCACGAGGGAGCGGAAATCCACCCGACCATCCGCCGTAAAGTAGAACAGCACCTTACTGCTGTCGAAGGTATACTCTACATCGATCAGCTTCATCTCGAGATTATGCTTACGAATCTTCTCCTGACAGACCTTATAGGCCTCCTTCTCCTTCGCTTCGTTCTCGATGTGGCGCTGGTCATCCTCGGCGTTCGCCTTCCGGATCACTTCCTTCAGCGGCTGTACGATTTTCGCATCCTCCGTCTCACGGTTTCCCATCACGACGAAACCATACTCGATACCACGCGCCGTTTCCACGATAGCGTGCTCTCCGCGGGTGAAGTGGATATCCTTCGGATCGAAGTAGTATATCTTCCCGGCGGTTCTGAATCTAACTCCAATTACTTCTGTCATATATTCCTCATTTTACTGCATTTTATATACTGGTATCCCTGAGCCGAAGCAGAAAATTCTCCAGCATCAGATCCCGGTTCACGTTAAACGTCTGATCCCGAAGCATGCGCTCCAGATCATCCGTGGCCTGACCGAGCTTTTCATAGCTCATCGCGGAGGCCATACGTATGATGACATTGACGGAGTCCTGTGCATACAGAAGCTCCATCTGCGACGTGCTTTTATAGCATAGCACATCCCGTAAAATAATTTCAAGAAAGCCGAGCAGGCTTCCCTGCGGCACCTTCCAGTCCTTACTCACATGCGTACAGAAATCGAGAATTTCGCGGCCTGTCCGGAAGCGGATCTCGGACAGAAGCTTCACCGTTTCCTGCGCCCACTCCTCCGTGATCATCTCCGCATAACGCTCCCGTACATCCCGTTCACCCGCCTTGATTTCGATGACACGCGACAGTATCGTCGGCAGAAACGCATCTGCATTCGCTGCAAGCAGCATGATCACGACATACTCCGGCGGCTCCTCGAGGGTCTTCAGAATCGCATTCTGTGCCTGCGGATTCATCATCTCCGCATGCTCGATGAGATAGACCTTATAGGCCGCCTCATACGGACGCACGGCGACGGTGTCTGTCACATGGTCACGGATATTGTCGACCGAGATGATCGTCGGATGCTCCTCCGGCTTATTCGGCACGATTTCCAGCATATCCGGATGCTCATGGTTCTGCACCCGCTTCCGGACGCTGTCCGCCCACTCTTCACGGCTCGCATATCCCCGCTGCTGATAAATCGGCAGCGCAGCTGTATCCATATAGGACGGATCCCGGCTGAGCAGCTGCACTGTAAATGCCATCGCAGCCGACTTCAGGAGTTCCATATCCTCGCCCTCGATCAGATACGCATTGTATATTTGATTTTCCGGTATTTTAATTTCTTTCATTGATACAGCTCTGTTTTTATCTTCCAGCTTCACTCAGCGCATGCCCCTGCACTCCCTGAGTCTCCGCCCACACGCACCAGCACACTTCCGGTTTCAAGCACGCACATCCCGCTCGATTTCTGCGATGCAGTCCTCGAGATCCAGATTCAGGTACCGTCGGTCAATGCCGGCGGCCGCAAGCTTCGCCTCAGAGAAATCCACACTGTCGGCCTCGAAACGGCGCTGCATCTCCGCAAGCTTCGGTGTCGCCTCCTTCATCTCCCGAGCCCGCGCACGCGCCCGTCGGATCTCATCCGGCACCTCGATATAGATCGGGAAGACATGTTCGCCACCGAAATAATCCCGGGTACTGACATAGCTCTGGAGCACACCGATCATCAGGTAATCCTGCTCCGACCGGAGCACGATCTGACCATCATCGACTGTCGCATAGCGCCATGGACCATAGACCGTCTGATAGGTCCGTTCCTCGATGATCCGGCCCGCCTGCTCAAACTGATCCATCCTCTGATCCGTCACAAAATGATACTCGACACCCTCGCGCTCACCCTCACGGATCGGACGCGTCGTATACGGCGTGACCTCCTTCCAGTCCGGATGAAGCGTCTTCAGCCGCTTATAGATCGTATCCTTTCCGCTTGCTGACTTTCCAAACAAATAATAGATCATCTCATCCTCCGAGCGGACCGCCCTCGCTGATGACCGCGCCATCCTTCTGCACCGTCTCCGGACTCTCCTTCACGGTATCCGGTCCGACGACGGGACCGTTACTGACCTCTCCCTGACTGTCACTTCCCGGCACAGGTCCTTCGATCTCCGTATCCTTTCGAGACGGCAGCTCCTCTACCTTATCCGACGACTTCGACTCCTTACTTTCCTTTTCTTCCTTCGATTCCTTCGTCTCTCTGCTTTCGTCTTCCGCCGTACTTTCCTTCTTCGACTCCGCCTCCGAAGACTTCACACTTTCCTCGATAGAGGCCTCGACGGACTCGATCTTCTTTTCGATCTCCTCATCCTCGGCACCGGTCGCCGCCGTTTCCGCCGGGAGCTGCGCACTTTCCGTCATCTGGATCTGAGCGCTCGTTTCGACCGCAGCACTCTCCTTCGTGTCAATGCTGACCACGGTCGCTGTTTCACTCTCCTGTGTTTCCGCAGCGGTCACCCGAAGATCCGGAAGATGGAATCCACTTACATTCTTAAATACGAAGAACGCCACCAGGATCGCGATGATCAGCATCGACACAGCAAAGAGAATCTTAAACAGATCCCCGACCAGTGTCGCCTCCTTCCGCTTCTTTCGTTTCGTACTCCGCTTTCTATAATCACTCATTTTACATGACTCCCAAACTTATTTGTACACGATCTGATCGCCATCCCGCAGACGCACCGAAACCTCACCGAAGACCAGTGTACCCTCGCTTCCGTCCTGCTCGACGATCTCCAGCGTTCCATCCGGACGGATGCCGGTAGCTCTGGCCGGGCGCTGTGTCTTTCCATCGATGATCATGATGTCATGTCCCGGCACCATATTGCGATCGATGTATTCCTGTGCCAGTGTCTTCTCCGGTGCGAGCGCATAGAACTCCCGGATCAGCTCCGCCGCGATGCGGTTACGATCCACGATTTTTCCCTCGGAACGCTTTCCGAGAATCGATCCGGCCTTCTCACGGATATCCTCTGGGAAGCCCTCCTCCGGCTCATAGAGATTGATGCCGATGCCGACGATGACGAATTCCATGCGGCCCGACTCCATGCTGGTCTGCCCCTCCGAGAGAATACCACAGACCTTGTGGCCCTCATAGTACAGGTCATTGACCCACTTGATGGAAAGATCGATCCCGCAGACCCGGCGGACCGCACGATAAACGGCGACGGCAGACTGCGCCGTCAGCATCAGATTATCCATGACGGTACCTTCCGGACGAAGAAGCATACTAATATAGAGGCCGGTTCCCTTCGGAGAGAAGAAACTGCGTCCGAGTCTTCCCTTACCGCCGGTCTGATAATCGGAAATCACCGTTGTCCCCTCCGGCACATGCTCTGAAACCGCCAGCTTCTTCAGCACATCATTCGTACTCGTAATCTCCTGAAATACCGAAACCGGGTACGCATGCTCCAGATAACGGGAGATGGCCTGTTCAGACAGCACATCACTTTCCAACGAAAGCATGTATCCCTTATTTTTCACAGCCTCGATTTCATAGCCATCCTCTTTCAGCTGATTTACCGCCTTCCAGACTGCCGTACGAGAGCAGTGAAGCTCCTGTGCGATTTCCTCACCGGAGATATAATGTCCCTTGTTTTCTTCAAATAATCGGATCAATGTTTCCTTTACCGTCATGTCAGCCTCCACCAGATCTCAAGTTTACTATTCTGACCCGTAAATAATAACAAAAATCCATATTGAATACAAGAAAGGAGGCCGTACCAATACCGGCCCCCTTTCTTACGATTTTTTACAGATTTTTACGATACCTGCTTCCTCATGCCAGTGATACCCACTGAAAATTAATCGAGGAAGAGCACTCATCGACATATTCTCGTTTAAAAAATCCCCCATCTTTCCGATGAAGCATCTGGTCCCAGTTTTCAGTCGGGCACTCTTCTCCATTAAACAGGATCTGAAACCCCTTCTCACGAAGCCTCTGAAGGCCTGCAAGAAATCTCACGTTCATCTGGTAATCCATGCTGCTCCTCTCCTGCCGGAAGTACACCCAAAACCAATCCCAGGTAGTCTGTATGCACCGCCGGACATCATGAACACATTGTTTTTTCGTTCCGAATCGCCAAAACATTTAAAAAATCAGGATGATTCGAAAAGAGGGGGATCTGCGACCGCAGAGGCACCACTTAACCTTCGCAGATCGCAATCCGTAGACGTTCCACTCCCATATAACATCTGCCGGATGTTCCGAGGATTGTACTTTCTCGGGAACAATTGTATTATACCGTATATTTTGCATTCTGGATATAGTCTACATGTAGACCATAGTCCGCAAAACGACTATAGTCTGTTTTCAGACTATACCTTATGTAGTATGTACGCTCATCATGAAGCGTTTTCATATTATATATGTAGAGAATCCTCTCTATCCGATATTTATAAAATTTTTTCTGACAGCTGGATTTTCTGATTGGGATCGATCGAGATATGTTCGAAACAGACACTTTTCATCCCTATATTCCGAATCTTTTATTTCCGGGCACAAAAAAAGTCCCGGGATACTTCCCGGGACCTGATGACGCCAACGAGATTCGAACTCGTGATACCACCGTGAAAGGGTGGTGTCTTAACCGCTTGACCATGGCGCCAAAGAGAGGCGAGAGTCGGATTCGAACCGGCGCTCAGGGTGTTGCAGACCCATGCCTTACCACTTGGCTATCTCGCCATAAAAACATTCTTAAAAAACAAATAGGGTTAAGACAAGCATCGATGTCTTAATCCCACTGTCCAGAAGCTCCTCCAGTTGGACTCGAACCAACGACACCGCGGTTAACAGCCGCGTGCTCTACCGACTGAGCTATGAAGGAATAATAACAAGAATATCTGCAAAATCTTTCATTCTAAAGAAAGATTTTAAAACATCAAACCTACCAGCCAAATTTGGATAAGCCCTCGACCTATTAGTAACTATCACCTGAATGCTTTACAGCACTTA
>JAUNWX010000041.1 GCA_030540075.1 Lachnospiraceae bacterium
ACCAGGTCTACCTCAGCCTCATGCACCAGTTCACCCCCTTCCCGCGCCTCGAAAAATGGACGGAAATCAACCGCCGCGTCACAAAACGTGAATACGAACGCCTCATCGACTACGCCCTCGACAAAGGCATCACCAACGCTTTCATCCAGGAAGGCAGCGTCGCAAAAGAGAGCTTCGTCCCGCAGTGGAACGGAGAAGGTGTATAGGCGTACTGTGCCTCCGTTGCCGCCCCTCTGCGCATTCACAGTGCTGTGCACCCGATTTAGCACGTAATCCTATAGGGAAACTAGGAAATCTTGTTGCGGAAGAGAATCCGCTGGGCTATAATCGAAGCTGCAGATGTCTGGAGTCATATGGCCCCCAGACACCCGCAGCTTTTTATATATTCCCGTACGCCTGTGGAGGCGACACAGCCGTACGGTGATCATGTTCTACATGAATAGAATTCACGCCCCGCACGCCGGGGCTCTTATGGAGGAATGAATATGGCAGATTTACTGAATGTCAAGAATCTTCAGGTGAAGGTCGAGGAGAAGGAGATTCTCCACGGCGTCGACCTGACCGTGAATAGAGGCGAGACCCACGTCCTGATGGGACCGAACGGTGCCGGCAAGTCCACCCTCGGAAACGCACTGATGGGCAACCCGCAGTACCAGATCATCGGCGGAAAGATCCTGTTTAACGGTCAGGACATCACGACCGAGCCGACCGATCAGAGAGCAAAGCTCGGTATGTTCCTGTCCTTCCAGAACCCGCTCGAGGTACCGGGCATCACCCTCGGTAACTTCATCCGCTCGGCTCTTCAGCAGAGAACCGGAAAGCACATCCGCCTCTGGGACTTCAAGAAGGAGATGAAGAAGGCGATGGAGGTTCTCGATATGGACCCGAGCTACGCTGACCGTGATCTCAATGTCGGCTTCTCCGGCGGTGAGAAGAAAAAGGCCGAGATCCTGCAGCTCCTTATGCTGAAGCCGTCCCTCGCGATCCTCGACGAGACCGATTCCGGCCTCGACGTCGACGCCGTTCGTACCGTAAGTAAGGGTGTCGAGGAGTACCAGAAGTCCATGGACGGTGCCCTCATCATCATCACCCACTCCACGAGAATCCTCGAGTCCCTGAAGGTTGACAAGACCCACGTTCTCGTCAGCGGCCAGATGAAGGCCGAGGGCGACGCGTCGATGGTCGACCGCATCAACGAGAACGGCTTCGTGGATTTCCTGAACAAGTAAGCGTGGAGGACAGCATCTATGGCAAATAAGGAAAAGGCAGAGGTTCAGGACATTAACCGCTCCATGTATGATTTCCGTTACGAAGAGAAGGATACGGATTTCTACAAGATTCAGGAGGGTCTGACGAAGGATATCGTCCTCGAGATCTCTGAGAAGAAGGGAGACCCGGCGTGGATGCGGGACTTCCGTTTAAAGTCACTTGAAATTTATAATCAGAAAAAGGTTCCGCAGTGGGGCCCGAGCATCGACGGCCTCGATATGAACAACATCGTGACCTACGTCAAGCCGAAGACGAAGATGACCGCGGACTGGGAAGAGGTTCCGGAGGACATCAAGAACACCTTCGAGAAGCTCGGCATCCCGCAGGCAGAGCGTGAGTCGCTCGCCGGCGTCGGCGCACAGTACGACTCCGAGCTCGTCTACCATAACCTCCAGAAGGAGGTCGAGGAGCAGGGCGTCGTGTATACCGACATTGAGTCGGCGCTGCATGGCCCGTATGCGGATATGATAAAGGATCACTTCATGCACCTCGTACCGCCGACGGATCATAAGTTTGCGGCACTCCACGGTGCGGTCTGGTCCGGCGGCTCCTTCGTCTACATCCCGAAGGGCGTGTCCGTCGAGATCCCGCTGCAGTCCTACTTCCGTCTGAACGCCCCGGGCGCCGGACAGTTCGAGCATACCCTGATCATCGTCGATGAGGGCGCGCAGCTCCACTTCATCGAGGGCTGCTCTGCACCGAAGTACAATATCGCGAACCTTCACGCCGGCTGCGTTGAGCTCTATGTCGGAAAGAATGCGAAGCTCCGCTACTCGACCATCGAGAACTGGTCGAAGAACATGTACAACCTGAACACGAAGCGTGCCATCGTCGAAGAGGGCGGCACGATGGAGTGGGTATCCGGCTCCTTCGGCTCCCATGTTTCCTATCTCTACCCGATGACCATCCTGAAGGGCGACAATTCCCGTATGGAGTTCACCGGCGTTACCTTCGCCGGCAAGGGCCAGAACCTCGATACCGGTGCGAAGGTCGTACATAACGGTAAGAATACCAGCTCCTACATCAACACCCGTTCCATCAGTAAGGATGGCGGTATCAGCACCTATCGTTCCTCCGTCGTAATCAACAACTCGGCGAAGCACGCGAAGGCGGCGGTTTCCTGCCAGTCCCTGATGCTCGACGATATCTCCCGCTCCGACACCATCCCGGCGATGGATGTCCGCACCCAGGACGCCGACGTCGGACACGAGGCGAAGATCGGACGGATCTCCGACGATGCCGTATTCTATCTGATGTCCCGCGGTCTCTCCGAGGAGGACGCGCGTGCGCTGATCGTTTCCGGCTTCGCAGACAGTGTTTCGAAGGAGCTCCCGCTCGAGTACGCGGTAGAGATGAACAACCTCATCCGTCTCGAGATGAAGGGCGCGATCGGTTAAGGAGGGCAGAGATGAAGGAAAATCAGCTTTTAGTAAATGTTCTGCCGTCACCGACCTATAACTGGCTCCGGATGAACGACGCAGATGTGAAGGTGCCGGGCAATGCTGTCGAAGGCAATCCGATGGTGACCCGGACCGCCGATGTCACCGCGACGGTAACGGATTATACTGAGATCCAGGATATCGCCGGCGGCATGGGCTATGATTTCGATACCTATATGAAGCATTCGGACGCGGATGTTCTGAAGCTTCAGATCGGCCGTGGTGAGAAGGCCGCACAGCCGGTGCATATCGAGTTCGATTACGCAAAGGACTGTGCAGACGTGAATGCCGTCTACATTGACGCAGACGAAGGAAGCGACATCATCGTCGTGATGGATTTCCGCTCCGCCGCAGAGGCCGCCGGCTTCGCCGCGGTACAGACGAAGATTCACGTGGCGAAGGACGCACGTGTACTGCTCGTGCAGATCCAGCGCCTCGGCCAGGGCTTCCGCTTCCTGAACGACGTGGCTGCGAAGACAGAAGACAATGCCGGCTTCGAGCAGATCGAGCTCGTCCTCGGCGGCGCGGAGACCTGGCAGGGCTCCCGTACGGACCTTGTCGGTGCACACAGTACCCTGAAGACCGATATCGGCTATCTTCTGAAGAACGAGGAGCATCTCGATATGAACTACATCGCGAACCACATCGGCCGGAAGACCGAGTGCGCGATCGATGTGAAGGGCGTGCTTCGCGATGAGGCACACAAGCTCTTCCGCGGCACGATCGACCTCCGGAAAGGCGCGAAGGGTGCCCTCGGAAACGAGCTCGAGGATGTACTTCTGATGGATGACCATGTCATCAACCAGACTATCCCGGTCATCCTCTGCGACGAGGAGGACGTCGAGGGTAACCACGGTGCGACGATCGGTCGTATCGATGAGGCCCTGCTGTTCTACCTCGAGTCGAGAGGCATGAGCCAGGCCGAGGTCTACGAGATGATGGCCGGAGCCCGCATCGATTCGGTGATCCATAAGATTCCGGACGCCGCGACACGTGACCGTGTGTTCGAGGAGCTCAAGGGTCATAAGGAGGAGAGATATGATGACTGAAATCACAAGAGAAGAGCGTCAGCGTGAGGACCGCGAAATCCTGCAGCAGTTCCCGATCCTCGATGGCAGCTTCACCTACCTCGATAATGGCGCGACGACCCAGAAGCCGCAGTGCGT
Source organism: Lachnospiraceae bacterium (assembly GCA_030540075.1). Taxonomy (GTDB): domain Bacteria; phylum Bacillota; class Clostridia; order Lachnospirales; family Lachnospiraceae; genus Oribacterium. The sequence continues at coordinate 3,875 of JAUNWX010000041.1, forward strand.
CCTCGACGCGATGATGCACTACTATACGAAGGAAAACGCGAACCCGATGCGTGGTCTCTACGACCTCTCGATCAAGGCGACCGAGGCCTATGAGGACGCGCGTGAGACCGTCCGTGCCTTCATCAACGCACGCTCCCACGAGGAGATCGTCTTCACGCGGAACGCCACCGAGAGCCTGAACCTCGTGGCGTACACCTACGGACGCGCGTTTATCAAGGAAGGCGACGAGATCGTCATCACCATCATGGAGCACCACAGCAACATGCTGCCATGGCAGCAGCTCTGTAAGGAAAAGGGCGCGAAGCTCACCTACATCCTGCCGGAAGCGGATGGCACGATCAGCGAGGAGATGTTCCGCTCCTACATGAACCCGAACGTGAAGCTCGTGGCGATGACCCAGGTGTCGAACGTGCTCGGCGTGAAGAATGACATTAAGACCTTCGCCCGCATCGCCCACGAGAACGGTGCCGTCTTCGTATGCGATGGCGCACAGTCCATACCGCATATGAAGGTCGATGTACAGGATCTCGACTGCGATTTCCTGTCCTTCTCCGGCCATAAGGTCTACGGACCGATGGGGATCGGCGTGCTCTATGGAAAGCGCGAGCTACTCGACCAGATGCCACCGTTCCTGTTCGGCGGTGAGATGATCGAGTATGTCACCACTGAGGGTGCGACCTGGAACGAGCTGCCGCATAAGTTCGAGGCAGGTACGGTCAATGATGGCGGTGCGGTCGGACTGGCCGCCGCCCTCCGCTTCGTGTCTTCGATCGGCTTCGACCGGATCGAGGAGCGCGAGCTGCATCTCACGAAGATGATGATGACCGAGATGCAGAAGCTGCCGTATGTGCACATCCTCGGATCCACCGACCCGGAGAAGCACCACGGGATCGTCACCTTCACCGTCGACGGCGTACACCCGCACGACATCGCGGCGATCTTTGACTCCCATAAGGTCGACATCCGTGCCGGACACCACTGCGCACAGCCGCTCATGAAGTTCTGCCATACCCCGAGCACGGTACGTGCAAGCATGGGCCTCTACAACACCGAGGAGGATGTACAGCATTTCCTCGATGCCCTGAAGAAGCTGAGAGAGGAGATGGGTTACTGATGGCGATTACATTTTACAACGAGGTCCTGACGGACCATAATATTCATCCGTCCCACAAGTATAAGATGGAGGACGCGACCTACTCCCTCGAGGGTGTCAACCCGAGCTGTGGCGATGACGTCGTACTTTACATTAAGGTCAATGCAGACAACGTCATCGAGGACGCCTCCTTCGACGGAGATGGCTGCGCGATTTCCCAGGCCAGCGCGGATATGATGTGCGACCTCATCATCGGCAAGCCGAAGGACGAGGCACTCCGCCTCTCCGAGATCTTCCTCCGCATGATCAAGGGCAAGATCACCGACGAAGAGAAAGACGAGCTCGAAGAAGCCGGCATCCTCGAAGATATCTCGCACATGCCGGCCCGCGTCAAGTGCGCGGTGCTCGGCTGGCACACCATGGACCAGATCTTCCAGGACGCCGACGCCGGTAAGATCGACCAGTATGACGGCAAATTCGAAAAGTAATCAAAAGGCACCCGGAGGGTGCCTTTTTGAATTCCAAAAACCTAAAGGAAATTGTAAAGTCTGAGCATTGTAAACGCCGCAGCGCTTCGTTATAATGAGAATGTTTATTAAAAGGGGATTTTTGCATTTTTCGGAAGACGGAACAGGAATACATGAAGAATTACAGCCGATTTAACGTAGATAAAACCTTATATGAGATGGACAACACGAAGGTCAAGCTCGGGCACAGCATCGCGCACTTCATCCAGATGGCGCTGCTGATCCTTGTGCTCTGCCTCTGCCTCCTGGGCGCCGCGATGGGCTTTGGCATGTTCCGCGGCATCCTCGACTCCGCGCCGGACATCGACACGATCCATATCGGACCGAGCGCCTACGCATCGAAGGTGCTGGACACCGATGGAAACATTACCGCAACGCTGGTGACGGCGGGCTCGAACCGTGAGCGCGTAAGCTATGAGCAGCTCCCGAAGGACCTCATCAACGCCTTCGTCGCGATCGAAGATGAGCGCTTCTGGCAGCACAACGGCATCGACCTGAAGTCGATCCTCCGTGCGGTCCGCGGCGTGGTGTCGGATGACGACTCCGCGGGCGGCGGCTCGACAATCACGCAGCAGCTGATCAAGAACAATGTCTTCGGCGGAGGTCTCCACGAAGGAAAGTTCGAGCGCTATGTCCGGAAGTTCCAGGAGCAGTACCTGGCCCTCGAGATCGAGAACCAGCCGGGACTCAGCAAGGAAGAAATCAAGCAGAGTATCATCACGGAGTATCTGAACACCATCAACCTCGGTTCGAATACCCTCGGCGTCAAGGTGGCGGCGAGACGTTACTTTAATAAAGAGGTGAGTGATCTGACGCTCTCCGAGTGTACGGTCATCGCGTCGATCACGAAGAACCCGAGCGGACTGAACCCGATCACCCATCCGGAGCGGAATGCAGAGCGCCGTGCGCAGGTACTGAAGAACATGCTCGAGCAGGGTTATATCGACCAGGCGCAGTATGATGAAGCACGGGCGGACGACGTGTACGCGCGCATCCAGGATGTCAATGTACAGAAGACGGCGGAGAATGAGCCGTACTCCTACTTCGTGGATGAGCTGACGGCACAGGTGATCCAGGAGCTCCAGGACCGCCTCGGCTATACGAAGGACAAGGCGACCGACCTCCTGTACTCGGGTGGTCTCACGATCTACTCCACCCAGGATCCGAGCCTCCAGACGATCGTCGATGAGGAGGTCAATAATCCGGACAACTATGACACGGCGAAGCATTCCGTGACCTGGCGCTATACGCTGAAGCACGACGACGGCTCGATCGTGAACTACTCCGAGAAGGACCTCATCCGCTGGATGAAGGAGGTGAAGGGCATCAATTTCAACGGCCTCTTCAGCTCGGAGGACTCGGCAAAGTCCTATGTTGAGCAGTATAAGGCAGAGCTCATCCGGGATACCGATAAGGAGCTGGGCGAGCAGTTCTTCACGACCCTGGAGCCGCAGGTTTCCTTCGTGCTCATGGACCCGCACACCGGCCAGGTGAAGGCCATCAGCGGCGGCCGTGGCGAGAAGCGCTACTCGCTGTCCCTGAACCGTGCGACCGGCACCCTCCGGCAGCCGGGATCGACCTTCAAGCTGATTACGTCTTTCGCACCGGCCATCGACCTCTATGGGGCAACATTGGCCACCCCTTTCTATGATACGGCGTATACGCTCGGCAACAAGACCTTCAAGAACTGGTACAGCTCCGGCTTCCTCGGCTATCAGACGATCCGGGACGGTATCATCTACTCACTGAATATCATCGCGGTGCGCTGCCTGATGGAACAGCTGAATCCGCACGAGGGACGGCTGTATGCAGAGAACCTCGGCATCACGAGCCTGCTCGACAGCGATGAGAATCCGGCGCTCGCGCTCGGCGGTATCACGAATGGTGTGACGAACCTCGAGCTCACGCAGGCCTTCGCGACGATCGCGAACGGAGGTCAGTTTAACAAGGCGAAGTTCTTCACGAAGATCCTCGATCAGGAGGGCAATGTGCTCCTCGATACGAGCGAGGACCAGCCGCGACAGGCGATGAAGGCCACGACGGCGTTCCTGCTGACCGACGCGATGAAGCAGTCCATGCTGCCGAACCGTGCGTATGCGGCTTCGGTGAACGTCAACTCCACCTCGACGAGAGCGCACTTCGACGGCATGAGCCTCGCCGGCAAGTCCGGTACGACGACGAAGGATGTCGATATCTGGTTCGTCGGATACTCTCCATATTATGTGGGCGGTATCTGGGGTGGCTGCGATGAAAACCAGCCGCTCATCGATAAGGCGAGCGGAGAGTACAACGGCGGTGCCGGCTTCCATAAGGACATCTGGCGGAAGATCATGAGCCGTGTCCACGAGGGACTGCCGGACATCGGCTTCACGCAGCCGGATGGCATCGTGCAGGCACAGGTCTGCCGCAAGTCCGGCAAGCTGCCGACGAGCGGCTGCTACGCGGATTACCGTGGAAGCTCCGTCATCACGGAGTACTTCGCGGAGGGCACCGTGCCGACCACGAACTGTGACCGTCATACGAGCTGGGGCTCCATCATCATCCCGGAGGATGAGAAGGATCTCGCGTACACGGATGACGGTGGCTTCGTCTTCCCGGAGCCGACCGAGGCGGAGACCGAGGAATCCTCGGATGATGAGGTGATCGGTGAGGGACCGGCGGATGCTGCCGGACCGGGTGCGCCTGGTGGCTCAGGCAGCGGTGGCCCGGGTGAGGGCCTGCCGTCGCGGGACATCAAGGCACCGGTGGTCGAGGGATAAAGAATGAAGTATGTAAAATCCTACGCGACCGGCGAGTATGAGGAGAAGAAGTCCCGCTTTATCGGCGAGGTCTTCCCGATCCGCTCGGTCGAAGAAGCAGAAGCCCTGATTCAGCAGGTGCGCAAGAAATATTATGATGCACGCCATCACTGCTATGCCTATGTGCTCGGCGATCAGTACGAGATCGTGAAGCAGTCCGACGATGGAGAGCCGTCCCAGACGGCGGGGATGCCGATCCTGAATGTGCTGAAGGGAGCGGAGATCCACGACGCACTGATCGTCGTCACCCGGTACTTCGGCGGCACGCTCCTCGGCACCGGCGGCCTCGTCCGGAGCTATACGAATGGCGCGAAGGCGGCGCTCGATGCGGCGGAGATCCTGACTGCGGTCGAGGGCTATGCCGTGCAGGCCGAGATCCCGTATACCCTGGTCGGAAAGATCAAGTACATCGCGGAGAACGCCGGGATCACGGAGGCGGGTGCCGACTATGGGGCAGCCGTTTCGATGACCTGGCACGTGCCGGCAGAGCAGCTGTCCGGATTTCAAAATCAGATACAGGAGCTGTCCGGCGGGTCCATAGTACTTGCAATCGATAAGCACCGGTGGTATAATTCGTAAGATTTTTTTGTAAGCAGTTACATTAGATATAGTAGAAATAAGGTGTCAAGATGAATCAGAAGAGAGAAGATATTCGTAACGTTGCCATCATTGCCCATGTCGATCATGGTAAAACCACACTGGTCGATGAGCTGTTAAAGCAGTCCGGTGTATTCCGTGATAACCAGGAGATGGGTGTCCGTGTCATGGACTCGAACCCGATCGAGCGTGAGAGAGGTATCACCATTCTCTCGAAGAACACAGCCGTTCACTATAAGAGCACGAAGATCAACATCGTCGATACCCCGGGCCACGCTGATTTCGGTGGTGAGGTAGAGCGTATCCTGAAGATGGTAAATGGTGCGATCCTCCTGGTTGATGCCTTCGAGGGACCGATGCCACAGACCCGTTTCGTACTGCAGAAGGCCCTGGACCTTCGTCTTCCGGTTATGGTCGTTATCAACAAGATCGATAAGCCGCAGGCACGTCCGGCCGAGGTCGAGGACGAGGTTCTCGAGCTGATGATGGATCTCAATGCGTCCGACGAGCAGCTTGACTGCCCGTTCCTGTATGCATCCTCGAAGGAGGGCTTCGCGAAGAGAAGCCTCGATGATGATTCCACCACCATGGAGCCGCTTTTCCAGACCATCCTCGATTATATCCCGGCACCGGAGGGCGATCCGGATGCGGATACCCAGATGCTGGTTTCCACCATCGATTACAATGAGTTCGTAGGACGTATCGGTGTTGGTAAGATCGATAACGGTTCCCTGAAGCTGAATCAGGAGGCCTATGTCGTAAACCACCACGATCCGGACAAGCGTACCCGTGTACGTATTACGAAGCTCTATACCTTCGATGGTCTCGCAAGAGTCGATGTCAATGAGGCACACTGCGGTGAGATCGTTGCGGTTTCCGGTATCGAGGATCTCCACGTAGGTGATACGATCGTCACCGGTGAGGCTGCGGCGATTCCGTTCCAGAAGATCTCCGAGCCGACGATCTCGATGGACTTCATCGTTAATAATTCTCCACTCGCCGGTCAGGAGGGTAAGTTCGTTACTTCCCGTCATATCCGTGACCGTCTGATGCGTGAGCTCCAGACCGACGTATCCCTCCGTGTAGAGGATACCGATTCTGCCGATACCTTCAAGGTTTCCGGTCGTGGTGAGCTTCACCTCTCCGTACTCATCGAGACGATGCGTCGTGAGGGCTTCGAGTTCGCCGTATCAAAGGCAGAGGTTATCTACAAGACCGAGAACGGCAAGAAGATGGAGCCGATGGAGATCGCGTACGTCGATGTTCCGGATGAGTTCAGTGGTAACGTCATCCAGAAGCTGACCCAGCGTAAGGGTGTACTGAACGGTATGAGCCCGCTCGCGTCCGGCTATACCAGACTCGAGTTCGAGATTCCGTCCAGAGGTCTCATCGGTTACCGTGGTGAGTTCATGACCGATACCAAGGGTAACGGTATCCTGAACACTGAGTTCGACGGCTACGGCGAGTACAAGGGTGACATGAACTACCGTCACAACGGTGCACTCATCGCCTTCGAGTCCGGCGAGGCGGTTACCTATGGTCTCTTCCAGGCACAGGCGAGAGGAACCCTCTTTATCGGACCTGGTGAGAAGGTTTACGGCGGCATGGTCATCGGCCAGTCCCCGAAGTCCGAGGATATCGAGGTCAATGTCTGCAAGACGAAGCATCTGACCAACACCCGTACATCCTCTTCCGATGAAGCTCTGAAGCTCGTTCCGAAGAAGATCATGTCCCTCGAGCAGTGCATCGACTACATCGACACCGACGAGCTCCTCGAGGTTACTCCGGAGAGCCTTCGTATCCGTAAGAAGATCCTCGATCCGGTCCTTCGTAAGAGAGCCGGCTTCGCACGGAAGCAGGGATAATTTTTACCCCGGCGAGAGGGTAGGATGCAGCGATAAAAGCATTGGCCCAGGGCCGGTGAACAGATACTAAAGTGTAAGAGAAACCAAAGCAAAGACGGAGGTAGTTATGGCACTTTTCAGAGGCGCAGGAGTCGCGCTGGTGACTCCATTTCATGCAGATGGTTCTGTAGATTATGAGAAGCTGGCGGAGCTCGTAGAGGAGCAGATCGCGGGTGGCACGGATGCCATCATCGCCTGTGGTACGACCGGTGAGGCAGCCACGATGTCCGAGGAGGAGCACATGGATGTGATCCGCTTCATCATCAAGGCCGTGAATCATCGTATTCCGGTCATCGCCGGAACCGGCAGCAACTGCACTGCGACGGCGATCGATCTGTCGAAGCAGGCGGAGGAGGCCGGCGCCGAGGGCGTTCTTCTGGTGACGCCTTACTATAACAAGGCGACCCAGGGTGGTCTGATCCAGCATTACGAGGCAGTGGCCGGCGCGATCAGCCTTCCATGTATCCTCTATAACGTTCCATCGAGAACCGGCGTGACGATCCAGCCGGAGACGATGGCTTACCTCTATCAGCATGTTGAGAACATCGTCGGTGTGAAGGACGCGACCGGAAACATCTCGATGATCACGAAGCTGATGTCACTGGTGGACGAGAACTTCCTTCTCTACTCCGGTGATGATGATCAGATCGTTCCGCTGCTCAGCGTGGGCGCATCTGGTGTTATTTCCGTACTTTCGAACGTGGCACCGCGTGAGACGCATGAGATCTACCAGAAGTGGTTTGACGGCGATATCAAGGGTGCACGTGAGGCACAGTTTAAGGCATATCCGCTGATTAAGGCACTGTTCGCCGAGGTCAATCCGATCCCGGTCAAGGCGGCTCTGAATCTGATGGGTAAGAATGTCGGCTCCTTACGTCTTCCGATGACGGAGGCGACCGACAGCACCAAGGCACTCCTCAAGGATGAGATGACGAAGTACGGTATCCTTTAAGTGACTTCCTCGGCAGTGACCTTCGGTGAAGGCCACTGCCGATTTTTGATTGATAAATGGAGAAATCAATGACCAGAATTCTTTTGTTTGGCGCGATGGGCGCCATGGGCAGAAATGTAATCAACTGTGCGAAGGCGATGGAGGGTGCGACGATCGTCGCGGGTGTCGACCGTGAGGATCACTTCGATGATCCGGCCATCGGCTTCCCGGTATATGGGAGCTTCGATGCGGTGAAGGAGGACTTCGATGTGATCATCGATTTCTCCGTGGCACCGGCCATCGATGGACTGCTTGACTATGTGGAGAAGAGCGGCAAGGCCCTCGTGCAGTGCACGACCGGTCTTTCTGAAGCGCAGATCGCACGTGTACAGAAGCTCGCGGAGAAGGCTCCGATCCTTCGCAGTGCGAATATGTCGATCGGTGTGAATCTGCTGCTGGAGCTCGTGAAGACCGCGGCGCAGAAGCTCTATGAGAAGGGCTTCGACATCGAAATCGTCGAGCAGCACCACCATCGTAAGATGGACGCGCCGTCCGGTACCGCACTTGCACTGGCAGATGCGGTCAATGAAGCGCTCGATGATAAGCTGACCTACGTTTATGATCGTTCGCAGCGGAAGGCAGCCCGCCCGCACGAGGAGCTCGGCATCAGTGCAGTTCGTGGTGGCACACTGCCGGGTGTTCATGATATCATCTTTGCAGGCGAGGATGAGGTCATCACCTTCAACCACACCGCGTACTCGAGAGCGATCTTCGCAAACGGCGCACTCAATGCGGCTCTTTTCCTGAACGGAAAGGCAGCCGGCATGTACTCGATGCAGGATGTGCTCGCCTGAACGAACCTTAAGGATTTCGTAATGGGGTCTGACCCCATAAACTTTTGTTTAGAATCAGTTTATAAAAATTTAATAGGGTCAGACCCCATTAAATTTTCGATATAAAACATGCTTACGGTAAGGAGAAGAACATGGCGGATTACAATCGTTACACAAGCCCACTGACAGGACGTTATGCATCGAAGGAGATGCAGTACATTTTCTCACAGGACAACAAGTTCCGTACCTGGAGAAAGCTCTGGATCGCACTGGCAGAGACGGAGCATGAGCTGGGGCTTAACATCACCCAGGAGCAGATCGATGAGCTGAAGGCACATCAGGATGAGATCAACTACGAGGTTGCGGAGGCACGTGAGAAGGAAGTGCGTCACGATGTCATGAGCCATGTGTACGCATACGGCGTACAGTGCCCGAACGCGAAGGGCATCATCCACCTCGGTGCGACCTCCTGCTATGTCGGCGACAACACCGATATCATCATCATGCGTGAGGGCCTCGAGCTCGTACACAAGAAGCTCGTGAACGTCATCAACGAGCTCAGCAAGTTCGCGATGAAGTACAAGGATATGCCGACGCTTGCATACACTCACTTCCAGCCGGCACAGCCGACAACCGTCGGTAAGCGTGCGACGCTGTGGCTGAATGAGCTCGTGCTCGACCTCGAGGATCTCGAGTATGTACTCGGCTCCCTGAAGCTCCTCGGCTCCAAGGGTACCACCGGCACCCAGGCATCCTTCCTCGAGCTGTTTGACGGCGATCATGCGAAGTGCCGCCAGCTCGATCAGATGATCGCAGAGAAGATGGGCTTCACGTCCTGCTATCCGGTATCCGGTCAGACCTACAGCCGTAAGGTCGATTTCCGCGTGCTCAGCGTGCTCGCCGGCATCGCCCAGTCCGCGCATAAGTTCACGAACGACATCCGTATGCTCCAGCACATGAAGGAGGTCGAGGAGCCGTTCGAGAAGCACCAGATCGGTTCCAGCGCGATGGCGTACAAGCGGAACCCGATGCGTTCCGAGCGTATCGCTTCCCTCGCGGACTATGTGATCTCCGATCTCATGAATCCAATGCTGGTATCCTCCACGCAGTGGTTCGAGCGTACCCTTGACGACTCCGCAAACAAGCGTCTGTCCGTACCGGAGGGCTTCCTCGCCATCGATGGTATCCTTGACCTCTACCTCAATGTCGTAGACGGTCTCGTGGTATACCCGAAGGTTATCCGCAAGCACCTCATGGCAGAGCTTCCGTTCATGGCGACCGAGAACATCATGATGGATGCGGTCAAGGCCGGTGGCGATCGTCAGGAGCTGCATGAGAAGATCCGTCAGCTCAGCATGCAGGCGGGTAAGACCGTCAAGGAAGAGGGTAAGGACAACAACCTCCTCGAGCTGATCGCTGCAGATCCGAGCTTCCATCTCTCCCTCGAGGACCTCGAGGCGAGCATGCAGCCGGAGCGCTATGTTGGTCGTGCACCGAAGCAGACCGAGGAGTTCATCACCGAGGTGATCAACCCGATTCTCGAGAAGAACAAGGATGCGCTCGGACTCACCGCTGAGATCAATGTCTAAGCCATAAACTCCGCAGGGACCCCAACGAGGGTCCCTGTTTGATTTGAAAAAGGGGGAAGCGAATGGAAAAGAACAGTATCCTTCCGTGGATCAATACAGAATATTCCTATCAGCTGGCGAAGCGGATGGAGCAGTTCCGCTCGCATCCGAAGCTCGGCTACCGGCCGGCGGGGTCGGCGGCGGAGTCTGCGACCGGTGAGATGCTGCGGGAGGAGATGGAGCGCATCGGCCTCCGGGACGTCCATAAGGACGAGATCCGCGTGGATGCCTGGGAGTTTCATAAGGCAGAGCTCGTATGGCATCGCAAGGATGGCAGTGTCGGGCTGCGAGCGCTGCTCGGCGGCTATCAGACCACGTTTCAGACCGAGGGGCCGCAGGAATTCGGTCTCGTTTATGTCGGGAAGGGAACCGCAGCCGATTACGAAGGGAAGGACGTGAAGGGAAAGCTCGTCCTCGCGGATATCAATCAGCGCGATGAGTGGTGGATCAATTTCCCGGTCTACCAGGCCTGTGTTCGTGGTGCCGCGGCGCTGATCGCCGTGCAGGAGGGCGGCTTCGCGGAGATCCAGGATGAAGCGCTGAATGCGCAGGATATCGCGGGTCCGGCGGAGGCGGCTGCCTTTTCCATGTCGCGCGCAGATGCGGCGGTGCTGAAGCAGGCACTCCGGGAGACGCCGGAGCTTCGGGTGACCCTCGATGCGGACAGTACCGTCACGGAAAACCAGCACTCCTACAACATCATCGGCACGATCCCGGGCGAGGACCCGTCGCAGATGATCCTCCTGTCGGCGCATTACGACTCTTACTTCAGCGGCTTCCAGGATGACAACACGGCGGTCGCCCTGATGTTCGGCATCGCGAAGGCGCTCATCGACAGCGGCTACCAGCCGAAGAAGACCATCGTCATCGCGGCGCTTGCGGCGGAAGAGTGGGGCATCGTGAACACGAAGTACGACTGGTCGACCGGTGCCTACCAGCAGGTCTTCCATGTCCGTCCGGAGTGGCAGGGCAGGGTCGTGGCCGACTTCAACTTTGAGCTCCCGGCCCACGCCCACGGCCCGAAGGACGCCGTGCGCAGCGTCTACGAGTACGTGCACTTCCTAGAGCAGGCGATCGCCGACATCCCGGTGGATCCGGCGGCGTATCCGGAGGGGCTCGAGGTGCATGCGCCGATCCAGACCATGTCGGACGACTTCTCGATGGCCATCGCCGGCATCCCGTCCATGGTGAACGAGTTCACCGACAGCAGCTTCATGGAGACGCACTATCACTCGCAGTTTGATAACGAGGCATACTATCACGAGCCAGTCTACCGCTTCCATCACCTCTTATACGGCACGCTGATTCAGAAATTCGACCAGCTGATCCTCC
>JAUNWX010000042.1 GCA_030540075.1 Lachnospiraceae bacterium
ATCGCGGTGCGCACCGCGCATTTGGGCAATGCTGGCGACCGGGCAGATCGGTGCCGGGAGTTCATGGGGTCAGCCCCACTGTCCGCGCGCGGGAGGGCAATGTCTGCCCGGCGGAGACATTGGCACAGGTGATTGAAGGGAATTTACATGGAGGTAAATATGAAAGTTTTAATGCTGAACGGAAGTCCGAAGGCAGATGGTAATACGAATCGTGCGCTCACGGAGATCGGCGAGCAGCTTCTGAAGGAGGGCATCGATTACGAGATTTTCCAGATCGGTGGGCAGCTGATCCGGGACTGCATCGGCTGTGGCCAGTGCACGGAGAAAGGCTGTGTGTTTGGTGATGACGTGACGAATGCTTTCATCGCGAAGGCGAAGGAAGCGGATGGCTTCATCTTCGGCACACCGGTGTACTATGCGCATCCGAGCGGCCGCATCCAGTCGCTGCTCGACCGCGCATTCTATGCCGGCGGCGCAGCCTTCGCGTTCAAGCCGGGCGCAGCAGTCGCTGTAGCGAGACGTGCCGGCACGACCGCATCCGTCGATGTCCTCGAGAAGTACTTCGGCATCAACAACATGCCGACGGTGCCATCCACCTACTGGAATGTCGCGCATGGCCGTGTGCCGGGTGAAGCCGCGCAGGATCTCGAGGGTATGCAGACGATGCGAAACCTCGCCCGTAACATGGCGTGGATGCTGAAGTGCATCGAGGCCGGACGGAAGGCAGGCATCGACCACCCGGAGGTGGAGAGGGGTGCACGCACGAATTTCGTTCGCTGATGTTTTCGCCAGAAAAGCCGACGATCGCAGAGGAGCAGAGAACTCCCGGGTGTGGGTCCGGCGTGGTTTTTCTGACAGGAGGGCACGGCGTTTCTGTGAAGCCAGAAGACCTGAACAATTAAAAATATTTATATAATCGACAACGAAAATTAAAAAATCACTTGCATATAGTATAGACTTATGGTAGTGTTACTACATTGTTTCACCCGTTGAAGTGTTAGGAATCGAAAGAAACCGAACATGGAGGGCGCTTTGGAGAATTCCATTCAGTTGGATGCCGAAGGTGTAAGGTGCGCATGCGCCGAATCTCTCAGGCAAAAGAACGAAGCTGCAAGTGAAATCATCGTGTGTACAACGTCGTACACGTATTTGTATTTGCGTAGAAGTTCTTGAGCCTGCCGGAAACGGAAAGGCTCTTTTTTTCGCGAGCAACGAGCCAAAGCCCATGCTTGCATGGGGCCTTGGCGACTGCCGCGAAACTCGTATGAACGAGCGGAGCGAAGTTCTTACGGGCCTGGCGAGCAACGAGGCCGGCCATCAGACCGCGACACCATCTTTCAGTTCTCCGAAGTGACAGCACATCATGATTTTTCAGGGGGTTCTACATTATGCTGCTATCACTTGTCCAGACGATCAATTCCTATCTGTCCGACTATGTTCTCGTGATCCTGCTTCTCGGCGTGGGTCTCTGGTACTCCATCCGGACCGGCTTCGTCCAGATCCGCTACTTCGGCTATGGGATGAAGAAGACCTTCGGTGAGCTGAGTCTCTCCGGTAAGAAACACGCCGCCGGCATGTCCTCCTTCCAGGCCCTCGCGACCGCCATCGCGGCACAGGTCGGCACCGGCAACATCGTCGGCGCGAGTGGTGCGATCCTCACCGGCGGCCCGGGTGCGATCTTCTGGATGTGGGTCATCGCCTTCTTCGGCATGGCCACCATCTACGCGGAGGCGATCCTCGCGCAGGAGACGAGAGTGGTCCGTGAGGACGGCAGTATCCACGGCGGCCCGGTCTACTACATCACAACCGCATTCCGCGGTCCCTTCGGCCAGTTCCTCGCTCGCTTCTTCGCGGTGGCAATCATCCTCGCGCTCGGCTTCTTCGGCTGCATGGTGCAGTCCAATTCCATCGGCTCGACGATCAGTACCGCCTTCGGTGTGCCGTCGTGGATCGTCGGCATTGCCCTCGTGATCTTCTGCGGTGCCATCTTTATCGGTGACGTCAAGCGCCTCGCGTCCGTGACCGAAAAGGTCGTGCCGGTGATGGCGCTCGTGTTCCTGATCGGTGGCTTCGCGGTGCTCGTGCTGCGCATCCAGTATCTGCCGGCGACCTTCGCGATGATTTTCCGCTACGCCTTCCAGCCGCAGGCCATCATCGGCGGCGGCTTCGGTTATGCCCTGAAGACCGCGGTTAGCCAGGGTGCGAAGCGTGGTCTCTTCTCGAACGAGGCCGGTATGGGTTCGACCCCGCATGCGCATGCGCTGGCCAATGTCTCCTGCCCGCATGAGCAGGGTGTGGTCGCGATGGTCGGTGTTTTCATCGACACCTATGTGGTGCTGACCCTCAACGCGCTGGTTATCATCTCGACGATGTATACGAGTGACGGTATCCTCGCGGGCGGCGTGATCCCGGAGACCATCGGCAAGGCCAATCTCGCGCAGACCGCCTTCGGCACCGTCTTCGGCGAGCGCTTCGGTGCGATGTTCGTCGCCATCTGCCTCTTTTTCTTCGCCTTCTCGACGATCCTCAGCTGGAACCTCTTCGGAAAGATCAACGTGATCTGGCTCTTCGGTGACCGCGGCAGCCGCGTCTACACCCTGATCGCCCTCGTCTTCATCTTCCTCGGCACCCTGACCTCCAGTGACCTCGTGTGGGAGCTCTCCGACATGTTTAACCAGCTCATGGTCGTGCCGAACGTCATCGCCCTGCTCGCCCTCACCGCCCTCGTCGTGAAGAACGTGAGTAACAGTTCAGCTGGGAGTGGTTCTTAATCCACCTGTTTTTAGGGGGTTTCCATACCGGACGTCTCTCTTTGTTTGCCTGCCCACCCAAGTAAACATCTTATATCTTCTTACATATCGGTCCCGCCCCATGCAGGCAAACAAAATTCGACGCCTGTTTTCGTTCAAGCGGGTGATGCTGTATCAAAACCGAGAAAAAACGGGTATGATGCTAACGATAAGGGGGCTCTGGGTCCAAACGGTCATGGTCCTATCCAATATGGTTTGATTTTTGAAATACTGGATATGTTTTTGGACTGAAATAATCGAAGATGGATGGAGAATATCCACTCTTAGATGCTTTTGAAAATACTGGATACAAAAAGCCTTCTTTCATAAGAGGAATCCGGGCTCGAGTATCCAGTATTTTAGAAATGAAGGTTTATTGGATATCGGCTTATGGAAATTCTTCTCTGAAGCCTGAAATGCATATCTACTATTTGAAAAATCCGGGAATACTGGATAGTACGCTTATATGCGTATGCATGATTTCAAAGAAAACCATCCAATATGTGCCCGATTATGAAATCGTGGATATTTTGCATTCTACAGTAGGCATGTTGGAGCTGAAAATTGATGATCATGCCTACAATTCTGATCGATTTTCCAGGCACGATGTCTTGAAATCGAGGTCATCGTGCCTACGGTTTGCCCCTGGTTAGGGACATTTCCGTAGGCATGCTGACATTTTAAAGCGCTTACCATGCCTGCAGTTGATTTTTTTTAGATCCGTTGCTGTAGGCATGATGATGATTTTTGAAGCTTATCATGCCTGCGCTTCTTTGTAGCATCGGACAGACAGAAGTTTGAGGCCTCCTCATGAGCTGGGGTGGGTCCAATGCATAAAAAAGCCATAGATTTCATGGGGCGAATGAGGAGCAGCCTCAAACTCCCCAAGTCAGCCAAGGGGTGACTGAACTGTTACAAACGTGAACGCCGCGAAGACCTGATTATCAGAAAAGCGCTGGACTCGAGATGAGTCCGGCGCTTTTTTCGTATGGTGTTCAGCTGAAACGGGATTCCCTTCCATTTTCGCTTCAGCAATCTTGAAATTTCGTCATGTTTCATTTTCGGTGCGCATCCCCCAATGCAGCGCCGGAAGCTCAAGATACCTCAGACCTCGAGGTCGAGCAGTGAGACGTACTGCTGGCCGCCGTGCATGTCGCGCTCGCTGCGGCTGCCCTCGATCGGGACGCGCGGAAGACTGATCTTCGCGACGCAGATGCTCTTCAGGCAGTAGATCTCGAGGTCGGCAGGCTCTACCTGGTAGCAGGCAGCGATGTCCGCCCGATGACGCTCGAACGAAGCAGCCACACGCTCCGTGTCGCCGACATTGGCACAGAACGCATCGATGGTCAGCCAGAACGGGCCGGCGTTTTTACTACGGATATACTTGACGGTAGATTCGATCGTATTCATATTTCCTCCTCAGATTTCTCAGATTTCATCGTAAGCGAAGCGAACCAGCTCGAGCGGGTCGTCGACGGACACCGTGTGGTAGAGCTTGAACTCGTAGATCGCGCCACGCTCCATCTCGGCCGGAGAGAAGAGGAAACCGTAGGACGGCATCTGCTTGCCCTCGAAGATGTTGTGGTGGAGCAGCAGCGGGTTGAAGGCCTTCGTGATCTGGGTGGCCTTTTCCTGCGTCTCGGCGGTGACGGTAAGCATCATGAGGAGCTCGTTCGGGACGTACCCTTCCGGAACCGGCATGCCGGAAACGCCATTGTAGCCGTAAGGCCGGAGCCAGAAATCGTAGCTGTCGCGTGGCACCCCTGCTTTTTCGAGTTTGTCAATGCCGGCGGCCGAAACGGCTTCCACCCAGCGCATCGGGTCCTGCATCACCTTGCGGTCGCGGATGCCGACCATGCTGACGGTCTGGAAGCCGACGGGGCCGGAGCCCTCGAGCTTCATGGTATATGGAAGATTCTCGATCGTCGTGCCCTCGACGCGAACCGCGGTGTCGGAGAGCGCCGTGTAGCTGGAGTGCGTGGTGTCGATGCGGATGCCCGGCTCGGTCAGCTGAATCGGGTTTGCATTTTCATAGATCAGGTGGGCAGAAACGGAGTACGGTGATACCGTCGCGCCCGGCTGAACGGAGTGAATCGTGAAGCCCTTCTCGTCGAGCCACATGAACACGCCGCCCGGAAGACCGGCGCTGGTGCAGACGCCGCCGCACTCGACGGTCTTCGCTGCATGCCAGCAGGAGGCCGGGTCACAGCCCTTCATCAGCGGATACGCCGCCATGACGGCGGTATCGGTCGAGCGTCCGCCAATGATGATGTCCGCCCCGTTTCGGAAGGCCTCCTGATACGCCTCGGCACCGAGCAGTGCCACGATCGTGCTGCACTCATCGAAGGTCTTCTCGGAAATCGCCGGCGCACCATGGAGCGCCGTGATCTTCCCTTCGCGGTACTTCGTCTTCAGCGTCTCCGCGTTCTGCTGGGAGTAGATGCGGGCGATTTTTTTATGAATGCCGGCCTCAGCGCAGATCTCGGTGATCAGCTGGTAGGCCATGTCGACGCCCTCATCGGAGCCGCAGGTGCCGGCGGAGCCGATGGTCATCGGGATGCCAAGCCGGTCTGCACCCAGCACCATGCGCTTGAGATCCCGCTTCACATCGCGGATCGAATACTTGCCATGACCGGAGCCGAGATAGTATGGACCGGAATCAGTGGACCCCGCGTCACTGGAGATGATGTCCGGCTTCATCGCGAGACCTGCCTCGAACGCCTCCTCGGTGCAGTTGAGCCCGACGGCACCATACGGAACGAAAACCTTCACGTTTTTCATATGAATCCTCCTGTATGTTGAGATGAAAGCGACACTGCGAGCAGATGCTGACTGCCTCGTCCACGGCCGTGCCGGCGGACGGAGCGGTGCGATCACGGCGTCGCTTTTTTGCTATGCATCCATCATAACGTCTGCTATGATAATGTAAAATACAGATATAATCATATATGCATAACATCTGCGTTATGCATTGGGCCAATGTTTCCATCTGTATGCGAACCCGCTGGTGAAGCAATGGGCGCCAGGTATCGGCAGCGACCGGAGGGGAGTGAGGAACGGACGAAATGGAGCGAATTATGATCAATGAGAAGAGAATTCAGTATCTGCTGATGGTGGCGGAGGAGCAGAACATCACGAGTGCGGCGCGGAAACTTTTCGTGTCGCAGCCGGCGCTGAGCCGCATGATCCTCGACATCGAACAGGAGCTCGGTATGCCGCTGTTCATCCGGGATCGTGGGGCAGTGAGACCGACGCAGGCGGGCGAGGTATACCTCCGCGGTTGCCGGGAGGTTCTCGCCATCGACCGGGCGGTGAAGCGCGAGATCTCGGATCTCCGGAGCAGTCGCCGGGGAAAGATTACGCTCGCGGTTACAGCATTGACCGGCGAGTTTTTGCTCCCGCGTATCCTCTCGGATTTCGAAGCGGCGTACCCGGAGGTGCAGCTCGAGCTCCTCGAGGCGCGCACGATGGCGCTCTCCGAACTCGTGAAAAACGGAAAAGCCGACCTCGCGCTCGTCCGGAAGCAGGAGACGAGCGAGCTGAGCTACGAACGCGTGATGGAAAACCCCGTTTACCTCCAGCTCCCGCAGTTTTACGTGGAAGCCTGCGGCGTCAATTTCCGCGCAGGCATCGAAAATCCGCCGATCTCCCCGCGGGTCCTCGACGGGCAGCCGGTCGTGCTGCTGAAGGAGGGGCGTGGGCTTCGTGAGGAGACAGATCGCCTCTTTCTGCAGTACGGGATCACGCCGTCGAAGATCGTAGAGACCGAAAACATCCACCTCGCCCACCAGCTCGTGAACCTGAACAAGGGCTTCACCTTCATCCCGGACTTCGCCGTCCACGACTTCTTCCATGACGACGCCGAGAGCATCTACTGTCAGCTCGACGGCTACACGATGACCCGTCCGCTCTACGCCTGCTATGTCCGGAACCGCTACCTCACCGCCGCCGAGCGTCGGCTCATCGACCTCATCGCCGGACTTTGATACGCCCTGATCCCGGATCTGTCGCCACGAAGTCTTCATCTTAAGAATTTCGTAATTGGATCAGACCCCATAAACTCTGGGGCTGAAGATTAAATTTGTGCAAAATTCACTGATTTGTAAGAAAATATGCGCAAACAACGAACATTTTTCCTTCTATCTATGATAAATTAATAGTAGAGAACAGGTGGCGGGCAGCGCCCGGTCATCCTGCGGGTGTTCGTGATTTAAAGAGTGGTGGATGACTGGGGATGCTGTATATTTCCAGCCATTTCGTCGTATCTGTCATTCTCGTCCGGAAAGGAGGCGTATGATGCATAGAAAAGAGTATGAGAAGTTCAGCGCAGGCGATGCGATGATAAACGCGCGTGCTGTGAAGAACAGCACTGGCGATGAAAGTTTAAACGTGGCCGATGCGAGTAGAGTGAGCGCGGGGCGGTGTTCGAGCCGGAAACTCTCTGCCGGCTGTCGAGTGAGGCTGTGCCTCTTCAGCACACTTCTTCTCCTGACGATGCTTTCGGGTTGCGGCGGGAAGAAGCAGGCGCAGGCGGGGCCGAAGCCGTCCGGCGGCACCACGTCGAAGGTGGAGAGCACGGACAAATCGACGTCGGCGCTTCCGGAGGACATCGACTTCGAGGAGCTTGACGAGGATGCGAAGGAGCAGCTGCTGAAGACGCTCGTGCAGGACAGCTACACCTTCGAGGGCGAGGTGAGCGACGGCCCGGCTGACCGGACCGAAGTGTCCTATCATGTGCCGAAGATCTGCTCCGACAGCGCGGGCGCGAAGGAGATCAACCAGGCGATCGCGCAGGCCTGCGAGGATGTGACGAGCCAGAAGGCGGACGAATACGTGGGCTGGATCGAGGTCGACTACGACAGCTACCTGAACGGCAACACGCTGAGCCTGATCCTCACGAAGAGCAGCAATCTCGACGATTATACCGAGTACTACGCGTACAACCTGAACCTCACGGACGGCACGCGTATGTCCGCGAAGGAGCTCGCGAAGCTGCTGGTCCGCGGTGTGCCGACCGAAGACGACGATGACGAGGCGCCGCCGACCCTCGAACTCCAGGGCGGCGAAACCGCCGAGGCTGCACTTCTTCGCGTGATCCGGCGCGCCGCCGCTTACGAGTTTGACCAGTCCGTGCGCTACATGTACGATTCTGATTTCTACAGCGGCGCGAGCGAGGACGAGCGCCAGAGCATCTACGCCGAGTACATGAAGTATCGCATGCAGACCCTCGCCGACGACAACATCACGGCGGAGCTCCCGATGTACCTCGACGACGGCGAGCTCGTGGTCGCGGTGCCGATCCATGGGATGGCGGGCGGCGGTCTCTACAACACCGAGCTCAGGCCAATGCAGACGATCTATCAGTATGATGCTGCTTCGGATCGTGTTCTCAACGGAGAGGACTGGGCCGACAAGCTTGAAGATGCGCGCGAGGCGGGCACGGCTGTGGATGCGATGAACGCGGAGCGTCGTGATCTGAACCTCAGCTTCGACGACGCGGTGTTCATCAATTATGAGGATGGCCGCATGACCGTCCGCATCGAGCAGAACGACTGGACCGAGGCTGCGTTCGGGGTCGGAAGCATTGAATATGGCAGGGAGTACGAGGTCGACGGCGTCTACAAGGATTACGCGAGCGCGGAGCTGCTGACCATCATGCACGGCGAGCATGTCGTGCCGACCTTCGTCTCGACCGACGGCATGATTGCGTACCTCGACCTCTACCACGGCGCGTGGGGCGGCCACTTCTGCATGACCGAGCCGGCCTACGGGATCGTGAACGTCGAAGCGATCGCCGAGGGCAATGCTTCCGCCGTCGCAACGGCGCTTGAGACGAACATGTTCGGGCAGAGCGACACGTTTACGCGCGACGTGATGGGCCTCTACGAGAACGAGGGCTGCACGACGGAGACGAGCTTCGATACCGATGCCGGCACGAGCTACACGGACAGCTTCTACATCGGCTTCGATTCGGACGATCCGTCGAAGTTCCTGTATCAGGATGCGTGTGTGGATGCGGAGATCTCTCTGAACTACGAGGGCCGCTGCACCTGGCTCGGCATGAACGGACAGGGCCTCGTGTTCTGCGTCGAGTTCTACGACGAGGACCTCGGGCAGATGCATTACAGCACGTTCCAGATCCGCCGCGTGGAGGAGCTGAATGAGAAGACCGACGAGTGGTATGAGTACATGCGCTACCAGCACCTCGGCGGCTACGACCTCTTCGGCAGTGACGACGAAGTGCGCGAGCTCAGCCTCGAACGTGCCGATGCAGCAGAAGAGGATGGGATGACGGGAAGTTATGAAGAAGACGGTACGCTGAGTGCTGCGGATGCAGCAGAAAAGGAGGAGAGTATGAGTACTGGAAATCTGGCAGTTACGGGAACATTTGTAGACGGTGGGATGCTGAGTGCGGCGGATCGCGCGGCGATGATCGTCCTAGAGGATGATCAGTACAGCATGGTGGCGAAGCTGCAGGCGACGGCCGCGGTACATGATCTTCGCATCTACACCCTGGAGATGGACTTTTCGGAGGCCGAGGGCATCCGCTTCCGCGGCACACAGCGGGGGCAGGTGCCGGCACTCCAGGCCGGGCAGGCGATCTACCTGAAGCTCTCCTTCCCAGGTGACTCCCCGCACCACGGCATCTCTTACGTTGATGCCGCCGGCACCACCCACTACCTCTCCCTGATGCAGAGCGGCTTCGACGGCTCGCTCGCACTCGGAGAAGAAGCAGCGTTTACGTAAAGGCTGAGAAGCCTGGGAACGCTTGCGCTTGATTTTTCGCAAAATAGGCTTGTGCAGGCTCTGTGGCATTAGATTTTCTGGAAAACTGACGCAAAATCGGCATTTATATGAAAAAGGACATTACCTGAGGTAATGTCCTTTTTCTATGGAAGCCCTATTGCGTCAAAGCTTAGAACGCCCAGCAGGTCAGTGGCTCCTCGACATCGAAGACGCGGTTTTTATAGCCTGCAGTACAGTCGAGGGCGAGGAACTTCCTCGGAAGTCCCTTTTCTCCGAAGTTGTGCATCGGGAAGATGGCGTCGGCGTCGGCATAGTGCATGAAATCTTCGATGCCCTTCCACCAGCCCTTGAGGCGAGGGTCAAGGGGGATGAAGGCAGCCGTGAAATGTCGTCCGCGGATGTGCTCGAGTTCTTCGTGGTAAATGTCCGCGAGCTTCTGATCCTCCACATCGCCGTCCCACCACCAGTTATTGAGGTCGCCGGCATGGTAAATGCAGAGGGCTCCCAGCTGAATGATGAACGCGACGCCCTCATCATTCGAGCGGAGGGTGTCGATGGACACAGCTGCCCGCCCGCCTGCGAGCTGAACGAGACGGTGCTCGTGTGGAAGCATTGGACAGGCGAACGGCTGGACGGCTTTCGGAACCGGGATGTCGGCCGAGAGCACGAAGATGGCGCTCGGGTATCGATCACGCAGTGCGAAGATTTTCCTCGAAAAGTGGTCGTGATGCGCGTGGCTGCTGAAGAGCAGCAGCGGCTTCGCCGGATCGAGGTCCGGCAGTGGCACTTCGCCGCCGTAGTAGTCGAACAGCAGATAGCACTCCGTCGTTTCGACCAGGAAGCAGGAATGCTCGATGTAGGTGACGATGGTGTTCATGCTTGTTTCCTCCTGATTTGGTGCGATGACGTAACTTGACATCAATTGTTGACAGGTACGATGCTTCTGATTTCATGGGCTTGCAGGTGTCCTCATCAGATACTCAAGAATTCAGTACAGGTTACGAGATATCTGATTTCATGGGCTTGTAGTGGCATCCAGAAACCCACTGAAACATAGAATATATCATATATGGCGATTTTTTAAAAATCATATATACTTTTTCTTCATCTGCAGGAAAAACAAGGGTGAGTTTATATGAAAAGTCGTACTTCTGAAAAAAATCATATACTTTTAGCGATGGCCCATATCGAAATGTGATGTTTTTATATATGAAATATTTTAAATCGCTTAAAATCATATATAATTTCAAGACATGCTGAATTTAGCGCTCGAATAACTATATTATATTTTTGAAATTGTCAGAAATAATATAGTAGCCTGCAGATCGGGATTCATTTTTCCGCCCGCGCCTTCCGCTCGAGGTAGAGGAAGAAGGCGACGTTCAGCAGCACGCCGACGAGGGTGGAGGTCGGGGCGGCAAGGCCGATGCTTGTGAGGTTCGCGTCCGGCTGGATGCTCATGTAGTACGACATCGGGAGGCGGATGAGCAGGGTCTGGAAGAGGCCCTGGAACATGACGAAGAGTGTCTGACCGTTGCCGTTGAAGTAGCCCATCAGGCTGAAGAGGATGGCGGTGAGGAGCGTCTCCGGCGCGAAGCCGTGGAGGTACGCGAAGGCGTGTGCGATGACGGACGGGTCGGTCGTGAAGATGCCGGAGAGCCGTCCACCCGCGAACCAGACGAGCAGGAACACGAGGCTGCCGATGCTGAGGCCAATGCCTATGCCTGAAAACATGGATTTCTTCGATCGTTCGGTCTTTCCCGCACCGATGTTCTGCGACACGAAGGACGACATGGACTGCATGAGGGAGCTCGGCACGAGCATCGCGAAGTTGACGATCTTGCAGGCGACGCCGTAGCCGGAGGAAGCTTCGAGGCCGAGGCGGTTCACGAAGGCGCAGAGTGCGAGGAAGGAGAACTGCGTCAGGCACTCCTGCATCGCGAGCGGGATGCCGATGGTCAGAAACTTTTTACACTCCGGGTTGAGACGGAAGTCGCGCTTCGCCAGCGTAAACGGAAGCTGCTTTTTCATCAGGATGACGAGTGCACAGACGACGCTCACGGCCTGTGCGAGGACGGTCGCGATGGCCGCACCGGTTGCGTCGAGGTGGAGCCCCGCGACGCACAGTAAATCGCCGAAGACATTGACCACACAGGCGACGAGGACGAAGAGAAGCGGAGAGCGGCTGTCACCGAGACCGCGGAAAATCGCGGACAGCAGGTTGTAGGCGACGATGAAGAGGATGCCGCCACCGCAGATGCGGATGTAGCTGGTGGTGAGGGCGACGGCTTCGGTCGGGGCCTGCATCAGGACGGCAATCGCGCGGGCCTTTGTCACCATGAGGATGAAGAGGACGATCGACATCAGAGCAAAGATGATCGTGGCACCGCCGAGGACTCGACCGATGCGCTGCGCCTTGCCTTCCCCGAGGTAACGGGCGATCAGGACGGTGACGCCCATCGCGAGCTGGGTCACGACGAAGGTGACGAGGTTCAGCACCTGGCTGCCGGTCGATACCGCGGACAGGCCGGTCGTGGAGCCGAAGCGGCCGACCACGAGCAGGTCGACGGCACCGTACGCGGCCTGCAGGACGAGCGCGCCGAGAATCGGCAGCATGAACGGCACCAGCTTCTGAAGGATGCTGCCCTCGGTGAAATCGCTGACGGTATCTCTACCATCGTGCTTTCCGGGAATGCCGGATGCAGGTCTAGCATCCATGGTCACGGCAGTGGCATTGACATTGACCGATGTCGAAGAATCTGCGGATGTAGAGCCTGGAAAATTTTCGGTTTTGATATCGTTTGTCTGAGTGTCTGATGTATGCATTGAACTGTGTTGTCCTTTCTGTGAAAATCACGCCTGCCCGGGCGCGGGCCCGGAGACGCAGCGTAATAGGCGTGCCTTTTCTGGTGATCACTGTTCATTCATGATCCGGAACAGCTTTTCCACCGTGCGGATCATGCACGCGGCGTCGTCCTCCGAAATCTCTTTTTCAATCGCCGGCAGCAGCGCGAGGAAGGTGTCCTGGTTGTACTTCTGCGACAGCGCCCGGCCGGTTTCGGTGAGCGAAAGATAGGTCACGCGGCCATCCTCCGCGGAGCTTTCCTTGTGAAGATAGCCCGCCTGCTCCATTTCCTTCACGGTGCGGGTCACGCCCGGACGCGGCAGCCCGAGCTCGTCGCTGATGTCCGAGACCTTCACGCGCACCCCGCGCGCCTCCAGATTCTGAATCGCGTCCATATACTGGATGAACGCCGGTGTCACGCCCTTCGGCAGCGTCGGCAGCAGATCCCGCGCCCGCTTCGCCAGAAAACACGCATCGATCATGCGCTTGATCAGTTCGATCGTCATAGTGACCTCCTGTGGTACATTTCTGAGAGTGAACAGTACGAGATGCATGCATCGGGCGCTAAGCTTCAAGGCTGCACAGGGACTGAAGCATCCATAGAAAGATATGCGGATGCAGGATCTTCATACGCACTCATATAGTTGCCTTTGATAATTACAAGTGGTAATTATATGAAATCACATCGGGATGTCAAGAAAATCTGTGCACTTTTTTCAGGCCAATGCCTCCATCCGGCACCCGCCCAGCCCTTGTGAGTTATTACACCGCCTGATTTTTAGGAGATGTCCATACCGGGCGTCTCTTTTTGTTTGCCTGCCCCCCCATGAACGACCTTTATTTATTCGCATATCGGCCCCGCCCATGCAGGCAAACAAAAAATCGACGCCTGTTTTCGTTCGAGCGGGTAATGCTGTATCAAAACAGCGGAAAATGGGAAGGATGCCAACGGTAAGAGCGGGCCGAGGATTATAATGCTGTATCAAAACAGCCTAAAATGAAAATGATGCTAACGGAAAAGTGTATCTAGAGGTCATGATGCTGCATCAAATCGGCAGAAAATGAAGCTGATGCCAACAAAAATCAAGCGGGATTGAAGAGTGTTGTTGGCATCAGGGAAGAATTCAGCCTAGATGATGCAGCATTTTCTCCGGACTGCCCAGTCATCATCATGAGAAAGCTTCAAAAAGATACAGCATAGGCATGCCGGGGGCTGAAAACCATCATCATGACGATCCGACGTCATATGGGATTTGCGAGTGCAGGCACGTTGAGCTGAAAAATCCGCCATCATGCCTATGGCGATGGAACTCTGAAATTTCAACTGCAGGCATGGTAAGCGCTTTAAAACGTCATCGTGCCTACGGAAATAGCCATAAATCTGGGGGGAACCGTAGGCACGATGCCCCGGATTTTAAGACACCGTGCCTATAAAATCGATCGTGATCGTAGGTACGATCATCAATTTTGGGTTAAACCATGCCTACGATCGTCCTTTGGCTTCCGGTTAGCCAGAAGTTTGAGGGCTCCTCATGAGCGGGGGTGGGACCAAAACGTACAAACATCTACGGATTACATGGGGTGGGCGAATGAGGAGTTCAGCAAACTCCCAAAGTCCGGCCATGGGGCACCCCATTAACTCCGGAACACCATAGACTGGGCCTATATCTGATTCGAAATAACCGGTATTATACATGACCGAAGGCCAGTGTTATGATGATTGCATCACTTTAAGAGAAGGTTAACCGAAAGGAGACGATATTATGGCAGAGTACAAGCTGTGGAACGCATTAAAGGAAGCGAAGAAGTATAAGTGGGTGGAGCTTTCCCACTCGTTAAACAACGAGAGTCCGTACTGGTCGGGCATCCCGGAGGGCTCGGTCGAGCTGGGTACGACGGTGTGGGACTGGGGTAAGCCGGAGCTCGAGTGCCTGATCCAGACCTTCAAGTTCCCTGGTCAGTTCGGTACACACATCGATTTCCCAGGCCACTTCGTGCAGGGACGCGCGCTGTCCGAGCAGTACGATGTGCATGACCTGATCTTCCCGCTGGCAGTCATCGACATTTCGGAGCAGGCAAAGCAGGACCCACGGTATACTGTGACGGTCGACGACATTCGCGCATACGAGGCCGAGTACGGCGAGATCCCGGAGGGCGCGCTGGTGGCGCTCCGCAGCGACTGGTACAAGAAGTGGCCGGATATCGACGCGCTTTCAGGCATTGACGCCGACGGTCAGGAGAATGCACCGGGCTGGTCGCTCGAGGCGCTCCGCTACATCTATGAGGTCCGCCATGCCGCTGCCAACGGCCACGAGACCCTCGACACGGATTCCTCCGCGGTTGCTGAGGCAGAGGGAGATCTCGCCTGCGAACGCTATGTCCTCGACCAAGGCAAGCTTCAGGTGGAGGTTCTCGCAAACCTCGATCAGGTACAGCCTGCCGGCGCCGTCGTCCTCGTTTCCTACCCGCGCATCGAAGGCGCCACCGGCCTCCCGGCACGCGTCTGGGCCATCACGGAGTGATGCGCATCGCACCTGGTGACCAACTGCCAGAGACCCTTTCAGGCCAATGCCTCCATCCGGCACCCGCCCTGGAGTTTCTTGATATCCATAAATCATGACATACAAAACCGGGAGTGCGTCACTGCGATGCACTCCCGGTTTGTGTCGTGCGCCTGGCGGCGCACGTTTCTAACCGGTGTAAGTCCGGAGTTCACCCG
>JAUNWX010000043.1 GCA_030540075.1 Lachnospiraceae bacterium
AGCAGAAGGAATAGCAGAAGGAATAGAGAAAGGAAATACTGAAGGAAAGAGCCAGATGGCGGATCTAATGAAACGTCTGCTTGCGGAGAATCGCATCGAGGATGCGAAGCGTGCGGCAGAGGATCCAGCATATTGCGACGAGCTGATGAAGCAGTATGGAATTGGCTGAGTGTGCTGTTTCGTAATGGAGGCAGATGTCCTTATACGATCAAACATGACATAAAACAATACGAAGCGACGAGCTTGATTCTTC
The DNA here is from genome assembly GCA_030540075.1 of Lachnospiraceae bacterium. Taxonomy (GTDB): domain Bacteria; phylum Bacillota; class Clostridia; order Lachnospirales; family Lachnospiraceae; genus Oribacterium. Next base: position 254 of record JAUNWX010000043.1, read on the forward strand.
AGAACAGGAAATCAGGCTCGTCGCTTTCATTGTATCTACAAAAGATAGTTGCTGATTTATGCGTTTTCCGGGAAGACATAGCAGTCATAGCGGATGGCCTTTCCATCGAGCGAGTAGGATGGCTTCAGCCCGGCGAGTTGCGGGCCCTTTGCGGGGCGCTTCACAACGATTTTAAATGGGTGCGCGGCGATGGCGGCCTGCATCAGCGTCTCTTCGTTCTCCGCCGGTGCCTCGAGGTAGTGAATGAGCTGGAACTTCTTTTTCACGAGGCCACTTTTCTGCCGTTCCGGGAACATCGGATCGAGGTAGATGACATCCGGGCGCTTCAGCGCTTCATCTGCGTCGCTTGTCGCGGCAGCTGCGTCGTTCCCCGTGGCAGCCGACGCTGTCAAAGTCGAACAGTCGTGCCCGGCATCGTCCTCCGGTGCATCCGAACCCGTGCCTGCTTCCCCAAGCCTTCGGAGATGGTCAATGCTGTCGCCCTCGACGAGCTGCATGCGCATGACGATCTCGTGTAACGCCGCTTCCTCGAGTGCGCGGCGCATCGTGTCCTGCAGGAGCGCGGCGATGACTGGATCCTGTTCGTAGAGCGTGACCTCGCAGCCGGCCGCCGCAAGCAGTAGCGAATCCTCCCCCATGCCCGCGGTCGCATCGATGACGCGCAGCTTTTCCCGCCCCTTCACCTTTGTCGCCTTCACGAGGAGCTCATGCGTCAGATTATGGTACTGGAGGCGCTTCTGCAGCTTCGTGAAGTCGCCACGCATCGCCTGATCGCCATCTGTGAGTGAAAGACCGTCCGCATCCACCGAGAGCCAGACCGGTGCATCCGGCGTCGTATGCAGCAGTGTTGTCTTGAGATGCGCAGCCAGTGCCTCTGCATAGGCGCAGTCGCCATCTGCTTTCAGCACGATCGGGATTCGGTCATTCATAGTATCCTCCTGTCAAGCCCGGTTTTCGGGAAGTCTCTAGAAAGAATTATATCATCCATTTAAAAAAATTATCCACGGAAATATCAAGAAACCGTATGAATTCTTACAATCTGATGTATAATGATTGCTGAATAATTACTTTTTGGTAATTAACAGGTGCGTGAAGTATCGAAAAAATGTGTAAAAACTGATATCTGCGTCTGAACGTGATTTCGCAGATGTCAGAATCATGTAAGGAAAGCAGTGTAGTATGGGACGAACGTATGTGGATGGGAATACAGTTCGTGCCGATGTTTCGGAGAGACGTCCGCTGGTACGTGAGACTCTGGTCGTAGAGGAGCGCGGAAGACGGAATCAGATTCATCTCTATCGGGATCGGTACGACGGACAGCTTCGGCTGGAGTACCAGGAAGATAAAAGCATCATCGCCCCACTCTTCCGACTGATTCCGGAGCGTGTGCTCGATGGCGCCTGTCGTCTGTTACTAACCTGTTCGATTATTTTCATTTTCCTGACCTGTTACCAGTGTGTACACCTCGACACGATGGTTTCCACGCGTCTCTCGACGATCGAGCAGAAGCGGACACAGCTCGAGCAACTGCGGGTGCAGAACGCAGATCTTCAGGCGAAGATCAACGACGCGGTGAACCCGGATCAGATTTACAGGGATGCGGTCCAGAAGTACGGCATGGTCCTTCCGGATCAGACAAACACGATCATCTTCGAGAAAACCGGAAAATCAGAGTATATCCGGCAGTATGATCCGATTCCGAGCGGACAGAGTGCCGCCGATGACAGTATGATCGTATCACTGAAAAGCAGTCTGGCACAGTTCTTCATGCTGGACTGAACAGCATTTATGTTCGCATGACTGCGTGAAGGGCCGAAGCATCGGCCTCTGCGACAGTTTACGATAGCTCCGGCGATGTACCGGAGAGGGGAGAGTTTTCATATATGGCTGTGACATCTTCGGACGTCACAGCCATTACTTTTACTGTACCGACCAGAAGTCTGAACGCCTTAAAAAGTACAGGGGATTCCACGCTGAAAACAGATGACGGGACGACTTGTTGCATCATGCACGATTCGGACGAAATAAAGGGAGCTTACACCTGGCGGTGCGAAGCTCCCTTTCGGTATCGTATTCGGTTTTATGACGCGGCGCCGAGTTCCTTCCGTACCTTCCGGATCACCACGAGGTAGGCACCGGCGGTGAAGAGGCAGGCGCTGATCCAGGCGGCCGGATCGCAGAAGACGGCGAGCGGGAAGAGGACGAGCTTCATCGCGAGGAGGGCGACGATCATGCGGGCGAGGAGCTCGACGACACCACCCATCATCGGGAGGAAGCCGTGGCCGCAGCCCTGCATCGTGTTACGGAAGATAAAGATGAAGCTGAGCGGGATGTAGAAGAGCGTTGCGATGTGCACGTAGGTGCTCGCCCATGGCATCATCTCCTCGATGGAACCGGAGCCGGAGAAGAACAGTGCCATCACCGGACGGAGGAGCAGGAGGCAGAGGATGGCCGCGAGGATCGAGTAGATGATCTCGATGACGATCGCGGCGCGCACACCCGCGGAGATGCGCTCACTCTTTCCGCAGCCGTAGTTCTGGCCGCTGTAGGTCGCCATCGCCTGGCCCATGGATGTCATCTCCTGCGTGAGGACGCTGTGCAGCTTGTTGGCTGCGGTGGTTGCGGCGACCGCTGTGGAGCCGAAGAGGTTGATGGCGGACTGCATGATGATGGTGCCGCTCGCGGTGATGGCGAACTGAAGTGCCATCGGGACGCCGACGGCCATCTGTCGCTGGGTGTCGGAGGCATTGATGCGCCAGTCGATTCGCTCTGGCCAGAGCACCTTCTCCTTCTTATGGATATAGAAGAGACAGAGGGTGGCGGAGATGCCCTGCGAGAGATCCGTGGCGAGAGCGGCACCCGCGACACCGAGCTTCAGGACGATGATAAAGAAAAGATCCAGCACGACATTGAGGCAGGCACTGAACACCAGAAAGCAGAGCGGCACCTTACTGTTTCCGACGGCCTGCAGGAAGGCGGAGAAGAGATTGTAGTAGACGCTTGCGACGATGCCCATGCAGATGATGCTGATGTAGGTGTGGGCATCCTCGAAGATATTGGCCGGCGTATTCATGAGTCGGAGCAGAGACCGCATCGTGGTTACGGAAAGTGTGGTCATCACGATGATGACGATCGCGGCGAGAAGGATGCCGTTCGCGACACTGCGTTTCACGCGTGCGTAGTCCTTTGCACCATAGACCTGAGAGGTCAGGACAGTAAAGCCGGTGCAGAGGCCCTGTGAGAAGCCGAGCACGAGAAACATGATGGTACCGGTGGCACCGACCGCAGCGAGCGCATCGGCACCGACGAAGCGCCCGACGATGATGGTGTCCGCCATGTTGTAGAGCTGCTGGAAGACATTGCCGATAAACAGCGGAATCATGAATTTTAAGATGATCGGAAACGGGTTTCCCTTCGTCATATCAAGTGTCATACGAATCTCCTGAAATGTGTTTTTCCGGTAATCGTTTTAATTCTTTTAAAGCGATTTTTCGGTAATCTTTTTTAAACATCTTTACGTTTGCTAATCGCGAATTATAATGTTAGTTTTAAAGATATACAAGATGGTATCGGCTTTTTAAACTGACGAATTTTCATCTGGAAATGGACGTTTCTAAGTGATTTTGTCTTAACGGGAAGTTCGAGACGGTATAGCTTTGATTTCACAGGAGTATAAATTTCATCAGGGAGTGATTTTATGACATTAAAGGATCTTGACATCGGCCAGAGTGCCATCGTGACGACGGTCGGAGGCGAGGGCGCGCTTCGACAGCATTTCCTGGATATGGGCGTGATTCCGGGGGCAGAGGTGCAGCTCGTGAAGTTTGCACCGATGGGCGACCCGATGGAGCTGCGGATCCATGATTATCAGCTGACCCTTCGTCTCGCGGATGCGGCGCAGATCCAGGCGCGGCCGATCACGGCGGAGGAGCATAAGGAGCATCAGCTCTGGAAGAAGGAGCAACACCCGGCGACGAAGGCAGAGCTCGATGCGGCAGAAGCGGCGAAGGACGGAAAATTCTTCGACGATGACGAGCACCCGGGCTTCGGCGAGGGCGGTCGTTTCCATGATAAGGCGAGCGAGCATCCGCTTCCGGAGGATACGAAGCTCAGCTTCGCACTGGCGGGCAACCAGAACTGTGGTAAGACGACGCTGTTCAACCAGCTGACGGGCTCGAACCAGCACGTCGGCAATTTCCCGGGCGTTACGGTGGACCGGAAGTCCGGCTCCATCAAGGGCCATCCGGAAACGGAGGTCACGGACCTGCCGGGCATCTACTCGATGTCGCCGTACACGAGCGAGGAGATCGTCTCCCGTCAGTTTATCCTGAACGACAAGCCGAAAGGCATCATCAATATCGTTGACGCCACCAACATTGAACGAAACCTCTACCTCACGATGCAGCTGATCGAGCTGGACATCCCGATGGTGGTCGCCCTCAACATGATGGACGAGCTGCAGGGTAACGGCGGCTCCGTCGACATCAACCGCATGGAGCGGCACCTCGGCGTGCCGGTCGTGCCGATTTCAGCGGCGAAAAATGAAGGCGTCGATGAGCTGTTGGCCCATGCGCTGCACGTCGCGCGCTATCAGGAGAAGCCGCAGCGGCTCGACTTCTGTGCGGAGAACGACCACGGCGGCGCGGTCCATCGCTGCGTCCATGGCATCATGCACCTGATCGAGGATCACGCGGTCGCGGCCGGTATCCCGGTAAGATTTGCGGCGACGAAGCTGATCGAGGGCGACGCGCGGGTCGAGGAAGCGCTGGCACTCAGTCAGAACGAGAAGGAGATGGTGGAGCACATCATCGTCCAGATGGAAGAGGAGCGTGGGCTCGACCGTGCCGCCGCCATCGCGGATATGCGCTTCGACTTCATCGAGCGCATGAGCCGTCGCTGCGTGACGAAGCCGCACGAGAGCAGGGAAGCGGTCCGCTCGGCGAAGATCGACCAGATCCTGACCGGCCGGCATACGGCGATTCCGGCCTTCATCGTCATCATGGGCCTCGTGTTCTACCTGACCTTCAACGTCATCGGCGCCTTCCTGCAGGATGCGCTTGCATCGCTGGTGGACCTCCTGACACAGCTCGTCGACCAGGCACTGACGATGGCCAATGTCAGCCACGCGCTGCATTCGCTCATCATCGACGGTATCTTCACCGGCGTGGGTTCGGTGCTCAGCTTCCTGCCGATCGTCGTGACGCTGTTTTTCTTCCTGTCCCTCCTCGAGGATACAGGTTATATGGCGCGCATCGCCTTCGTGATGGATAAGCTGCTCCGCCGCATCGGTCTCTCCGGTCGTTCGATCGTGCCAATGCTGGTGGGCTTCGGCTGTACCGTGCCTGCGGTCATGTCGTCGCGCACCATGCCGTCGGAGCGGGATCGTAAGATGACCATCATGCTGACCCCGTTTATGAGCTGCTCGGCGAAGCTGCCGATCTACGGCTTCTTCACGGCGGCCTTCTTCCCGGGGAAGGGCGGGCCGATCATGATCGCACTCTACCTCACCGGTATCCTCGTGGGTATCCTCTTCGCGAAGATCAGTCAGCGCTTCACCTTCAAGGGCTCGGCGGTGCCGTTTGTCATGGAGCTTCCGAACTACCGTCTGCCGAGTGCGAAGAACGTACTGCAGCTGCTCTGGGAGAAGGCGAAGGACTTCCTCACGAAGGCCTTCACGATCATCACCCTCGGCACCATCATCGTCTGGTTCCTGCAGAACTTCGACTTCGGCCTCAACATGGTGAGCGACTCCTCACGTAGCATCCTCGCGGCCATCGCGAGCGCGATCGCACCGATCTTCCGACCGCTCGGCTTCGGTGACTGGCGCATCACGGTATCGCTGATTTCCGGCTTCCTCGCGAAGGAAAGTGTCGTATCGACCCTGAACATCCTCTTCGGCGGCATGGATGCGATCCGCGCGGCTCTGACCCCGCTCGCCGCCGCTGCCCTCCTCGTGTTCTGCCTGCTCTACACCCCGTGCATCGCCGCCATCACCTCCGTGAAGCGCGAGCTCGGCACCCGCTGGGCCATCGGCATGGTGCTCCTCCAGTGCACCATCGCGTATGTCTGCGCCGGCATCGTCGTGCTGATCGGACAGATCATCCTGTAAATAAAACATCAGATGCAAACCCAAAGAGACGCCCCGCCGGACGTCTCTTTTGAATTAGATGAGACTAAAGCTCGGCGATGCGGCTGCCCACGCACTTCCGGGTGGCCGAGGGGTCTGACCCCCGCGTGGATTCGGTCATCACCTTAAGAATTTCGTAAGGGGGTCTGACCCCATATCCCCCGGGTGATTAAAAAAGTGTATATTTCACAATGTTTTAATGCCTGCATCTGTCAGATGATGTATAATAAAGTAGCAATCGTTTCAAGTAAAGTACCGGAGGGTATCATAGCGCCATGAGACGTCGCTTGGAGGATCTGGGCGCGCTGGCGCTGATCGCACTGTTTTATATCGTGCTGGAGATGCTGTTCGGTATCGGCTGCCCGTTCAAATTTCTGACGGGCATCTCGGATGCGGGCTGCGGCATGAGCCGGGCCTGGATGGCGGTGCTGCGGGGGGACTTCCCGCGCGCCTTCTATTTTCATCCGCTCTGGCCACTTCCGCCGCTGGCATTGGCCATCTGGATGCTGCGGGAGCGGATCCCGAGGGTGCTTTACCGGGGACTCCTCGGGCTGATGATCGCGGCCTTCCTCCTCGTGTGGATCGTGCGCTTCTTCATCCCGGGCCAGGACATCGTGGTGTTCGCGCCATGGAACGGCCTCGCCGGACGATTGCTGCGACTTGTATTTATGACATAGAAAGACACTCTTTCGGAGGTGACAGTATGTTTTGTACGAATTGTGGACAGAAAATTGAAGACGGCATGAAGTTCTGCCCGAACTGCGGTCAGCCGGTGACGCCGGAAACTGCAGCCGTGGCCAATGCTTCTGCCCTGAGCACAGATGATGCAGCCGCAGTCAATGCCTCTGCCCTCGGCACAGAAGCCGCAGCCGCGGCCAATGCTTCTGCCCTCGACACAGATGATGCAGCCGCGGAGACTGTGGAAACCGCTGCTGCGAGCACAGCCCCGGAAGACACGCCGGCAGCAGCCGATGTAGAAACTTCAGCGGAGAGTGCGACGGCAGAAACGCCGCTCGGCAACACAGCGGAGCAGTATAAGCGCCGTCTCGAGGAGGGACATGCCGCGTCCGGTACCGAGGGGAACACCTCGGGTGCCGCGCAGCAGACGCCGCCACCGGTGAACCACGGTCCTGCCGTGAACGGCATCCCGTCCGAGCCGGACGGCAATGGCACGATCCGCACGGTCGGCCTCATCCTGCTGATCCTCACGGTGCTGTTCGCCGTGCCGCAGATCTGGGCCACCATCGCTTCCTTCTTCCGCATCATCCAGAATCTGTTCAGCTTCAGCTACCACGGCTTCGTGAACCTCATATACAGCTTCCTGAACTTCATCCTGAACGTCGTGAAGCTCGCCGGCTACGGCTTCATCGGCGGCGGCCTGTACCTCGTCTGGAAGAAGTGGTCCGACCGTGACGCCGAGCCGCTCCTCATGACCGTCATCGCCGGTGGCGTCGTGCTCGTACTTGAGGCACTGCTCCGCGGCATCATCTCCGCTGTTTTCCAACGCTACTATGCGATCGGCAGCGCCAACTGGGGCATCGGCTTCGCCATCCTCGCCATCGTGCTGCTCGTCGCGCTGATCACTCAGAAGCAGCTGAATCCATTCGCCGGTCTCTCCGGAAACCTCGCTGACGGCCTTCGCCGCGACCTGGACCGCGTGACCGACCTCGCCCAGGGGAAGAGCAGCGGCTATGACACGAGCTGCTTTGGCAGCAGTGACGCTCAGGCAGCGGGCGCCAATGCAGCGGACGCGAAGGCATATGGCGCTGCGGGCGACAGCATTGGCGCACAGAACGGTGCCGCAGACCACAGCACTGCGGGTGGAGCGACAGGCGGCGCAGGCCAGACTACCGCGGACGCTGACGGAAACTTCAACCGCTACTACCAGTCGCAGAGCCAGCCGGGCGGCGGCTACACCGGCCCGCTGAAGACGGATCGAAGCCTCGTGCTCTACATCCTGCTCGGTTTCCTGACCTGCGGCATCTACCAGCTGTATGTGTTCTACACCATCATGCGCGATGTCAATGTCGCCTGCGACGGGGATGGCCGGCATACGCCGGGCCTCCTAGAGTTCATCCTCTTCGGCATCCTGACCTGCGGCATCTATGACCTTTACTGGTTCTACAGCGTCGGCAACCGAATCGCGGACAACGCGCCGCGCTACGGACTACGCTTCCAGGAGAACGGCACCACGCTCCTCCTCTGGATGCTCATCGGCTCGCTGCTTTGCTTCATCGGCAGCTACGTCGGCATCTACTTCCTGCTGAATAACGTGAATGCGATTTGCAACGCGTACAACCAGCAGCGATAAAATACTTTGATTTCATCACCCTCCGCCATGCGCGGAGGGCTTTTTGTCGCATACGACCTGCTTGTTTGTAGTGAGATATTGGAAGAGATATCTAATTATGAATGATTTCAGAAAAACTGGATATTTGTGCTTCGGAATATTACAGGCAGAAATATTTGCAGACTATCCAGTATTTCAAAATATTCAACATATTGGATAAAATACTTCTTTTTCGGATATGCGCTTATAAGCGTACTATCGAATAATCTGCTTATTTGAAAATACTGGATATGAATTTAGAACTCAAAACAGGATTCTCAGAAATGAACTATCCAATATTGCATCTTTTTCTAAAAGGTGGATAGTCACGCATGCTTTCCGCTTCGAAAACAAACCTTTGACTATCCACTATTTCTGAAATCGCTTCGGATTAGATACTTTACTCGCTCAAATCAAAATTTAGCCCTGAAATCATATCCACTATTTTCATAAATGCAAGATAATGGATATTATGGTAATTTTGCGCGTTCACAGAGTTTTCATGGATGCCATGATATAATGAAAAACGAGTTTTTGTGTGAAGGGAGTACATCGTGTTTAGAATAAAGAAAACTGTGCTGCAGCTCGTCCTGCTCGTCGTCGGCGTCGCGATGCTGAGCTTCGGCGCGCTGCGTGGTGAAGCCGATACCGTTCTGGCGAAGGCGATTCGATTATGTCTGGAGTGTGTCGGCATTGGATAAGAAAACATCAAATTCAAAAATCATCAGCCGTTTCCGCGGCTGGATTCAGGGGGCGGCGACCCTGCTCACGAACCTCCACCTGCCGAACTTCCGGACGGGGCGCATCTACCAGGGGCAGGGCAAGATCGTCTGCGTCCCGGGCCTCAACTGCTATTCCTGCCCGGCGGCGTCCGGCGCGTGCCCGATCGGTGCCTTCCAGGCCGTGGTCGGCTCGTCGAGCTTCCGCTTTTCCTACTACATCACCGGCTTCCTGATCCTCCTCGGCGTGCTGCTTGGCCGCTTCATCTGCGGCTTCCTGTGCCCGTTCGGCTGGTTTCAGGAACTGCTGCACCGGCTTCCGGGAAAGAAGCTCTCGACGAAAAAGCTGAAGCCGCTTACCTACCTGAAGTACCTTGTGCTGCTTCTCATGGTGGTGCTGCTCCCGGCCTTCGCGGTCGACGAGCTCGGCATGGGCGACCCGTTTTTCTGCAAGTACCTCTGCCCGCAGGGCGTACTCGAGGGCGCGATCCCGCTTTCGCTGGCAAACGCCGGCATCCGCTCGGCGCTCGGTCCGCTTTTCCGCTGGAAGCTGCTCATCCTGGTCGGGATTGTCGTCCTGAGCATCCTCATCTACCGCCCGTTCTGCAAGTGGATCTGCCCGCTCGGTGCCTTCTACGCGCTCATGAACCGCGTGTCGCTGCTTACGATCGAGGCCAATGCTGAGACCTGCATTTCCTGCGGGAAGTGTGCGAAAGCCTGCGGGATGAACGTCGACGTCCTGAAGTCGCCGAACCACGCGGAGTGCATCCGCTGCGGCAAGTGCATCAGCGCCTGCCCGACCGACGCGCTTCACTTCCGCTATGGCTTCGGGGAGAAGAAGCAGCGGCGGATACATAATGACACAAACGGGAGTGTTTCGGAAAATCAGCCCAAACATCAAATATAGAAAGAAATGGAAAGAAAAATGAGAAAAACAAGAATGACGAAAATCGAAACCTTCGCCCTCACTTTTGTGCTGAGCCTGAGCCTCGCGGCGTGTGGTGGCGCGAATACGAAGAGCGTGGCGACCAGCGCTGCGGCTGAGACGACAGCAGCGGCAGGTGCAGAGAGCGCCGGCGGAAGCATTGGCACTGGAAACGCGGCGGATCTCGCGACCCTGATGGCGGAAGAGCCGGCGGATGCCACTGCGGCGGCCGAACTCTACCAGGCGCTGATGACGCAGGAAAATGTGATCCTCGCCGAGGACAGCGCGCTCTGGGAGAAGGTTTTCCTCTCCATCGACAAGGATCAGCAGAAGTTCGATGAGGGCGCGGATTACGGCGACTACCTCCTGAAGGCCATCGATGGCGCGAAGGAGCAGTTCACGGCGGATGAGCTCGCACGCCTGAACGCGGCGGCGGAGAAGATCAAGAAGATCGAGGGGAAGCTCAGCGCGCTCGAGGAGAAGTATCCGGACTGCGCTACCCAGCCGGACGACAGCACGAGTGCCGGTGCAGCAGGTGACAGCGTAAGTGCCGGTTCTGCTGGCATGACAGGTGGAAGCGCGAATACGGCGGGGGACAATGCAGGCACCGCGGGTGACAGTGCGGAGGTGTTTCCAAGCTTCGAGGGTCAGGACCTCGACGGCAACCCGGTCGACAGCGCGACGCTTTTCTCGAACAATGCCGTCACCGTCGTCAACTTCTGGTTCACCACATGTAAGCCTTGCGTCGGCGAACTGCCGGATCTCGAGGCGCTCCATCAGGAGCTCGCGAAGAAGGGCGGTGCCGTGATCGGCATCAATGCCTTCACCCTCGACAGCAACGCGAAGGAAATCGAGGATGCGAAATCGATTCTCGAGCAGCAGGGCGTGACCTATCCGAACATCTGGTTCGCCTCGAACAGCGACGCCGGCCTCTTCACCGCCGGCCTCTACGCCTTCCCGACCACCTATGTCGTCGACCGGAACGGCCGCATCGTCGGCGACCCGATCGTCGGTGCCATCTCCTCCGACGCACAGATGAAGAAGCTGAACGCTCTCATCGACCAGGCCCTGTCTTAAGAATTTCGTAAGGGGGTCAGACCCCATAAACTTTAACTTTAGATTTTGTTTAGAAAAATTTAATGGGGTCAGACCCCATAAAGTCGATTATCCGAACGAAAAACCGTCTGGCCGTAGAATGATAAACAAACAGGGGTCAGACCCCATAAACTGAAGGGACGCAAGATGATTCACATTTTCACCGCACTATATCCGGAGGCGAAGCCGCTGATCCAGGCGCTCAGCCTGAAAAAACGCGTCGCCCAGACGCACTACCAGCAGTTCCTCTCCGAGGAGGGGGACCTCAGTCTGACCATCACCGGGGTGGGGCCAATGCAGGCGGCCGCCGTGACGGCCTCGGTCCTCACGGATTTCGACGCCGGAGCACAGGATCAGCTGCTCTCGCTCGGCACTGCAGCTGCGCTGACAGCCTGCCCGGCATCCATGTATCACGTGAATAAAATCACGGAGGCAGTCACGAAGCGGGATTTCTATCCGGATATGCTGCTGAACACAGGGCTGACGGAAGCCTCGCTTATCACAGGAGCGAAGCTGTATACGAAGCAGGAATCTGGATATGCAGCAGATCTCTACGACATGGAGGCCGCCGCAGTCTACCAGGCGGCGTCGATGTTTCTCGGACCGCACCAGATGAACTTCCTCCGTATCGTGACCGACGATGGGCTGACGCAGGAAGAGATGGAAAGTGGAATTACGATGCGTACCGTGACGAACGTGGCATCCGGGAGCGAGGCGGGCCTGAATCCGGCGACAGACACTGTGCAGTCACAGGCGACCGCTGCTCCGGCGCCGTCCGACCCTCGCTCCCTCGCGGCACATGTCACCGCCTGCGTCGAGCAGCAGGTGGATACTATCGTCGCGGTGGTGGATAAACTCCGTGCGCTGACGGCGGCGGAGGCCGCGGAGCACCATGTACTCACGGAAAACGAGCGGCAGCTGGTGGATAAACTCATCGCCGATGCGCATTTTTCAAAGGTGATGGCGGATGAATGTGTACAGCTCATCCGCTACGCGGCGCTCAGTCAGCTCGACTGGCAGCGGCCAATCGAGGCACTCTACGCGGAGGGCCTCGTGCCGACCCGCGATAAGCGCGCCGGAAAGATCATCCTGGAGCGTTACCTCAGAGCGCGTATCCTCGATGAAACCTGCGAAGATACATATTCTGTAGGCATAAAGCCGTGAATAGCAAGTGATAGCAGATGCATGGATATGTGATACCGAAATCAATCCGGGTTGCATCGGTTATCGCCAGGGGAATAGCCGCAAGGCGCATCACCCATGTTGTGGTCGCCTGCATTGGCCAGATAAAGAGAAGGGAAACAGTATGCAAGGGGATTTTCTGAACCCGTCATTTTCACATATCTACATCGGGCGGGAGGTTGACGCGGATCCGCGCTGGCGGGCGCGGGCGGAGCAGATCCTGCAGCACTTTCCGCGGGCGAGCTGCATCCCGATCGAGCACTATAAGGACGTCTTCAACCGGCGGCACCAGAGCTATCCGGCGCAGCATCGCACGCAGGCGCTGATCCTCGCGGTGAAGCACGGCAGCTCCGTCTATCCGGGCGCGCCGGTGTGCCAGAGCATGGGCAACGAGCACTTCTACTACGCGAGCTCGATGATGAACTGCCTGTTCGACTGCGAGTACTGCTACCTGAAGGGCATGTACCCGTCCGGCAATCTCGTGATTTTCCTGAACCTGGAGGACATCTTCGCGGAGGTCGAGGCCCTGCTTCGGCAGCACCCGGTCTACCTCTGCATCTCCTATGACACGGACCTCCTCGCGATCGAGCCGCTCTGCGGCTACGTGAAGGCCTGGACCGAATTCACCGCCGTGCACCCCGATCTCAGCATTGAGATCCGCACGAAGTCCGGCAGCGAGCGCCTGTGGGAGGGCCTCAACCCCTGCCCGCGGAACATTTTCGCCTTCACGCTGTCGCCGGACTACGTCGTCTCGCACTATGAGCACCGGACCGGCACCCTCACCCAGCGGCTCGCGAGCATTCGCCGCGGCATGGAGCGCGGCTTCACGATCCGTCTCTGCTTCGACCCGATGATCGCCTGCCCGGACTGGCGCACGGTCTACGGCGGGATGGTCGACGAGGTGCTCCGCACGATTCCGATCTCGGCGGTGCGCGACGTCAGCCTCGGCAGCTTCCGCCTGAGCGACAGCTATCTCCGGCTCATGCGCCGGAACATGCCGGACAGCGCCGTCGTCCAGTACCCGTACGTCAATCAGAACGGCGTCTACCATTATGGTGCGGAGCTGACGGAGGAGATGGAGCGCTTCATGCTGGAGCGCCTCACAACCGTCCTGCCACGCGAGCGGATCTTCCGCTGGGAGAGTATTTAATATGGAAGAAACGAAGAAAAAAGTGGCGCTGGTGACCGGCGCTTCCTCCGGTATCGGTCGCGCCATCAGTGCGCGTCTCCTCGCGCTCGGCTACGAGGTCTACGGCATCGGCCGGCAGTTCCCGGCGGAGCTTCCGTTGCCTTCGTCCAATGCAGCCGACCTCCATGCGGGCAGCCGCCCGCAGACATCGCCTGCGCTGGAAGCAGATGCAGCCGCCGGGACGCCGACGAATCCGTCTGCTTCTGAAATCGATGTGGCAGCCGGGCAGCCTGCCGCCTTCCATCCGATCGTCTGCGATCTTCTGGACACGAAGAAGCTGCCGAGCGTGGTGGCGTCACTTCAGAAGGAGTGGAAGCAGGAGAAGAGGACGTTGACGCTCCTCGTCAATAACGCCGGCACCGCGTACTATGGGCTTCACGAGGAGCTGCGTCCGGAGGGCATCTCCGAGATGGTGCGCGTGAACCTCGAGGTGCCGATGCTTCTCACGCAACAGCTGCTCCGGACACTGAAGCAGAACCACGGCGCGATCATCAACATTTCCTCGGTGACCGCGATCGGCTCGAACCCGCACGGTGTCGCCTACGGCGCGACGAAGGCCGGACTCCTCAGCTTCAGCCGGAGCCTCTTCGATGAAGCGCGGAAGTATGGCGTGCGCGTGACGGCGATCCTCCCGGACATGACCGACACGCAGCTTTACCGACACGCCGACTTCGAGGCGGATCCCGCGATGGACGCGCACCTCGAAGCAGAGGACGTCGCCGACGCCGTCGAGTACGCGCTGACCACCCGCGCCGGCACCTGCGTCCCGGAGATCATCCTGCGCCCGCAGCTCCACCGGATCAGGAAGAAGTGAAGCGTGTGTCGGCATGGCTGCTCGGGAAGAAAACGTCCCCGAGCGGTCATCTGCTGACCGGCGGAAACATTGGCCGAAGCGAGTTCTAAAAAAACGATGAACTCCCGGCGACTAATTGACAGTACATAGGGCGAGTGGTATTCTTTTATAGAATTCCTGTCTTTGACAGTACAAGTGTCTATTAAGTCCTGGAATTGGCTCTATGAGC
>JAUNWX010000044.1 GCA_030540075.1 Lachnospiraceae bacterium
TGCGGGAAGATGGCTCCAGCCGAAAGCGATGGAGAGAAGCTGTGCGATGGGCGCAGCCAGCGTCGCAATGCTCATCAGCATTTCAACCGTGTGAATGGATTTTTCCTTTCTGCGCCCAATCTGCCGGGTCTGAATGCCGCGGCGCTTTTGCGCCAGCACCTTAGCAAAATAAATGCCGTAGAACGCCGCCAGCACAAGAAGTGTCAGTGTCGCATAGGAAAGGCTGTTTTCCAAATAGGTTCTCATGTTTCCTCCATAAACTGGAATTTGCGTGTTTCTACAAGCGGTGCGCGGAAGGCTTATACATGTGCATGAGAGCTTGCTCGTAAATGCACATGTATGAGCACAGACGCATAGCGCGACAGCGCGACATGAGTATGAAGCGAAGCGAAATACGAATGCACCGCAGAGATAACTTTAAGTTTTCCTGACCGCAAGGCAATAATTGACGTGCTCAAAGGCTTTCATATCTGCCCCGGTCTTGTCGATGATGTCTCTTTGAATATCATCCGGTTTCAGCAGCTCATAGATCAGAAACCCGTGCTTCTCCAGCAACTTTTCAAGCTCCGCATAAGAAAACGCCGACTGCATCGGTTCACCTCCTGCTTTTGCCATCATAATGGTGTTTTGCACACGCTTTTCAGCCGCATCAAAGAAGTTCTCATTCGGATAATCGAACACAAGGGAGCTGCCGTCCGCACAGATCGAGGACAATGCAGAGAGCATCGTGTCGATGGCTTCTGTCGAAAGGTAGTAGGTCACACCGAGCCATGAGAAAAAGGACTTCACAGACGAGTCAAAGCCAGCAGCAATCAGCCGTTCCGTCAAGCTGTCCTTCGTGAAATCCACGGGGACAAAGGTAAGATTATCCGGAACCGTCCAACCGGCGCGAGTGATCCGTTCCAGCTTGTTCGCCTGTGTCAGAGGGTGATCGACCTCGAATACCCGGTTCTTCGATAAAAACTCCGTTTCTCGGAAAGCGAAAGTATCCATACCTGCGCCGAGTATGACATATTGCTTTGTGCCGGTCAGGACGGCGGTTTTCAAAGCCTTCTCCGTGTAGGCTGCACGGCAGAGCGGCGACGGCGCGATATGGACATTCACAAGTCTGCGCAGCAGCCCCTTCGGTTCCTGCTTTGCGGGGTTGATCTCCGGCTCAAAGAACTGCGCTCCGCCGAGGATATAGCCCTGAACGGCAGTATATTCTTCCTCCGTCATCAGGTTTTTGGCAAGATGATCGGCGAAAACCGGATGCTCTTCGTTCTCTGCATGAAACGCCCGTCCGAAGGAACTCATCAGGGCGGTAATACTGGCTTTGTTATTCATTCCTTTGTCCTCTTACGACCTTTCTCCTGAATTTCGAAATTTGATTTAGTAAAAAGACTCAGTACAAACCGATTTTCTCAGTCTGCACTGCGTCTAAGCGTCTGGCATTTTGATTTCTTCAATTTTTCCGTCTCTGAAACGAATCACGCAGGTGTATTTGCACTTCGGGCAGAATAGCGGAAAATCCTCCAACACCGTATGTGGTCGTATCTGCGTTCTTGTTTTACCGCCGCATCTTGGGCAGAGAAGCCAACGTAATTTCAGGTTTTCATTCATTCGTGGCTTCTCGCTTCGCTTGTCAGCCCATGTGCCGACAGCACCTGCACATTCGTTCATGCCATTTCCTCCTGCGCTGCCAATATTGCGCCTCTGTATGCCTGCTCCAACTGAGAATTGATAAGTTCCTCGTCATATTTCAGTGAATTGTTTGCGATGATGCTTGCATACCCGTGGGCAAACAGGAAAATCGTCAGAAAAACTTTTTTCGTCTGTTCCATGCTGATTCCTAAAGCTCTCTGCATAGCCGAAAGAACAGGGGTAAGCTCCTCAGCATCGATCAGTTCAAGCAAAGTCTTTCCGCTGAAATAATCCGACTGAAAAAGGAAACGAAACAAGTGGGGTTCTTCGATGGCAAAGCGGATATAATTCATTCCGATTCCAAGGGCAGCGCCCTTGGGCGGTTTCTTCATGGTCATCAGGTATTCCGAATGATAAAGGTCCGCCTTCGCATAGACTGTTCTTTTCAGTTCTTCCATCGTCGCAAAATGATACATGACGGGCTGTGTGGAGCAATGCAGCCTCTCCGATACAGTCCTTGCGTTGATGCTTTCCACTCCCGCTTCGCGGACAATCGCAAAGGCCGCATCTATGATCATCTCTTTTGTGACTTTTGCTTTGGCAGGCATATTCGCATCCCCCCACATTTATAACTCGCATTATGTATAACGCAAATTATAAATGTGCAAGTAGTGATTGTCAATCCGTTCTTTCATAAAAACAGCACCCGTATCCCGGGTGCTGCGTCTTCTTACAGTATGTTCTTGTATCGTCCGAGGAACGTCTGCATGCGTTCGTTCCCGGAGTTGAATACGTGCTCCGGGGTGCCTTCTTCGACGATGACACCGTCGGCCATGAAGATGACCTTGTCAGAGATGTCGCGGGCGAAGGCCATCTCGTGAGTGACGATCACCATCGCGATGTGGAGGTCCTTCAGGGACTTGATGACCTTCAGGACTTCGCCGGTGAGCTCCGGGTCCAGGGCGCTGGTCGGCTCATCGAAGAAAAGAACCTTCGGGTTCAGCGCCAGGGCGCGGGCGATGGCGACGCGCTGCTGCTGTCCGCCGGAGAGCTGGTATGGATAGTACTTCTCCTTATCGGCGAGGCCCATCTTCTCGAGAAGCTCTCGACCGATCTTCTCTGCCTCTGCACGGGACTTCTTCTGTACGTGGATGACCGCGTCGGTCACGTTCTGCAGCACATTCCAGTGCGGAAAGAGGTTAAACTGCTGGAAGACGAGGCCGTAGACCTGCTTTATCTTCCGGAGTGTTTCCTTATCGGCGTATGTTGCACGCCCGTCCGAGGCATTGGCCGCAACCACCGTATCCTCATACTTCAGCGTGCCGGCGTCCATCGTTTCGAGCAGGGTGGCGCAGCGAAGCAGGGTGGACTTGCCGGAACCGGACGGACCGATGATCGACACGATCTCGCCATCCGCGACGGTCAGGCTGATATCCTTCAGGACCTGGAGGTCGCCGAAGCTTTTCTTGACGTTCTTCATTTCGAGCAGATTCATCGCGTACCTCCTTACTTATAGTAGTTCATCTTCTTCTCGATGCGCTCCATGAGGAGGGCGACGATGAAGTTAAAGACATAGTAGAACACGCCGGCGACGATGAGCGGGGTCATCGAGGTCTGGCTGGACGACAGGGCCTTCGCCTTCGTGAACATCTCCATGACCGAGATGGAGAACGCGAGCGAGGTGTCCTTGACGAGGGTGATGACCTCGTTCGTGACGGACGGCAGAATGCGCTTCAGCACCTGTGGCAGGATGATGCGGAAGAAGCTCTGCACGCGGGTGTAGCCGAGGATGTCGGCGGCCTCGTACTGTCCGACCGGCATGGACTGGATGCCCGAGCGGTAGATCTCCGCGAAGTACGCGGCGTAGTTGATGATGAAGCCGATGTAGACGGCGGAATTACGGTAGGTCGGGCTCAGCTTGATGTGGCAGAGGTAGTACGGACCGTAATACACGACGAAAAGCTGCAGCATCAGCGGGGTTCCACGCATGATGGAGATGTAGGCCTTCGTGAGTCCGCTCACAACGCCGTTTTTCGACATACGCCCGAAGGCAACCAGCAGGCCAAGCGGCAGGCTGAACAGCAGGGTGATGGCGAAGATCTCGACCGAAACGCCAAGTCCCTTCAGTAATTCCAGGATGATCTGTGACAGTGCCAAGGTAATTCCTCCAAAAAACAAAATTCGATGGTTTTAACAACCAGACTTCATCATATCATATTCTCGCGAAATCCGAAGCCGGGAACGCAGCTTTCTACATAAAACGGTGCATCCGGCGCTGCGAACCCGAGAAGCCCTTAAACGCAAATATAACCTGACAGGAGTCCGGCCCGGTGTCCGCCGGAGCCCTCTCCCATCAGGTCCAATGTCTACACTCGCATGTATCACTTCAGGGTGAATACGTCGGAGCCGAACCAGTCGTTCGAAATCTTCGCTACGGTTCCGTCGTCCTTCATCTCCATGAGGGTGTCATAAACGGCCTTTGCAAGCTCGGCCTCGCCCTTCTTGAAGCCGATTCCGTACTCCTCTGCGGAGAGGGTATCATCGAGAATCTTCATATCCTTGCCGGAAGACTTGATCTGGTAACCGGCAACGATGCTGTCCATGCAGACCGCATCACATGCACCGGACTCGAGATCCATGAGTGCCGTATTGTAATCGGCAACCTCGGTCATCGAACCGAAGCTTGCGCTGAGCTCTGCATCATCCTGCAGTGCAGCGAGTCCCGAAGAATCCTTCTGAACCTCAACGGCCTTACCTGCGAGATCCGCCTTCGACGCGATATCGCTATCCGCATTGACGACGAATACCTGATTGTTCGCCATGTACGGGCCTACCCAGGTGTAGGCGTCCTCACGGCCCTGCATCGTGAAACCGTTCCAGATACAGTCAATGTTGCCGGACTCGAGCTCCATGTCCTTCGCATCCCAGTTGATCGGCTGCGGTACGAACTCGAGGCCGAGGCGGGAAGCCACTTCCTTCGCGAGGTCGAGGTCGAAGCCGGTGAACTGACCATCATCACCGACGAAGCCCATCGGCGGGAACTCCTGATCGAAACCAACGGTGAACTTGCCGCTCGGCGTCTTCACGCTTCCCTCTGCGGTCGCTGCGGTATCTCCTGCCGCCTCGGTGGTGGCTGCATCCGTCGCTGCCACGGTAGCCGCTGCGGTAGTCGCCGCCTCGGTCGCTGCTACCGTGGTCGCCGCCGGTGTCGAACTGGATGAACCACAACCTGCAAGCGCACCCACTGTCATCATCGCCGCTGTCATCATCGCTAAAGTCTTTTTCATAATTATCTCCTCCTGCACTCCCGTGCGACGAGAAGCCTCCTCAAGCCCCTCGTGAATCTCTTTATGATTCAACACTCTACCACGGTAAAGCGATGATGTCAACCATAACTTTGCAACGATCTAACTTGCGAAACTATTCATCAGAACGTCATTCGGTTAAAAACGAAGAAGTTACTGCCTCCTCGCAATAACTTAATCATAAGATACTGTTTCACAAAAAACTAAATCGTAAAAAACTGTATCGTAAGAAAGTTTCTTATGATGCAGTTTTTTATGAATGTTCGAACGCTGCAAAGAGATACTGTGGCGACGACAAAGAAGACTCGAAGCTGAATCGAAAGTGTCGGCGTCGACGCAGGAATCGCCGTTGCCTCGCAGCCTTTCGGGGATTATAATGAACGGAGATTTAAGTATAAAACATGAAGCGGGCCTTCGTAGTCCCCCGCTTCATAAAGAGAGAGGAAAGGACATGGAATATCGTATCGAACATGACACTATGGGTGAGGTCCGTGTGCCGGCAGAGCATTTCTGGGGTGCGCAGACCGAGCGTTCGCTGGAGAATTTTCGCATCGGCACGGAGACGATCCCACGCGAGGTGATTCACGCCTTTGCGGTCCTGAAGTCCGCGGCGGCGACCGCGAACCACGCCCTCGGCAAGCTGCCGGAGGCGGAGGCACAGGCCATCACCGATGCCTGCCGCGATATCTGCGACGGCAAGTACCCGGAGGAGTTCCCGCTGAAGGTATGGCAGACCGGCTCCGGCACGCAGTCCAACATGAATATGAACGAGGTGATCGCACATATCGCGATGCATGATCATCCGGAGCTGAAGATCCACCCGAACGATCACGTCAATATGTCCCAGTCCTCGAACGACACCTTCCCGACGGCGATGAACATGGCCGCAGTGCTCGCGATTCACGCGCAGCTCATCCCGGCGATCGACACGCTGATCGCGACGATGAAGCGTCTCGAGGAGGAGAACCATGATGTGCTGAAGATCGGCCGCACACATCTGCAGGATGCCGTTCCGATCCGTTTCAGTCAGGAAATCTCCGGCTGGCGTGGCATGCTCGAGGAGTCGAGAGCTCAGATTCTCGAGGCCTCCGATCATCTCCGGAAGCTCGCCATCGGCGGCACCGCGGTCGGCACCGGACTCAACTGTCCGGCGGGCTTCGACACAGCCTGCTGTGAAGAGATCTCCCGCCTCAGCGGACAGACCTTCTCACCGAGCAGCAACAAGTACCACGCGCTCACCTCGAAGGACGGCTATGTCTTCACGAGCGGTGCACTGAAGGGGCTCGCGGCGAACCTCATGAAGATTGCGAACGACATCCGCTGGCTCGCAAACGGCCCGCGCTGCGGTCTCGGCGAAATCTCCATCCCGGAGAACGAGCCGGGCAGCTCCATCATGCCGGGCAAGGTCAACCCGACCCAGTGCGAGGCGATCACGATGATCGCGATTCAGGTGATGGGTAACGACAGCACAATCGGTATCGGCGCCTCTCAGGGCAACTTCGAGCTGAATGTCTTCATGCCGGTGCTCGCCTACAACATGATGCAGTCCATCCGCCTCTTAAGTGACGGCATGGTCTCCTTCGAGCTCCACTGCGTCCGCGGTATCAAGGCGAAGAAGGAAAAAATGGATGAAAATCTTCGCAACTCGCTTATGCTCGTGACCTGCCTGAGCCCGGTCATCGGCTACGAGAACGCGGCCGCCTGCGCGCACAAGGCCTTCGAGGAAAACACGACCCTGAAGGAAGCGGTGCTCGCTCTCGGCTTCCTGTCGGAGAGGGAGTACGACGAGGCGGTTCGGCCGGAGAAGATGGTATAACATCAGCATCTATGCTGTACGATGCCAATGCCATCGGGTGGAAGATCATCGCTCCGCCGAAGACATTGACCACAGAAGTATCAGATGCCAATGCTGACCGGCTGGAGATATCTGCTTCGCCGGAAGCATTGGCCGAATATAAAATAAAGAAGAAATAAACATCGAGGAGGACACAACGATGGCAAAGGATGTATCTGCAGAGTCTATCAAGCTGCATTATGAGTTAAAGGGTAAGATCGAGGTGGCGTCACGCGCGAAGGTCGACAGCTCTGAGGCGCTGTCCCTCGCTTACACACCGGGCGTGGCTGCGGTCTGCAAGGAGATCGAGAAGGATCCGGAGAAGCAGTGGGAGCTGACCCGTCGCTGGAACACGGTTGCGGTCGTGACGGATGGTACCGCGATCCTCGGACTCGGTGATATCGGCCCGGAGGCCGGCATGCCGGTTATGGAAGGCAAGTGCGTACTGTTTAAGGAGTTCGGTGGCGTCGACGCGATTCCGCTTTGCATCCGTTCGAAGGATGTAGACACTATCGTCAACACGATTTCACTGCTCGCCGGTTCCTTCGGCGGCATCAACCTCGAGGACATCGCAGCTCCGCGCTGCTTCGAAATCGAGAAGAAGCTGAAGGAAAAGTGCGACATCCTCGTATTCCACGATGACCAGCACGGTACCGCGGTCGTCGTAGCTGCGGCACTTCTGAACGCGGTGAAGGTTACCGGCAAGAAGATGGGCGAGCTGAAGATCGTCATCAACGGCGCGGGCGCGGCCGGCTGCGCGATCGGTAAGCTTCTCGTGAAGATGGGCTTCGGCAATGTCATCATGTGCGACATCAATGGCATCATCTGTGAGGGTGACGAAGGCCTCAACTTCGGTCAGGAGGAGATGTCTCACATCACGAATATGGATCACATCCACGGCACACTCGCCGATGCACTGAATGGTGCGGACGCCTTCATCGGTGTTTCCCGCGGCGGCCTCGTGTCGAAGGATATGGTCAGAAGCATGAAGGATGGTATCGTCTTCGCGATGGCGAATCCGACCCCGGAGATCATGCCGGAGGACAGCAAGGAAGCCGGCGCAGCCGTTATCGGTTCCGGTCGTTCCGACTACCCGAACCAGATCAACAACGTCCTCGTCTTCCCGGGCATCTTCCGTGGTGCCCTCGACGTACGTGCAACCGACATCAACGACGAGATGAAGGAAGCCGCTGCGTATGCCATCGCCGGCCTCGTATCCGACGACGAGCTCACACCGGAGTACATCATCCCGAAGGCCTTCGACCCTCGCGTACGTGACGCTGTCGCAAGTGCTACTGCAGAAGCAGCCAGAAAGAGCGGCGTCGCTAGAGTGTAAGAGTTTGCATAAAGCAAACTCTGGAACGACTTCCCACAGAACTTGTTCTGTGCCCGAAGGGCTGAACTTGAGCCATACAAGCTCAAGTTCAGGGCTGTGTAGGAGTTTGCAATTAATATGATATTTATGGAGAGGAACTGCCGATTCGGCAGTTCCTCTTTTTTCTCATCTTTACATCATCTTAATACCATCCTTTATTCCCTTATCCCTCCTTAAACTCTTCCCTGTTATCATAAGTGCAATTCTGAGAAAGGGAGAATTTCTATGACTGAAGAACAGCTTCGGCGGATGCATCGTCTTTCGTCGTTTCAGATTATCACCGGGGGCTTCGCCTGCGTCATTCTCGTGGGCGCGCTGCTCCTGATGCTGCCGATTTCGTCGGCGGGCGGTCTCTGGACGCCGTTCCACGAGACGCTTTTCACGGCGACCTCGGCGGTATGCGTGACCGGCCTCGTCGTACAGGACACCGGCACCTACTGGTCGAGCTTCGGCCAGGCCATCATCCTCATGCTGATCCAGATCGGTGGACTCGGCATCATCACGGTCGCCGCAGCCTTCGCCCTCCTGTCCGGCCGTAAAATCTCGCTCATGCAGCGCAGCACCATGCAGGACGCCATCTCGGCCCCGAAGGTCGGCGGCATCGTCCGCCTCACGCGCTTCATCCTGCGCGGCACCTTCCTCATCGAGCTCCTCGGCGCCCTCGCCCTGCTCCCGGCCTTCTGCCGCGACTACGGCCTCCGCGGCATCTGGTACGCCGTCTTCCACTCGATCTCGGCCTTCTGCAACGCCGGCTTCGACCTGCTCGGCCGCCCCGGCAGTCTCTATCCGTCGCTGACCGCCTACACCGCGGATCCCCTCGTGAACATCACCATCATGCTGCTCATCGTGATCGGCGGCATCGGCTTCCTGACCTGGGAGGACATCTGCACGAACCGGCTCCGTTTCCGCCGCTACCGCATGCAGAGCAAGGTGATCCTCGTGACCACCCTCGCGCTGATCGTGCTGCCGGCTGCGCTGTTTTTCGCCAATGACTACAGTGGTCTTCCGCTCGGTGAGCGTCTGCTGGCCGCGACGTTCCAGTCGGTGACGCCCCGTACCGCCGGCTTCAATACCACCGATCTCACGAAGCTCTCCGGGGCTTCCCGCGGTGTCATGATTCTCCTCATGCTGATCGGCGGCTCGCCGGGATCCACCGCCGGTGGTATGAAGACGACCACCTTCACGGTGCTGATGGCGAACGCCATCGCAACCTTCCGCCAGCGTGAGAGCGTGCAGCTCTACGGACGCCGCATCGACTGCTGCACCGTGCGGACTGCCGCCACCATTCTGATGATGTACCTCACCCTCTTCTTCGGAGGTGCCCTCGTCATCAGCATCTATGAGGGGCTGTCGTTTTCCAGCTGCCTCTTCGAGACCGCTTCCGCTGTCGCAACCGTCGGACTGACCCTCGGCATCACGCCACATCTGCACATCCTGTCGCAGCTCATCCTCATCGTGCTCATGTACATGGGCCGTGTCGGCGGCCTCACCCTCATCTACGCGACCGTTTCGAGCCGGAAGACCAGCGTCGCCCGACTCCCACAGGAGCAGATTACCGTCGGATAAAAAATAAAGGAGTAAATCACTATGAAAAACATATTACTTATCGGTGCAGGTCGTTTCGGTCGTCATCTCGCGATGCAGATGATGCAGCTCGGTCATCAGATCATGGCCGTGGACATCTCGGAGGAGCGCATCAACGAGGTGCTTCCGTACGTCACCACCGCGCAGATCGGCGACAGCACGAACGCGGATTTCCTCCGCTCCCTCGGCATCGGCAACTACGATGTCTGCTTCGTCACCATCAGCGGCAGCTTCCAGAACTCGCTGGAAACCACCTCGCTTCTGAAGGAGCTCGGCGCGAAGTGCGTGGTCTCCCGCGCGGAGCGTGACGTCCAGGCGAAGTTCCTCCTGCGGAACGGTGCCGACCAGGTCGTCTACCCGGAGAAGCAGCCGCCCAGTGGGCCGCCATCCGTTACACCTCGGATCACATCTTCGATTACATCGAGATCGATAAGCAGCATGCCATCTTCGAAGTACCGATTCCGAAGAACTGGCTCGGAAAGAGTATCGGCGAGCTCAATATCCGAAAGCTCTACGGCATCAATATCCTCGGCGTGAAATCCCACGGCGAAACCAACGTCTCCGTCACCCCGGACATCGTCCTCACCGACGACGTCACGATCCTCGTGATCGGCGAATACAAGGCACTGCAGAAGTGCTTCCAGATCTAGGAGGCCCGCCATGGATGTCGATGGGATTCTTCTGATTCTCGCCCTGCTCCTCTTTTTCCGCTTCGGGATCTACCTCGTAGCCGAGGAAGATAAAGTGGTACGCTATCTGCGGAAGCATGGAACAAAGCCATAATCTGTATCGAAAAAGAAGCCGAACGTCAGGTCCGGCTTCTTTGTGTTATAATGGGCATCACGAAAAGGAGCTTTAAGCCATGCATGATAAATCAAAAGAACACATCCTCGTCTGCCTCTCCTCCTCGCCGTCGAACGAGCGTATCGTCCGCATGGCGGGGCAGATGGCGCAGGCCTTCGGGGGCACGCTGACCGCGCTCTACGTACAGACGCCGGGAAACACGGCGATGAGCAGCGAGGATGAGGCACGCCTCCAGACCCACGTCCGCCTCGCGACGGAGCTCGGCGCGGAAATCGTCACCACCCACGGCGACGACGTCCCGACACAGATCGCCGAGTACGCGCGCGTCTCCGGCATCACGAAGATCGTCCTCGGCCGCAGCGGTGCCGAGCGCCGTCACTTCTGGAATCAGCCGTCCCTGACCGAGCGCCTCACCGAGCTCGCGCCCACCGTCGAGATCCACATCATCCCGGACGCTGACGTCGTCCGCCACACACGGCGGCCAATGCTGGCGATCGCACCGACAGTACCCACCCTGCGGGATCTCGTCCTCACGCTCGGCATTCAGGCGGCGGCCACCATCATTGGCTTCCTCTTCTTCCGCCTGCACTACACCGACGCGAACATCATCACGATCTACCTCCTCGGCGTGCTGCTGACCTCCGTCAGCACGAGCGGTTACACTTGCGGACTGCTGGCCTCTGCCCTCAGTGTTTTTCTCTTCAACTATTTCCTGACCGAGCCGCGGCTCACGCTCGTCGCCTACGGAAAGGACTATCCGGTCACCTTCGCCGTCATGCTCGGCGCGTCCATCCTCGCCGGCACCCTCGCCGCGAAGCTAAAGGCCCATGCCGAGCTCTCCGCGCGGGATGCGTATCGTACGAAGACCCTCTTCGACGCGAACCAGCAGCTGCAGAAGGCCGAGACCCCGGCGGACATCTACCGCACGACCGCGACGCAGATCCAGCGCCTTGTGCAGCGCGACATCCTGATCTACCCGGCGATGCAGCTCGACGAACCGGCAGATCAGAAGGCTTATGCGGCGGATTCCGCGCCTGCAACAGAAGCCACCGCTTTCTTGCAACCTGCGCCGGCATCTGCCTCTAGTATCACCAGCGCCGCCGCATCGGACAGTTGCCGGAAGGGCTACCTCTACCCGGCGGATGGCGGTGCGCCACGCAGCATCCCGGAGAGTGCACGTGAGCCGGAGGTCGTCGACTGGGTCTGGACGAAGCGAAAACGCGCCGGCGCGAGCACCGAAAAGTTTCCGGATGCGCGCTGTCTCTACCTCTCGATCCGCACCGGCCAGCAGGTCTACGGCGTGGTCGGCGTGTCCTGCTCTGCGAAAGCGCCCCTCGACGCCTTCACCTCGAGCATCCTCCTCTCCATCCTCGGTGAGTGCGCCCTCGCGCTCGAGAGCCGCCACAACGCAGAGGAGCGCGAGAAGGCCGCCGTGCTTGCGAAGAACGAGCAGCTGCGCGCGAACCTGCTTCGCTCCATCTCGCACGATCTCCGGACGCCGCTCACCTCGATTTCGGGCAATGCAGACGCCCTGCTCCACAGCTACCAGGCGCTCGACGACGACAGCCGGACACAGATGATCACGGACATCTACGACGACGCGCAGTGGCTCACGGAGCTCGTGGAAAATCTCCTGGCCGTCACGAAGATCTCGGATGGCAGTGTGAAGCTGCAGCTCTCCGACCAGGTCGTGGATGACATCGTAGCCGAGGCGCTCCGCCACATCGACCGCCACGCAACGGAACACCACATCACGAGCGACTGCGGCGAGCTGCCGCTTCTCGTGCGGGCCGATGCGCGCCTCATCATGCAGCTCCTCATCAACCTCGTGAACAACGCGATCAAGTACAGTCCGGCAAGGTCACACATCGAGATCCGGGCCTTCCGTGAAGCGGAACATGCGGTAATCGAGGTCTCCGATGACGGCCCGGGCATCCCGGATACGCAGAAGGCGCAGGTCTTCGAGATGTTCTATACCGGCAGCAAGCGCGTAGCCGACAGCCGACGAAGCCTCGGCCTCGGCCTCTCCCTCTGCCGCTCCATCGTACACGCGCACGGCGGCGAGCTCACGCTCCACGATAATACCCCACACGGCTGCATCTTCTCCTTTACATTGCCGCTCAGTGAGATTAATTTAAATATGTAGACAGGGAACAGTAAAGAGAACAGACAGGCCTCAGGTCGGTGAGGATGTTCATCCATAGACATTGGCCTGCGCTCGTGGATATAGAAAGCTGAACGATAAGAGGTAAACAGAATGAATAAAGCACTGATTCTCGTGGTGGAGGACGACACACCGGTCCGGAATCTCATCACCACCACGCTGAAAACCCATGATTATAAATATCTTGCCGCGCCGGATGGCAGCAGCGCCATCCTTGAGGCGTCCTCGCATAATCCGGACATCGTACTGCTCGATCTCGGGCTGCCGGATATCGACGGCGTGGAGGTCATCCGGAAGATCCGCTCCTGGTCGAACATGCCGATCATCGTGATCAGCGCCCGCACCGAGGACAGCGATAAGATCGAGGCCCTCGACGCCGGAGCCGACGACTACCTGACGAAACCCTTCTCCGTCGAGGAGCTTCTGGCGCGCCTCCGCGCGACCCAGCGCCGCCTCGGCATGATGAAGTCGGAATCCGGACAGGAATCCCCGGTCTTCTCGAACGGCGAGCTGAAAATCGACTACGCCGCTGGCTGCGCCTACATGAAGGACGAGGAACTGCACCTCACCCCGATCGAGTTCAAGCTTCTCTGCCTTCTTTCACGGAACGTCGGGAAGGTCCTCACCCATACCTACATCACCCAGCAGATCTGGGGCAGCAGCTGGGATAACGACGTCGCCTCCCTTCGCGTCTTCATGGCGACCCTTCGCAAGAAGCTGGAGCGCGGTGAAAATGCCCAGCCATACATCCAGACCCACATCGGTATAGGATACCGAATGTTAAAAGTGGAGTAAAAAAAAGCTTTCCGGTTTCCCGGAAAGCTTTTACTCTCTTCTGCGGAGCCATACGGGGTCAGACCCCCGCGTAGCCTCTTCATCCACCTGACGCAATCCATAAGGGGGTCTGACCCCTATCAGCAGATTTACTCCTCTGCCTCCATCTTCAGCGGCGCGCCACAGTGCAGGCAGGTGCCGATCGTACCGGCATAGTAGGTGCAGCCACAGTAGTCGCACTTCAGCATCTTCGGCTTACCATTGATCTTGTAGGTCCGGATGCCCTTCTTCTGTCCCTCCAGATAGTTCGCACGGACCGCGAAGGCCGTACCGACAAAGGCACCCACGAGAATCAGACCGAAGAAGAACTCGGCGAAGCCGCCGCCCAGGTTCTCGGTGTCGACCGAGAGTCCCTTCGCCTCGTAGTACGCGAGATAATCATCGAAGGTCGTCGCCATCGCGTCGCCGACATTATCCCCGTTCGCACGGGCGAGGTTCTTCTGAAGCAGGTCGATGAGCTGATCCTCATCCTTCTTCTTCGCCGTCTTTCCGAGATCGTCACCCCACATCGTATGGTAGTGGAACTCGTTGAAGCCGGTCTCCGGATTCTCCGCGCCGTAACCGTAGGTAATCAGCACATGGTACTCATCATCGAAGTTGCAGATGTACTCGTTATACGCGAAGCTCTCCATATCATCGTAGTCCAGCTCCCAGGCAGCGTCGTTTGTAAACTCGACGGCCGGAATGATACCGGTGTGATCCCGGAACGCGCTGAGACTCTGATCGAGCCGATCCAGCTCTGCATCCGTCAGATGCCCGTAGTCGTCCTGGATGAAGATCGACTGATCCACGTACTCCGGCACGACGGTCTTCTTATACCCGATGGAGAACGCGGAAAACATCGTGACGAGACCGAGCAGCATGATCGCGACGCCCGGGATACCCACGATAATCGCGAACACGACCGAACGGATATACTGCCCCTTCGTCGTCTCCTCGTGATAATTTGGTTCATCCGTATAGACGACCTTCGGTTCATTCATTCGATTATAAATAACGAATGCTCTGCCGCCCTTAAACGGCGTACTGGAGTGCCGGTAGCTCTTCGCACTGCCACCAGATCCTCCGCTCGAGCCTCCCGAATAACTGCTTCCACCTGAATGACTGCCGCCCCCTCCTGAATGTGGCATAGTACACCTCCTTCTCAAAACGCAAAATCACTGCGTGCATTCCGAACTTTATCTCTTTCTATTTTAACCCGAAGAAGTGC
>JAUNWX010000045.1 GCA_030540075.1 Lachnospiraceae bacterium
GCATCCCGATCGAGCGCATCGTCCTCGAGACGGACTGCCCGTACATGGCACCGGTACCGAAGCGCGGCACCCGGAACGATCCGCGAAATCTTCCGTACGTCGTGGAGGAGATTGCGGCGCTTCGCCAGATGGACCCGGCGGAGGTCATCCGCATCACCACCGAAAACGCGAAGCGTGTATATCGCATCAAGGAATAAAGCAAAAACAGGTAATAAAAAAACTTCGGGGCCAGGTGTATCCACGTCACATAGAAGGATCCTCTTAGTGCTGCTACGTTCCCGTCCTGACACGGTTCAAGGGATCTATTGCGTGGGGCCCAGCGCCCGAAGCATAGAAAGTATAGCTGAAAACCGCAGAAATGGCAAGCCGGTATTTTGACAGCGGCTGAGGGCGGCAGGGCCAGACTGTCTCCGGAACCGCGATTTTTCGTGCTTTTCACGCCATACTTGACAGTCTGTGTTATAATACCTTGATTCATACGATTCATAGTGATGAGAGGATATATATGAGCTTTTCGAGTCTGATTTTCATAGCGCTGTTTCTGCCGGTCTTCATGATCGGTTATGTGCTCGTGCGCGGAAATCAGCGGAAGAACCTCCTGCTGCTCCTTTTTTCCCTGGTTTTCTATGCCTTCGCCGGCCTCTCGAACCTGGCCCTGCTCCTCGTGATGACGATGCTCGCCTGGTTCATCGGACAGCGCATCGGGCGGGCGCTCCGGTTCGCGGCGTCGGAAAATCCGGACTACCAGGAGGGCGACGACGATTTTCAGAGTCCGGACGCGGAGCGTACCCGTGTCGAGGGCCAGAAGCGTGCCCGCGCGTGGCTGATCCTCGCGCTCGTGCTGCTGATCGCGGTGCTTCTCTTTTATAAGCTTGTCGGTCCGATCGGCCGCCACTTCTTTCCGGCCAATGCAGGCGAGCTCGACGCAGGTGGTGGAGCCACGACGGGGGCGGCTGCGGCCATCTACGCGTATTTCCGAAGCATTGGCCTCCCACTCGGGATTTCCTTCTATATATTTAAGCTGATCAGCTACGTCGCCGACGTCTATACGAAAAAGACTGCGCCGGGCGATTTTTTCCATGTGCTGCTCTATACTGTGACCTTCCACCAGGTGGCGCAGGGCCCGATCACGCGCTATGCGGAGATGGCCGAGGAAATGGACCATCGGCGCGCGGATGCCGAGGATCTGGCGGAGGGGCTCTGGCGCTTCACCGTGGGCCTCGCGAAGAAGACCGTGCTCGCGGATCATCTCGGTACACTCGCGGAGACCTTCCTGCCGCTTGCTGGCAACACCAGCTTCTCCGTCGGCGGTGCCTACCTCGGTGCGCTCTGCTACATGCTGCAGCTCTATCTCGATTTCTCTGCCTACTCTGACATGGCGCTCGGCCTCGGTCGGATGATCGGCTTCCATTATCCGGAAAACTTCAACTATCCATACATCGCCGTTTCCGTGCGTGATTTCTGGCGTCGCTGGCACATCTCGCTCAGCCGCTTCTTCCGGGACTATGTCTACATCCCGCTCGGCGGTAACCGCGTGTCGACCGGCCGGCTCCTCCTGAACCTGCTCGCGGTCTGGGCCCTGACCGGCTTCTGGCACGGCAGCAGCTGGAACTTCATCCTCTGGGGACTCTACTACTTCGTCTTCATCGCGATCGAGAATTTCGTGAGGAAATTCCAGAAAGCGCAGGCGGTCCCTGTGTCTGAGGGCAGCGCAGGCCGGCCTGACGTTGCGGAAAGCGTCGCAGCGAACGGCACAGCTACTGCGGCTAGGCCGGCTTCGGCCAGCGATACGAAGCGCAACGCACCGGTATCGCGCCGCTCGCTGCTGACATATTTTACCCGCGCGCTCGGTCACCTCTACACGCTGATCGTCGTGTTCTTCGGCTGGGTGCTGTTCCGCTTCAGTGATTTCCAGGTACTCTGCGAGGTGCTCCGCACGATGTTCTTCATGAGCGGACGTGCGACGGTCGATGCGGCCGAGCTGCTGACCCTCCGCAGTAATCTCTTTTTCCTGATCTTCTCCATCATCGCCTGCACACCACTCGGGTCCCGCCTCGCCGCGAAGCTGCGCGGCTTCTATGACGCAAGCCTTCAGCAGGAGGCGCGCGAGAAGCAGCAGCTCGAGCGTGAGAAGGCACGTTATCAGAAGGAAACCGAGATCGACCAGCAGGTGCAGCGCCTCGACGCCAGCATCGAGGGTCTCGAGGAGGAAGACGCCGAGAATCACGCACGCGTCGCCACCCGGATGAAGCGCCGCATCACGAAGAGCAGCGAAGCCCGTCGCCGGAGCGAGGGTCTGTACTACGGCCTCCGCATTCTTCTCATGCTCCTGCTCCTCGCCGTCTCCATCGTCTCGATGGTCGGCGCCAGCTACACCCCGTTCCTGTATAATCAGTTCTGAAAAAATATGAAACCAGTTTCTGAAAACGAAAATGAAAAACCGCATAGAGAGATGCGCGGCGTTCAGATCGTCGCGGTCGTCGCAGCGCTGATCGCCACCGTACTTCTCGGCATTGGCCTCGCTCTGCCCCTCCGCCCGACGTACTCTGCCTCGGAGAAGCGCGCCCTCGCGAGCTTCCCGACCGCAAGCGCGGAGACGCTCCTGTCCGGCGCGTACTTCACGGACCTCGCGACCTGGTTTTCCGACACCTTCCCGTGCCGCGAGACCCTGCTCAGCCTCGGCGCGAAGCTCGAGAGCTTCTACGGCCCGCAGGGCGAGTCCTTCTATGGAAACAAGTCGGCCGCCGTCGCGGATACGATTCCGGAGACCGCCGAGTCGCTCGCCCCGGTCATGACCCTCGCGGCTACGGAGCCGGAGGGTGTTGCTGATGAGGCCAATGCTTCGGCCACGCCATCGTCACTTGCACATGACAAGCCGGCGACGGGTGCGCTTGATCAGTATGCCGCCCTCGTTGAGACGAACGCCGACGGTACGCTGAAGGAGAAGAAGGTGGAGAAGGCGGAGGTGAACGGCGAGCAGGCCGGCAGCATCTACGTCACGAACCACCGCGGCTACGAAATCTACTATTATAATCAGGGCGGTGCGGTGAAGTATGCGTCCATGATCAACACCTATCGGGCGCGCTTCCCGAAGTGCGAGGTCTACGACATCCTCGTGCCGAACAGCTTCGGCGTCGAGCTCGACCGCAGCACCCAGGCGGCGCTCGGCTCCAGCAACATGGAGGACGCGTTCAACTACATCTACAGCCTGATCGATCCGGAGGTCCATAAGGTCTCCGTCTTCGAGACGCTCCTCCAGCATAAGAGTGAGTACATCTATTTCCATACCGACCACCACTGGACCGGACTCGGGGCGTACTATGCCTATATGCGCTTCTGTGATGCGAAGGGGATCGAGCCGCACAGCCTCCGGGACTACCAGAAGGAGAGTTTCGACGGCTTCTACGGCACCTTCTACTTCTCGACGAACCGTTCCGAGGCGCTGAAGCAGAACCCGGATACCGTCGAGGCCTGGCTGCCGATCGCGACGAACGAGATGGAGTACATCAACCAGCTCGGGGAGCAGGGCCATGCCCAGATCATCAATGACGTCACGAATTCGAACGCCGGTGACAAGTACAGCGCCTTCATCCACGGCGATAATCCGCTGACGGTCATCCACAATCCGCATCGAAGCGACGGCTCCGCCTGCGTCCTCATCAAGGAATCCTATGGCAATGCCTTCGCCCCGTACCTCGTGGATCACTATGAGGATGTCTATGTCGTCGACTATCGTCACTTCGAGGGCAGCATCACGCAGCTCATCGAGGAGTACGGTGTCGAGGACATCATTTTCCTGAATAATGTCATGGCGCTCAGCGAGCGCGCGTCCGGGATGATGCTCGGGCTGCTCGGGTGAGTGTGATTTTCAGGAGGGGCTATATATTCCGGTCGCCTGCATTGGCATGCACTATATGTGGCACTCTCGGAAGCGAAGAGTACAAACGCTTGCAAAAGCGTGTACACTCACTTATAATTTATAAGATTTAATAGTCTGAATAATGCGGTTCTTATGCTCTGCGCATAGGAAACTTACAGGAGATATATGGAACAGTTTATCATGAAAGGTGGCGCGCCACTTCACGGCGAGGTCGTGATCGGCGGGGCGAAGAATGCCGCACTGGGTATCATCGCCGGCGCACTTTTAACAGATGAAGATGTGATTATAGAGAATCTGCCGGACGTGCGTGACATCAACGTCATGCTCGAGGCACTGAAGGAGATCGGTGCGGTCGTCGAGCGTATCGATCGTCATACCGCGAAGATCAGCTCCGCGGATGTGAAGAGCGTATCCATTGACGATGAGTACATCCGGAAGATCCGGGCGTCCTACTATTTTATCGGCTCACTGCTGGGCAAGCACCACATGGCCAATGTCCCGCTTCCGGGCGGCTGTGCCATCGGTTCCCGTCCGATCGACCAGCACATCAAGGGCTTCCGTGCCCTCGGTGCGAAGGTGGAGATCCGGAACGGCTGCGTACAGGCGGACGCCTCTGAGGGACTTCACTCCTCCCACATCTACCTCGACGTCGTATCCGTCGGCGCGACCATCAACATCATGCTGGCCGCCGTCCTCGCAGAGGGCAGAACCATCATCGAGAACGTGGCGAAGGAGCCGCACATCGTCGATGTCGCGAACTTCCTGAACTCGATGGGCGCCAACATCAAGGGTGCCGGTACCGATACGATCCGTATCCGTGGCGTGCGTCGCCTGCATGGCACGACCTACGCCGTCATCCCGGACCAGATCGAGGCCGGTACCTTCATGTGTGCCGCAGCCGCGACCCGTGGAGATATCCTGATTAAGAACGTCATTCCGAAGCACCTCGAGTCGATCACCGCGAAGCTGCTCGAGATGGGCAACACCGTCTATGAGTACGACGAGGCCGTACGCGTCGTGGGCGCGCCGGTACAGCATCCGACCGATGTGAAGACCCTCCCGTACCCGGGCTTCCCGACCGACATGCAGCCGCAGATGTCCGTCACCCTGGCCCTCGCCGATGGCACCTCGGTCGTCACCGAATCCATCTTTGAGAACCGCTTCAAGTACGTCGATGAGCTCGCGCGTATGGGCTCGAACATCAAGGTGGAGGGGAACGTCTCCGTCATCGACGGTGTGAAGCGCTTTACGGGTGCCAGTGTCAATGCACTCGACCTCCGCGCAGGTGCCGCCCTGGTCATCGCCGGCCTCGCCGCAGATGGCATCACGACGGTCCGCGATATCGTCTACATCCAGCGTGGCTACGAGCACTTCGAGCAGAAGCTGCAGGCCCTCGGCGCACAGATCGAGCTGGTGGACAGTGAACGTGAGGCACAGAAGTTCCGGCTGAAGATCGGATAATCAAACGAATGATGTCGTAGTAAAGACAGTGTTGAGTCCATGATTCGATACTGTCTTTTCTGGATTTAAAGGAGAAATGATTATGGATTTACGAGCGATTGCATTCATCCTGTTTATTCTTATGTATGTGATTATGATTGCAAAGCCGAACTGGAAGATCTATGCAATCTGGGGCGTCGCGATCGCCTTCATGCTGGTCGGGATTCTCCGGCCGAATCCGCTGTACATCCTGTCGGTCATCAATTGGAATGTCCTCATGATGATCGGCGGCACGATGCTCGTCGTCTGGTTCTTCATCGAATCGAAGATGCCGAACCTGCTGGCGGACATCATCCTCGATAAGTGCCCGAATG
The DNA here is from genome assembly GCA_030540075.1 of Lachnospiraceae bacterium. GTDB lineage: Bacteria > Bacillota > Clostridia > Lachnospirales > Lachnospiraceae > Oribacterium. The sequence continues at coordinate 5,695 of JAUNWX010000045.1, forward strand.
TCATGTGGGTCATCATCCTGATGTCCCTGTTTTCCGGCGCGGTGTCTGCCTTTATCGATAATGTCGCTACTGTCCTCATGATCGCACCGGTGGCACTTGCGGTATGTAAGAAGCTCGATATCTCGCCGGTATCGATGATCCTGTCGATCGCTGTGTCCTCGAATCTGCAGGGCGCCGCGACCCTCGTCGGGGATACGACCTCCATCATGCTCGGTGACTATGCGAACATGAACTTTATGGAGTTCTTCTGGATGCACGGGCGTCCGGGTATTTTCTGGTCGGTGGAGCTCGGTGCGCTGATGACGGTACCGGTGATGATCTTTCTCTTCCATAAATACCGGCAGCCGGTGGAGGCGAATGAGAAGACCGTGGTGACGGATTATTTCCCGACGATTGCGCTCTGTGGGATTGTCGTCGCGCTCATCGTCGCTTCTTTCATTCCGAATACGCCGGCGACCATCAACGGCATCATCTGTATGACAATCGCGGCGATCTGCATGATCTATGATTATGCGCGGCACCGGAGTCATCTGAATCTAAAGCATGCGATCGCGTCGGTGGATGCGGATACGCTGCTGATCCTTGCGGGGCTCTTCGTCGTAATCCGTGGCATCACGGATGTCGGACTCATCGATGCGGCGGCGGATCTGATCGTGCGTGCGGGTGGCAGCAACATCTTCATGCTCTATACGATCATCGTGTGGGGCTCGGTGCTGTTCTCGGCGTTTATCGATAACATCCCGTATGTGGCGACGATGCTGCCGATCATCACGGGCATCTGTCAGCTGCTCGGCATCGAGCCGTATCTTCTGTACTTCGGACTGCTGACCGGTGCGACACTCGGTGGAAACATTACCCCGATTGGTGCGAGTGCGAACATCACGGCGGTCGGTATGCTGAAGGCCGGCGGCTATGAGGTGTCATTCGGCGATTTCATGAAGATCGGACTGCCGTTTACGCTCGCGGCGGTGCTCACCGGGTATGGGTTTATCTGGGTATTCTGGGCGTGATTTTTCAGACTTTTCCAGAAAAGGCCCCGGAGGCCCAGCAAATGAAACACAGATTTGCTGGGCCTCCGGGGCTTTCGCTGTGCTCTGACTTCGTTATTTGTATGTGGTGAAAAACAATCCGAATTAATGATTGACAATTAATTAACAGGCATGTATACTACTTGTAGCTTGATTGATAATTAATTAACGATAATTAATTATCAATCAGCGCCAGATAATTTGATCTATAGTTGTTGCCACAAAAAGGAGATCACACATGAGTAAGGAATTAAAGAATCCGGAGATCGTTAAGGACATGGATTCTCTGCAGGCGAAGATCGCGGTTGTCAGAGAAGCACAGGAGAAGTACGCAAGCTTCACACAGGAGCAGGTGGATAAGATTTTTAACGCGGCTGCGACGGCTGCAAACCAGATGCGTATTCCGCTTGCACAGATGGCTGTCGAGGAGACGGGTATGGGTCTTGTCGAGGATAAGGTCATCAAGAACAACTATGCGGCTGAGTACATCTACAATAAGTATAAGAACACGAAGACCTGTGGCGTCATCGATGAGGATCCGGCGTTCGGAACCAAGACCATCGCAGAGCCGCTGGGCCTCGTAGCGGCCGTTATCCCGACGACGAACCCGACATCGACCGCTATTTTCAAGACCCTGATCTGTCTGAAGACCAGAAACGGTATCATCATCAGCCCGCACCCAAGAGCGAAGAAGTGCACCACTTACGCTGCAAAGGTCGTTCTCGATGCGGCTGTGAAGGCTGGTGCTCCGGAGAACATCATCGGCTGGATCGATGAGCCGTCTCTCGAGATGACCGACGAGATCATGCATGACGCTGACTGCATCCTCGCAACCGGTGGTCCTGGCATGGTAAATGCAGCCTACAGCTCCGGTACACCGGCACTCGGTGTAGGTGCAGGTAACAACCCTTGCATCATCGACTCGACCGCGGATATCCAGATGGCGGTTTCCTCCATCCTTCATTCGAAGACCTTCGATAATGGTATGATCTGTGCTTCTGAGCAGACCTGCACGGTTATCGCGGACATTTACGATAAGGTAAAGAAGGAGTTCGAGTACAGAGGCGCGTACTTCCTGAACAAGGAGGAGAAGGAGAAGGTTGGTAAGGTCATCATCATCAACGGCTCCATGAACGCAAAGATCGTCGGTCAGCCGGCATGGAAGATCGCCGAGATGTGTGGTATCGAGATTCCGCACTCGAAGAAGGTTCTCATTGCAGAGGTGACCGATAACTCGAAGGCAGAGCCGTTCGCACATGAGAAGCTCGCGCCGGTACTTGGTATGTATAAGGCGAAGGATTTCGATGCTGCCCTTGTAAGCTGTGAGAAGCTTCTGATGGAGGGTGGTCCTGGACATACTGCTTCCCTCTTTATCGATCCGCGTGAGACCGAGAAGATCGCAAAGCACGCACATGTGATGCATGCCTGCCGTATCCTCCTGAACCAGCCGTCTGCACTGGGTGGTATCGGTGATCTCTACAACTTCAAGCTCGCTCCGTCTCTGACACTGGGCTGCGGCTCCTACGGTGGAAACTCTGTTTCCGAGAACGTCGGTGTCAAGCACCTGCTGAACTATAAGACTGTGACAGAGAGGAGAGAAAATATGCTCTGGTTCCGTACCCCATCTAAGGTTTACTTCAAGAAGGGCTGCATGCCAGTTGCCCTCGCTGAGTTAAAGGAAGTTTATGATAAGAAGAAGGTGTTCCTCGTAACCGACTCCTTCCTCGATTCCGCAGGATACATCAAGCCGATCACCGATAAGCTCCACGAGCTTGGCATCGACTACCGTGTATTCTCACACGTACAGCCGGATCCTACCCTGGCAAATGCTGAGGAAGGCGCAGAGCAGATGCGTCGTTATCAGCCGGATTGTATCATCGCTTTCGGTGGTGGTTCCGCGATGGATGCCGGTAAGATCATGTGGGTTCTCTACGAGCACCCGGATGTAACCTTTGCGGATATGTCGATGCGTTACATCGATATCCGTAAGAAGGTTTACCAGTTCCCGAAGATGGGTGAGAAGGCACTCTTCGTTGCCATCCCGACCTCTTCCGGTACCGGTTCTGAGGTTACACCGTTCGCGGTTATCACCGACCAGACCACAGGCACCAAGTATCCGATCACGGACTACGAGTTGCTTCCGAACATGTCGATCGTCGATACCGACAACATGATGACACAGCCACGCGGCCTCACCGCTGCATCTGGACTTGATGTTCTCGTACATGCGCTCGAGGCATACGCTTCCATGATGGCTACACCGTATACCGATGGTCTCGCTCTTCAGGCGATGAAGCGCGTATTCGAGTACCTGCCGACCGCATTTAACGAGCCGACCAATGTCAAGGCCAGAGATGAGATGGCACACGCATCCTGCATGGCAGGTATGGCCTTCGCCAATGCCTTCCTCGGTGTCTGCCACTCCATGGCACACAAGCTCGGTGCTTACCACCACATCCCGCACGGCATCGCGAACGCACTCCTCCTCACCGAGGTGATCCGTTACAATGCTGCGGAGCAGCCGCCAAAGATGGGTACCTTCCCTCAGTATGAGTATCCGCACACACTCCAGAGATATGCAGAGTGCGCACGTTTCTGCGGTGTCGTTGAGAAGGATGATGCCAAGGCTGTTCAGAAGTTCTGTGACAAGATCGTTGAGCTGAAGCGCACCGTCGGCATCAAGGAGCGCATCCAGGATTACAATGTCACCGAGGAGGATTTCCTGAAGACCCTCGATGAGATGAGCACCAACGCATTCGATGATCAGTGCACCGGCGCAAACCCGAGATACCCGCTGATCTCCGACATCAAGGAGATGTACAAGCTCGCATTCTACGGCAAGGCTTACCAGAAGAACGACGCAACACCGGTCGAGGTCCTTCCTTGCATGGATGAGTACACCGCTTAAATAATTCGTTTGAACCTTGTGGCAACAAGTTCATAAATAAAGGCCGTCCGGCTTCTGCCGGGCGGCTTTTTATTGCGCTATCTTAAGAATTTCGTAAGGGGGTCAAACCCCATAAACTTAAACTGACGTCATAAACTGGTGCTTGGCGCCAAGCCATGATATGATAAAAGTGTTGATTCATCGGCACTTCGACAGATTTTTTTCTGTTCGAGTCGGCAGAAGCTGATTTCTGACCGGGCAGGCAGAAGGTGGTGTTTATGAAGAAGAGAAGGCTGGCGGCGCTGGCGGTAGCGGTCATCGTGGTCGCACTGATGCTGGAGGCCGGCATTTTAAAATATGTAAATGATAAGATGACATACAGGACCTCTGAGGTGATGCTGGATTGTGTGCTGACGGTGCTCGAAAAGAATGACCAGAGTGAAGCGGATATGATCGAATCGCTGAAATTGGACTATATCGTCCGTGCACGAGCGGTATCCTATATCCTGGATGCGAAGCCGGAGGCGGAGCTCGATGTCGATGAGCTGCAGCGGATCGCGAAGCTGATTTCGGTGGACGAGATCCACCTCCTGGATCAGACAGGCATGATCTACAGCGGCACGCTCCCGAAGTACTTCGGCTTTAATTTCAATACCGGCGAGCAGATGGCGTATTTTAAGCCGATGCTGACCGATAAACAGCGGTCGATGTGCCAGGATGTGACGCCGAATACCGCCGAGGGTAAGGAGATGATGTATGCCATCGTCTGGGATGAACGCGGGACGAAGATGGTTCAGGTGGGCATCACGCCGAAGCATCTGCTCCAGGAGCTGAAGCAGAATCAGGTTTCCTCTGTGGTGGCCGATATGCCGGTCAATAAGGGGATGGAAATCTATGTCGCCGATCCGGAGACGAAACAGATCGAGGGTACCACAGACACAACGCAGCTCGGGCGTAGTATCGAGGAGCTCGGCATAAGCGCAGAGGCCGCCGGCATTGGCCAGACCATCCGACTGGATGCTGCCGTGAAAGGGGTGGCCTGCCGATGCATGCTGCAGCAGGACGCCGACTACCTCGTGGTGATCACGGAGGAGAAGTCGGTCTACCTCGAAAGCAGCTTCGTCGCGATGCTCATCGTCGGGGTGTATCTGATTCTCGCGTCGTGCGGTATGGTGTACATGCTCGCGGAGGTGATGAAGGAGAAGTACGAGAAGGAGAAGCTGCTCTATACCTCGATGACGGACGAGCTTACGCGCTGCGGGAACCGGCACGCGTATGAGACGGATATCGCGAAGCTCGATCTGCAGGATGCCTGGGCTTATCTGTCGCTCGATGTGAACGGGCTCAAGCAGGTCAATGATACGCGCGGGCATGCAGCTGGCGATGAGCTGATTCGTGCGGCGGCCGAAACGATGAAGCGCAGCTTCGCGGATGCCGGCAGGGTGTACCGTATCGGCGGCGATGAGTTCGTCGTGATCGTCACCGGAGAGCTGGAGGCGCTGGACGCGCGGCTTCAGGACTTCGATGCGGATGTCGCGCGCTGGCAGGGGGAGCTCGTGGATCGCATGAGCATCGCCTGGGGATATGTGCTGAGCACCGAGCGCTCATGGGAAAACGTCCATGAAATCTCGAAGGCTGCCGATAAACGCATGTATGAGCGGAAGGCGTATTTCTATCGCGAAAGCGGCATGGACCGCCGGAAATCATAAGATAAGACGAAAAGGCCGTTGTGACGGGGGTGATCCCACCACGATGGCCTTTATGATATTATCTCTTAGCGGGGATTCCTGCAGAATCTGGCAGTGCCTGAACGGGGATTCCTGCAGAATTATGCACTTTACGAACGGGGATTTCTGCAGAATTCAGCGCTTCGTGAATGGGGATTCCTGTGTAAGTGGGGCTGCCCCCATAAACTTGAAGTTATCTCTGTGGTGCCATTCGTATTCCGCTTCGCTTCATACTCATGTCGCGCTGTCGCGCTATGCGTCTGTGCTCATCCATGTGCATTTACGAGCAAGCTCTCATGCACATGGATAAGCCATCCGCGCACCGCTTGTAGAAACGCGCAAATCTTCATTCACTGCGTCACTTCCGTTTCTTCAGGTATGTGGTGATGCCGGCGAAGGCGGCGAGGATGATGACGCCGGCGCCGGCCCATGGCGTGGTGCTCTGCTGTGTGCTGGTTTCAGTGGCCGCTTCAGTGGATGGTGCCGGCTGCGTGTCGACCGGGCTTTCGATGGCGCTGGCGTCCGGTTTGTTTTCGGTCGGGGTGGACGCGGTCAGGCCGTCGGTGCCGAAGGTGGTGCTGGTACCGTAATAGTCGTCGAAGTCGCTTCGGTCGATGGTGGACGCGCTGATGCTGTTGGCCTCACTGGTGCGTACGCTCTGGGAGTACGAGCCGGTGACGGTGACTGTAAGGTCAGAGTCGCCCTTCACGACCGTGGTGCCGTCCGCGATGATCGTGACGGTCTTTCCGTCTTCATCGATGATCTGTGCGCCGTCCTCTGCGTTCAGGGCGAAGACGGTGGTATCGCCGGTCACGACCCAGGTCGAATCCTGATCGAGGTTGACCGTGATGGTCGCCGCGCTGTCGTCCGATGTGCTGTCGGCGTCGCTGTCCTGGCCAGCAGCCTTCGCTGTCTGGTCGTCGCTCTGCCCCGCCGCGCCCTTCGCTGTCGGGTCGCCACCCTGCCCCTCAGTCTGCTCGCCGCCCTGTGCCGCGTCGCCACCTGCGCTCTGGCTGCCTGCATTGGCGGTGCTCAGGATCTGGCCGGTGTAGCGGGTGCCGGAGAGGAGATAGAGGTCGAGGGAGCTGATGCTGTCGACCGAGATGTCACCGGTGAGGGTCTCGCCGAGGCTGGTGAAGCTGACATCTGCACCGTTCGAACCGGCGCGGCCCCAGTTGTTCGCGTCGTTGCCCTCGATCTGGAGGAGCTTCGCCTTCGTGCTGTCGAAGTCGAGCGTCGTGCCGGAGAGCAGGATGTCCGCGCTCGTGTTGGTGACGTAGAACATGGCACCACTCTCGATCTTCGAGCGGAGCGTCGAGTCGACCGCCTGGAACTGCGCGCGCTCGCCGGTCGAGGTGTCCGCGTCACCGGAGGTTGACTGGTAGATGATCACGCCGTTCGCGACCGGGTCGGACGCGGTCCTATCCGTGATCGTGCTGCTGAGCTCGGAGTCGTAGACCTTTATGTGGTTGAGGCCCTCCATGCCGGCGATCTGGCTGCCCTCAGCGGTGCCGCTCACGCCGCTTAGCTCGATCGCGCCGGTGGAGTAGATGAGCGGGGAGCCACTGCCGCTCGTGTGCAGGGTGCTGTTCGTGACGCTGATGTTTCCGCCGCCGCGGTCCGTCGCGAGGCTCGCGGAGTGGTCACCGGCGGTGTCGATCGTCATGTCGTCTGCGATGATCGTGCCGCCGTAGGTGGCGTCGAGGCCGCGGGAATTGCCCTTCGTGGTCGTGATGCTGTTCTTCTCGCTGTAGACGGTCGCGCCATCCGTCGAGAAGATCGCATTCGAGCCTTCACTGTCGGAGGCCAATGCTGAGTTCGAGATGTAGGCCTTCGATTTTTCGCCGACCGCGAGGAGGATCGAGTTGATGCCGTAGAAGTTGCAGTTGTCGCCGTTCGTGTCGTCGCCGGATTTCTGAAGCTTTCCGTTCGTGATCTTCAGCGTACCGCCGTTTTCAGCGAGGGCGGCGTTTTCGTCGACGGTTGAGGTGGAGATGGTTTCGTTGTCGGAGCTTACCTCCTCGCCGTCCGCCGTCAGCTTACCGGAGAGGGTGCCAGTGTAATCATAGCTCTGCGTGTTCGGGCCGCCCTTTCCGTCTGGTGGATTCCCCGGCTGACCCTGGCCGTCGCCCGGCTGACCATCGGGTGGATTTCCCTGCGGGCCCTGACCGTCGCCCGGCTTTCCGCCCGCATCGGAAGGTGGATTGCCCTTGCCGTCCTGTGGATTTCCGGAGGAGCTGCTGCCATCACCCGATGATCCGTTTCCTCCGGAAGGTGGATTCCCACCCTGGCCGTTCCCGTCCGAAGGCGGATTTCCCGGCTTTCCGTTTTCACCGGAAGGTGGATTTCCGCCGCCGTCCTGTGGATTACTGTTGTCCCCGTCTGGCTTCGCCGGTGGATTCCCACTGTCGCCGTCCGGCTTCGCTGGTGGCGTCTCACCAGGATTTCCGGAAGGCGGATTCCCGCCCGGGTTGGTCTCTGTGCCGGCGGCGCTTGTTTCGGTCGTCTGGGAAGCCGCGGTCGCGGCCATCGACGTCACGCTGTAGACATTGGACACCGCCGTCGTGCTGCAAAGACCAGCGAGACACATCGCGAGGAACTGCTTTTTCTTATACATGGAGAACTCCTTTCTGAGTTACATTTCGGTTTGTATCCGATCGCTTCGGATAGCAGTACGATAGCACGGCAAGCTGAAAGGAGCTTGAAAGGGGTAGTGGAAAACTGTGAAGATTTTATGAAGGTGACAGGCATGCTGGGTGCTTTTAAGCGAAGGCGGCAGTACAGATGAGCTGTAGAACAGTTCGACCGACAGATGAAATCTAAATATAGAGAAGCACCCAGGCTGTACGACCTGGGTGCTTCTTTATGGATAAAAAATGAATAATTATGACACAAAGTGAAGTACTTTGTGTGTATAACATAGTAAAGTGGAGCGTGATCTGGTGCCGAGGGTATCATCGGCGGCGGATCAGAATGCGCGTCAGGCGACCTTTACGGCGAGGCCGGCAGCATTCAGTGCTCTTTCAAGTACCGGGATGACGATGCAGACCGCGATCATCTTCGCGCAGTCACCTGGCAGGA
>JAUNWX010000002.1:0-139699 GCA_030540075.1 Lachnospiraceae bacterium
TATCCAATGTGACTGGAAAGGTTTTGATGTTTTATCTACAGAATAAATATATGAGCGGTATTCAGTGAATGTTCAGGACCATGGAGTTATCCATGGCCCTTTTTTTATTTTAATTTATGCAAAACGTGCTATTATTAGAAGAACTATATACGATTCCTGTATATATGAGGAGAGCACGATGGATACAGACAATCTGAAAATCTACCTCGAAATCGCACGGCTGAAGAATATCAGTGCGGCGGCGAAGAGCCTGAATATGACGCAGTCGACGGTGAGCCGCCGGCTCCAGATGCTGGAGGAGGAGATGCACACTCGCCTGGTGGTCCGAAACCGTGGTGTCGAGAACATCAGCCTGACGCCGGCCGGGGAACAGCTGGTGCCGCTCTGTGGTCAGCTTCTCCGCATGGAGAAGGATATGCTCGAGCTCGGGCAGCACTCGAAAAAGAATCGACTTCGGATATCGGTACCGGACAGCATCATGTCCTATAAACTGAAGCCGTTTTTCCGAAGACTCGTTGAGGAGTTCCGCGATTCCGGAATCACACTGATGATGTCAGACTCCATCCCGATCAGTGAGATGGTGCGGGACCGGCAGATCGACATCGGCATCACGAACAACATCGTGCCCTTCGCCGAGCTGAAAAGGCATGAGCTGTTTCGGGAGACCTATGTGCTGGTCACGCATGAGAAAAAGGAGCTGCGGGAGGGTGAAAGGATCCATATGAAGACCCTGGATCCGACCCATGAGGTGTATCATATTTTCTCACAGGACTTCAATCGCTGGCATAACTACTGGATCCATCCGGGCAATGAAAAGGCGCGGGTGAATCTCGCCCATGTCGCCATCGATTTTCTGACGGATGAGAAGGACTGGACGATCCTGCCGGAATCGGTTGCCCGAACGCTGATCGAAGAACGGCAGGGAAATGATGATTTACATATGTATGCATTGGCCCCGGATGTACCGGAACGGGTCGCCATCGCGGTGACGAATCGGAATGCCGGACCGGAGACTGCCCGGCTGACGGATGATGTCATCCGTCTGCTCGCAGCATGGCTGCAGAAAGGATGAAATATGGCAGAAGCTTTAAAGGAACGAAAGGACATGGATCCGGCGTATCAGTGGGATCTGTCGAGCTTATATGCGGATGATGCGGCCTGGGAGGCGGCGCTGGCCGGTCTCGATGAGCGCATCGCGAAAACGGCGGCGTTCGAGGGGACGCTCCAGACAGCGGAGGCGATTCGTGCGTATTTCGATGCGAGCACGGAGCTCGGCGGTCAGCTGTCGGATGTCTTTTCCTATGCGTTTATGCGGAAGAGTGAGGACACGCGGCAGGAGGCGGCACAGAGCATGTACAGCCGCGCGTATGCGAAGTATGTACAGGCGGAGACGGCGCTGAGCTTCGCCGAGCCGGAGATGCTGTCGCTGCCGGAGGAGACGCTGCAGGCATTTACGGAATCGGAAACGCTGAAGCCGTATCACTATCAGATGGTGAAGCTGCTCCGTCAGAAGCCGCATACTCTGAGCGCAGCGGAGGAGAAGCTGCTGGCCGGCCTCGGTGAAGTGATGGCGGTACCGAAGAACGTGGCGGATAATCTGCAGGATGCGGACCTCCTCTTCGATGCGGTGAAGGACAGTGAGGGCGAGGAGAATGAGCTGAACGGCTCGAATTTCATCCTGCTGGAGACTTCCCAGGACCGGACGCTGCGTGAGCATGCGTTCCGAAGCTTCTACAGGAGCTATAAGAATCATATCAATACCTTTGCAGCGGCCTATGCCGGCCAGGTGAAGGCAGATATCGCCGAGGCGGGGATGCGGCACTACGGATCCGCACAGGAGATGTATGCCTTCGGTGAGGGCGTGCCAACCACGGTTTGTGATAATCTCATCGCGGCGGTGCATACGCTGATGCCACTCATGTACCGTTATGTGGCACTTCGAAAGAAGATCCTCGGGGTAGACGAGCTTCACTACTATGATCTTTATGCGCCGCTCTCCGCGGGTGTGCAGCGCTCTTACAGCTATGAAGAGGCGCAGTCGATGATCCTGGACGCGATCCGTCCGCTCGGCGAGGACTATGGCGCGACGGTCCAGCGTGGATTCCGGGAGCATTGGATCGACGTGTATCCGAACCGGGGCAAGGAGGGTGGTGCGTACTCGAACAGCACCTACCGCTCGAAGCCCTACATCCTCACGAATTTCACCGGGACGCTCGATGCGGTGTCGACGATCGCACATGAGATGGGCCACTCCATGCACAGCTACCTCTCGAACCACCACCAGCCGCAGCAGAGTGCCGACTATACCATCTTCGTCGCCGAGGTGGCATCGACGGTCAATGAAAACCTCCTGGTGGAAAATCTCCTCTCGCAGAGCTGTGATGACCGGGAGAAGATGGCACTGCTGAATCAGTACCTCGAGGGCTTCAAGGGGACCGTGTACCGGCAGACGATGTTTGCGGAGTTTGAGAAGCGGGCACATGAGATGGCGGCCCGCGGGGAGGCTCTCAATGCGTCCTCGCTCAGCAAGCTCTATCGCGAGCTGATCGCGCTGTACTTCGGACCGGAGCTTGTGATCGATGAAGAGGTGCAGTACGAGTGGGCACGCATCCCGCACTTCTATTCGCCGTTCTATGTTTATAAGTATGCAACGAGCTACTCTGCGGCGGTGGCGATTTCCGATGCACTGCTGCACGAGGGGGAGGCGGCGAGAAAGCGCTACCTCGAGTTCCTGTCGCTCGGTGGCTCGATGGATCCGCTCGAGGAGCTGCAGCATGCCGGGGTGGACTTCACGAGCCCGGCACCGGTGGAGGCCGCACTTCGGAAGTTTGAGAAGGTGCTTGATGAGGCGGAGAAGCTGATCGCAGAGTGATCGGCGAAGCCGGATGGCGTCTCGCGGAGATGGAAAGCCGTGCCCTGGAAACCTGTGTGGTCGATGAGCAGAGGAAGCGTCCCAAAACCGAAGACTGAATAAAATAGTCATGACCGCTGAACACGGATGGAGAACCCGGAGTGTTCGGCGGTTTTTTTAACGTCATTACGCTATAACCAGTACTGAAAAGTTTTATTATTTCTAAAAAATATATCAAGTAATGCTTGGATAACCATGCGCTCGTAGATAAAATAGTTTACAGCTTTTATGTGTTGGCGGTTTAAAGCGTTTATATGGGGTTAACGGCTTTGCACACCATGTGAAAGTGAATAGGGGTAAAGAAAGAAGGAAACAGAAATGAAAAAAACACTCGCAGGATTATTCCTGAGCTGTGTGCTGGCAGCATCGCTCGTTGCATGTGGCGGATCAAAGGATTCCGCAGGCACAGCTCCATCAAGCAGCCCTGCCTCTGCAGGTACAGAAACAGCGGTAACCGCCACAGGCGATAAGGTCGTACGTGTAGCAGCTGTAGATCCGCAGGTCGCACTCGACCCACAGCAGTATACGTACAGTATCGTCATGAAGATCACAGATAACGTGACGGAGGCGCTGTTGACGACGACGAACGATGGTCTCGAGCCGACACTGCTCGCCGCGATGCCGACGATTTCCGATGATAACATGACCTACAGCTTCGAGCTGCTTCCGGATGTGAAGTTCCATGATGGCACCACACTGAAGGCATCGGATGTAAAGTATTCATACGAGCGTCTGATTAAGATGGCGAAGATGGCGACACTCCTTGAAAATGTCGAGGGTTATGAGGCATTCAGTAACGGTGAGGCGGATGAACTTTCCGGTATTCAGGTTCAGGACGATACACATTTCACCATCAAGCTTAGCAAGCCATACGCACCGTTCCTTTCGGTTCTGTCAACTGCGTACTGTGCGATTTATCCGGAGGCTGCCTGTGAGGCTGCCGGAGATAACTGGGGTATGAGCACCCTGATCGGTACCGGTCCATTCAAGCTGGACAGCTATCAGAATGGTGTTGGTGTTACTCTTTCACGCTTCGATGATTATCATGGGGATGCTGCCAAGCTGAACGGTGTAGATTATAAGTTCATCGAGGATGTGAATACACAGGTACTCGAGTTCCAGAAGGGCAATGTTGACTACGTTGACGTTGACCCGTCCATCTATCCGGTTTATTCAAGCAATCCGGAGCTGAAGGACCAGATGCACGGTTTCCAGCCGATCGGTAACTATAGCCTGACTTTAAACTCGAAGACCTTCCCGGATGCAAAGGTCAGAGAGGCCATCGCACTCAGCATCGATCGTAAGTCGATCTGTGACAGTATTCTGCATGGAACAGCTACCGTTCCGACATCTTACATCCCGGCTGGCATCATTGGCCATGATGACAGCCTTCCGGAGTTCGAGTACAATCCGGAAAAGGCGAAGGAGCTTCTGGCTGAGGCCGGTTATTCGGATGGCATCGATCTTCGTGTAACCGTAAATACGAAGTATCAGGGCAATGTAGCGATCGCTACTGCATTCCAGCAGCAGGCGAAGGCAGCCGGTATCCGTGTAGAGGTAGAGCAGGTGGACTCTGCTGCATGGTCTGATATGAAGAAGAGCGGTGGTGTCGACTGTGGTATCAGTAACTGGTATGTAGATTATTCTGATCCGGAAAGCATGCTTTATCCGATGACAAAGACCGATACCAACTCCAGCTTCTGGCACAATGCTGAGTTTGATCAGCTTCTCGAGGATGGTATCGCTACAACTGATGATGCGAAGCGTCAGGAGATCTACGCGAAGGCAGAGCACATCATGACCAGAGAAGACTGGGCAACCACACCGCTGTACAACGAGACGAAGTTCTACTTATTAAAGTCGAATATTACGGGCTTCCAGATGGATCCTACCTTCCGTATGTTCTGGAAGAACGCAGATATTCAGTAAGAGAACGCGAGCCTGACTTCGACCAGATGTTCGTCGCACTCGTTCGAATGCGAATCGAAGTTTAGAAGAAGTAAATTACATTTTCTGAGAATCGGGGGCTGTGAATGTCTACAGTCCCTCTTTTCTCTTATATAGGAGAAAAAGCATGGTTTCTTATACGGGAAAACGTCTGCTGCAGACAGTCTTCGTACTGTTCGGCATCAGCCTGATCACGTTTATTCTTCTTCAGGTCGTACCGGGTGATCCGGTGGCCATGATGCTCGAAAAACGTGCAGACCCTGAAACGATCGCCAAGGTACGCAGCCAGCTCGGCCTGGATCTGCCGTACCATGTGCAGTATCTGAATTTTGTCAAGGGCGCGATTCATCTGGATTTCGGAACGTCCTACTTTACGAAGGAAGCAGTAACCGATGCGCTCATCCGCAGCTTCAAGGTGACCGCGAAGCTCGCCTGCATGTCCTTCGTTTTCGCCGCCATGATCGGTATTCCGTGCGGCATTTTCGCAGCCGTACAGAGAGGCAAGGGGATCGACACCGTCGTTATGGTACTTGCGATGATCGGTGTATCGGCACCGGCCTTCTGGGTAGCGATCATCTTACAGATCGTCTTCGGCTTAAAGCTCAACCTTCTCCCGATTTCCGGCTTCGATGTGCCGGCATCGTACATCCTTCCGAGTATCGCGCTGGGTGCACGTTACGCGGGAAGTATGGCGAGAATTACGAGAACCAGTATGCTCGAGGTGATGGGACAGGATTATATCCGTACCGCGAAGGCAAAGGGTGTCAGCCACTGGTCCGTCGTCATGAAGCATGCGCTGAAAAATGCGATGATTCCGATCGTCACCCTCGTCGGAACGGATTTTGGTTATATGCTGACCGGATCCATGTTGATTGAAAAGGTATTCTCCATTCCGGGCATCGGAAAGCTCGCGGTCGATGCGATGTCGAACCGTGATCTGCCTCTCCTGGAAGGTACAGTAATGTATATTGCATTTGTGTTCGTCATCGTCAATCTGATCGTCGATCTCTCCTATGCATTTCTGGACCCACGTATCCGTTATGGGAAAGGAGCGGCTTAAGCGATGGCAAAAAAAGTATTTGGATTTTTTAATAAACAGAAGCAGTTCGAACAGGACATCACCGAAGGCGGCATGCAGTACTCCAGCTTCTATGGGGATTCGATGCACCGTTTAAAGAAGAATAAGATGGCCATGTTCTGTGCCGGTCTCTTACTGATTCTTGTTCTGATTGCGATTCTGGCTCCGCTGATCGCACCGTATGATCCGAATTATCAGGATTACAGTGCAGTACTTGGTGAGCCGTGTAAGGCACATCCTTTCGGAACCGACGAGTATGGTCGTGATATTCTCTCCCGTATCCTCTATGGTTCCAGAGTTTCCATCAGTATCGGTATCGTCGCACAGATCGTCGCGTCGATCGTCGGCATCGCACTCGGATCCCTCGCCGGTTACTATGGCGGATGGCTCGACAGTGTGATTTCCCGTGTGATGGAGATCTTCCAGGCCTTCCCGGATCTGATCTTCGCGATGGCCATCATGACCTTCATGGGCAAGGGCGTGCTGAACCTCTTCATCGCGCTCGGACTGCTCACCTGGGTGCGTACCGCACGTATGATTCGTGCATCGGTCATGCAGCTGAAGGAAAAGGAGTACATCGAGGCAAGCCGCGCCTGTGGCGCATCGACCTACTGGATCATCATGAAGGGCCTGGTTCCGAACTGTCTCTCCACGATCATCGTCCTGGTTACCCTGGGTATCCCGAATGCCATCATGTATGAGGCCTCCCTGAGCTTCCTCGGCATCGGTATCCAGCCACCGACGCCATCCTGGGGCAACATGATCAGTGCCGCACAGACCTTCATCAGCTACCGTCCGGTATACAGCATCATGCCGGGTGTTGCGATCATGATTACGGTGATTGCATTTAACATCTTCGGCGATGGTCTGCGGGATGCACTGGACCCGAAGTTACGTGCGTAGGAGGTGTGAGAGATGGCAGAAAATATTTTACAGGTAAAGAACTTAAAAACCTACTTTCATACCGAGGCCGGCCTCGTAAAGGCGGTCAATGATGTTTCCTTCGATGTGGAGAAGGGAAAGACGCTGGGTATCGTCGGTGAGTCCGGCTGTGGAAAGAGTATGACCTCGCTCTCCATCATGCGACTGATCGAGAAGCCGGGTCAGATCGAGGGCGGCGAGATCCTCCTTGAGGGACAGGATATCGTAAAGATGTCCGAGGACGAGATGCGTAAGATCCGCGGCAAGAAGATCGCGATGATTTTCCAGGAGCCGATGACCTCGCTGAATCCGGTGTTCACCATCGGGCAGCAGCTCATCGAGGCACTGCTGCTTCACGAGAATATGACGAAAAAGGAAGCGAAGGAGCGTGCGATCGAGATGCTGAAGCTCGTAAAGATCCCGCTTGCAGATCGTCGTTTCGACGAGTATCCGCATCAGCTTTCCGGTGGTATGCGTCAGCGTGTGATGATCGCGATGGCACTGTGCTGTAATCCGGAGCTTCTGATCTGTGACGAGCCGACCACGGCTCTCGATGTGACGATCCAGGCACAGATCCTCGATCTGATCAATGAGCTGAAGGAGAAGACCGGTACCTCGGTCATGATGATCACCCATGATCTCGGTGTCATCGCTGAGGTCGCAGATGATGTCATGGTGATGTACGCCGGCCAGGTGGTCGAGAAGGCAAGCTGTGATCAGATCTTCGATCAGCCGCTGCATCCGTATACCGATGGCCTGATGAAGTGTATTCCGAAGCTCGATGACGATGATACGAAGGAGCTGAGTGTCATCAAGGGTATGGTCCCGAGCTTCGATGATATGCCGGCAGGCTGCGCCTTCTGTCCGAGATGTCCGGAGGCGCGCGAGATCTGTCGCTGTAAGATGCCGGATCTGGTGGATGTAGATGGCCGCAAGGTACGTTGCTTCAAATATACGAAGGAGTGGGAGGAGAACGTCTGATGAGTGAAGTAAATGAGAAGACGCCGCTTCTGGAGGTCCGGAATCTGCGTAAGCTGTTCCCGGGAAAGTCGTCCTTTTTTCAGAAGGATAAGGCCTGGATCAAGGCGGTGGATGGCGTATCCTTTACGCTGAATCCGAAGGAAACCCTGGGCGTGGTCGGTGAGTCCGGCTGTGGCAAGTCCACGATGGGACGGTCCGTCCTTCGATTGATTGAGCCGACGTCCGGTGATATCATCTATAGAGGAACTGATTTTTCGAAGGCCAGCGGTGCAGAGCTTCGAAAGCTGCGTTCAGAGATGCAGATCATCTTCCAGGATCCGTATGCTTCGCTGAACCCGCGTATGACGGTCGGTGAAGTCATCGCAGAGCCGCTGAAGATTCAGAAGCGTTATAAGACCGAGGAAGAAATCCGGGCACACGTGCTGAAGGTGATGGAAGTCGTCGGTCTGAATACGAAGTACTATAATCGTTATCCACACGAGTTTTCCGGTGGACAGCGTCAGCGTATCGGCATCGCCCGTGCGATCGTGCTGAATCCGTCTCTGGTGGTGTGTGATGAGCCGGTTTCCGCGCTCGATGTGTCGATTCAGTCACAGGTACTGAATCTGCTTCGTGAGCTGCAGGAATCGATGGGCATGGCCTACATCTTCATCTCGCATAATCTGAGTGTCATCAAGCACATCTCGGATCGTGTGATGGTCATGTATCTCGGTCATGTCGTGGAGCTCGCAGATAAGAAGGAGCTGTTTGACAATCCTTCTCACCCATATACACAGGCTCTCCTGTCGGCGATTCCGGTACCGGACCGCCATGCGAAGCGAAAGAAGATTCTGCTGCAGGGCGATCTTCCGAGCCCGGCGAATCCGCCATCCGGCTGTGTGTTCCATACACGCTGCTTCATGGCACAGGACATCTGTGCACAGCAGAAGCCGGAGCTCAGAGATATCGGAAATGGACACTTATGTGCCTGTCACTTCTGTGGCGGCGCATGTGCTCAGGCTGCGAAGTCTGAGGAAAAATAAAGATATTTTTTAAGAAAGGAAGGGTAATATTATGAAAATCACAAACATCAGAACCTACAAGATGCAGGTTCCGCTGGTACGGCCGTTCCGCATCGCACTGGGTCTGATCACCCATGCCGAGAGCTGTCTCGTCGAGATCGAGACCGATGCCGGAATCCTCGGATATGGAGAGGGTTCTCCGGGACCACTGATCACCGGTGAGAACCTGGCGGGTACGGTTGCGACGATCGAGAAGCTGAAGGCGAATCTGATCGGCATGGATCCTTGTGACATCGAGGCGATCTATACCGTGATGAATCGTACGGTAGCTTATGCCGGTACGGCGAAGGCGGCCATCGATCTGGCATGTCATGATATTATCGGTAAGTGTGCCGGTATGCCGCTCTATAAGGTGCTTGGTGGCTACTCTGATGAAATCGTCACCGATATGACGGTCGGCATCGACGAGCCGGAGGTGATGGCCGCACAGGCGAAGGCACATGTAGAGGCCGGATTCAATACCATCAAGACCAAGGTCGGTACGGATTTCGCAAGTGACCTCGCGAGAGTACGTGCGATTCGTGAGGCGGTCGGCGATGATGTGAAGATCCGTCTCGATGCAAACCAGGGCTGGAAGGCGAAGGAGGCGGTCGAGCTGATCCGCCGCCTCGATGAGTATGATATCGAGCTCGTAGAGCAGCCGGTTCCACGCTTCGATTTCGAGGGACTGAAGTATGTCACTGCGAACAGCTCTGTTCCAATCATGGCCGATGAGAGCTGCTGGGATTCGAAGGATGCACTGCGTCTCGTTTCCGAGCGTGCCGTGGATTTCATCAACATCAAGCTTATGAAGTGCGGCGGTCTCTATGAGGCGAAGAAGATCAATGCCATCGCCCAGGCAGCAGGCGTCGAAGTGATGCTCGGCTGCATGGCGGAGGAGAGTGGTATCGCCATCAACGCGTCGGCTGCCCTCGGTGCGGCTCTGAAGAACATCACCCGTGCAGACCTCGATGCGACCTTCTCACTCAAGGCACTTCCGTTTGAAGGCGGTCTTACCGTGAAGGATACCTGCCATCTCGTACTTTCTTCTGAGCCGGGTCTCGGCATTACAGGCCTTCATAAGGAGATGCTTTCATGAATCGAATGACAGACAACGGCCGGAAGCAGCTCGAGGCACTGGTTCATGAGGTGATGAAGGACGGGCAGGCACGCGGTATCGCGGTCGGCATCGTCGATTCAGACGGAAAGATCCAGTATGAGCAGTACTTCGGCTATCGTGATGAAGAAAAGAAGCTTCCGATCGACCGGGATACGATTTTCGGTATGGCATCGGTGACGAAGTCCTTCACCGCGCTTTCCATCATGCAGATGCAGATGGACGGACTTTTATCCGTCGATGATCCGGTTTCAAAGTATGTTCCGGAATTTACCAATAAAAACCAGACAGCGCCGGTGAAGCTGTGGCACCTCATGTGCCACAGCGGCGGCTTCTTCCCGCTGCCACGTATCGTCATCGATAAGACGGCACAGGAGATGCACATCGAGGATTCCCTCGAGAACGAACTGATCTACCGTGACGATTTCGCAGAGGAGGGCGTACGGCGGGTAGCCGAGCGCCTGGATGCACAGACGCACTTTACCGGACGTCCGGGACAGCGCCTGAGCTACTGCAACGACGGTTTCGGCTTACTGTCCGATATCGTGCGTCGTCACGGGGGCTACGGCTCCTTCGCAGAGTACCTGGATCAGAAGATTCTGAAGCCGCTCGGTATGAAGCGCAGTAACATCAGCTTCATCCGGAACACCCTTGACGAGAATGCAGCCACCCTGTACTCCCTGGAGAAGGACGGCTGGAGAGCCGACCGTGATTACCAGAATGATGCTTTCGTTCTGCACGGCGGTGGAGGCATGAAGTCTACGCTCGGCGATATGCTGAAGTATGCGACGATGTACCTGAACGAGGGTGCCGCCGCAGACGGAACGCGTATCATCGACCGCTATTCGATCCAGGAGATGATGAAGCCGCGTCAGTTCATGAAGCCGGGTGTCTACTACGGCTACGGACTCGAGTGCAAGCAGGTGGAGGATCGCACGATCGTCGAGCACGGCGGTAGTCTTCCGGGTGTTTCCTCGAACTTCTCCTTCTGCCCGCAGGAAAATGTCGGTGTCGTGGTGCTCTGCAACACAATGGATGTTTCCGTCGCGGCGATCGCCGATGCAGCGATGCGTGTATACTTCGGCCTCGATGCGGCAGAACCGCGTCCGGAGCATGCAGCGCGGAACTGGACGGAAGAGGAAGTTGCAGAGCTCGCCGGTGAGTATGTATCCGGTGAGGGCGATGCGTTCAGCCTGAAGGCAGAAAACGGCAGCTTATCCATGACAATCAATGGAAAGCCGGCGGAGCTTCAGTCAGTATACGCATGGCAGGGTATGGTACGGAAGAAGTATGCCGATATCTACCTGACCGCCATCCGTGACGAGGAAGGGCACGTCTATGCCGCACGTTACGGCAGCCGTATCTTCCCGAAGATGTAAGTACATAATGAGACGAAAAAAGACTGCCGCAGATGCGACAGCCTTTTTTCGTTATCGTGGAGAGTACAGGACTCGAACCTGCGACCCCTTGCGTGTGATGCAAATGCTCTACCAGCTGAGCTAACCCTCCGAACAAAGATGATTTTAGCACTCTGAAATCAAAAAACAAGCAGTTCCGTGGCCGATTGCTGGTTTTTTCATGCGCGATACGGTATAATACCTTCACTATGATTTTAAATATTGCAAACCTTAATAAGACATACGTTGGAAAACAGATTTTAAAGGGCGTCACCTTTCATATCGAGGACAAGGAAAAAGCGGCGATTGTCGGCATCAATGGATCCGGCAAGACGACGCTTATTAAGTGTATTCTGGGCGAGGAGGAGCCGGATGATTCCGAGTGTGTGATCGCGCTTGCGAAGGGAAAGAAGATCGGTTATCTCGCGCAGCAGCACGCCGATATGCCGGGCGCAGAAGAGGATATCCCGACGGATCTCACGGACGCGAAGGCCCTCGCGATGAAGCAGGAGATCGATGCCTTCGGTGATGATTTCGATACCCTGTCCGGAGGTCAGAAGACCCGGAAGCGCCTCGAGGAAATCCTCCTCACGAAGCCGGACCTGCTCATCCTCGATGAGCCGACGAACCACCTCGACATCGAGTCGATCCAGTGGCTCGAGAAGGTGCTGAAGCGTTATGACGGTGCGGTTCTGCTCGTTTCCCATGACCGATACTTCCTCGACCATGTCGTGACGAAGATCATCGACCTCGATAACGGCAGAGCCCGCATGTACCGCGGCAACTACTCGGAGTACGCCGAGAAGAAAAAGCAGATCCGGGATGCGGAGCTGAAGGCCTACTATAATCAGCAGGCGGACATCGCACACCAGCAGGCGGTCATCGATAAGCTGAAGCAGTTCAACCGCGAGAAGTCCATCAAGCGTGCAGAGTCCCGTGAGAAGGCCCTCGCAAAGGTGGAGCTGCTCGATAAGCCGGAGGAGCTGGATAACGAGATGCGCCTCGCATTGATCCCGCATCTCCAGTCCGGAAACGATGTGCTGTCGGTGAAGGAGCTCAGTAAGTCCTTCGGCGAGAAGACCCTGTTCTCGAACATTTCCTTCGAAATCAAGCGCGGTGAGCACGTCGCGGTGATCGGTGCGAATGGTACCGGTAAGACCACGCTCCTCAAGATTCTGAACGAGCAGGAGCCGTCGTCGACCGGCAGCTTCAAGCTCGGCACGAATGTCGAGATCGGCTACTACGATCAGGAGCATGCCGTCCTTCACATGGAGAAAACCATCTTCGACGAGATTCAGGACGACTACCCGTACCTGAACGACACGAAGGTGCGGAACGTGCTCGCAGCCTTCCTCTTCCGTGGCGATGACGTGTACAAGCGCATCGGCGACCTCTCCGGTGGCGAGCAGGGCCGCGTGTCCCTCGCGAAGCTGATGCTCAGTAACGCGAACTTCCTCATCCTCGATGAGCCGACGAACCACCTGGACATCCAGGGCCGTGAGGTGCTGGAGGATGCGATCCGAAACTACGAGGGCACCGTGCTCTATGTGTCCCACGACCGTTACTTCATCAACAAGACCGCGACCCGTATCCTCGAGCTCTTCGAGAACCGCTTCGATAACTACATCGGTGACTACGATTACTACCTCGAGAAGAAGGAGGATGTCCGGAAGTACGGTGGCTCTGTACTGGATGCCAATGCAAACAGCCAGAAGGCACGTACCTCCGCGGTACCGAATCCTGAAATCAAGTCCGAGCAGAAGACCGACTGGGAGCTGCAGAAGGAGTATAAGAAGAATCTCCAGAAGCTGCAGCGCGATCTGAAGTCGACGGAAGAAGAGATCCAGAAGCTCGAGGCCCGTAACGAAGAGCTGGACGATGACTACATGAACCCGGACATCGCCGCCGACGTCGGACGTCTCATGGAGCTGCATAAGGAGCATGAGAAAAATGATGCCCGCCTCGGAGATCTCTACGAAAATTGGGAGACCATCTCAGAGCAGCTGGAGGAACTAAAGCTTCAGGAGCCAGGAAACTGAATAATTATTTAAGGAGACGATGACAGAGGTCATCGTCTTTTTGCTGTGCGCCGCCAGGCGCACAACGAAAAAAGCAGCCGCAAATGCGACTGCTTTTTTATCGGGGGGATATGGAAATAAAATAGAGAAGCTATCAGCTTTAACCCAGCGGGTAGAAGAGGGTAGCGGATACGGCGCAGGAAAGGATCGCCAGAATCATGTACGGAAGAGTGAACTTCAGTACCTTCGCCGGATTGTATTCACCGGCTGCGAATGCGACAGCACACTCACCGGATCCGGATGGGAAGCCGACCGCGAAGTAGTTTGCGGTACCGATGATGAGCACGAGACCTCTCGGATCCCAGCCGGCTGCCAGTGCGACAGAAGCGGCGATCGGAATCAGTACGGACTGTGTACCCATGTTCGAGATGAAGGTCGTCATGATAACGGTGGCTGCAGAGAAGATCAGCATAACCTTAAACTGGCTCGGATTCTGACCGATGATGTTCAGGATGAACTGACCGATGACTTCGCCGGCACCGGAAGATCCGATGGCGTCTGCAACGATGAGTACGCCGGCGAGCATCCAGATCATATCCTGGGTCATGTCCTTCGATGCATCCTTCGCATCGATACAGCCGGTAAAGATCAGGATGATGACACCGGCTGCCGGTGCGAGGTACATCCAGTTCTTCGTAATCTGATTAAAGATGAGGCAGAGCATAACGACTGTAAATACGATGTATACGATCATCTGCTTTGACTGAGGAAGTTTCTCGACAACCGCCCCCTTCTTCAGCTTCGTCGTATCAACCTCCTGATCCTTCGGCATCAGCTTCCATGCGAACAGGCAGTACGTTGTCAGAACAATGATCGGAATGATGGCAAATTTCAGTGGATCCAGAAGGCTGATCATGTACTGAGGGTTTCCCTCACCGACGATTCCCTCGTAGAAACCGTTGAGGGTTGCGAAAGTGGTTGCACCGAGGCCGATCGGAAGGCGGAACTTCCAGGCAACCATGACACCGAGAAGCGGAAGCAGCAGACGATTTGCGGTGATTTCACCAGATTTATTCAGCGTGGTCAGAAAAACGACCAGGATAGCGAGCGCAGCAGTAGATGGTACAAACTGAGAGAAAAGAGCCGCAACCGCATAAAATGCGATGATCAGCATCATACCGCTCTTGCCCTGCACCATATTAAGTGTGCCGGAAATCTTATCGACGAGTGCCGTCTTCGTAAGTACGGAAGACAGTGCGAGGATTGGTGCGATCAGAACGACGGTTTTATTACCGAAGCCGATGAAGGCAGATTTCAGATCGACGACACCGGTCGCGGCGAGAATCAGACAGCAGGTCATGGCCGTAACGCCAAATGGCACCTTGTGCCAGATGAACATGACCATCATAAACAGTGTCACCAAGAGAACGATGGTTAAGTGTGACATAATACGATTTTATCCTTTCATCAAAAAGTGAAGTCATAACACGAAATGGAGGATAGCAGGATGCGAACGCCCATTTCGTGCGGTTTTTCGAATAGTTGATTACTTCATCAGTACACGAACCTGGCGGACACGCTCATGAACGAAATCAGCCCAGACGGTCGGGTCATAGTAGCAGTTGTTCTCGTTCGTATACTGGCCGGCCCGATCGGTGATCTCGATCTGATTCGGGTGGCTCGGAAGGGCAATGTCTACATGCATGGCGCACAGCTTCTCCTCATCCGCAAAGAAACGGTCACGAAGTGCCGGAGTCAGCTTCTTACTGATCTTGTAGTAATCATCGTTCATGGTGTTTGCACCGACGCCGCCGTGCATACCGAGGGTGTAGGTTTTTCCATCAACCGGATTCGTTTCCTCCCAGAAGAAACTGGTACATCCGATGGTGTGACCTGGTGTAAGCATTGTCCGAATCGAAATGTCGCCGAGAACAACTGGTGTATCGTCGTCGTAGAAATGGTCGATCTGAAAATCGATCGGATGGGAATCCTTATCGAGTACCATCGTCTCTTCCGGTACCTCCTGGTAAAACGCCCAGTCTTCCTTCGACATATACATCTCGGCACCGGTCAGCTCCTTCATGATCTGGGCAGCACCGCAGTGATCGAAGTGAGCATGGCTGAGCAGGATCTTCTTGATGTCGGATGGCTTGTGGCCGGTTTTGTAGATGCTGTCGACGAGCTGATATGCGCTCTCTGGGATCGCGGTATCGATCAGGATGCAGCCTTCACTCGTTTCGATGAGCCAGCAGCCGACCCAGGTCTGACCTGCGACATACCAGGTTCTCGGTGATACCTGGAAAGGCTCGATGGCTGCGGTCCATGGGCGATATGCGAGCGTTGCAACCGGATCTGCCATCGGCTTCGTACACTTAAATGACATATGTTTTCCCCTTTCGTGTTCGGTCAGAAGGCACTGCTCGGTAAGCTTTGACGCGTATCGCTACGCTCTGTTTATTCTGACATGTTTTGTAGCTCTGGATTTCAGAAAATCGAGAGATGCGAAACAGTTATGTGATATATCTGTTAAAATTATCATAAAATGCATATACTCTTAATTCAACTTGTGGTAAATTAGATTTAAACTTAATCGGATTAAGAGATGTCCGTGCGCTTGCCTTTATTCCGACGGTGTAAAGCCTGAGATTCGTGTGCGTGGCCTCGGAGCGCCAGCACAGCCTGGGAGCTCAGTCGCTGAGTGCGTGTGGTTCGGAGAGAAGGACATATATCGTGGAAAGGAGTGTCGAGGTATGGAACTAAAGCAGATCGAAAATATCCTGGCGATCGCAGGCGAGGGAAGTATTTCCCGGGCGGCAGAGCGTCTGTTTCTTACGCAGTCTGCGCTGAATCAGCAGCTGCTGAAGCTGGAGAAAGAGCTCGGAATGCAGCTGTTTGAGCGTCGGAAACACAGCATGGTGCCGACGGAAGCCGGACAGATCTATCTGGAGGGAGCCCGGCAGATCGTGCAGATAAAGGAAAATACGTATAAAAAGCTGAATGATCTGCATCAGGAAGGACATGGCACCATTTCCATCGCCTATTCACCGGAGCGTGGTGCGGATATGTTCTCGGAGGTATTTCCGGTGTTTCATATATTGTATCCGGATATCCGCTTTCATACGAAGGAGCTGCGGAATAAGCGGATGGAGCAGGCACTTGCGAATAAGGACGTGGATCTCGCATGTACGACCTTCACGGATGGACAGCAGGACCCGCGTTTTTCCTATGTCGCGAATGTGAAGGAGGAAATCGTATTAGGTGTACCGGCCACACATCCGCTCGCTTATCTCGCCGGAGAAAACAGTGCAGAGCGTCTTCCAGAGGTAGATTTAAATCTCTTCCGGGATGCGCAGTTCCTGCTGGCTGCGCCGGAGACGAAGAGCTCGGATATCGAGGTAGAGATTTTTCGAACGGCGGGTTTTCAGCCGAAGGTTCTCTATACCTCTTCGGGAAGTAAAACCAGAATCCGCTCTGTAAAAGCACAGCTCGCCTGTGCGTTCTTTCCGGCCTTCTATGTGGATCCGGATGCACCGATCGTTTATTTCACTGTGGAGCCACATATTCACTGGCATTCCTCGGTGGCGTATCGAAGGGGAAGCTATCTTTCCGTGTCGGAGCTTGTGTTGGTAGATCTGATCAGGAAGTACAACGCACGAGTAAGTAATTTTAAGAATATATCTATATAAAAAGACTGCCGCAGCTGCGGCAGTCTTTCAAATAGTGCGCCTGGCGGCGCACGTTTCTATTCTATTTTACTTATCTGATCAGCAGGGATCCGACGACGATGCCGAGGTAGGTACCGACGACATAGCCGAAGGTACCGACGAGCATGCACGGGCCGACGAGCTTGTTCCAGCCCTGGGCGATCGCCATGCCGGCCGCGGTGGTCGGGCCACCGATGTTGGCATTGGACGCGAGGATGATCTCCTCCAGGGAGCCGCCGATGAGCTTACCGCCGATGAAGCAGAAGAGCATGTTGACGATCACCATCAGGAGACAAAAGACGAGAAGCAGCGGCGCCTGCTGGATGATGAGCGGGATCGACGCCGGCACACCGATGACGAAGAAGAACAGGTAGATGAGGTAGGTCCCCAGCTCCTGCGCACCATGCATGGCCTCCGCCTTTTCCGGAAGGACGGTGGCGAACAGCATCGCGACGGTCGTGATCCATACATACTGGCTGCCGAAGAAGGTGTTCAGCATGTTGAGGAACCAGTTGCCGGTCGGGATCGCTGTAGAGAGTACACCGGCGATGGCCTTCGAAATCGTCACGACGATGATAGAGAAGGCGAAGTCGATCGCGATATCACGAAGAGAAATCTCCTTCCGACCCCAGTACTTCGCCGCCAGGGTCTTGCCCTCCTCGGCGTCTGTACCGTTCGCGAGGACGTGATCGATGTGCGGATGCGGATAGTGCTTTCGGAGCCATGCACTGCCCGCAAACGCGATGAGGATCATGAAGTAGATCGCCATATTCAGATTATCGGCGACCGTCGCCGCGGAAATCAGGGTCTGGTCCACATGGAAGGCGTCGGCGAGGGCCGTGAAGTTGACACCGCCGCCGATGTAGGAACCGGTCATCATCGCCGCCACATATGGAAGATTCGGGATGAACTTCCCGAGGATGAGGACGCCGAGCACTGCGCCGGCCACCGTGCCGAGGGCACCGATCAGGAAGATGCCGAGCATCCGTCCCGTTTCCTTCCAGATCTTCGACAGGTTCACCTGCAGAAGCAGCAGCGGAATCGCCATCGGCACCGCGAAGCCCCAGACCACATCATCGAAGATCGGCGCGCTCGCCGGGATGATCTTCAGGTTTGTGAGCAGCAGAGCACAGATCAGGGCGATGATGGCACCGCTGATCTTGCTGGCCCATGCGTAGGTCTGCTCCATCCAGATGGAAAACGCAACCACCAGCACCATGATGCTCATCAGCACCCAGGTGTTATCTGCGGAAATGAGTGTGTTCATCGTGTTGTCTCCTAAGCTTTATATTTCACGTAAGAATCATGATGTTACTCATTATATCGCAGACGGAATCATGCGTAAAATGATGATTCTATCTATTAATTATGCAAAACAGAGCGAAAGAACGGCCGCCGCGCGTGCGACAGCCGTTCTTTGTCGGGGGATTATGGATATAAAATAGCAGGAATCAGGATTTTATCCCAGCGGATAGAAGATCGTAGCGGATACAGCACAGGAAAGAATCGCCAGAATCATATACGGAAGAGTGAACTTCAGAACCTTGCCGGAGATGAAGAGCTCAGATATCGAGGCAGAGATTTTTCGAACGGCGGGTTTTCAGCCGAAGGTACTCTATACCTCTTCGGGAAGTAAAACCAGAATACGCGCATAAAAAAGAAAAACCTGGAGCGTACCGAAATGGTGCGTGTCCAGGTTTTCGCGTTATTCAAGATGGAAGCTGATCATATTCAGTGAGGAGAAGACGAATCAGCTGCTTCATAGGTTCGGACAGACTGATGGATTTCTGATATGCGGCGACGATGTAAAACGTGAGAGGTGGATTCAGGGAGTACGTATGAAAGGTATCTTCCGGGTGAGGCAGGCGGCTCGGAACGAATGCATTGCCGAGTCCCTTATTCAGCATATAGCGTCGAGAGACATCGTCTTCGATCTCACAGATAATATTCGGCTGAATCTGCATATTACGCAAGGCCTGATCTTCCACGTTGCGTACGAAAGAAGGGGCGTGCGTCAGCACGAAGTAGTCGTTCTGAAGTGCGGAGTAGTTTCCTCGCTCGATGTCTTCTGGGAGAAGCGCCGGGTGTCCGTCTGGAATCGCGAGAAGAAGCTCACCGGTCCAGAGAGGAATATACTCGAGTACCGAGTGCTGCAGAGACGAAGTAAGCAGAATGCCGAGATCTGCATGCCCCATGATGAGATCTTCCTTTGCGGTCAGGCTGTTACTGCGTCGAACCATAAGTTCGATTTCAGGATGAGCTTTTCGAAATGCAGGAATACATTCCAGCGCAGAAGAAGCTGCGCAGGCAAAACGAAGAGAGTTCTTGCTGCTGTGTGTGAGAGAGGAGATTTTTCGAAGTGCCTCTCTTTTTATCTGGAGGATGGAGTGTCCGCCATTGATATAGATTCGACCGGCATCTGTAAGTGTGAGACCATCGCGCTCTCGGGTGAACAGCTTTGTGCCGAGCTCATCTTCAAGCTTTTTCAGGCGCTGACTGAGTGCCGGCTGTGAGAGATAGAGGCGTTCAGCTGCTTTACTGAGGCTCTTTTCCTCGGCAATGGCGATAACATATTCGATCAGTTTTGTATCCATCAGAGCGGGTGCCTTTCTATGTGATAAAGCTGGAATTCTTCAATCAGATCCTTCGCAGTCTGAGTTGGACTGAAATGATAGTTCGGATTCTGAGCTTCCATCTGATAGTTCAGAGCGATAAGATAGCGTTCTTCTTCTGACAGAATATGATCCGGCGCGGACATTACGGTCATGTGGACGAAACATTTTGGCTTCAGGCTGAAGTAAACCAGGTTTCTCGACGGCTCCATATGACTACGTGCCAGAATCGTGACGCCGGCGCCTTGATCCGCCATGTTTTTCAGAATCAAGTTATTATCGGCTTCATATACGATGGTCGGTTGCATTTGATTCTGCTGTAAAAGCATATCTGTCGTATGACGTATGGTAGAATTGTGCGTTGCCAGAATGAAAGGGGTATCCTTAAATTTTCGGATATCGATCGCAGTCAGATGGGAGAGGTCATGGCTTGCCTGATAAGCGAGTGGGTGAAAGGCAGGGACAAACAAAACCACCTCCTCTTCATGAAAGGAGGTATGCACGATGCCGGGCTCATCCGGATCGTCACAGGTGCCAAGTGCCAGATCGACCTCGTGCACCTGCACGGCCTTTCGAAGTCCTGCCATATAGTGCTCCTTCATTTCGATTTTTACATTCGGATAGCGCCGATGAAACTGATTGAAAATTTTCGCAATTGCAATAGAACCACGCAGCGGTGTAACTCCGATGGTGATCGTTTTTTGATAACCGACCGAAAGCTCAGAAATCATCTGATAGGTCTGCTCTTTTACGGCGAGGATGCGGGAAGCGGCATCCAGATAGATTTTACCGGCGGCGGTAGGGTAGTAACGTTTTTTGTGCTGGAAAAATAATTCTGTTCCCAGTTCTTTTTCGAGCTCTGCCAGATATTTGCTAAGTGCTGGTTGCGTTATGTGAAGCTTCTCCGCAGCCGCAGTTAAGCCTCCTTCTTCTGCAATAGCCAGTATATAGTGTAGCTGCTTTGTATTCATAGTGATTCCTTGCGTAAAGTTGCATTACTTTTGCTTATAAATTACATAAGTCTTTCAAGCTTGTCAATCGTCATTTTGCGCAGCATAATACAGGCATAAACGATGCGAGCTGAACAAAATCACGTATTTCTGAATAGGATTACTTTCAATTAAGAAAGATGACGAATGAGGAAACGTGAATGAAACATAAAATCATATTATATTTCGCAAAGAAAGGGAGAAACGTTATGAAGAAAAACAGATTATTTGCAGGTATGATGGCTACGTGCATCCTGGCTGCCGGTCTCGTAGGATGTGGCTCATCTGCAGCTCCGGAAGCAACGAAAGCTTCTGGAAATGCAGGCACAGAAGCTGCAGCAGCGGCAGCCGGTGAAGGCGTAGGACCATGGAAGTCCGGAGATAATGTATATGTCGATGTTCCTGCGAAGGCAGGGGGCGGAACCGATCTATATACTCGTTATCTGACGCAGGCACTCAGCGAGGTATGTCCAGGTGTGAACTTCGTCGTTACAAACTACGATACCGGTGAAGTCGGCATGGAGCATGTGAAGAATGCGAAGCCAGATGGTTTAACACTCGGTGCCTGCCATGGTGGCTCGATCATTCAGTATCTGGCCGGATCCTCGGAAGTAAATATCAAGGATGATGTTAAGGCGGTGGGCATCATGAACCAGGGTGGTCCGCAGGCCATCATCGCGAAACCAGGCGCACCATACACGAATTTTACAGAGCTTGCAGAGTATATCAAGGCAAATCCGGGGGATGTCGTTGTAGGATGTTCTTTAGGCGGTACGACGCAGGTGCTGTTCACGTCACTCATCGAAGAGCTGACCGGTGATGCGAATTCGGTAAACTATGTGCAGTGCTCTTCCGAGGCAGATAAGCTGACCAATGTTGCAGCCGGCTCGATTGATATCGCAAACTGCTCCATCCCGAACGCGGTATCCTATGATGCCGATGGAAAGCTGACCATATTGGGAAGTATCGGACCAAAGGCGGCGACGCTGGAAAACATGAGCGAGCTGGTAGGTACAGAGCTGGATAAGAAGTTTGCGACCACACAGGAGCAGAATGTAAGTCTGACATGGGATTCAAATTACTATATAGTCGTTCCGAAGGATACACCGGATGAAATCTGTGAGGCAATCAATGAGGCGATTCAGAAGGCAACCACGGTTCAGTCCTTCATCGATGGCAATAATAAAATGGCAACCTATATCGCGGCTGTGAACTATGAGGATACAAAGAAGGCTCTCGAAACAGAGTGGAGCTCCCTGGATGAACTCGTAGGTTCCATGGGGCTGAAGGTTCGCTGATGATACGAACTGAACGAAACTGAAACATGTCCGGCCGTCCTTACGGGCAGCCGGTATTTTTGAAAAGGGGGTTTCAATGAAAAAACTGAATCGTACCTATGTGATGGGAATCGCATTTATCGTATTCGCTGTGTGGGTCGCATTTCAAACGGCCTTGATACCTGAAAAGCTGGTTTCTAACGAGCCTGGACCGAAGCTCTTTCCATTTATTTCTGCGATCGGCATGATTATCATGGCGATTCTTTCGATGATTTTCGATGGAAAAAAAGAAAAAGAAGAGAATGAGCATGGCGCAGCTCCGTATCTTGATAAAGATGGATGGAAGCGTCTCGGACGGATCATGCTGGAGTGCATTCTTTTCTGTGTGGCGATGAATTTGATCGGCTTCTGGATTACGTCGATGATGGGCATGATGATGTTCATCATGACACTGAAGGTAGATAAGAAGATCAATATTCTATTTGCTGTCGTATTAAGTGTCGCATTGGGCAGTCTCTGCTATTTCGGATTTACGAAGGGCTTCAATATTCCACTTCCGAAGGGTGTGCTTTTTGAGGCACTCGGCATTCGGATGCCTTAACTGGAAGGAGAAAATAAAAATGGCAAGTTATCTTTCTGCACTTGGCGTGTTATTCCAGCCAGTGAACTTCATCATGATGTATATCTGTTCTCTGGTTGGATGTGTTCTGGGCGCGATTCCTGGTCTGTCCGGAGGTCTCGGCATCACACTGATTCTTCCGATGACGTTCGCTTTAAATACGAACTTAAGCTTCGCGATGCTGCTCGGCATGTATGTTGGTGGTGTATCCGGCTCCTTTATTGCAGCGGTACTCGTCGGAATCCCTGGATCTGCTGCGTCGATCGGAACCTGCTATGATGGTTATCCGATGACACAGAAGGGACAGGCGGCACGCGCACTCTCCATCGGTATCACCGGCTCCTTCATCGGTACGCTGGTTTCTATTCTCGTAGCGACTTTCTGCTCTACCTTTATCGCAGATGTTGCACTGAAACTCGGACCATGGGAGTACTTCAGTCTCTGCCTGATGGCCATCACGATGGTCGTTGGATTAAGTAAAGGCTCCATTTTTAAGGGTCTTCTGGCAGCCTTTTTCGGACTGTGGCTTTCTACGGTTGGTTCGGATATGGTAACGAACCAGCTTCGTTTCACTTTTCATAATACGAACCTCTATGGTGGAATCAATGTCGTATGCCTCCTGATGGGTACCTTCGCACTGCAGCAGGTTGCTTCGAGCTATGCGAAGAATAACCTGACGATGCCGGAGGTAGATGCCGGATCACTGAAAGGCTTCGGCTTCACCTTCAAAGACTTTAAGGATAATCTGAGGGTAATCATTACATCGCTTTTCATCGGTCTCTGGATCGGTTTTCTGCCGGGCATGGGATCCGGAATTTCCAACCTGATTGCGTATGGTCAGGCGAAGA
Source organism: Lachnospiraceae bacterium (assembly GCA_030540075.1). GTDB lineage: Bacteria > Bacillota > Clostridia > Lachnospirales > Lachnospiraceae > Oribacterium. The sequence continues at coordinate 23,460 of JAUNWX010000002.1, forward strand.
AGATGAGCAAGCATCCGGAGAAGTTCGGAACCGGTATCGATGAAGGTATCTGGGCAACGGAGGTTGCAAATAACGCGGGTGTCGGTGGTGCCATCATCCCGATGATCGCACTGGGCATTCCAGGTGATGGGACGACCGTTCTACTGATGTCGGCCATGACGATTCATGGATTACAGGCGGGGCCGATGTTCATCAAGAACAATCCATTACTGGCAAATCTGATTTTTGCAACTGTTCTGATTTCTGCGATTCTGATTTTTATTACAGAGCTTTTAACGAAGCGCTGGTTCCCAATGCTCTTAAAAGCACCGTATCATTATCTTTACAGTGCGATTCTTATGATCTGTTTCCTTGGTGCATACTCTGCGTCGACGTCGATGTTCAGTGTTTACCTGGTACTGGTATTTGGTGCAATCGGTATCCTGATGGAATTCTTTAAGATGCCGAGTACGCCGCTTATGCTTGCATTTATACTGGGCAGTAAAATCGAGAGCTATTTCCGTATGGGATGCTCCTATGCGAAGGGGGATATGACCTCTTTCCTTACCCGTCCGATTTCTCTTATCTTTATCCTGATTGCTGTTTACAGCGTAATCGGTCCGCTGATTTCAAAGATGCTTAAGAAAAAGAAGGCGACGGCCTGAAAATTCATGAAAGCCGAAGCTTGCAAGGCTTCGGCTTGTCTACTCTCATTTTTAGAAGTTTTCATGAGAAAGATACATATCGAAGGAGGAATCAGACGATGTTGACACAGGAAGAAAAAGAAAAGATGATTGTTGCGCTTCGTGGCACCAGCGTAGCAAAGGAAAATATCACAGAAGAATATAAAAAAAACCTGGATCTCGCGGAACGTGAAGAGGTCAGCGTAACCACATCCGAAGGTCAGGTTCCGTGCTATATCTTTACGGCAAAGAATCGTACACGGAACTGTCCGGTCCATATCAATGTCCATGGTGGTGGATTTGTACGCCCACATGTATTACGGGATGAGATTTACTCTGCAAAGGTAGCCGATGCGATTCAGGGCATCGTGGTGGATGTGGACTATAGTCTGGCACCGGAGTATCCATATCCAAAAGCATTTAATGAAACGTATGAAGTATGCAGATGGGTGTTTTCCATGCTGCAGCACTGGGGTGCCGACGTGAAGCGCGTATCCATGGGCGGGCATAGTGCAGGTGCAAACCTGACGGCAGCCGTATGTTTAAAGGCAAATCAGACAAAGGAATTTCAGTTCTGTCTTCAGGTGCTGGATTATGGTGCGTTTGATATGGTGACGGATCCGGCAGATAAACCGGAGGCAGAGACGAACATGATTCCGGTGGAGAGAGGACGAATGTTCAGTCTCGCCTATACGGATGGTGAGCTTGAGAATTTAAAGGACCCGTACTGCAGTCCATTACTCGCATCAGAGGAGATGCTGAAGGGACTTCCGGAAGCGCTCATAACCAGTGCCGGTCATGATAATTTCCGATTCGAGGATGCCGAGTACGCGAAGCGTCTCGTGCTGGCGGGTGTAAAGGTGACACAGAAGTGTTTCCTCGATTCGTATCATGGATTTATCGTGCACTGCACAGATGAATGGGAAGCTGGTCAGCAGCTGGTCATCGATACGATTCAACGAGCGTCACTGTAAAAGAACAGTAAGTGTAGAGTGAGTGCTACTGGAAAGGAAAGTATATGAAAAAAGTAATTGAGCCGGGTAGAACCAGAAAAAGTATTAATTTTATTGACAATATCGTGTATTCGAGACAGAAGAATCTGAACGGACAGGAGATGGAGCTGAAGATGTCCATCATGCTGCAGAATGGAAACAGTGAGATGCGACTCGCCTCCGGTCATGACGACGAGGCAGATGATAAGACACCGAAGCCGGCGATTCTGTGGGTTCCGGGTGGCGGCTACCGTGGCTGCGATAAAAACCTTATGGTAGCGGAGATGGCGTTCCTTGCGGATGCAGGCTATGTGGTTGCGTCGATGTACTATCGAAGCAGTGCCGAGGAGCATATGCCTTCACAGATCATCGACGTGAAGACGGCGATTCGATTCCTTCGTGCACATGCCGATGAATATGAAATTGATCCGGAGCATATCGGTATCATCGGACGCTCCGCGGGTGGACAGCTGTCGGCGCTCGCTGCCATGAATTCAGATGCGTATGAAAGTGCTGAGTGGAGCGAGTATTCGTCGCATGTGCAGGCCTGCTGTGATATGTTCGGACCGGTGGATTTTGTAAAGCTGATTGAGGATGATGCACTGGAAATGCGTACGAATCCGAACTGTCGCTGGAAAAAGCCGGAAGATACACATGCGGGTGCACTTTTCGGTGGGGATATGTCGACACTGAAGGAGCGTGCGAAGCCATATTGCCCACCATACATTTTAACGAAGGAGATGTGCCCGATTCTCATCTTGCATGGCGACTGCGATAAGCTGGTGTCCTGCAGCATCAGTGAAGCATTTTATGATGATATCGTAAAGGCAGGTATGGAGGATCGTGCGGATCTCTATATTTTAAAGGGTGCCGGTCATGGCACGAAGGAGTTCTTCCAGCCGGAAACGAAGAGTGTCATCCGTGATTTCTTCGATAAGAATCTTAAGTGAAGCTTCTGAACGGATAAAGAGGTTATCGTGATTAAGATCGAAAGCAATTGTTCCAGTAAAATGACCGAGGAGGAGATGCGCTATCAGCAGGGACAGGGCATCCACTATCTCGCCGTGAACTTCATCGGCGATGATGCAAATTACGATGGCATCCTGCGTTTCCAGGAGCGTGCGGCGAAGTATGATCTTCAGATTTCCAATGCAGGCTGTCCACAGCTGCAGAAGTGCCCGTCGATTCATCTCGGCCGTGAAGATCGTGATGAGTGGATCGCGAAGTACAACGAGTTCACGAGAGCACTTGGTAAAGCCGGTGTTCCAATTAATTACATCGCATGGCAGCCAAATGGTATTTTTCGTACCAGAATCGGTGCCGGAAAGTATAACCACGGCCAGAATTCGTTTATCTGCGATATCGATGAAATAAAATCCCGTCCGATTTCAAATGACCGCGTATACGGAGAGCAGGAAATCTGGGATAACTTCAAGTATTTTCTGGATAAGGCACTTCCGGTATGTGAAGAAGCCGATGTCAAGCTGGCACTTCATCCGAACGATCCACCGATTCCGGAGGCTGGTGGCGTAGCCTGCCTCATCTGGAATTCCGACTGCTATCGTCGAGCCTTCGAACTCGCCGGCAACAGTCCATATCTTACGATGAAGATGTGCGTCGGCTGCTGGTTGGAGTCTGAGCGCTTCGGTGATCTCTATCAGGACATCGAAGAGTTCGTGAAAGCCGATAAGCTTCCGATCATTCACTTCCGCAATGTCAGCGGACAGCTTCCGTACTTCGAGGAGACGCTTCTCGAGGATGGCTATGCGGATATGTACCAGATCATGAAGGTGATCGTCCGTAGCGGCTTCGACGGATATCTCAACATTGACCATCCGTTCTTTAATGCAGATGGGAAGGGATTCTCCGAGCGCTCCGCTGCGTATTACACCGGTTACATGAAGGCACTGCTTCACTGCGCAGAGGCAGAAGAGAAGAAAAAATCTGAATAGTATTTATCCGGCGATTTTCAGAGGATGAGCCGTATGAGGCATAGAAAAAGGGTGTTGTGCATGCAGCATCCTTTTTCTGTGCCGTGGTTTGACCGAAGATGCAGGCAGAATGTCTGCCCGGCCCGCATTTTTATGCTACAATGAAATTATTCTAAAACCTGATCTGCTAAGGTGCATCTGCGTTCACATCGCATGATATCCACCAGCGCAGAAATGACGATTGAAGATGGAGGAAATCATATGCTGCCATTTGTTTATTATGCACCGACGAAGGTGGTGTTTGGTCCGGATACAGCGAGTGAGACCGGAAAGCTTGTGAAGGAGCAGGGCGCGACGAAGGTCCTGATTCACTATGGAAGTGAGCGTGTGAAGAAGTCTGGGCTCGTACCGATGATCGAGCAGCAGCTCGAGGAAGCGGGCATCGGCTATGTCGAGCTCGGCGGTGTCGTACCGAATCCTCACCTCAGCAAGGTCTACGAGGGTATCGAGCTCTGCCGGAAGGAGGGCGTCGACTTCATCCTTTCCGTCGGCGGTGGTTCCGTCATCGACTCTGCGAAGGCCATCGGTTATGGACTCGCGGATAAGACCGAGGGCGATGTCTGGGATTTCTATGATTTCAAGCGGAAGGCGAGTGCATGCACGCCGCAGGGTGTGGTGCTGACGATTGCGGCGACCGGCTCCGAGATGTCAAATTCTTCCGTCATCACGAAAATGACCGAGGAGGGTGGCATCAAACGTTCCTACAACACGAATCTCGCGCGTCCACGCTTCGCCATCATGGATCCGAAGCTCACGATGACCCTGCCGGAGTACCAGACGATGTCCGGTGCAGCTGACATCTGCATGCATACGATGGAACGTTACTTTAATAAAGCGGGTTCGATGGAACTGACGGATGCAATCGCCGAGGGCCTGCTTCGCACCGTAATGGCCAATGCACACATCCTGATGTCGGACCCGACAAATTACGACGCGCGCGCAGAGATCATGTGGGCATCCTCCCTCAGCCATAACGGCCTGACCGGCTGTGGCACGGATGGTGGCGACTGGGCCTGCCACCGCCTCGAGCATGAGCTCGGCGGACTCTATGATGTCGCACACGGCGCTGGTCTCGCGGCTATCTGGGGCACCTGGGCTCGCTATGTGTATAAGTATAATCCGGCCCGCTTCGCGAAGTTCGGTGTCAATGTACTCGGTGTCGAGGCAGGAGCAGACGACGAAGAGACCGCACTCCGTGGCATCGCAGCGATGGAGGATTTCTTCCGTTCGATTCATATGCCGACGAACCTTCGTGAGCTCGGTGTGAACCCGACCGACGAAGAGTATAAGATGCTGGCAGAAGGCTGCTTCAAGGCCACGAATGGAGGCATCGGTTCGATTCTGAGACTGACGCTCGAGGATATGGAGAAGATTTACCGACTGGCATATTAAAGAAAAAGATGTATCGAAAAAGAGCCCGCGTCAGCGACTGCTGATGTGAGCTCTTTATTAAGTGCGCCTGGGGCGCACGTTTTTTTCTTACTTCCCATGCTCCCAGTAATCATCGACCATCTGGATGAAATCCTTGGCGGCTTTGCTGAGATAGGTATTCTTCTGATAGCATACACAGACCTTCCAGGTCGGATGTGTCGTGAGACTGTAGAAACGGACCCCCTTCGGGTTCTGCTTTACATAGTGGTATGGAATGAGGGCACAGGCCATCTTCGCACTGACCATGGAAAGAATGGTGAGGTTGTTGGAGGTTTCGAACAGAACCGTCGGACTGAAGCCGGCATCGTGGAAGATCTGATCCACGGTTTTACGAATCGTCGATTCCTTATACATCATGACGAACGGCTCGTAGCGGAACATCGAAAGCGGGAGCTCCGGATACAGCGCATCTGTCTGCAGGTACTCTTCTGGAATCGGATACTGTTCCGGTAACGCCAGATAGATTTCTTCATCGAACAGATCGATGTACTCGTCGACGGTCTTCTGCTGCTCTGTGATGGTGACGAAACCGATGTCCAGCTCGCCCTTCCGGATGGCGTCCTGCTGCTGCCGCACACTGAGCTCACGTGGCTCGATCGTGAAATCCGGATACATGTCATGGAACTTCGGATAGACATATGGAAACATGTCGGAGCCCCGGCCCGGTGTCATGCCGACGGAGAGAAAGCCACGATGGGTGTCCGCCATGTCGGCGATCATCGTATAGGTCTTCTGTTTGATACGGAGCATCTCGCGCGCATTTTCGACATAGACCTTTCCCTCCGGGGTCAGTGTCCAGTCTGATTTGTTGCGTACGAAGAGCGGAGCGCCCAGCTCCTTCTCGAGCTTCTGAAGCTGCTGAGAGAGTGCGGACTGGGTGATAAAGAGCTTTTCTGCTGCACGGGTGATCGAGCCCTCATCGGCGATTTTAATGATGTATTCGATTTGCTTTGTATCCATAAATCGTAAACCTGCGGCGTTAGGAAAACTTATCCTTCATTCACATTAATTAATTTTACTAACATATTTTAACGCAATATAATGAGCATATCAAGTGAATGATCAATCGCTTTTAACCAGAGTAAGGAGGAAAAAGCATGGCAAATAGATTATGCATTCAAATCACCGAGCGTGATAATGTCGCCATCGCCATCCATGATGTGCCGAAGGGTACCGAAGTCATGCCGGGCGTTGTCACCGTGGAAGACATCCCTCAGGCACATAAGATCGCGCTGAAGGAACTTCCGAAGGGATCGGAAGTCATTCGTTACGGTGTAGTACTCGGTACAACTGCAGAGGATATCCCGGTCGGAGGCTGGATCAATGAGAAGAACCTCATCATGGCACCGGCACCGGATCTCGATCAGATGGAATTCGCGACGAACATCCGTACCGACCTTCCGAAGCCGAAGCGGACGAGCTGGATGGGCTATCGGAATCCGAACGGTGGTTACGCCGGGACGCGAAACATCCTCGGTATCAACACGACCGTGCAGTGCGTCGCCGGTGTGCTCAATGTCGCGATTCAGCGTATCAAGCGGGAGATCCTGCCGAAGTATCCGAATGTTGATGATGTCGTCGCGGTCAATCATCCATATGGCTGTGGTGTCGCTATCGATGCACCGGATGCTTATATCCCTCAGAAGATCATCCGTAACATCGCGATGCATCCAAATTTCGGCGGCGTATTTATGCTGGTTGGTTTAGGCTGTGAGAAGTTTACCGTCGATCGCTTCTGCGAGTGGTGGCCGGAGCTGAATAACGAGGACAATGTCATCGTCCTTCAGAACTATAAGGGATACCAGGCCATGATGGATGCCATCTGCGAGATGGCTGAAAAGAAGCTGCAGATTCTGAACGAGCGGAAGAGAGAGGAACTGCCACTGTCCGACCTGCTCGTCGGCATGCAGTGCGGTGGTTCGGATGCGTTCTCCGGTATCACAGCGAACCCGACGGCCGGTTATGCCGCCGATCTCCTCGTTTCCGGTGGCGGAACCGCGATGTTCTCCGAGGTAACCGAGGTACGTGATGGCGTACAGTTCATCGCCCATCGTTGCATCAACGAAGAGGTAGGGAAGCGCCTCGTGGAAGAGATGAAGTGGTATGACAATTACCTCAGGAAGGGTGGCGTCGACCGTGGCGCAAATACTACACCGGGTAATAAGAAGGGCGGCCTCTCGAATATCATCGAGAAGTCCATGGGCTCCATCGCAAAGTCCGGATCTTCCCCGATCGTCGAAGTCCTGTCCCCTGGCGACAAGCCGACGAAGCACGGCGAAATCTTCGCAGCGACACCAGCCTCTGATCTCGTCTGCGGACCGTCTCAGCTCGCCTCCGGCATGGGCCTCGAAGTCTTCATGACCGGCCGTGGTACACCATACGGACTCGCCGCCGCACCGGTGATCAAGCTCTGCTCCAGAAACGAAATGAAGGAACAGTGGCCGGATATCATCGACTTCAACGCAGGTCCGGCTGCCGTCGGCGACCGCACCATCGCAGAACAGGGCGAAGAACTCTTTGATTTCATCCTCGACGTCGCCTCCGGCATCAAAAAGCCATACACCGAACAGTACGGCTTCGCCAACGACCTCTGCGTATTTAACCCGGCACCAATAACGTAGGCGCTTGCATCAAGCAGTGCAAAATCGAAGAAGTCCACACAGGGACCATGCTCGCATGAGTCCCTGCGTGGACTTCTTCGATTTTATAGGGGCTTTGCCCCGGTATCGAACGCCGCCGAAGGCGACGTGAGATAAGCGCTGCTTGAAGTTGCTTAGTCAGGCTTTGCCCCGGTATCGAACGGCGCCGAAGGCGACGTGAGATAAGCACTGCCTGATTTTTTCACTATTCCTTTTTATATTTATCTGCCCAATATTCTTTTGCGAGGCGTATGAACTCCTTTGCTGCTTTCGTGATTTTTACATTTCTGGAATATGTCACACAGAAATCCCACTTCGGATGGTCTTTTAAAGAATAGAACTCCACATCCGGATAGGTATTGTTGTGTGCGTATATTTCCGGAACTACACTTACACAGATTTTAGCACCGACCATCGAGAGAATCGTAGAGTCGCGTCTCGTATGGAATAGAATGTCCGGTTGAAATCCAGCATTTTTAAATAATGGCTCGATAACATGGAACATGGTTGAATCCTTGGCGATTAATGCAAAGGGCTCATAGCGTAGTGCTTCGAGTGGAAGTACTGGAAATGGTTCAGATTCAGAACGTGTTACACCATTCACAGGATAACCACGTGGAACCGCAATCAGAAATTCTTCATCAAATAGTTTTTCGTAATGATTCGAAGACTTCTGATCTGCTGTTAAGGTTACAAACCCAACATCCAGATCACCATTTGCGATGGCGACCTGTTGCTGCTTTACATGCATTTCCACTGGTTCTACTCGCACATTTGGATATAGACTGTGAAATACTGGATATACATTCATGAACATTTCCGGACCACGCCCCGGAGTGATACCGACACGAATATATCCGTTTTTTAAATCAACATAATCAGCAAGTCGATTATAGGTATATTTATGAAGCTTTAATATTTCACGAGCACCTTCTAGATAGATTTCTCCTGCTTCTGTGGGAACCATATTCGTTTTTGAACGGGTAAATAACTGTGTTCCGATTTCTTCTTCAAGTTTTAGCAACTGCTGATTTAAGGCAGATTGCGTCATATACAGCTTTTCTGCAGCGCGTGTAATACTGTGCTCATCTGCGATTTTTACGATATACTCGATACTTTTTAATTCTGACATATTGAATACCCTTTAGAGAATGTAAGCGTTCGTGGTTTTGCTCATGTTTAAAACTAAATATTACTAAGTATTATAAAAATATAAATCATTTTTCTTATTATATTGGCACGAATATAATAAAGTCAATAAATAACTGGATGCAAAAGTGCATTGGTTTTTAATATTCAGGAGGATATGAAATGTTTAAAAAGGTAGTGAGTTTAATCATGGTTGCAGCCATCACGGCATCCCTTGCAGCGTGCGGAAATGCAACAAAATCAACGGAATCGGCAGGTTCTAATGGAATTGAGCAAGCAGGGGCATCGACAGATGTAAAGTGGCCGAAGAATGTAGAAATCGTTGTTCCGGCAGGTGCAGGTGGAGATACAGACTTTAACGCAAGATTATTTGCAGACAAGCTGGGAAAGAAAATTTCTGGTGTGAATTTCGTCGTTTCAAATGTCAATGGAAACGGTGGTGCAACGGGTACCAGACAGGTTAAAAATGCTAAGAATGATGGAAGCTCAGTCGTTTTCTACCACACAGCACTTCTTGTAAATAAAGCAAGTAAGGCAACGGATTATGGATTTGAGAGTTTCGAGTTCGCATGTATTGCGGCACAGAATGTGGGTAACGTTCTTACCATTCGTTCGAATTTAGACATCAAGTCCTTGGATGAACTTAAAAAGTATACAGAAGAGCACCCTGGTGAACTTAAGATGGCTGCCCAGACAGGTGCAACTTCCTATGCGGTTGCTATGCAGATGAAAAATGCTGGCTTTAATATCAATGTCGTTGATGCCGGTAGTGCAGCAGATCGTCTGGCTGCGATTGTTGGTGGGCATGTGGATTTAATTCTCTCAGCATATGGTAGCGTGAAGGATTACATTCAGCAAGGTGAATTAATCCCACTTGCGATGGATGGAGAGAATGATCTTGTTGTAGACGATCAGCAGATTGATGTAAAGGCCTTCAAAAATCAGGGATTTGAGAATGTTACTCTTCCATTTTATTATTTCTTTGCATTCCCGAAGGGAACGGACACAAATCTTGTGAATGCTTTTGATGAGGCCGTGTCTGATATTGTAAATAATGACACAGAATATCAGCAGAAGATTTATGACAGTTACTATCAGAAGCCGTTTTTCCAGAATGCAGAGGATGGATTGAAAACCTATAGTGAAATTGATGAGATGCTTTCAAAGATAGATCTGACTGGTAAGGTTTCTGGATAATCCGGATACTGAAACAGGAAAGGGGCTATACAAATGGACATGGGGATAAAAAAACGAACGGAATTAATATTTGATGTTGTTTGTCTACTGGCTGGCGTAGTGTTATTTGTTAATGCACTATCGATTGACACTGGAACTACGATGGGGCAGGGAGCAGATTTTATGCCGAAACTCTGCACGCTGTTATGGATAGTGGTTTCTGTCGGACAGCTTTTACACACATTAAAAACAGAAGATGACCATGAGAAAAAGCTGGATATAAATCTAAGAAGCTTTTTTAGCACGATTGTATTATTACTTGCATACATTCTTCTGCTTCCGATTTTAGGGTTTATAGCTTCATCTATGGTATATCTGATTGCTCAGATGCTTCTGTTTGTTCCGACGGTGTATCGTACACGGAAAAATATCATTCTTTTCATTGTGCTGGCGTTGATTGTACCGATTGCAACATATTTCCTGTTTGTCAATGCGTTTGGACTGCTTCTTCCGTCAGGCATCATTTTTGGATAAGGAGGTTACAGTATGTCGAGTAGTGTAGCAATCGCAGGTCTGCTATCAAGTATCAACCCATTTACGATTCTTCTATGTGCACTTGGCGTTATTATCGGCATCATTTTTGGCTCGATTCCAGGATTGACATCAACCATGGCCGTAGCGCTTTGCCTTCCCATTACCTATGGAATGGGGGCATTAAACGGAATTGCAATGCTGATTGCGCTGTATGTAGGTGGTACATCCGGTGGCTTGATTTCGGCGATTCTTCTCAAAATACCAGGCACACCATCTTCGGTAGCAACCACATTTGATGGCGCACCGATGGCAGAACATGGGCAGGCTGGAAAAGCATTAGGTGTTGGTATTTTATATTCCTTTCTGGGAACCGTAATCTCGATCGTTGCTTTAATTTTTATCGCTCCGCAGCTTGCGAGGGTAGCACTGAAGTTTGGGCCGCAGGAATATTTTGCAATCTGTCTTTTCGCACTGACCATGATTGGATCTATGGCAGGTGACAATATCTGGAAGGGACTATTTGCGGGCATCATGGGCATCACCTTTTCGTTATTTGGTATTTCAGATGTAGGTGGTATTGCCAGATTTACATTTGGATCTGCGTCTATGGAAAATGGTTTTTCACAGCTTCCACTGATGATTGGTCTTTTCGCGGTTTCTGAAGTCATTATGATTGGTGCAGAAACAATCGATCCGTCAAAGCCGATTATTAAGGATGCAGAAATGCATGGCTTTGGTGTCAGTATGGCAGAATTTAAAGATCAGTTTGTGAATTTTATTCGTTCTGCCCTGATCGGCATCGGTATTGGTATCTTGCCGGGAATCGGTGGCGCAACTTCGAATATCCTTGCGTATACGGTTGCAAGACAGCAGAGCAAACACCCTGAAAAATTTGGTACGGGAATTATTGATGGATTGATTGCTTCAGAAACATCAAATAATGCAGCTATTGGTGGTGCACTGATTCCAATGCTTACATTAGGCATTCCGGGCGATACGGTAACAGCTATTCTTCTTGGTGGACTAACACTTCACGGCATTACTCCGGGACCGATGCTGTTTCAGAATAGTGGAGAACTTGTATATGGCGTATTTGGAGCATTCATTGTTTCAACAATTTTGATGCTTATTATTGAATATAGCGGTATCAAGGTGTTTACAAAAGTACTTGCTGTGCCGAAGTACATTCTCCTTCCGGTTGTGTTGGTACTCTGCATCGTCGGTACGTATGGAACGAATCATTTAATATTTGATGTTTGGACTGCTATCGGTTTTGGTATCCTGGGCTATTTCATGTCAACACATCATATTCCGAAGGCACCGATGATTCTCGGATTTGTATTAGGCGGTATTGTTGAAACAAATCTTGTTCGTGGACTGATGTATTGCGATGGAAATTTTCTTGGTTTCTTTAAATCTCCGATTGCTGCTGTATTCATCCTTGTATCAGTAGTGGTTGTCATCATGACTGCATGGAAAGAATTTAAAAAAAGCAGTAAAGCAAAAGTTTAAAATAGAAAGAGGATGTTATGTACGATAAAAAAGCATTTGAGTTTAAAGATACGAAATATCGCTCCAGTATTCTGACCAATGGACTGGGAAAATCCGGTGAGAGAGCACTTCTATATGCAACCGGCATGGATGAAGAAGATATTAAGAAGCCATTTGTGGCGGTGATTGGCTCATTCAGTGAGATGGTCCCTGGACATAATCATTTAAGAGAGATTGCGGATTATGTAAAGCAGGGAATCATTGAAGCAGGCGGTGTCCCAAGACAGTCTGAAACGATTGCAATCTGTGATGGACTTTGCCAGGGACATGAGGGGATGCGCTATCCACTTCCGAGCCGTGATCTGATTGCAGATTCTGTGGAAATGGTTGTAGAGGCACATCACTTTGATGCTATGGTATGTATCGCAGGATGCGATAAGATTATTCCTGGCATGTTAATGGCGGCGGCCAGACTGGATATTCCTACCGTTATCGTAACGGGCGGACCGATGCTGCCGGGCAACGTAAATGGAAATCCACTGTTCTGCTCATGCGAATTGAGAGAGTTTCCGGGACGTGTTGAAGCAGGCACCTGCACAGTGGATGAAATTAAAGAAGCAGAGAAGAACACGCTGCCGACCTCAGGCAGCTGCGCACATCTCGGAACGGCGAACTCCATGTGTATGCTGACAGAAGCGCTGGGCATGTCGCTTCCGGGCGCAGGTACAGCACCAGCAGTATCTAATAAGCGTAAGCGAATCGCAAAAGCCTCTGGACGTGCAGTTATGCAGCTTTTGAAGGATGGTATTACGCCACGTAAGATTCTGACCAGAGAAGCGTTTCTCAATGGTATTACAGCGGCGATGGCTACAGGCTCTTCAACAAACCTTGTACTGCATCTTATGGCGATTGCCCATGAAGCAGGAGTAGAGCTTGAACTTGGAGACTTTGACCGGATTTCGAGAAATGTACCATTTGTATGTAATCTTCTGCCGTCTGGAAAATATCCAATCGTATCACTGGATGCAAATGGCGGTGTGCTTGGTGTTTTAAAGACCGTTTCGTATGCCATCGAAAAGAACTGTCAGACTGTTTCGGAAAAAACAATCGGAGAACTGATGGACGAAGCAACGGTGATTCATGGGGATGTTATTAAAACGAAAGAGAACCCACAGAAACCGGAGGGCGGCATCGCTGTTCTGTATGGCTCACTCGCTCCGAAGGGAGCGGTTGTGAAGCAGTCAGGTGTGGATCCTTCCATGTACCGATTTACAGGAAAGGCAAGAGTGTTTGACTCGATGGAAGATGCAGATACGGCAATTTCTGCGGATACTGTTAAACCGGGTACGGTGATTGTAATTCGTTACGAAGGTCCAAAGGGTGGCCCTGGTATGCGTGAGATGCTTTCCACAACGTCGTTAATTATGGGACGTGGCATGGATAAGGATTGCGCACTCGTCACAGACGGCCGGTTCTCTGGTGCAACACATGGCCCATGCATCGGACATATTTCACCTGAGGCAGCAGCGGGTGGACCGATCGCATTTGTAGAGGATGGAGATGAGATTTCCATCGATATTCCAAATCGATCACTGGAGCTTCATGTTTCAGAAGAGGAACTTGCGAAGAGAAAAGAAGGCTGGATACCTCTTCAGAAACCGATGAAGGCAGCGCTCAAAAAATATGCATCGATGGTCAGCTCCGCGGACACAGGTGCCATTATCGATGTTGACAAGCTGTGATTAATTCGTCTGCACCGGTGCCAGGTGCTCAGCCCAGTACGCGCGTACCATGGCGATGAAATCCTTCGCGGCGTCGGTGAGGTATGCCCCTTTTCGATATGTGATACAGAGATCCCAGGTCGGGTGATTCGGTAACACGAAGCATCCGATCTTGGGATTTTTTCCGTCTGCGTAGTAGCGCGGCACGATCGCACAGCAGAGATAGGCGCTGCCAGGTCTCGTGTCATGCTTTGAGCGTCTGATACTTTTCTTTAAGAAGTTTCCATATGAGCGCATAAAGTGGATTCAGCGCCTGCTCTTCTTTAAATACGGTGACGCCTTTTACCGGGAATCCTTCCGGTAGCGGGAGTTTTAAAAAGTCTTCTTTCAATAGATGGAACAGGCTTTCGGGCAATACGGAAAGGCCTTTCCTGGTGGCGCATAGATGCGCTGCTTCCTGAAAAGTGCTGGTGGTTTCTATATGAGGACAGTCCGACAGCCCGATTCCAGCCATGGCTTCTTCCTGAAATGAAGGGGAAAGCGCGTAATTTTCCTTAACAAATACCCGATCATGCGTCCATCCAGTCTTTGTCAAGATTTTTTCCTGGAGTGCATGTTCTGTATACCATTCGCGTGAAGCTGCCAGCACATAGCTGTCTTCCAGGAAAGTTTTCTGGATATAGGGTTTGGGAACTTCTTTCTGTGTCATATAAATGAGAAGATCGGCTGAACCATTCTGGAGCATTTGTAATGCAGTGTCAGTTTCGCCGGCGATTAAGGTCAGATGAGCCTCATCGTAAACTTTTCGTACTTCCGGCCAGATATCCCGAAGAAACATATTTCGCATAGTAAATTCGATATAAATATGCACATTATGAATGGCCGTTTCCTTCAGTTTTTCCAGTGCTTCCTGAAGTCCTCTTTCTTCTGCCACGATTTTACGCGCTGTATCGAGTACGAGTTTGCCCTGCCGTGTTGGCGTCATGGCAGACCTGGAACGTTCAAAAATAGAAAATCCGAGCTTTTCCTCATAGAGCTTCAGCTGCTGAGAGAGTGCTGGTTGTGAAAGATAACAACGGGCAGCAGCTCGACTGATATTCGATTCCTCATCAATCGCCAGAAGATATTCATAGATTTTTGAATTCATGATGAGCGCCTTTCGTCGTAGGCGTGGAGCAGCTGATTCACTTCCTCATTGGGTGCCAGAAAACGAGAACCGCTTTGTCTGAGCCGCTGATATTCCAGGTAAAAAAAGAAACGTTCCGAATCTGTAAGTGTGTGATACAAGGGAAAAGCCATCCCTTCTGTAAGAGCCGGTAGTCCAGGAAGGGTGAAATAACGCAATCCGGAAATACGCGCGGCGCTTTCTTCATCGACGAAGCCGGCATAGCTTCCTTCCATAAGAAGCTGATGATTGGTTAGTCGATTCGAGGTTTGAAGCTGAATATTCAGCTGAAGCTGATGGCTTTTCAGAAAATGATTCACACAGCGTCCGATGACCGTCCGGTCATCAGGAAGAACGAAGGGGGCATCTTCCATTAAAGTGAAATCCTCTATAGATAAAACGGAAGGTGCAGTGGCCGTTCCGCCCTGCACATACAGGGCATGGAAGCTGGGTATACCCATCAGAATCCGCTTTTTTTCCAGTGGTAAAAAGTGGAAATCCAGAGGCTTTTTGTCCCCCATATCTTCGATCATCAGAAGGATGAAATCGAGCTCCCCTGCCAGTAGTTTCTGATGAAGCAAGGTAGATCCTTCGTTGGTAACTGAAACATGCAGCGATGGATAACGCTCAAGCATATAGGGATAAATATAGGCCAGAGATGCGCCACCACGGATGGGCGGAATACCAAAACGAAGTAGATTCGGCTGTACATGTGAGGCATATAACTTCTGCTGCAGCTGCGACTGTAACAGCTGGATTTTTCGGGCACTTTGCTGGTAGATGCTACCGGCTTCTGTCAGCTGATAAGTTCCGGAGGCGGTAGAAAAAAGACGAATACCGGTATCCGCTTCCAGATTCTGAAGGTACCTGCTGAGTACAGACTGCGATACATGAAGCACATGTGCAGCCTGCGTCAGGGTCTTGTTTTCTGCTATGGCGATAAAATAATCATAGTGAAGAATATTCATAGGTATCGTTCTGTCTCATGAAAACGCTTATGCTTTTTCCTAATGGTTGTATGTTCAGTATATATTAGAATCAGAAATGCATCAAGCGTACCATAGGAGCATAGAGTAGCCGTGAAAACAACGGCTGGAATGTGAGCCGGGCCTGGAAGTCGCATCCTATATATGCAGTTCATTTATAGTCAAGGAGGTCAAATGAACATGAATGTACAATTGGTGATCACACTGGCGGTACTGGCGTTTATGGCGGTATCGTTTATGATGAGAAAAATATCCTATGGAATGACAGGCATGATTTGTATGCTGGTACTGGCCATGACAGGTATTGTCGACTTGCCCACCGCTTTTTCGGGTTTTTCAAATAAAACCACGATTCTCGTGGCAACTATGATGCTGGTTGCAGGTTCGATCGGAAAGACCAGTCTCGTCAGCGTTATCCGTGGACATATGTCTACCATTCAGAAGAAAAGTGGTTTGCTGCTTCTGCTTGCCATCTTCGGATTCACGATTCTTTTGACACAGCTGATCGGCATGACGGCGCTTATGTCGATTATGGTTATGCTGGTGGCCACCCTGGATGATACAACGGATCTGTCGCAGTCTCGTGTCTTTTTTCTGATTGCAGCCATCAACATCGCCTGGTTCGGCCGTTTTCCGGTCGGCATGGGAGCGGCGCTTCCACTTATGCAGAATGCTTATTATGAAGGTCTTGTGGAGAGCAATCCAGAGTATCTTTTAACTATGTTTGACTATATGAAGGTCGGTATGATTCCATCGATCGTACTTACACTGTACTGCCTGTTTGCCTGGAAACTGATTCCGAAAACAAAGATGGATATGGATGCCATGCAGCAGCAGGGCGGCAGAGAGCAGGCATCCAAAATGACAAAGCGCCAGGAGCAGATTATATTTGTAGTATTTATCATCATCATGCTTGCGTTTATTTTCTCTACACAGCTTGGAAATCTGATTTATCTTCTGCCGATTGCCGGCTGTATTGTACTGATATTAACAAAGGTCGTATCTCAGCAGGAGGCGTCCTGCATACTGGCTGGTGATATGGTTTTCTGCGTTGCAGGTGTTCTTGTGGTTTCTTCAGCATTAAACTCCTCTGGTGCGGGTCAGATGATCGGTGATTTCGTGCTGAGACTTTTAGGAAGTAACCCGTCAAGTGTTATGGTCATTACGGTTTTCTGTGTGGTGACAGTCGTGATGACGACGTTCCTCAGTAATAACGGTACGGTGGCAATAATGACACCGATTGCGGCATCGACGGCCCTGGCTGGTGGTATGAATCCGAAAGCGGTTGTTTTAGTGGTTGTCCTATCTTCTTGTCTTGCAATTGCGTTTCCAACCGGCTGTGCGGCATCCATGATGGCATACTCCATCGGAAATCACAATCCGGTAAAGCTTCTTCGCTTTACGATTCCGTACCTGATCCTGGGGTGTATCTCTGTGATTATTTCAGCAAGTATTTTCTACCCAGTGTATGGCTGATAAGGAGGCGATGATGTTAAGTGAAGAACAGGTGAAGGAACAGCTCGAAATTCTGGATCGCACAAATATGCATAAAAATGCAGCTAAGGAGCGGGTAATTCCGGAGGATTATCTGGAGTATCAGACGAAAGTAGAGCGGACGGAGAGAATGCTGGAAAGTGTTTCGACAGGTGTGGCCGTACGATGCGTTTTCACCAAAGCAGTGGACTGTCTGAAATCGATGCCGATTTTTATCAACCTCCATGGAGGCGGCTTCATCCATCCGCAGGATTCGGATGATGATCTGCTCTGTGCACATATTGCCAATGCAATACAGGGACTGGTAATCGATGTGGATTATGCTGTAACTCCGGATTATGTATTTCCGACCGCGTTTGAGCAGGTATGGGATGTAGCGGAGTGGGTGTTTGCACATGCAGAGGAACTGAAAGCGGATTCGACACGGATTTCGATCGGCGGGCATAGTGCTGGTGGAGCGCTGGCTGCGGCAGTATGCCTTCGTGCTGCGAAGACCGGGCACATGCACTTCGCGCTGCAAATACTTGATTATGCTGCTCTGGATAATGCGATGGCATTTGAAACGGCCGGAAATGAAAGAAGCAGGGCATTCTCTACCCTCTATTGTGGCGGAAACATTCGCCTTTTAAGCAGTCCATACTGTTCACCGGTGTTTGCTTCCGATGAAATGCTGAAGAACCAGCCACGCACCTTAGTGATCAATGCAGAGTTTTGCCCGTTCCGTAAGATTACAGAACGTTATGGTCAGAGACTGGCACAGGCAGGAAATGAGGTCGCTTTTAAATCGTATCGAGGAAGTGCACATGGTTTTACGGTTCGCATGACCGGTGCATGGCAGGATGCGCAGGAGCTGATGATTCGCTATCTTCGCAATAGCAAAGTCAGAGAGGTGCAGGAAAATGACTGAAGAGAGAAAACAGGAAATACTGAACATTATTAAAAAGACGAATCGCAGGCCTGCTTCAGCCGCGCCATCCTATCCAGAAGAAATTCGTGCATATCTGGAGCGATGCGAAGCGATTCGGTCTATCACCAGAACCGTCGATGGTTTTTCGTATCGAATGGACATTTTAAATGCGAAAAACAGATCTGCAGACTGTCCGGTTTTTATAAATATCCATGGTGGCGGATTTATAGGACCGCATCGTGAAAATGACAGCTATTACAGTGCATATGTGGCGGATCAGATTCGCGGAATCACAGTGGATATCGATTATACACTTTCGGATACGGCACCTTATCCGGTCGCTCTGTACCAGTGTATGGATGCGCTGGATTATGTAGTGAGCCATGTAGAGGAGTGGGGAGCATCGAAAGAAAACATCACGGTGGCTGGATACAGCGCGGGTGCTTCTCTGACCGCGGCGATGGGAATTTGCTGTGCAGAGCGAGAAGGATTCATGCCGAAGCTTTTAATTCTTGCGTATCCGCCACTGGAATACAGGATTCCGGATCAGTACAAGATTGATTCCTATGATCGCCAGATCGGCATGGAACGCTCAAAAGCTTTTGCGGATCTGTACTTCGATGATAAGAAAGAGAACTTCGAAGATTATCATAATTCGCCACTCTATGCACCGACAGAATTACTTGCCAGACAGCCGAAAACGCTGATTATTTCAGCTGGGCTTTGTAATTTCCGCTATGAAGATGAAGATTATGCGCTTTGCCTGGCGGAAGCTGGAGTAGAGGTGATTCTGAAACGCTTCCCTGGAAAATCGCATGGATTCATCCCACATTTCATGGAAGGGTGGAAGGAAGCTACAGAGCTTATGGTACGAGAGATCGTAGAAGACTGATATTCAGTTATATGGAAATCCCAGGATGGATGTTTCGATTTAATAAAACATCTATCCTGGGATTTTCTGTTTATAAAAAAGAATACAGATCGATAGCATTTATGTCTGCTGAAGCTATTTACCCTTGCGGAGTGCCGATGCTTTCGTCTAGCCAGTAGTTCTGCATCTTCTGGGCGTAGATGCGCGACAGCTTGATCAGATATTTGTCGGCGGAGCTGAGCACTCTAGTTTTGGAGAAGAGGATATACCAGTTCCAGCTCGGATCCTGTTCCAGATAAAACCAGGCGGTTGTTTTACTCCGTTTTGCGTAGGACTGCGGCATGATGGTGCAGCAGAGTCCTTTATCGACGAGTCGGTAGAGGGCATTGTTCATCAGAGTTTCATAACGGATGTCCGGGATGAAGCCGGCATCTTCAAACAGCGGGTCGATGACCTGGCGCATGGTCGAGCCGGCAAACATGAACGCAAATCGATCATGCTGTAAACGTCGGAGATCCATCGTGTGTAATGGCTTATGTGGCGGTGCGGCCAGCTGTGCGAGCGGGTGGGAGGCCGGTATCCCCAGTACCAGCTTCTCGTTACACAGCTTTACAGAATCAAAGAGATTCGGTGAGGGCTTTTCGTTCGTCATGATGAAGGCCATGTCCAGCTGGTCGTTAGCGATTTTTTCCTTCATCTCCTTTACGGTCTGCTCCATCAGAGAGATCGAAACATTCGGAAAACACTTGCTGAACTCTTCGGAGATATCGATGAAGAGGTCGATCCCGTGCTCGAACGGGAGACCATAGGAGATCGTACCGCTGGGGTTATCCGTCAGATCTTGAATCTGGGTTACACAGTTCTGTGCCATTTTTAGAATTCGCTTCGCATTGGCGATGTAAATCTGTCCTGCCAGCGTCGGCTTCATTTCCTTATTAGTACGGTAGAACAGTGGCGTGCCCAGTTCTTTTTCGGTCTTAATCAGCTGCTGATTAAGACCAGACTGCGAAATATAGAGCTTTTCTGCTGCCTTCGTAACGTTCTTTGCTTCGGCGATCGCGATGATATACTCGAGAATCTTGAAATCCATAGTCCTCCAACAGAAGTGCCGAAAATTTCGGCTAATAATATAAGAAATGCACAGTATCTAGAAGTAAAACTTCTTGAAGATACCTTTTTTAACTGTTTTACCTGTTTTAACATAATGGTTAAACTATAGTCAATACAAAATTCTGATTGCGTTTTAGGAGGATTTGATTATGAAAGTGCTCAAGTGGCTCGACCTTCACTTCGAAGAAGCCTGCCTCACGGTATTTCTGATTGCGCTGACGGTACTGGTAACCATGAACGTAGTTCTTCGTTATATTTTCGGCACCGGCTTAACCTGGAGTGAGGCGATCTGCCGTTACTGTCTGGTGTACTCCACCTTCCTGACCATCGCGCACTGGGTGCGTCGGAACAGCGGTATCTGCGTGGATTTCATCCTCCAGATCGTGCCGAAGCAGGTCGCAGCGGTCTTGAAGTGGATCGTAAAAGTGCTGCAGATTGTTTTCTTCTTTTTGCTTTTTAAATCCTCCATTTCGGTTCTGCAGGCAACCTACGTATCCGGAACGGTCGATGGAACGCTCGGCTTTAACATGGCATATATCTACTTTGCATGCTGCATCGGTTTCTGTGATGCGCTGATCCGAAGCATCCAGGTCTTCGTGCTGGAGCTTCCGATGTTTAAGAAGAAGGAGGCATAATACGATGGCGATGGGTCTGTTTTTCCTGATTTTCTTTGTTCTGATTGCGATCGGCGCACCGATGGCACTGGTATTCGGCGGTATGAGCTTTCTGCCAGGTATGTTAAGTGCTTCCGTTCCGTACACGATCGATGCTGCTGTGCGAAGCATGTTTTCGAGCTTAAACAGCTTCACGATGCTGGCGGTGCCACTCTTCATGCTGTCCGGCGTCATCATGGCGCGGGGTGGTATTTCGAAAAAGCTATTTGACTTTTTTGCCTACTTTATCGGAAACAAAACCGCCGGTCTTACATGTGCCGTCGTGCTGACCTGCATGTTCTATGGTGCCATCTCCGGATCTTCACCGGCCACGGTATCTGCCGTCGGTGCCATGTGTATCCCGTTTTTAACTTCTTTAAATTATGATCTGGTATTTGCAACCTCGATCGTAACCGTAGCGGGTGGCCTCGGTGTTATCATCCCGCCGTCCATTTCCTACATCGTTTATTCCGGCGCTTCGGATACCTCTCCATCGGATCTCTTTATCGCCGGTATCCTTCCGGGTATCCTGATCGGCCTCTGCTTATGCGTATGCTGCTACCTGCACTGCCTGAAGTCTGGTGAAGATAAGGAAAAGCTGAAGGAAAACTATGAAGCACTTCATAAGCTCGGCTTCGGTGCGGTATTTAAGGAGAGCTTCGCTGCCCTTCTGACGCCGGTCATCATCCTCGGGTCTATCTACGGTGGTATCTGCTCGCCGACGGAAGCCGCGGCTGTTTCGGTTGTATATGCTCTGGTTGTATCCCTGTTCGTCTATCGTACGATTCAGATGAAGGATGTGCTGACCATGTTTGTGGAGGGTGCGAAGTCCTACATCGCGATTCTCTTTATCATCGCGAGTGCCACTGCATTCGGTCGCTGCCTGACCATCATGCAGTACCCGCAGCTGGTATCGAAGGCCATCCTCGGAACCTTCAGTAACAAGTTTGCGATCATCCTCGTCATGAATGTAATTCTTCTGGTATTCGGTATGATCCTTGACAACATTCCGAATATCATGATCCTGACGCCGATTCTCCTTCCGATTGCGAAGACGATCGGTATGGATCCGGTCCACTTCGGTATCATGATGACCTGTAACCTGGCGATCGGCATGGTGACACCGCCGATGGGTATCAACCTCTACGTCGCATCTGGCATGACCGGCGTGCCGGTACTGAAGCTGGCGAAGGCCTGCGTTCCATTCCTGATTGCGTTCTTCATTGCGCTTATGGTGATTTCCTTTGTTCCGGCGGTCAGCCTAGCACTGATCGGATAAACTTCCAGCTTCGGCGAAGTGTATACTCCCTTCGCCGAAGTGCTCCCCCGAAACGCTCTGTGCGACAGATGCCGGGGGTAAACATTGTTCCAGATAACACAGTGTGTTATTTCGATAAAACGAAAGAGAGGTAAGTATTATGAAAAAAATGAGTGTTCTTGCAGTGATTGCAGCGATGAGTATGGGACTCAGCGCATGTGGAGGATCCACTGGTGCGACGGCAACGACAGCAGCGGCTGCAGCGGCTGCGGCTGCGGAAACGAAGGGTGAGGCAGCGGCTTCTGGGGATACCGTGACCATCGATCAGGACTATACCTGGAATGTAGCGATGAATGTTTCAGAGTCAACCCTGAACTATAAGTTCTACGATGCGTTCAAGAAGGAGATCGAGGAGAAGTCCGGCGGAAAGATCACCATGAATCTCTTCCCGAACGGTCAGCTCGGCGGTGACGCAGAGCAGCTCCAGTCCCTGATGGATGGTACGGTACAGTTCAGTACGACGATCACCTCCGGTATGACCTCGACGATTCCGCAGTATGGTGTATTTGATCTCCCGAATGCCTTTAAGGATCTCGATCAGATGCGTACCGTAGAGGATAACACAGATCTCCTCAACGCCTTAAATGAGGCCTCTGCAGTGAAGGGCATCCACTTGATGGGTATGGCCGATGCCGGCTTCCGTGAGCTGACCAGCAATAAGGAGATTCATGCGGTTTCCGATTTATCCGGTCTGAAGATCCGTGTCATCGATAACCCGTACCATCAGCTCTACTGGACTAGCCTCGGTGCAGCCACCACTACGATGGACTTCAACGAAGTGTACTCTTCTTTACAGCAGAAGGTGATCGACGCAGAGGAGAATCCGTACATGAACATCTGTGCCAACAAGTTCTATGAGGTTCAGCCATACATCGTAGAGACCAATCACCTGGCACATATGATGGTCTTCACCATGAACAAGGCTCTCTATGACAGCCTTCCGGACAATGTAAAGTCGCTCGTCGACAGCTGCGCAGCCGATGCGCTGCAGGCAACACGTGATGCGGCAGATGATGCGATTGCAGAGTACAAGAAGACAATCACCGATGCCGGATCTCAGATCATCACCTTAGATGATGCCGTCCTCACAGAGATGCAGGAAAAGGCACAGCCGGTCTATGACAAGGTACGTGCGGATCTCGGCGATGAGCTGGTCGACACCTTCCTCGCTGCGACAAAGTAAGAAACATTCACGCTGGCAGCATTTCACGTTTTCGTGAAATGCTGTTCTTTTAAAAAGAGATAGGAATACAACGCATGGCAGACAAGATACTGATTAAAAACGGAATGGTGTACGATCCGATCCGTCATGAAATGAAGAAAAGAAACATTGCCCTCGCACACAGGAAGATATGTACACTCGAGGGATTCACTCCGGACATGGAAATCGATGCAGAGGGGTGTTATGTGACGCCGGGGCTGATCGATTTTCATCTGCACTGCTTTACCGCTGCGTCGGATGGAACCTGTGATGCCGATACCTTCTGCCTTCCGAATGGTGTAACCACCTGCATCGATGCAGGAACCGCAGGAAGTGCGAACTTCCGGGCGCTCTATACGGATGTCATCGCGAGATCCACCACCCGGGTGCTGGCACTCCTTCACGTAGCGCCGGAAGGTCTGACCTCTGGAAGACATGCGGAAAATCAGACACCGGCGGACTGGGATCTGGAGAAAATCGAGCATTTTTGCAGAACGTATCCGGAAATCGTCGGACTGAAGATCCGCATGGGGAAAAATATCTGTGACCCATATGGACTGAAGGATGAACATCTGAAAGCCGGGATTCAGCTGGCAGAAAAACTCGGTAAAAGAGTCGTCGTGCATGTCAATGATCCGAATGTGCCGACCGAACAGATCGCCGCAGAACTCCGTCCAGGGGATGTTTTCTGCCACATGTATGCCGGAAAGGATGAAAATATCCTTTCAGAAGAGGGAAGCGTAAGGGCGGGCATCCGGGAGGCACGCCAGCGTGGTGTGTTTTTCGATGCCTGCAATGGCCGAGGGAATTTCCTCTTCCAGGTAGCGGAACCGGCCATCCGGGATGGCTTCCTTCCGGACATCATCAGCAGTGATAACAGCCCGGTCGGAAACTACAGACATCCGCTGATTTCACTGCCGCGTCTCCTCAGTAAGTACCTGATGTTTGGCATGCCACTGGAGGACGTCTTCGATGCGGCCACCATCACGCCGGCAAGGTGGCTGGGGATGGAGTCGCTGGTATCGATGGATCCGGATACCGCTGCGGATATCGCGATCTTCAGACTGGATCATAAGGACATCGTGCATAAGGACTGGAGCGGCGCGGAGCGTGTCGGACATGAGGTACTGATTCCGGAACTGACGATCCGAGATGGTGTGATCGTCTATGCACAGTCCGATTTCCTCTGATGGTATCATGACTGTTCGTTCGACAGGAAAAGAGATGAAATAAAGCGCGAGCCCTTCACGGATTCACTGATCTGAAAGATCAGCGGTCAGTGAAGGGCTCGATGTGTTCTGGGCTTCAGTTAATCTGCACCGGTGCCAGGTGCTCAGCCCAGTACGCACGTACCATGGCGATGAAATCCTTCGCGGCGTCGGTGAGGTACGCACCTTTACGGTAGGTGATACAGAGATCCCAGGTCGGATGATTCGGTAACACGAAGCATCCGATCTTGGGATTTTTTTCGTCTGCATAGTAGCGAGGCACGATCGCACAGCAGAGACTGGCTTCCACTAGGGTCGGAAGACTGGCGGTTGAGTTCGTTTCCATGAGGATCATCGGCTCGAAGCCGGCATTTTGAAAGATGTCATCCGAAATCTGGCGAGTGGTCGATGCGTGGGAGAGAACGACGAATGGCTCGTACTGCAGATCCCTCAGGTTGATGACCGGAAGCTCTGGTCCGCTGAAGGAGTAGCGGTCGCAGAGTGGATGCTTTTTCGGTACCAGGACACACATCTCTTCGGAGCCGATCGTCAGATAGTCATCGCTCGTCCGCTGATCCTTCCGTAGGGTGACGAAGCCGAGGTCGATGTTTCCGGCTTTCAGCTCCTGCTGCAGAGTCGTCACACTCATTTCCTGCGGACTGATGCGCAGTTCACTGTATTTGTCGTGGAGCGCAGGATAGATCTGTGTGAACATGCGGATGCCGCGATTGGTCGTCAGACCGATCTTCAGCTCGGATTTTCCGGAGTGCGTGATGTTGTAAATGCGCTTATAGGTATCCTGCTTGATCAGGAGCGCCTTTCTGGCTCCCTGCAGATACGCTTCCCCGGCTTCGGTCGGGTGCCAGTCGGTGCGGGAACGCACGAAGAGCTGCGTACCTAACTCCTTTTCCAGCTTGAGAAGCTGTTGATTCAGGGCAGACTGGGAGATGAAGAGATTTTTGGCGGCTTTCGTAATGTTATTCTCTTTCGCGATTTCAACCATATATTCGCATTCCCGGAAATCCATAGGTCCATCCTTAAATAAAATGATCATTACATATCGATGATTCAACGTAAGTTTTCCTAACGTTATTATAAGTAAAACTAAAAGCAAAACTTATTAAAATGTGTCAGAACGATAAGCTTTACTTATTATACCATAAGAGTTACGAGCTTTACTAAAAAATATGTGAAATTTATACTTTCCATATGAGAAGTACAGAAACCATCGATCATTACAGCGAAGAGCTGCAGATGATGGAAACATTCGATCCTGCAGAGGCGCTGTACATAAGATGCATATGAAAGATTTTGAAGGAGGAAAAACATGATTCCAGTAGTAGAAAAGATGGAAGTATTCCCAGTTGCCGGCTTCGATTCCATGGAGCTGAACCTTTCCGGTGCGCATGCACCATACTTCACCAGAAACATCGTCATCCTGACCGATTCAAACGGTGTAGAGGGTATCGGCGAGGTTCCGGGCGGTCAGAAGATCACAAACGCACTGGAGGCGGTAAAGGATCTCGTCATCGGCACGAAGATTTCAGATTATAAGAATACCTTAAATCGTGTACGTGCATGGCTCGATGCAAATATCAAGGATGATGTCAGAGGACTTCAGACCTTCGACCTTCGTACCGGTGTACATGTTGTAACGGCGATCGAAGCTCCGCTTCTCGACCTTATGGGTAAGTTCCTCGAGGTTCCGGCGGCTTCTCTCATGGGTGATGGCCTTCAGAGAACGTCCGTACGTTTCCTTTCTTACCTTTTCTATGTCGGTGATCGTAAGAAGACCACGCTTCCATACATGGATGAGTCCGACTCAGACTGTGAGTGGTACAGACTTCGTAACGAAGAAGCCATGGATCCGGAGCACATCGTCGCACTTGCGAAGGCAACGGCGGAGAAGTACGGCTTCGAGGATTTCAAGCTGAAGGGCGGCGTTTTCGAGCCGGAAGAGGAGTATAAGGCAGTCGCTGCCATCAAGAAGGCCTTCCCGAATGCGCGTGTCGATCTCGACCCGAACGGCTGCTGGTCGCTCGAGAAGTCGCTCGAGATGGCACCGAAGTTTAAGGAGATCCTGGCATACATCGAGGATCCATGCGGCGCAGAGAATGGCTTCTCCGGCCGTGAGGTGATGGCGGAGTTCCGTCAGGAGTCCGGCATGTTTACCGCAACCAACATGATCGATACCGACTGGCGTCAGATGCGTCACTGTATCGAGCTGAAGGCAGTCGACATCCCGCTGGCAGATCCGCACTTCTGGACCATGGAGGGTTCTGTACGTGTCGGTCAGCTGTGCAACGACTTCGGTCTTATGTGGGGCTGCCACTCCAACAACCACTTCGATATCTCTCTTGCGATGGTTGCACAGTGTGCCGCAGCCATCCCTGGCCGTATGAACGGTATCGATACGCACTGGATCTGGCAGGAGGGGAGAAACCGTCTCACGAAGAACCCGATGCAGATCGAGGGTGGATGCATTCATAACATCGATAAGATGGTGGGTCTCGGTGTCGAGGTCGATCGTGAGCAGATCATGAAGGCAAATAAGCTTTATATGGACAACTGCCTCGGTGCACGTGATGACGCGATCGGTATGCAGTTCCTCGTACCGAACTGGAAGTTTGATAACAAGCGTCCTTGCATGGTTCGCTGATGTAGTGCGCACTTCCGGCATCCGTACCGGAGGCGTCCACGTTTTGAAAATGGGCTCTCTTTAAGGTGAACAGGAATCTATGGTTCCTGCCCACTTTAGAGGGGGCTTTTTGCTGCCTGAAAGTGGACGTAGCAGCGGAGCGTCCGCCAGACGGAAACGGATAACTATTAATGAAAATGCACGTCTAAAATTTAACGTAAGTTTTTCTAATGCGCACATAAGCGAAACTGAAAGTAAAACGTATTGAAAGATGCATCGTTTATAAGTTTTGCTTAATTTTGCATTAGAGTTACGAGCTTTACGAACGACATTGTGAATTTTATACTAACCATAACAAAGAAACACGAGACAACTTGTGGAGTTTGAATTTTATAGGCGGGGGCCTATGGAAGATACAACCTCTGGAGTGCACAGATTGCACAGAGGAGTGTCCGGGGGACGGACAGGAAAGGGGGAACTTCAATGTTCTTAAAGAAATATGGCGACATGATCGTCGGCATCTTCTTCGCAGCATTAGGTATCACACTCATCGCCGGTGCAGGAGCGCTGCCGAAGTCGAAGGTGATGGAAATCGGTCCGGATTTTATGCCACGTCTGGTAGGCATCATCATCCTGGTACTGGCACTGCTGCTTCTGTTCTGGACGGTGAAGGGACTGAAGAAGCACGTGAGTGAGGTCGAGGCATCCGGTTACAAGGATACAGCTGATTACAAGCGGGTACTCTTCAGCCTGGTGGCTTCCATCGTGTATGTCAATGTGCTGAGCCCGATCGGTTTCATCATCAGCACACTGGTGTATCTGTTTGTTCAGATCACGATCCTCGCACCGGATGCACATCGTACGAAAAAGGATCTTATTCAGTACCTCGTGATTGATGTGATCTTTACATTTGTCGTCTACTTCCTGTTCCGCTACGGATTCAAGATCGTCCTTCCGGCAGGAATTTTCGCACTGTGATAAAGGAGGAAACAGAATGAACGCATTAGCACAGTTAGGTGCCGGCATCGTTTCGGTTTGCCAGCCGCTTTCCTTACTTTTCATGATCGCCGGAGTAGCGATCGGCATCATCTTCGGATCGATTCCTGGACTTTCCGCATCTATGGCGGTCGCCCTGATGCTCCCGCTGACCTTCAGCATGGAAGCCTCCCTCGGTATGAACACCCTGGTTGCGGTTTACATCGGAGGTATCTCCGGCGGACTGATCTCCGCGATTCTCCTCAACATGCCGGGTACCGCTTCTTCCATCGCAACCACCTTTGATGGTTACCCGATGGCACAGAAGGGCGAGGCGATGAAGGCACTGGGTGTCGGTATCGTCTTCTCCTTCCTCGGATCCCTGTTCTCGTTCTTTATCCTGTCCTTCTTCGCACCGATGCTTGCAGACGTTGCGCTGAAGTTCACTCCGGTAGAGAACTTCGGTATCTGCTTCTTCGCGCTCACGATGGTGGCGATCCTCTCTGCAGGAAATATGATCAAGGGCCTCCTCGCAGGTCTCTTTGGACTGGTGTTCTGCTTCATCGGTATGGCACCGATCGATGGTACAGCACGTTTTACCTTCGGTAATGCGAATCTTCTGGCTGGCTTCAATCAGCTGACCACCCTCATCGGTATCTTCGCAGTCGCAGATATCCTGAAGTCTGCAGAGGAGATGAATGCAAAGGGCGTACAGACTATCCCGACCTCGAAGGTAAAGGGCTTCGGCTTCAGCATGAAGGAATTTGTTTCCTGGCTTCCGGGCGCACTGAGAGCAGCTGTCATCGGAACCGGCATCGGTATCCTTCCTGGTATCGGCGGTTCCACCTCTGGTATGCTCGCTTACGTCACCGCAAAGAACATGAGCAAGCATCCGGAAACCTTCGGTACAGGTGATCCAGAGGGTATCGTCGCAACGGAGTGTGCAAATAACGCAACCATCGGTGGTGCGATGATCCCGCTCCTCGTGCTTGGTATCCCGGGCGACGGTGTTACCGCGATGATGCTCGGCGGTTTCCTGATCCACGGCCTGTCCGCCGGTCCGCTTCTCTTCGTAAAGAACGCGGATGTCGTATACGGTATCTTCGCTGCATGTATGGTCTGCGACCTCATCATGCTGATCGTTGAGTGGACATGTATCAAGGGCTTCGTACAGATCCTGAAGGTTCCGAAGCACATCCTGATGCCACTCATCCTCGTACTCTGCGCAGTTGGTGCCTATGCAACCAACAACCGTGTCTTCGATGTGCAGTCCATCATCGTTTTCGGTGTGGTCGGCTACATCTATCACAAGCTGAGTCTTCCGACGACACCGTTCGTCCTCTGCTTCCTGGTCGGCTCCATGACCGAGACCTACCTCCGTCGAGGCATCATGAGCTACAAGAGCTTCGGCGCATTCTTCACACATCCGATCTTCGATGTATTCTTCTTCATCGCCTGTGGCGTTCTCCTCTGGTCCATGTTTAAGGAGATCAAGCACGGTGGCAAGAAGGTCGATGATTAGAATAAGTCAACAAAAAACGAGTATGTACTGAACTTCCATGAAATGGAAGAGGTAATAAAAACATGGGCGCCGGGAGGCACCCCCGAAAAAAGGAGAAAAACTATGAAAAAAAGAATCTTATCTGCACTTCTCGCAGGTAGCATGGCACTCAGTCTCGCTGCATGTGGCTCTTCCTCAACCGGTAGCACCACCGCGGCTGCACCGGCTGAGACGAAGGCTGCAGAGAGCGCTGCAGCCGGAGATGCAGCTGCAAGCACCACTGCAGGTGACTGGCAGCCATCCGGCCCGATTTCCCTGGTTCTTCCGGCAGGTGCAGGTGGAGACACCGACCTTTCCGCTCGTATCTTCGCACAGTATGCGAAGGAAGCAACCGGCGTTGACTTCGTCGTTGTAAATGCAAGTGGTGCATCCGGATCCGTCGCTGCAAACCAGGTTCTGTCCGCAGCTAACGATGGCCAGACCGTTCTGTATGGTCACAACCTCGTAAACGTGGCCAATGTTGCCGGTATCACCGACTATGACTACACCGCATTTACACTCGGACCAACATTCGCAAAGAATGATGCACAGGGTCTCTATGTAAATCCGGATAAGTATAAGGACCTCAATGAGTTCATCGAGGCTGCCAAAGCAAACCCTGGACAGCTGAAGGCTTGTACCGAGGTAGGTGCATATACTTACTACGAGCTCCTCAAGTTTGAGGAAGTGGCCGGTATCGATCTCGACCTCGTAGACGTAGGATCCAACTCTGATAAGGTAACGGCGATGCTTTCCGGCCAGGTAGATATGATGCCGGGTGCCTTCGTAAACACGAAGGATTATCTGGATGCAGGTCAGTTTGTATGTGTAGGTATCCCTACAGAGAAGAGATCTGAGCTTATGCCGGATGTTCCTACACTGAAGGAGCAGGGCATCGACATCGTTTACCCTGACCTTGACTACTCCTTCTACTTCCCGGCTGGAACCGATGCTTCTGTCATCGCATGGTTTGAGAACACCACAAAGACCGTCACAGAGAACGCGAAGTGCCAGGAGGACCTCAAGAACATGGAGATCAATCCGTATTATCTCTCAGCTGCAGATTCTGTAGAGAACGATAAGAATTACCTTGCAACCTTCAAGGAGATTGCAGCTTCTGTTGAAAAGTAAAAAAGTAATCTACTCCATATAACTTCCTTTAGCCCGGTTCCGGCATCCTGCCGGAACCGGAAATAAAAGAATCATAGATCATCAGATGAGCGATCATATCATGATTTATGACCCTTTTATATCATGCACAGATTATTTCCATATACATTCGTCATCAGAGCATCACGGGGAAGCCCGCGTTTTCAGTCGACACTTCTTCCGTGAGCATCACAGAAAAGAGGTAAATTATGGCTGTCAGAAAAACGCAGGATCAGTACGTACAGGAGCTCACGCAGGAGAATAAGCGCATTCATTACATGGCATATGCGCTGATCGTTCTACTCATCGCTGTCATCGTGGCGTCCGTCTTAAAACAGTTTATTCTTACATCCCTTCTTCTGATTGCGGCGATCTTCTATCAGATTTTCGTCGTGCGTAGACAGCAGAGAACCTATCTCAAAAAGTGTGAAAATACGAATCTCGAGCTGAGTACACTGAAGGATTTCAGCGATACCGACATCGAAGAAAAGGGAACGCAGCTTTCCGAGCAGGATCTGGACGCCGCCGGACTTCTGCCGTTTGTGCCGAAGACCGCGAGCTTTTTTAAATCCGTTCATGGGACGAAGGGGAAGCTCGACATCCGTGCGACGGACTGCTCTGTAGCGCAGCACCAGCATGAGAAGGGTGTCGCCGCCGACATCAATACCGGCAACTGGATCCGTATCCGACTTCCGGAATCCACCGGACTGAATGTACGCATCCTGGAGGATGGTCTGTTCCCGGAAGCGTTCCGTACAGACTTCTATCAGAAGCAGCAGCTCGAAGAAGCAGCACGCCCGGATGGCATCCCTTCGTCGATGCATATCTATACTGCTGATCAGGAAGCGAAGCTTCCGAGTGGTGCCTTCCTGCAGAAGCTTCGCTCCTTTACAGACTATACACCTGGAAAAGTCGCCGTGAGTATCCGGGATGACGTCCTGGATGTCTATATCCGAAATCGCTTTTTGAGCGCGGGATTTTCTGTGCGCGAGGCGGTTACGAAGCAGGCACTCATCCGGGATCCGTATCCGGAGCTCCAGCACGTTCTCGAGCTTGTTCCATTTTTAATCCGATAATTTCAGCAGCTTCGCTGCTGCTTTTATAAGCACCCTTTACTACAGAAAAGGTGTGCATACGATTCATGTTGGAAGATTCATTTTCGGCGCACATGCACCATAGAAGGAAAGAGGTATGAAAATGGCAGATACACCTATTATTAAGAAGATGCAGGTCATCCCGGTGGCCGGCTACGACAGTATGCTGATGACCCTGTCGGGCTGTCATGCACCGGCATTTACGAGAAACCTGGTGATTCTCGAGGATAGTGCGGGACATCAGGGCATCGGAGAGATTCACGGTGGAGATTACACCTGTGAGTGCCTTAACGCAGTAAAGCCACTCGTAGAGGGACAGCCGATCGCGAAATACCGTCAGATCCTCCAGAAGATTCATAAGCTGGCGAACCCGGCCGCAGAGGACGATGGCGAGGGTATCCAGACACTCGATATCTCGAAGCTGAAGTTTGTCGTAAAGAGTGAGTGGGCACTGGAGTGTGCGATGCTTGACCTGATGGGCCAGTTCCTGGGCGTACCGATGTGTGATCTTCTCGGTGAAGGACAGCAGCGAAAAGAAGTCGAAATGCTCGGCTATCTCTTCTATGTATCCGATAAGAAGAAAGTACCGGCAGGCGAGATGCAGTATCTCGATGAGAGCGACAGCTCGGATCCATGGTTCCGCCTGCGTCGTGAGGAGATCCTGACGCCGGAGAGAGTGGTCGAAGAGGCAGAGGCGCTGACTGAAAAGTACGGTTTCCGCAACTTCAAGCTGAAGGGCGGCGTACTGAAGGGCTCTGAGGAGATGGATGCGATGCGCGCACTGAAGAAGCGTTTCCCGGATGCACGTATCAACATCGACCCGAATGGCGCATGGAGCCTGAAGGAGTCCATCGAGCTCTGCAAGGATATGCACGGCATCATTACCTACATGGAAGATCCATGCGGACCAGAGGCCGGTTATTCCAGTCGTGAAATCATGCGCGAGTTTAAGAATGCGACGCAGTTCCAGGTAGCGACGAACATGATTGCCACCGACTGGCGTCAGTTCTATCACACCGTAAGCCTCAATGCCTGCGATATCATCCTCGCAGATCCGCACTTCTGGGGCTTCGATGGTGCGATCCGTATGTCACAGCTGCTGAACTCCTGGGGTCTCACCTGGGGCGTTCACTCGAACAACCACTTCGACATCACACTGGCAGCCTTTGCACAGGTGGGTGCCGCTGCGGTCGGCGATCCGGCACCGCTCGATACCCACTGGATCTGGCAGGATGGTCAGAACCTCCTCGATGATACGCCACAGATCATCGGCGGCAAGCTGCAGGTTCCGGATGCACCGGGCCTCGGCGTACATCTCAACATGGAGAAGGTCATGAAGGCGAACCAGCTCTACAACAGCCTGCCATCCCATGACCGTGATGATGCGAAGGCGATGCAGTATCTGATTCCGGGCTGGAAGTATGATCACAAGAAGCCGGCACTGGTAAGATAATGAATTGATATGAAACAAAATGAAATGAAACACCGCCTTTTGACGAATCAAGCAGAAAATAAATTATCTTTGGTCAGTTTCATTCTAGTTTTACATCGATCGTTTCAGTAAGATAACAACGTGAGATGCGAAAGCACTCCACTACATAAGTACATAAACATTTTTTTACATGAAGAAAGTGAGGAATAAAAATGAAGATTGGATTTTTAGGACTTGGTATCATGGGTAGACCGATGGCGAAGAACCTGCTGAAGGCTGGTCACGAGCTGATGGTATTTGACTTCAACCAGGCTGCAGTTGATGAGCTTGTCGCAGCTGGTGCAAAGGCTGGTACCTGCGGTAAGGATCTTGCAGAGTTCGCGGATGCAGTTATCACCATGGTTCCGAACTCTCCACACGTACGTGCGGCTGTATTTAATGAGAACGGCCTCGCAGAGGGCTTCCGTAAGGGTGAGTCCGTACTGATCGATATGTCTTCCATCGACCCGGTGGAGTCCAAGAAGATCGGTGCTGACCTCGAGAAGATCGGCGTAGACATGCTCGATGCTCCTGTATCCGGTGGTGAGCCAAAGGCCATCGACGGCACACTTTCTGTCATGGTTGGTGGTAAGAAGGAGACCTTCGATAAGTACTATGACATGCTCATGGTGATGGCTGGTTCTGTCGTATATGTCGGACCTCTCGGCTCCGGTAACGTTGCAAAGCTTGCAAACCAGATGATCGTAGCTGCCAACATCGGTATCGTTGCAGAGGCACTTACCTTCGCAAAGAAGGCGGGTACCGATCCTGAGCTCGTATATCAGGCAATCCGTGGCGGTCTCGCTGGTTCCACCGTTCTCGATGCAAAGGCTCCGATGATGCTTTCCGGTAACTACAACCCAGGCTTCAGAATCGACCTTCACATCAAGGATCTTACGAACGCCCTCAATGCTTCCCATGCCATCAACATGCCGGTTCCGATGACCGCACACATGATGGAGGTTATGCAGGAGCTTAAGAACCACGACGAGGGTGCTTGCGACCACGACGACATCGTTCGCTACTATGAGAGAATGACTGGTGTTTCTATCGCAAAGTAATCTTTAAAAATTAGTGTTATAGCTTCATAATGATCACTGAAGCCCGGCACCGAGCGCTTTTTCCCTTCCATTTTGACGCCGGTTGCCGGGCTTTTTGTATCCGGAAATATTCAGCCGGATAAGATCTGGACCGAAGCATCGCCATAGGATAAGCAATCATTCGTCCGGAATGAAAAGCAGTCAATCAATATTACGATTATAGAATCAGAAAGAGAATCTTCATGAATACAGAGTTTATCAAGGGTGTAGTTGTTCCGATCATTACCGTCATCGATCAGGATGAGAAGATCGATGAGGCCGGCATGCGGAAGCAGGTCGATTATGTCATCGATGGTGGCCTTCAGGGCATCCTGGCTTTCGGCTCGAACGGTGAGTTCTACCAGCTCGAGGAGGATGAGATGGAGCGCGGTCTCAAGATCATGGTGGATCAGGCCGCTGGTCGTGTGCCGGTCTACTTCGGTATCGGTGCCATCAACACAAAGAAGTGCATCCGCCTCGCGAAGATGGCGGTCGCAAACGGCGCATCCTGCGTGTCCATCCTTCAGCCGATGTTCCTGAAGCCGACCCATGACGAGCTCTATCGTCACTTCAAGGCCATCGCGGATGCCATCCCGGAGACCCCGGTGCTTCTCTACAACAACCCTGGCCGTGTCGGCTATGGCCTCAGCGCAGATATCGTGACCGAGCTTGCACATAACGTCGCAAACATCGTCGGCATGAAGGATACCTCCGGTGACATCACCCTCACCGAGGAGTGCGTACGCAGAAACCGTGACGTTGACTTCAAGGTCTTCGGTGGCAAGGACACCCTTCTCTTCGCATCGCTCTGCGTGGGCGCTGTCGGCGGCGTATGCACCGCTGGTAACTTTATGCCGGAGCTGATCGGTGATGTTTACAAGAAGTACACCGAGGGTGATTTCGAGGGCTCCCGTGAGGCACAGTTCAAGCTGAACCCGGTACGTCTTGCGATGGATAAGGCTTCCTTCCCGGTTGCGGCGAAGGATATGGCTGCGATCCGCGGTCTCGAGGTCGGCGATCCGTACCTTCCATCCCTCCCGACCACAAACGAAGCAACCCTTGAGCACTTCAAGAAGGTGATGAAGGAGGCAGGTCTCATCTGATGAAACATACTGTTACACTCGCAAACGGCGCAGTCGTTCCGGCCCTCGGCCAGGGTACCTGGTACCTCGGTGAGAACCGGGCGCAGCGTCAGCAGGAAATCGAGGGTATCCGCCAGGGCATCGCGGCCGGCATGACCCTCATCGATACCGCGGAGATGTATGGCAGTGGTGCCGCAGAGGATATGCTCGGGGAAGCCCTCAGCACCGAGGACCGCTCACAGCTCTACCTCGTGTCGAAGGTGCTTCCGGGCAATGCCGGCGGCAAGCGCATGCGCCGTTCACTCATGGGCAGCCTCGAGCGTATGGGGCAGCAGTACCTCGACCTCTATCTCTACCACTGGCGGGGCAACTACTCTCTGGAGGAGACGGTCAGCGGCCTCGAGGAGCTGCGCGCCGAGGGCCTCATCAAGGCCTGGGGCGTCTCCAACTTCGACATCGATGATATGGAGGAGCTTTGGGAGATCCCGGAGGGCCGGAACTGCCAGGTGAATCAGGTGCTCTACCACACCGGCTCCCGTGGCATCGAGTATTCGCTCCTTCCGTGGATGCGGAAGAACCAGGTAGCGCTCATGGCGTACTGTCCGCTCGCGCAGGCCGGTTCGCTCCGGAGTGGTCTTTTCTCAAATAAGACCCTGCAGAGCATCGCCGAGGCGCATCATGCGACGGTGCCGCAGATTCTGCTCGCCTGGAACATCCGCGACGGGCACACCATCGCGATTCCACGCAGCTCCCGTGCGGAGCATACGCTGGCCAATGCAGGCGCCGATCAGATCACACTGAGCCCGGAGGAGCTGCAGGCCATCGATCGCGTGTATCCGAAGCCGACGCATAAGGAATATCTGGATATGCAGTAAATATCACGGGGGAGTGCCGCCCGTAGGGCGCGGGGGTCCCCGTGATGCCCCCGGGCGGCGAGGCCGTTTTGCCGCGAAGACGGCAAAATCAAACGACGATGCCTTCGCCGTAGGCGATTTCAATGGCATCGTCTCCTTATTCATGAAACGAAAACGGATAGGGCCTTGCTCCGTTTTCTTACATTTTGGCCGGCGGTTTGATATAATGGAATATATTGAAACGAATTGGAATGGAGAACGCTATGGCCAATATTGCTTTGCTGGTTCCGAATGATGAGCTCTTTCGTCTAACGCATGATGTGCTGCAGGAGCAGCAGAAGCGTCTTTTTCTGATGAAGGTGATCGAGTCGGAGCGGGCGGTGATGGAGGCGCGGCAGGCCATCAATCAGGGCGCGGATATCATCATCGCGCGTGGTCTGCAGGCGACGATTATCAAGCAGTATACGGATATTCCGGTGGTGGAGATCGTGCTGACCCGGCAGGGTGTGATCGATATGCTCGAGCGTGCGAAGCGGGTCGTGCATAAGTCGCATCCACATATCGCGATCGTGACCTTCAAGAACATGGCCTGCGATCTGTCGGGGCTCGATGAGCAGTGCGGGGTGCATCTCCATGAGTACTTCGTGCAGAACCCGGAACTGCTGCGTCCGGCGGCCATGCAGGCGATCGAGGATAAGGTGGACCTCATCATCGGGGGACAGACGGTGCTGACCGTCGCGGATGATGCAGGGATTCCATCGATTTTTATCACGAATACGGAGGATGCCGTCGAGGCAGCGATCAAGGAGGCTTTTCAGCTCGCCGCCACCTTCGATGGGAACGGCAGGCTTCCGGAGGCGAATTACCGGAAGCCGGAGACGGTCGAAAAGGCTGCGTCCTTCGTGAATTTTCCATACAGCAGTGCGCGCATGCAGGCGGCGGTGACGCTCGCAGAACAGCTGTCAGAGACGGACTGTCCGAAGCTCCTGATCGAGCCGGTGGGGCGTCTCTACCGTGCCTTTGCGAATGCCATGCACAACAAGTCGAAGCATTCGCAGGAGAAGCTCGTGGAGTACGATTGCATCGCCGGGGAGTCGGCCTATGAGGCGCTGTTTGGGCGACTCGGAAAGATGAACGATGCCGCGAAGGGCACGCTTCAAATCAATTTCATCGAGCATCTCGATCTGCGCTCGCAGAAGAAGCTGCTGGAGATTCTGATGTTTCGGAACGTCATCGTCGTGACGAAAAAGACGGACCTGCGGCCGTATCTGCTGCCGGAGCTCTATGAGCGCCTGATCGCGTTTGCGATCCGCATACCGATGCTCATGGACACGCCGGAGGAGATTCCGTTCCTTGCGGATATCTATATGCGGCGGCTTGCGGAGCAGTATGGGCGTTACCATGTGCTGACGAAGGACGCGATGAAAACGATCGCTGGACTCAGATGGGATGGCGGACGTATACAGCTGGAGAGCTTTCTCGAGCGGCTCGTCATCACGGCGGATCATCGAAGCATCCGTCCGGATGACATCACGAAGCTGTACGCGACGATTTATGGGACAGAAACATTGGCCTCTGGAACGGAAGCGGGCAGGAGCGCTGTCGGGGAAGCGATGAACGCTGTCGGACAGTGTGATGGTGACGGGCTTTCGGTCGGGGGAACGTCAGAAAGTGACGCATTGTGTGCTGACGCGGGAGCGGATCGTGCACGCCATGCGCCGGTCATGTCCGTGCAGGCGATGGAGCGGGAGCGCATCGTCCGGGTGCTCGCCGAGTGCATGGGCAGCCGGGAGAAGGCCGCGGAGAAGCTTGGCATCAGTAAGACGACGCTGTGGCGAAAGCTACGGCAGTATCAGATCATCTGAGATGGCACGGCAAACCGATGCGGGTGTAAAACAAACAGGATAGATGACGCCGGGTCCTTCGGACCTGCGTGAAGATAGTGAAGTGAATCGAGGATTCAGAGGAGGACAGGATGGATTACAGAAGATTCGGAAATCAGATCGTGTTACGTGTGGATCGCGATGAGGAGGTCATGACGGAGATCGTCATCCTCTGCGAGAAGGAGCAGATCCGTCTCGCGTCCATCAGCGGACTCGGGGCAGCCGATCATCTCGTGATGGGGCTCTACGATGTGGAGGCACAGAAATTCACGGAGACCGTGCTGGATCAGCCGCTCGAAATCACATCCATCATCGGCAGTGTCACGGAGATGGACGGAAAGCCGTATCTCCATGTGCATATCACGGTCGCGGATGTGGATGGACACGCCTTCGGCGGACATCTGAAGTCCGTGCGCATAGGTGGAACGGCGGAGATCTTCCTCACGGTCATCGACGGACAGGTCGGCCGGAAGAAGGATGAGATCACGGGGACGGGGCTCAATCTCTTTGATTTCAGTTAAGCGGTGAAATTGCACGATGATGCGCAGATAGTGCGGAAGAGGTCTCGTTCTGCCGCTTATCGCAGTGAAAATGATCATATAATGACTGCCGGAAGGCAGCAGGAGGTATAACATGAAATTACTTTTTGCTTCGGATTCCTTTAAGGGAACCCTCTCGAGCGACCAGACCATCGAGCTCCTCACGAAGGCAGCACAGGAGGTTTTCGGTAGCTGTGAGACCAGTGGCGTGCCGGTCGCGGACGGCGGCGAGGGTACGACCGATGCCGTTGTAAAGGCGAGAAGTGGAGAGATCATCACGGTGCCGGTGCACGGCCCGCTGATGGAGATGGAGCAGGGCTTCTATGGTCGGCTGTCCGAAAGCGAGGCGATCCTCGAGATGGCAGCGGCATCCGGACTTCCGATGGTGCCGGAGGAGAAGCGAAACCCGCTGAACACCACCACCTATGGCACCGGTGAGCTGCTGAAGGCGGCGCTCGATGCCGGCTACACGGAGATCGCCATCGCGATCGGAGGATCGGCGACCAATGATGGCGGCATGGGTTTCGCCTCCGCCCTCGGCATTCGCTTCCTCGATCAGGACGGTAACGTACTGGAAGGTCGTGGCGAGAACCTCGAGAAGGTGGCGCACATCGACATGAGTGGCCTCGATCCGGCAGTACAGAAGGCGCACTTCACGGTTATGTGTGATGTGACGAATCCGCTCTGCGGACCGGATGGTGCGACCTATACCTTCGGAAAGCAGAAGGGCGGCACACCGGAGATCCTCGACCGTCTCGAGAAGGGCATGCAGAACTACCGCGATGTGATCATCCGTGAGTTCGGCGTGAACCCGGATGAGATCCAGGGCAGCGGTGCAGCCGGCGGACTCGGCGCGGCACTGAAGGTCTTCCTGCACGCAGAGATGAAGTCTGGTATCGAGACCGTGCTCGATCTCATCGACTTCGATGCACGCCTCGAGGGTGTCGATCTCGTCGTGACCGGCGAGGGCAGAACCGACTGGCAGTCCTGCTTCGGTAAGGTCATGCAGGGTGTCGGTGACCGCAGTGCGAAGCACCAGGTACCGGTAGCGGCACTCTGCGGCGGACTCGGTCCGGATTATGAGAAAATCTATGCCCATGGTATCAGCTCGATCATGACCACCGTCGACGGCCCGATGCCACTGAAGGATGCACTGGACAATGCAGTCGAGCTCTACTATAAGGGCGCGATCCGCATGTTCCGTTTTATCCAGACCGGCATGAAGATGAACACAAAATAATCGCTTTTTTTATCAGCGCAGATCAATTTTTGATGATGATCTGCGCTGAAATTCGATTCAGGTACAGGTTATAAAATTAACGCAGAAGTCAGGATTTTAACGTTCTTTTCTTGACATATAAGTTATGTATTTAACGCATGACATTCGTAAAATCCTGTATTAGGATGGAACATGTTGAGTTTGAAAAATGCTTAAATGATTCGATATCAGGGGAGGATACAAGATGCCTATTCATGTTTTAGAGGAAGCCAATCGTTGTCTGCAGTGTAAGAATCCGCAGTGTCGGAAGGGCTGTCCGATCAATACGAATATTCCGGAGATGATCCGTCTTTTTAAGGAAAATGAGCTCGAGACTGCGGCAGCGATGCTGTTCGCAAACAATCCGCTTTCCGTCGTATGCTCACTCGTATGTAACCATGGCAAGCAGTGCGAGGGTCACTGCGTTCGCGGTATCAAGGGCTCCCCGGTGCATATTTCTTCCATCGAGAACTATATTTCCGATTCCTGCTTCGAGCGGATCAAGGTAAAGATGGCGGAGCCGAACGGCATGAAGGCAGCGGTCATCGGTGCAGGTCCGGCCGGCATCACCATCGCGATCCTGCTTGCAAGCAAGGGCTATAAGATCACCGTTTTCGAGAGCCGTGATAAGATCGGCGGCATCATGCGCTATGGTATCCCGGAGTTCCGTCTGCCGCACAGCATCCTCGACCGCTACTACACGAAGATGCGCGAAATGGGCATTCTTTTCCGTCCGAACTTCACCATCGGCGGGAACATCACCCTCGAGGATCTTTTCCGTGATGGCTATCGCTCCATCTTCATCGGTACCGGTGCATGGCGTCCGCGTCGTATGCTGATTCCGGGCGAGACCTTCGGCAATGTTCATTACGCGATCAATTATCTTAATAATCCGGAGTCCGTCGACCTCGGCCAGTCCGTGGCGATCTTCGGTTCCGGAAACTCGGCGATGGATGTCGCACGTACCGCGATCCGTCAGGGCGTAAAGAATGTGACGGTATACGAGCGTCGCGACAAGGTGACCGCATCCCCGGATGAGTTTGAGTTTGCGAAGCTCGATGGTGTTCAGTTCGAATTCCACCAGACCGCGACGGCGATTAAGGATGATGGCGTGATGCTCTCCGAGACGGAGGTACAGGAGGATGGCAAGGTTGTAACGAAGCCGGGCACGGAACACTTCGTTCCGTGTGATTCCGTCGTCATCGCCGTTTCCCAGGTGCCAAAGCACCGTCTCGTCGAGCACAACTCCGGCCTCAAGCTGAACGAGCGTGGTACCCTCGCGACCGATGCAGAGGGTGAAACCACCATGCCGGGCGTTTTCGCTTCCGGCGACGTCGTCACCGGTGCGAAGACCGTCGTCGATGCCGTTCACGTATCGAAGATGATCGCCGAGGAGATGGATCAGTACATGCAGGCACACAAGGACGAAGTGAACGCCTGACACTGCGGAATCATAAGTCACAAAATAATGGGGTCTGACCCCATTATTTTTTTCCTTAAATTCACTCGAGGTGATAGTAGCGGATCTTCCGCCAGAGGGTAGTGGTGCTGATGCCGAGCTCCTGTGCGGTGAGCTTGCGGTTGCCATGATTTTTTCGGAGGCAGGCCACGAGGAGGTCGCGGTAGATGTCGTTACTCTCCGGTATATGTGGAAGGAGCGCAGATGGGGCGGTCGTTTCCGAGTGTAGGGCAGCTGCTCCTGTGTTCGGCCGTGAGGACGGCATGCTGTCCACTTCGGAAAGCGATGCATGATTCAGAATGTGACGAAGCACCGGGGATTCCTGCGCGGTCGAGCCCTCCATCGAGGCGGAATTTTCTGTGACATAGATCGCCGAATCCTGTTCATAAAGCTCGGCGAGCAGCGACTGCACATAGCCGGTGTGGATCACGATATCTGGAGCCGTCAGCACGAGACGCTCACAGAAGGCGCTCAGCTGCATGATGTTGCTGTCCCACGGGTAGTGGATGATGGTCTCCCGGGCATGTGCGGTGAGTGTATGATGCATCTCATACTCCCGGTTGTAGTCATTGAAATAAAAATCCAGCATATTCTCGACATCGCGCGGGCGTTTCTTCAGCTTCGGGATGCGGAGGCGCAGGGCACGGAAGGTGAAGAGCAGGTCCGAGCGGAAGAGAAACTGGTTTCGGAGCTCAGTGAGGTTTTTCGAGGTCGTACCGATGATGCGGACATCGATATAGCGGTACTGTGCGAAATTCGTCTGGCTGGCGACGCGCTTCGTACGGATGACGCGGGCAAGCTGGGACTGCATCGGGAGCGTCAGCTTATCGATGCCTTGGATCATCAGTGTGCCATGGTTACAGTCCATGAGGGCACCCTCTCGGCCCATGCGTGGATCGCCGAACAGGATACGATTCTGATCCTCGTTCGTCAGACCGGACAGCGAGATCACCGCATAGGACTTCCCCTTCCGGTCACTTCCGTTATGGATCGCCTGCCCGATCATCTCGAGTTCCGGACCGGCGGAGGCCTCGA
Organism: Lachnospiraceae bacterium; assembly: GCA_030540075.1. Lineage (GTDB taxonomy): Bacteria > Bacillota > Clostridia > Lachnospirales > Lachnospiraceae > Oribacterium. Next base: position 66,215 of record JAUNWX010000002.1, read on the forward strand.
TCAGCACCGGACTCGAGGAACGGGCATAGAGCTTCGCCTTCTCCAGCTCCGGCTTCAGATCGACGAAGAGATGCTCGAGCATCTCAAAGGTAGCCACGGCAGGATCGCCATGCAGCAGGACGATGTCACTCGGCTTGAAATTCATAAAGTTCAGATCCCTTTCTCCCTGTGTTTATTTCTGACCGTTCAAGTATTTCATATTTCTTCTGAAAAACAAAATCAGCATATATCCATAGTGTAATGCATCCATTTTAAATTGCAATACTTTTGAAATGATGGATTGACGAAAAAATAACGTTATGAAATACTTGTGCGATGTGCACATATTCTGCAGAAAAATTGTGCATTTTTAAGGCAATTCTTGGGCGCGTTTCTTATATATTGACGACAACAGATGTGAAAATGACAACAAAGGAGAGAAACATGAATTCTTTCAACTTTGAAGATAAGATCAGATTTACGAAGGCTGTCTTCTATAACTTCCGTCCGATTCCGCTTCCGAAGCCATTTCAGGATGGCACCGGTGGATTCGGTCAGTTCATCCCGGAGCAGGGCTATCTCGAGCTTTCGGATGATACCGGAATGACTGCACACTATACGGTATCCAGATCCTTTATCAAGGACATGCTTCCGCAGATTCTGAACGGAGAGACGAAGAGCTACAACGAGTGGCGCGAGAGCCTCTACTGGAAGTCCAGAAATTCCGGCTTCCAGTCGGCAGCCGCGGTCAATGTCGGCACCGTCGATCTTCTGATGCTGGATATCCTGGCACAGAGAGCCGGTAAGCCGATTCACCGTTTCCTCGGTGCCGAGAAGGACTGGGCAGCTGCTTATAAGGGCGGCGGATCACTTCTTCTTTCCGATGAGGAGCTCGTAGAGGATATGTGCCGCTATGTATCGGAGGGCTTCACGACCGTCAAGTTTAAGATCGGCAGTGATAAGGGCCAGAACATGGAGCGTGATCTTCGTCGTATCGAGAAGGTACGCGCCGCGGTCGGCGACGAGATCGGTGTCGCGGTCGATGCCAATCAGCGCTGGACCGTCGAAGGGGCCGTGAAGTTTGCGAAGATGGCGGAGCCATACAACATCGCATGGTTCGAGGAGCCGATTCACTCGGCAGACTTCAACGGTATCCAGAAGATGAAGGAGATGGGTGTTCAGCAGAAGATTTCCGCCGGTGAGTCCATGCGCATCTCCTACATGTATGAGATGTACCTCGAGAAGGGCGTCGACATCGTACAGCCATCGCTCGGAAGAATGACCCGTATCGATGATCTGCTGAAGATTCGTGACATGGCAAGAGCTGCAGGTAAGGAGTTCCAGTCCGGTGGTAGAACGGCGTACAATGCTTCCTTCGGATGTCTCTATGGTGAGAATGAGCGTATCGAGTTCCATGCACCGATTTCAGAGCCGGTACACGAGCTGATGTTGAACATTCCGGAGATTCGTGATGGCAAGTGCTTCGTACGTACCGATATTCCGGGTATTCCGGTACGCATGAATCTCGAGAAGATCGAAGCGATGGATGCACTGGAATCCAGAACCATCTATCTGCCACCGAAGGCGTAAATGTCGGGCGGCTATTCTGATTTATAAATACATAGAAGGGAAAAGGCAATGAAGCAAACATACAGTCGTAAAAAATACGCGGGTCTTCTCTTATTACTTCCGTGGTGGATCGGATTTATCGGATTTAAATTATATCCATTCATTTCTTCACTGGTTTACAGTTTTCATGATTACAATCTGTTTAAAACGCCGAAGTTCATCGGGTTGGAGAACTACATCAGCATTTTGACGGATGCATCAGTCATGAAGGTATTTGCGACGACGTTTAAATACGCGTTTCTGACGGTACCGCTGGAACTTGGATTTGCACTTTTTATCGCGTATATTCTGAATTTTAAAATCCGCGGTGTGAATTTCTTCCGAACGATTTACTATATTCCATCGATCCTCGGTGGTTCCGTATCCATCGCCGTTTTGTGGAGATTCTTATTTAAGACAGATGGTCTTATCAATATGATTCTCGGAAAATTCGGCGTCGCACCGTTTAACTGGTTAGGAAGTACGAGTGGTGCGTTCTGGGTGATCGTTCTTCTGAAGGTATGGCAGTTTGGATCGCCGATGGTCATTTTCCTTGCAGCACTGAAGAGTGTTCCGGAGGATCTGTATGAGGCGGCATCGCTGGATGGCGCAACGAAGCTGCGGCAGTTTGTGAAGATCACGCTTCCGCTGATTTCACCGATGGTTTTCTATAATTTCGTCACACAGCTCTGCAACAAGTTTCAGGAGTTTAATGGTCCGTACATCATCACGCAAGGTGGTCCGCTGAGATCCACGACACTGGTTTCACTGCTTGTTTATAACAATGCATTCAAATCCTATGACATGGGCTATGCCAGTGCGATTGCGTGGTTGCTGTTCATCATCATTATGACCTTCACAGCCGTTGCGTTTATCAGCCAGAAGTACTGGGTGTACTACTCCGATGAAGATGGGAGGTAAGAAATCAATATGTCAAAGGAATTACAAAAGAAAATCGGTGTGTTCGGCCGATATGCCATTCTAATCATCGTTGGTTTCCTGATGATTTATCCGCTCATCTGGATGGTGGGTGCATCCTTCAAAACAAATGATGAGCTCTTTTCTACCATCGGTGTGATCCCAATGAATCCGACTGTGTCCGGTTATACATCTGGTTTTGCAGGCTTCCATGGAATGTCCATCTGGCATTTCTTCGCAAACACCTACAAGATCGTCATTCCGAAAGTGATTGTGACCGTCTTATCCGCTACACTGACGGCGTATGCCTTTGCGAGATTCGAGTTTCCGGGAAAGAAGCTTGCGTTTGCGCTGATGATTTCAACTCTGTTTTTACCGCAGGTCGTTCTGAATGCACCACAGTACGTTTTGTTCGATCAGCTCGGCTGGCTTGACTCCTATCTGCCGCTGATTATCCCATCCATGTTTGCCTGCGACACTTTCTTTGTGTACATGCTGGTACAGTTCCTGCGGCAGATTCCGAGGGAACTGGATGAAGCATCCGAAATCGATGGCTGCGGAATCCTGCAGAGACTGTTCTATGTCATCGCACCGATCTTAAAGCCGGCCATGACATCGTGCGTCATCTTTCAGTTTATGTGGTCTTCGAATGACTTCATGGGACCATTGATTTATGTGAATACGGTTGCGAAGTATCCGATGTCTATTTATCTTCGTATGTCAATGGACGCAGATGTCGGTTTCGACTGGAATAAAGTGCTTGCGATGTCACTGGTAGCCATCGTGCCATCACTGATCGTATTCTTCATCGCGCAGAATTCGTTTGTCAATGGTATCGCAGCCGGTAGCGTAAAGGGTTAAAAACATGAAAATTATCGACAGTCATGCGCATATCGTTCAGTACATTGCCGGGATGGGTGCCGAAGGCGAGCTTCGAAGCATTGGCGATGGATATGCCGTCTATGCAAGCGGAAAAAAGGTTCGTATGATTCCGGAGTGTTTTCACTCGGATCATGTCACGGCGGAACAACTGATTGAGGTGATGGATGCCCATCAGGTGGAGAAGTCACTCCTTCTTCAGGGGAATTTTTACGGCTTTCAGAATGTCTATACGGCAGAAGCGGTCAAGAAATATCCGGATCGCTTCCAGGGAGCCGGTATGTATGATCCATTCAGTTATCAGAAAGCGGATATCCGAAGCTATCTTTTCGGAGAAAATGGACTTCATTTTACGATTGAGAAGTTTGAATGCAGTACCGGTTCCGGACTTATGGGAACGCATCCGTCGCTTCGGCTGAATGGGGAAGTGATGGATGAGGCACTCGCCTATGCGAATCGGATGCACCATGTATCAGTCATCGATGTAGGAAAGTGTGGCAGTCCAAGCTGGCAGATCGAAGAAGTACTCGAAGAGGTGGAAAAGTACCCGGACATGAAATTCGTTTTCTGTCATTTACTTGCACCATCGGATAGAGACGAAGATAAGTTAAAGTATGGGCTCGAAAAGCTGAGAAAGCCGAATGTCTGGTTTGATCTCTCGAGTGTCGTACATAATGTGCGTCCGGACGAATATCCTTATCCGAAGGCGGAACACTATGTGCTGCTTGCGAGAGACATCGTCGGTGCCGATCGTCTTCTGTGGGGAACGGATTTTCCGTCCTGCTTAAAGGAAGACAGTTACGAGCATTATAGCCGCTATATTCTGGATTCGAAGTTTCTCAGTCCGGAAGAAAAAGAGAAAATCATGCATGAAAATGCGGAAAAAGTGTATTTCGCTTGATAAGCGATTAATTTTAGGAGGTATTATATGAAAAGAATCACAAAACGTGTTGTTGCAACCGCAGCAGTAGCGATGATGACATCGATGTCCCTTGTGGGCTGCATGCCATCGGCCAAGGAAGAGACGACAGCGGCTACACAGGCGCAGGAAGCAGGAAATGCAACTGGTGCAGAAACGGAAGCGGCAGAAGAAACCGAACTCGAGGTGAATACGACGGATCCGATCGAACTTCGTTTCAACTGGTGGGGTGGCGATGCAAGAAACGAGAAGACCCTGAATGCAATTCAGAAATTCGAGGAAAAGTATCCGAATATCAAGGTGACGCCAGAGTATGAGTCTTTCTCCGGACATGAGGAGAAACTGGCGCTCGCTATTAAGTCGGGCAATGCACCGGATGTCATGCAGCTTGACTATACCTGGGTAAATGACTACTCTCCAAACGGTGACAATTTCTATGATTTAAATAAGCTTTCTAATATTATCGACCTTAATAACTTCGATCAGAACAGCCTCGATACGTTTACAATTAATGGAAAGCTTCAGGCGCTTCCGGTCAGCAGAACCGGTCGTGCATTCGGATGGAATATCAAGACCTTCGAGGAAGTTGGCATCGATTATCCGACGACGGCAGAGGAGCTTTTAGCAGCAGGTCAGGCATTTAAAGCACATGGTGAGGACTACTATCCATTAATGCTCCTGGATCTCGATCGCGCGTTCTTCTTACGTTATTACATCGAGAGTAAGTATGATAAGAACTGGATCGAAGATGGCCAGTTTAATGTGACGAAGGAAGAACTTACCGATGGTTTCGACTATCTGAAGACCTTGGAAGAGAATCATGTCATCCCGACCGATGAAAAGCTGGCGGGTGATGGTGCCGAGAATATTGAGACCAACGCAAACTGGATCGCTGGAAAGTATGCTGGCATCTATCTGTACGATACGTCTCTTCGTAACAAGTTTAAAGCAGTTACCGATTCAGATTATGCTGTCGGTGATTATATCAAGCTTGGTGACTACCATGGAAGTGAGCTGAAGTCATCCATGGAATTTGCAATTGCTGCAAATACTCAGCATCCTGCAGAGGCAGCGGCACTTGTACAGTTCCTGCTTGCAGACTCGGAAGCGGTTCAGATTCTCGGAACCGATCGTGGTATCCCGGCAAATAAGGCTGCCATCGAAGCGCTGGATTTCACTGGTGATAAGGTAAAGGAAGCCAATGACAAGCTGACCGCATGGACGGATCGTCCGCTTGATTTCGTCTTCGAACGTCAGTCCTTCACAGGATCCGATGGTGCATTAACACGTGCATTACAGGAATCCAGCTATGGACAGAAGTCATCCGAGGATTGCGCACAGGATGTCATCGATGCGATGAATAAAGAATTAGCAAAATAATAGAGCAACTATTTGAGTGAGCCTGCCGTATTATATGCGGCAGGCTTTAGTGGCTTTTAATTTAAACTGCAGTATGGCACAGAGATTGTAGGATAGGAAATACATCTATATACATAGTTGTATTTAGAACTAATAATCATATATCTAATGATTTAAAAAGGCGGTAATATGATGTCAGATGATATTAGAATAATGCCTGAGATTTACGAAATATACCCGACTCTGTCATCAATCCTCCGGAAGTATGAGCGCTATGGCCGGAAAGATTATTTTCGTGGGCAGAGTGCAGAGGAATTCATGACATGGCGGATGCGGAAGCCGTGCGATGCTATGGGAGCTGCTCGGCCTAGAGAAGATGGATATGTGCGCGCTGGATCCGGAAATCGATGAAGTGGTGCTTCTTTCTCCGAAGCCGCGAAGTGGCTCGTGGAGTAATTTCCACGTTTGATAATCTGAGATAATCAACACGCATTCATCACCAGAATATCGAAAAAATTGACACTGTATTGCAAACGTAGTATAACAAAGGCGAAAGGAGATGACATTATGGCTACAGTTCCTACACAAATTCGCATTGATACAGAAGTGAAAAAGCAGGCAAATGAACTATTCGGAACCCTTGGGATGGATATGTCCAGTGCAGTTAATATTTTTCTGAAGCAGTGTATTCTGAGAGGTGGAATTCCGTTTACTATTGAGGTGCCGAAGTATTCTCAGACTGTGCTTGACGCTATGGCAGAAGCAAAACGTATTTCCCGTGATCCTGATACACCGGGATATACCAGCATGGAAGCATTGAAAAAAGCACTGGAAGAGTAAGTGTTAGAGATTAGATTTACCACGGCTTATAAGAAAAGCTATAAGCTGATGAAAAAACGCGGAAAGGATTTAACACTCCTTGATGATGTCATCGATGCTTTACGTCAGGGTCAAGTATTAGAAGAAAGATACCGCGATCATGAGTTAAAAGGAAAATTTAAAGGATTCCGTGAATGTCATATACAGCCGGATTGGCTACTGATCTATCTGATTGAAAATGATATTCTCACATTAACTTTAGTAGATACAGGAAGCCATTCAGATTTGCTGAATATGTAGAGGAGGTGAGTGCTATGAAACGACTGATTGATTTACATGTCCATCTGGATGGTTCGCTTCCATATGAGACCGTCCATAAGCTGATGCAGCAGGCGGGGATGCCGGCGAAGACGGATGCGGAGCTCTATCCGCTGCTCTCGGTGCCGGAGGACTGCCGGGATCTCAATGAATATCTGGAGAAGTTTGATTTTCCGCTTCAGCTCATGCAGAGCGCCGGAAACATTGAACAGATCGTGTATGATCTTCTGAACGTACAGCGCGCGGAGGGCCTGGTGTATACGGAGATCCGTTTCGCACCGCAGTTCCACTGTCAGCAGGGGCTTACGCAGGAGGCGGTGGTCGAGGCGGCCGTGGCGGGGCTTCGTCGCTTCGAGCAGGAGCAGTACAGCTGTACCTGTGCGGAGACGACGCCGGAGCTTCATGCCGGTCTCATCCTCTGTGCGATGCGTGGTGCCGATAATAAGGAAGCAAATCTGGAGACGGTTCGAGTGGCTGCGAAGTACCTCGGAAAGGGCGTGGTGGCGCTCGATCTCGCGGGTGCCGAGGCGCTGTTCCCGACGCGTGATTTCGAGGATGTCTTCGCACTGGCGCGTGCACTCGAGGTACCGTTTACGATCCACGCCGGTGAAGCCGATGGACCGGATTCCATTCGCACCGCGCTTGCCTTCGGTGCCCGTCGAATCGGCCACGGCGTGCGCGCGCTCGAGGATGCCGCACTCGTGAAGGAGCTCGCGGAGAAGCAGATCCCGCTGGAGTGCTGCCCGACCTCGAATCTCAACACGAAGATGTTCTCGGACATGGCGCATTACCCGATCCGTGCGCTGCTCGAAGCCGGTGTGAAGGCCACGGTCAACACCGACAACATGACCGTCTCGGATACCACGGAGTCGAAGGAGTTCGCGAAGCTCGAGCAGGCCATCGGCCTCAACGCAGACGAGGAAAAGCAGCTTCTGTTCAATGCAGCCGACGTGATCTTCGGTGGCGAGGATGAAAAAGCACGGCTCCGGAAGCTGATCGCCGAGATGTGATTTCACTAAAGTGGCATGGTAAGCGCTTTAAGTTGGGATAATGCCTACATGGAATGATGTGGATTTCGGGAGTGCAGGCATGGTAAGCGCTTAAAAATAGTAATGTGCCTACGGAAATGACCGGTTTTGGGGGTACACCGCAGGCATGTTGAATCGGTTTTTGCATTACCATGCCTATAAAAAATGAATGAAAAGCAGGCATGATGAGGGATTTTAAGCCTCATCATGCCTGCATTTCATTTTGCATCGCAATTTTTATCTTCTTCTGCCGAAGTTCTCATGCTCCTGTTCGCGGAACTTTCTGTTCTTATGAAGGTAGGACTGGAAGGCCTGTCCGGTATGTGTAAAGACGCTTCGGAAGGAGAGGCCGTTCTCACGGTCACGCTTCGTCGGAAGGACGGTGGTGATGGCCAGCGCGATCAGGACACCGACACCGGTATCGATGATACGGGCGATGGTGTACGGTACGACGCGTTCCTGACCGACCGTGAACATCACGACGAAATACACGACGGTACCCGGCTGAATCGCGGAGTCCGCGCCGAGGGCCAGGTTGCAGAGAAGCACGAGGCAGAGACCGAGGACCATCCATGCCCAGTCCGGTATACCGAAGAGCGGGTTCGTATAGAGCGTATAAAACGGGATAACCAGCAGACCACCGACGAAGGTACCAATGAAACGGTTGAAGCCATTATGGAAGCCCTCTTCGAACTGGCTGCCGACGCCATAGACTGCACCGATCAGTGCGAAGCATGGATTCCGGTCCTGGAACAGATACTCATAGATGATCGCCGTCGCCAGCACGACCAGCGCACTGCGCCATACACGATCCGTGATACGCGGAAAACGGAATTTTTGACGAGATGCGGTTTCCTGGCCGTTTTGCGCTTCTTCACTTATGTTATGTACTTCCTGTACGCTCTGCGCATGCTCGCTGTTCTGAATCTCTGACATCTCTGGTGTTTCCTGTGCTGCCATCAGCCCGCCCCCCTCGCCGGATATTCATGATTTTTTTATGATTTCATCCGCGAAACGCGGTCTGATATCGTATGGAATATCGGATCCTTCTAAATATATGTTCTCAGGGAAAGAGCGTCAATCGCCGTACCGTTCTAAATTGCATACAATGCACATTGTTCGCCTTTATATCCAAAAATATGGACAGACAGGTAGTAAGTAATGTAAGGCTGCCCAGTGGGCGACCACCAGACGCCATACGGAGAGGTCGTGAAGAATCAAAATCCCACCCATTAGAAGTACTTAGAATTTTCCTTAGCCCCTCTGACAATGCTGAGTTTTTATCAAGAAAACTCAGCGATTGCAGAGGGCTTAGTACTTCTTATGGGTGGGATTTTAGAGTCTTCCGAGCTCGGAGTACTGTGCGACTGGTGGTCGCCACTGGGCAGCCGGACTATAGTTTAGTGCGCGAGCTTCATGAAGAAGCCTGCCTTCTGAAGTGCCGGGCGAAGTGCCGCGTATACAGCGACAGATACGACGAGAGATACGACCGCGTTGATCGTGGTGGCGACGAAGTTGATCTTCAGGGACAGATCCGCAGCCGGCTTACCGAGGATGAGAATCTTATACCAGTAGCCGATGATCGGGTCCGCAAACATGTTGAAGATCAGACCGCAGGCCGCGGCGATGATGGTCCAGCGAAGGATGTGCTTCGGATCATCCGTCTTCGTGATGCCGCCGATTCTGTGTGCGACGAAACCGGTGATGAGACCGATGAGCAGCTTACAGAACAGTGTCTTCGGTACGAGTGGAGCATAGACCGGATCCAGCAGATCACCGATGCTCATGCCGATCGCGCCGGCGATACCACCGAGCGGACCACCGATGATGAACGCACCGAGTACCACGACGGCATTTCCGAGGTGGATGGATGTCATATCCGCACCGACCGGAATCTTGATCTGCAGGAAGGTGAAGACTGCATAGGAAAGCGCTGCGAACAGAGCGGCAAGCGCGAGCTGATAGGTTTTCGAGTTATTCATAATGTTGCCTCCTCAGGTGTGTTCAGGCATCTGCCTGTTCTGCCCTGCATTATAGGCCAGAGCTGGCACTATCGTAACTACCAGATTATTTTTATTTTATATGACCAGATGGCCGGATGAGACCACATTTGTTATAGAAGAAAACGATGCCATTCCCGTGGATGTATGCTGTTGGATCAGTTGCAGGCCAATGTCTACAGTGGGATGTGATACCTCCGCAGAGTGACGGCGTGGTGCCCGTCTGCATTGCTATAAAGCGAATTTATATCTGACTCCAGACATCAAGTATTATACAATAGCAGATGCGGGTGCTATGATTTCACCATCAGCTGAAGGAAATCACTTAAGAAACTGATGAACGTAAAGATGAAAACATCGGAACGAAAACACCGATGCGGACTGCAGAGGTCGCCTGAATCATAGAGGAGAGTTCGGGCACCTCGCAGATAGGAACGCGCAGCCGGAGCTGCAGAAGGAGAACATCATGCCGAAGAAGCCATATGTAGACAGAAATTACGGATTTGATACCAAGGCCATCCACGTAGGACAGGAGAACCCGGATCCAGCGACCGGCGCGAGAGCCGTCCCGATCTACCAGACCAGCGCATTCGTGTTTAACGATGCGGACCATGCAGCCGCACGTTTCGCGCTGAAGGATGCAGGTAACATCTATGCGCGACTGACGAACCCGACCGAGGATGTCTTCGAGCAGAGAGTGGCCGCCCTCGAGGGTGGTGTCGCCGCCCTCGGTGTTGCATCCGGTGCAGCTGCGGTTACCTACGCATTTAAGGCTGTTGCGCATGCCGGTGACCACATCGTTTCCGCGAAGAACATCTACGGCGGAACCTACAACTACCTCGCCCATACCTTTACCGACTACGGCGTAACGACCACGTTCGTAGATCCGTACAACTACGAGGAGGTAGAGGCAGCCATCCAGCCGAACACGAAGGCCCTTTATGCCGAGACCCTCGGCAACCCGAACGGTGAGGTCCTCGACCTCGATAAGTGGGTTGAGATCGCACACAAGCATGACCTCCCACTCATCATCGATAACACCTTCGCAACTCCGGTACAGATCCGTCCGATCGAGCACGGTGCCGACATCGTCGTTCATTCGGCGACGAAGTTCATCGGCGGTCACGGAACCACCATCGGCGGTGTCATCGTCGATGCCGGCAAGTTCAACTGGAACCAGCCGGAGAAGTGGCCATGGCTCGCAACGAAGAACGAATCCTACCACGGCGTAACCTTCGCTACCGACTGCGCACCGGCCACCATCGCCACCTATCTTCGTGCCATCATCCTTCGTGACGAAGGCGCGACCCTCGCACCGCTCAACGCATGGCTGCTCCTGCAGGGCATCGAGACCCTGGCTCTCCGCGTAGAGCGCCACACCGAGAATGCACTGAAGGTTGTCGATTACCTGTCGAAGAACCCGCATGTAGCCTACGTTTCTCACCCGGCTGCCTCGAAGGATCCGGTGCAGCAGGCCCTCTATCAGAAGTACTATCCGAACGGTGCCGGCTCCATCTTCACCTTTGACATCGATGGTGACGAGCAGAAGGCGAAGGACTTCATCGATCATCTCGAGCTCTTCTCACTGCTGGCCAATGTTGCCGACGTGAAGTCTCTCGTCGTACACCCAGCAACCACGACCCACGCAGAGTGCAACGATGCTGAGCTCGCCGACCAGGGCATCAAGCGGAACACCATCCGTCTCTCCATCGGTATCGAGAACGTTGAGGACATCATCGCAGACCTCGACCGCGCATTTAAGGCCGTATTCGGAGACTGATAAATTTCATAACACAGATCATCTCGTGAACCGGAAGCCCCAGGCTTCCGGTTTTTCTGTATTTCAACCAATGTGCTAAAAAATGTCCCTGCCCCTGTGCTATCATAGAGCTATCAGAAAAAGGCAGGTGTCTTATGAGTTTACGTTTCATTTTCGGCGCGGGTGGCGCCGGTAAAACCGAATATCTCTTACAGTATTTTCTGAAGCATGCGCCGGAGAATTTCCGGAAGAACTGGTTCCTGATCGTGCCGGAGCAGGATACGCTGGCGATGCAGAAAAAGATCCTCGCGCATCCGGCAAATCCGGGCGGCGGTATCCTGAACATCGATGTGCTGAGCTTCAACCGGCTGGCCTATCGTGTCTTCGAGGGGCTCGGCCTCCAGGCGATGACCATCATCGACGATACCGGAAAGATCATGATCCTGCGTTCGGTGACGGAGAAGATCCGGGGGAAGCTGCGCCTGTACCAGCGTGAGCTCAACAAGCCGGGCTTCCTCGAGAGTCTGAAGTCCCAGATCTCCGAGTTTTACCAGTACCACATCACCCCGGAGATGCTGGACCTCGCTGCAGAGCGCGCCGAGTCGCAGTACACCCGGAGCAAGCTCCAGGATATCGCGCTGATCTATGAGCACTTCCAGCAGTATATGGAGGAGCACGGCTATCATACCCAGGAAGAGATTCTCGACCAGCTGTATGCACATCTGCCGGAGTCTCGGCTGCTGCAGAATGCGGTCGTGGCCTTCGACGGCTTCACCGGCTTCACGCCGATCCAGCTTCGTATTCTCGAAGAGATCCTGCCGGTGACGGCGGAGACCCTCGTGAGCTGTGAGGTGAGCCTCGATGCGCACGACTCGATCTATGAGCTGCGCGGTCCGGAGGACCTCTTCTACCTGTCACGGCAGACGGTGGCGAAGCTGACGAAGATGGCGTCGGATCTGAAACTTCCGGTGGAAGCCCCGATCGACGTGAACCGCTTCGATGCGCGCACCGGAGAGCCACGGCCGGCGGGGGCGGTACTGCCGCGCTTCGTGAAGGCACCGGCCCTGTCCACGATCGAGGCACGTCTCTACCGCTTCGATACCGTGGCGGCGAAGGCGGCCCCGGACTCCTCCCTCGTGATCCGCGAGGCGGCGGATCTCCGCCAGGAGGTCGAGGCGATGGCCACCAGCATCGAGGAGGCCGTGCGTCGGGAGGATCTCCGCTACCAGGACATCGGCATCATCCTGACGAATCCGGAGAGCTACCGGGACATCGTTTATAAGGTGTTTTCCGAGGCCGGGATCCCGTATTTCTTTGATGATCCGGCGAGCCTGCTCGATTCTCCCTACGCGGAGCTCATGCGGGCGGCACTGGAGGCCGTCGACCGGAATTTCAGCTTCGATGCGGTCCTTCGTTTCCTGCGTGCCCTGCCGGACGTGACACCGGAAAAGGAGCAGCACATCGACCGGCTCGATAATATCCTGCGGGCCACCGGTATCCGTGGCGCGTCGAAGTATGACGCGGTTTGGACGGAAGAGGATGGCAGTGTGGGTGAGCGGGAGGCCCTCCGTCAGGAGCTGATCCTGCCGCTTCTGCATCTTCGCACGCAGTCCGGCGAGCGTGGTGCGAGCGTAGCGACCCGTGTGGACGCACTGGAAGCGCTGATGCAGGAAATCGGAGCTTCGGAAGCCATCGCGTCCCTGACAGCCTCCCTCCGTGCGACGGGCGATCAGAACCGCGCGGAGGCGCTCGAGGAGAGTGTGACGGCGATCGATGCAGTGCTCCGCCAGCTTCGCTCGCTGCTGGGGGAGACCTCGGTATCTCGCGCAGAGTTTCGTGACGTGCTCGATGCAGGCCTCCGCCAGGCCTCGGTGCGCGTGATTCCGGCGACCCTTGACCAGGTCGTGATCGGTGATCTCACGCGTTCCCGCTTCTCGAATCCGCGTCTCTTCTTCGTGGCCGGACTGACGGCGGACGAGGTGCCGAAGGCAGAACCCGACACGAAGCTGCTGACCGACCGGGATCGCCATCTGTTTAAAGACTTAGACATTGAACTGGCCCCGGACCGGGTGGAGAGCGCGCTCGTGCAGCGCTTCTATATTTACCGTGCGCTCCTGAATCCGTCGGAGCGCCTGGTGCTGAGCTATGCACTGAAGGGGCGTGACGGCAAGGGCTGCCGTCCGTCCGGGCTGATCAAGGAGATCCGCGACATGTTCACGGAGCTTCCGGTGGAGAAGCTGCGGAATCGTGCGCCACGTGCCTTCACGATGAAGGAGGCCGAGCGTCTGATCGCCGGGGCGATGCAGGAGCTCGAGACGCTGGTGGCGCAGGATGCCGGGACAATGCAGACGCCAGGAACGCAGATGGCGGAGCAGGACAGGTCGGCGGGCACCACGACAGGGGATACCGCCGCTTCCCAGGATCATCCTGCGAAGGAGCAGGAGAGGGCGAAGCTGACACGTCTGCTGGAGTACCTCGCCATCCTCAATCGGAATCCGGTGCAGCACGCGAAGGCGCAGCAGCTGATGGCGGCGGCGTTCACGCATTATGAGGCGGACATGCTGTCGCAGAAGGTTGCCGAGGAGCTCTATGGCGGGCGTATCCTCGGTTCCATCACGCGCCTCGAGCGTTACAGTCAGTGCGCGTACCAGCATTTCCTCCGCTATGGTCTCAGGCTCCAGGAGCGGGAGAGCTTCGATCTTCAGATGTATGATATCGGAAATCTCTACCACGGGGCGATCGAGCAGAGCTTCCGGCGCACGCTGGAGGCGGAGAAAAAGCTGGAGGCACTCAATGAGGAGGAGATCTGCACACTTGCCGAGGAGAGTGTTACACAGGTGTCCGCAAGCTACAATCACGGACTGCTGATGGATACGGCGCGCAACCAGTACCTCGTGCGGAAGGCGACGGCCATCACACGGACGACGCTGTGGGCACTCGCGGAGCAACTGCGCCGCGGTGCATTCCATGTGGACGGACTCGAGAAGAACTTCGACTACATCCGTGACGGCATGCGCCTGACCGGGCGGATCGATCGTGTAGACGTCGCCCAGGACGAGGGCCACGTCTATGTGAAGGTCATCGACTACAAGTCCGGAAAGACGAGCTTCGATCTCAGCCGGGTCTACAACGGAACGCAGCTGCAGCTCACGACCTATATGAACGTCGCGATGAACGAGTACCAGCTGCGCTATCCGGAAAAGGAGATCGTACCGGCGGCGATGTTCTACTATCGGATCGATGATCCGGTGCTCGATTATGACGCGACAGCCAGTGCAGAGGACCGTGAACGTGCGCGTCTCAAGAAGCTGATGGTCGACGGCCTCGTGAACACGGAGCTGTCGGTCGTACAGAAGCTGGATACGGGGATCGAGAAGGCGTCGGATATCCTGCCGGTGACGATCAAGGCGGGTGCCGTCGATGCGACGAAGAAAAACGTCGCCTCGACGAAGCGTTTCCGGGATCTCGGCCGCTTCGTCGACCAGAAGATGCAGGGCTTCGCACAGGAAATCCGGGATGGCCGGATCGTCGTGGATCCGATCCGGATCAGTACGGATACGACGGCCTGCAGCTGGTGTCCGTATCATAGTATCTGCCGCTTCGACCCGCGGATCGACGGCTACGCCTACCGGAGCGGAGAGAAGCTTTCGGCAGAGGATATCTGGAACGAGATTTCACCAGAGGAGAAGAACGATGCAGTGGACGACTGAACAGGAAAGTGTAATCAATCATACAGCGGGGAATCTGCTGGTCGCCGCGGCGGCGGGCTCCGGCAAGACAGCGGTGCTCGTGCAGCATGTGATTTCCCGAATCATGGACCCGGTGGATCCGGTGAAGCTGTCCGAGATGGTGATCATGACCTTCACGGAGGCAGCAGCGCAGGAGATGCGGGACCGGATCAAGGCGGCGCTCGAGGAGAAGCTTCGGGAGCATCCGGACAGCGCAGAGCTGATCCGTGAGGCCGGCAGTATACAGAATGCGAGCATCTCCACCATCGATGCCTTCTGTAAGCATTTCATCACGGAAAACTATGCGGCGATCGACCTCGACCCTGGCTTCCGCATGGGGGACCAGGGAGAGCTCCGGCTCCTGCAGGGTGATATCCTCGAGGATCTGCTGGAGGAGGAGTATGCGGCCGGCGAAGCGGATTTCCTTCACTTCGTCGACAGCTTCGCGCAGGGAAAGACCGACGCGGGCATCGCAGAGCTGATCCAAAAGCTGTACGAGAGCGCGTCCTCCCACCCATGGCCGGAGGAGTACCTCGATGGCTGTCTCGCGGCGGAATCCGCGGATGGAAAGAAGTTTCTGCTGGAGCAGCTCGCAGCGCGTCTTCGTGATGATGCGGAGCGGATGGGCTATGCGCTGTCCATCTGTGCAGAGCCGGATGGACCGGAAAGTTATCTTCCGAATGTGGCGCAGGAAAAGCAGGCCCTCCAGTATGCGGCCGCAGCGGAGAATCTTTCAGAGCTCGTCCTCCGGACGCAGGCGATCCGTTATGAGCGCCTGAAGCCGACGAAATCTGCACTGAAGACACGCGTGACGGCGATTCGTGACGAGGTGAAGAAGGATACGAAGGACATCGTCGGGATGCCGGTCGTCCTGGATCCGGAGACCGAGGCGACGATGGAGGCGGGCATCGAGTGCAGTATGCGTGGCCTCGTACGTCTCACGAAGAAGTTCCGTGCGCGCTATCAGGAGGAGAAGGAAAAGCGGCATGTGCTGGATTTCAGTGATCTCGAGCATAAGGCGCTGGAGATTCTCTATACCATGGATGCCGACGGTGTCCGCCATCCGTCGGCGATCGCGGATGATGTCGCACAGCAGTATCGTGAGATCCTGGTGGACGAGTACCAGGACTCGAACTTCGTGCAGGAGGAGCTGATCCGTGCCCTCTCGGCGGCGCGCTTCGGTCGTCCGGATGTCTTCCAGGTCGGTGACGTGAAGCAGTCCATCTACAGCTTCCGTCAGGCGCGCCCGGATCTTTTCCTCATGAAATACCAGGATCCGGACTATCCGAAGATCGAGCTGAGCCGGAACTTTCGAAGCCGCAACGAGGTAGTGCGCGCGGTTAACCGTGTGTTCCACCGCGTGATGCGCCCGATGCTGGGCGGCATCGACTACAACGAGAAGGTGGCGCTTCACTATGGTTATCCGAAGGCACCGGAAAGTGAGGACATCGATCCGCGCTATCAGACAGAGCTTCTGCTGCTCGAGGTCTCGAAGGAGACATCAGAGGAGCTGTTCGGTGCACAGATGTCGAAGGAGGAGGCGGAGGCCCATATGATTGCGGAGCGCATCCAGCGCCTCCATGCGGATGGTGTGAAGTACCGCGATATGGTGATTCTGCTTCGTTCCCCGGGCTCCTGGGCGGATACCCTCGTGGAGATTCTCGGTGCCGATGGCGTGCCTGCCTACTGCACCAGCAACGAGGGCTATTTCGATACCGTCGAGGTGGAGACCGTGCTGGCCCTTCTCGATGTCATCGATAATCCGCAGCAGGACATCCCACTGGCGGCCGTCCTCCACTCGCCGATCTACCAGTTCACGGACGAGGAGCTGGCGGAGCTCGTCGCGCACTTCGGTTCCCTCCGGGCTGCGCTGCCGCAGGCACCGGAGGCCAATGCTTCCGACGCGGCGACAGATGGCGTTGCGGACGGAGCCGGCAGCGGAAGAGGCGGGGATGCGCAGGCGTCCAATCCGATCGCGACGCCGGGTACCTGCGTGGAAGAGGGCACCGCTTCCAGTGCATCTGCAGAAAGCGATGCGAAGCCGCCGCTTGCCCCGGCGCTGCAGGCGAAGCTCGACCGCTTCTGCGCGGACCTCGCGCACTACCGCGCCATGGCGCACTACCTGTCGATTCACGAGCTTCTGTACCGGATCTTCGACGAGACCGGCTACGATCACTATGTCTCCGCGATGCCGGCGGGCAGGCGTCGCAAGGCGAACCTCGACGCGATGATCGATATGGCGCTTTCCTTCGAGAAGACCTCATACAAGGGCCTCTTCGACTACATCCGCTACATCGAGAAGCTGAGGAAGTACGACAGCGACCAGGGCGAGGCAACGGTGTTCTCCGACCAGGATGATCTCGTACGCATCATGTCGATCCATAAGTCGAAGGGCCTGCAGTTCCCGGTGGTCTTCCTCTCCGGTATGAGCCGGAAGTTCAACACGCGCTCGCTGAATGATGCGGTGCTGGTGGATGCCGAGCTGGGCATCGGCTGTGATTATGTGGATCTGGAAAATAAAGTGAAGATTCCGTCCCTGAAGCGGGCGGCGATTCGGAAAAAGCTGGAGACCGACCAGCTCGGCGAGGAGCTTCGCGTGCTCTATGTCGCGATGACACGTGCCGAGGAGAAGCTGATCCTGACGGCGACGACGGGCGATGTCGAAAAACTTCTTCAGAAATATCCGGATGCGGAGGCACCACTCTCCGGTACGGAACTGCAGAGTGCGAGCTGCTACCTCGACTGGATCATGATGGCCGAGGGGGCCGAACGGCTGCAGCGGGTCGGCGCGACGCGGGATGTCATCGAGCTCTTCGAGTATACCCTGCACGACATCCACCTCGCCGCGGAGCAGACGGCGCTGAACCGTCTTCGTCGGGAGGAGAAGCTGCAGCAGGCGGTCAGCTCGGTGGACGCAGCGTCGTCCTCGTATGTGGAGGCCATGGAGGACCTTTCCTATTGCTATCCGCACGAAGCTGCGACCCGGCTCTACCCGAAGCACTCCGTCTCCGAGATCAAGGAAACGGCGATGGAAGCCTTCGAGGAAGACCATGCACGTGCCGGCCGGGAGCATTGGCATCTCACAGTGGATCACAGCGAGACCGACCCGTCCGGTCTGGTCCCGGAAAAGCCGATGCACTACCAGGAAAAGGCGGGCGCGGATGTCGGCGACGCCTACCACCATGCGCTTGAGAAGTACGATTATCTCGATCCGTCGTCGGATTTCAGGACGCAGCTCGAGCAGAAGCTGCCGGAAGCCGAAGTGAAGCTCATCAATCCGAAGCGTTTTCAGGCCTTTCTGCAGTCGCCGCTCGCGGCGCGCTTCCGGAAGGCGCAGGCGGCGGATACGCTCTACCGTGAGCAGCATTTCATGAAACAGGTGCCGAATGACTACCTCTTCCCGGGCAGCGACACGTCGGAACCGGTCATCCTGCAGGGCATCATCGACGCCTTCTTCATCGAAGACGGTGAGATCGTCCTCGTGGACTATAAGTCCGACCATGTCCGGGAGGCGGAGACGCTGATCGGGCGCTACCAGAAGCAGCTCGAGCTCTACGCAGAGGCCCTCGAGAAGATCACCGGACTCCGGGTGAAGGAGAAGCTCATCTACTCCATCATCCTCGAGCAGGCGATTCCGGTATGATCGCATTTTCGAACTGAAAGCATGTGCTCAGTGTGACGACCTGCCGACAGGGGCGCCATATAGTGAAGGTGCAGGCGACATTTGATAAACAAAAAAAGACCAGGCGGGCAGTTACTCGTCTGGTCTTTCTCTATACATATGTACGGTCTGTTCGGTCAATGCTTCCATCGGGCATCGCAGCGGGAGAGGCCTCAGACCTCTGCGTCTGCGGTCCGGTCTCCGTGAAACATCGGTCCTGAATAGGGGCTCAGGCTTCCGGTTCCGTGTTCTCCGTCTCCGCGAGGATGATCTCCTTCGCGTATGGGAGGCTCTCGATCCAGTGGCAGAAGGTATGCCACTCGTCGAGCTTATGATTCTTCCGCGCGAAGTAGATGTTGATCAGGGTCTCGTAATTGAGAGAGATGGTGCGCATCTGGTTATAGGACTCCGGGATCATCTCGATGAGATTATACCAGTCGGCCTTATCCTTCCCGTTCTCCATATAGCGGAGGCGGATCTTCTCGATCTCCGCGATGTAATTCTTCATGATTTCGAGGGCATCGTCGGTCAGATGATCATGTGAGAAATCCTCGAGCTCGATCGGCTTACTGTGGATCTTATGCATGGTCGAGGTGGAGTTTGCGACGGTCGCCACCTTATAGGTATCGTACTCCTTCCACCAGTAGAGCGGCGCTGTAACATCACAGCAGACGAAGATCTGGCGGACATACTTCCGGTGATCGGAGCCGGCGACACGGAGACGCTTCGCGAGTGAGAGATCATTCGGTCCCAGCACATAGTTTCCGTCCTCATCGTGGTAGCTGTCGGAGCGCGCCCAGGAGTTCATCGGGTTCCGGGCACCGCGCATCGCGTTTTCCAGATTCATCACGGAAGTTCTTTCGATCTTTAACATGTGTACCTCTTTCTTATATGCATCGATTTTTCGATTACGTTTGGGTCAATGTTTCTATATTAACAGATATCACTGGGAAACGGAATAACGATCGTCCGGGACCTGGCTCGATTTCGAACGGACTCTTCGTATGGCTTTCGTTGCCAGCGATCCCGGTCCCCTGACGGATCGGCACATCCATTTTGGCTATATCGTCAAAATATTGTGAATTTTTTGTTAAAAATATACCAAATTACTTAATTGCCATTGCTATCGACTGAGCAGAATGTTATAATGTCTACGAATGTTAAAGAAATAACAAACCTCGGCAGGCGGGCATTCCGTTCGTGATGCAACAGAGGTTTGACAAAAAGAAAGAAGGAATATCTTATGGCTAGATTCTGTTTACCAAGAGACATTTATCACGGTAAGGGCGCATTAGCAGAGCTCAAGAACTTCAAGGGTAAGAAGGCGATGATCTGCGTCGGTGGTGGATCCATGAAGCGTTTCGGTTTCCTCCAGAGAGCAGAGGAGTACCTGAAGGAGGCTGGATTTGAGGTTCAGCTTTACGAGGGTATCGAGCCGGATCCATCCGTTGAGACCGTTATGAAGGGTGCTGCAGCCATGATCGAGTTCCAGCCTGACTGGATCATCGCGATGGGCGGCGGATCACCGATCGATGCTGCGAAGGCGATGTGGATCAAGTATGAGTATCCAGACTGCACCTTCGAGGATATGTGTAAGGTATTCGGTATTCCGGAGCTTCGCCATAAGGCACACTTCTGTGCGATTTCCTCTACTTCCGGTACTGCAACTGAGGTAACGGCTTTCTCGATCATCACGGATTATCAGAAGGGCACCAAGTACCCGATCGCTGACTTTGAGATCACACCGGATGTTGCGATCGTCGATCCTGAGCTTGCAGAGACCATGCCGAAGAAGCTCGTCGCTCATACAGGTATGGATGCGATGACACATGCCATCGAGGCGTATGTTTCTACCGCAAACTGCAACTACACCGATCCGCTTGCAATCCATGCTATCGAGCTCATCCAGAACAACCTTGTAAAGTCCTACAACGAGGATATGGCTGCGCGTGATACCATGCATGATGCACAGTGCCTCGCTGGTATGGCATTCTCGAACGCACTGCTCGGTATCGTTCACTCTATGGCACACAAGACCGGTGCTGTATTCGCTGATTACGGCGCACACATCATCCACGGTGCCGCAAATGCTATGTACCTTCCGAAGGTTATCGCTTTCAACGCAAAGGACGAGACCGCAAAGAAGAGATATGGTGTCATCGCTGATTACATGCACCTCGAGGGCGCAAACGATGATGAGAAGGTTGCAAACCTCATCAAGTATCTCCGCAAGATGAACGACGAGCTGAACATCCCTCACTGCATCAAGAACTATGGCGCAGATTCCTATCCGACAGAGCAGGGCTTTGTTCCTGAGGATGTATTCCTTGAGAGACTTCCTGGTATTGCAGAGAGAGCAATCGGTGATGCATGTACCGGTTCCAACCCTCGTCAGCCGTCTCAGGAAGAGATGGAGAAGCTCCTCAAGGCATGCTACTATGACACAGAGGTAGATTTCTAATCAGACCTGATCTGATCCATACGCAAGCTTAGTCAATGACTTTTTCTCTTAAAAGGAGCGCCGCCCATCCGGGCGGCGTTCTTTTTAGGTAAAACAATAGGAGCCGGGCCTTTTGAGGCCCGGCTCCCATTACATTTCAGATTATTCCAGATACGGAAGAAACGCGCTGGCAAGTCCCAGGAAGATGAAGAATCCGAGGACATCCGTCGCGGTCGTCACGAAGATACTCGACGCGAGGGCCGGGTCGGCATGCAGCTTCTCGAGGGTGAGCGGTACGAGGAAGCCGAAGATGCCGGACACCACGAGGTTGCCGATCATCGCGAGGAAGATGATGATGCCGAGATAGACATTGCCATAGAGAAGGGCGACTACGATGCCGGTTACGAGGCCGGTGGCAGCACCATCGACGACGCCGAGCAGGATCTCCTTTACGAAGGACTTCCAGTTTTCCTTAAAGCTGATCTCGTCGTTCGCGAGCTCACGGACCATGACGGACATGGTCTGGGTGCCTGCATTGCCGCCCATACCGGAGACGATGGTCATCGTCGCGGAGAGGGCGACCACCTTCGCGATGGTCGATTCAAACATCTTGACCGTGAAGGAGGCGAGGAAGGCCGTCAGCAGATTGATCAGCAGCCAAGGCAGACGCATACGTACGGATTCCCAGAGGGTCGTATCGAGACCCTCCTCTGCGGAGGTACCTCCCAAGTGCGCGATATCCTCATCGTGCTCCTCGTTGATGACATCGATGATATCATCGACGGTGATGATGCCGAGGATGGAGCCCTTACTGGATACGACCGGGATGGCCTGCAGGTCATACTTCGATACGACCTGAGCGACCTCCTCCTGGTCGACCTCCGGCTCGACGGAAACGACCTGATCGTCCATGATCTCGGACAGCTTCGTGTTACGCGGAGAGCTCAGAAGATCCCGGAGGTCGACGGTGCCGACCAGCTTCTTCAGGCGCTCCTCGTCGGTGACATAGATCGTCTCGATGACCTCGGTCTTCGGACCGATGTCACGGATCGTGTCGAGTGCCTGGGCGCAGGTACGGTCCTCACGGAGGGCGATGTACTCGGTGGTCATGATACCGCCGGCACTGTCATCCGGATACTGCAGGAGGGTATGAATGATCCGGCGGTCACCGGACTTCATGCGGTTCAGCAGTCGCTTCTGATGGGCGATTTCCATCTCGCCCAGGATATCTACGATATCATCCTTTGACATGTCCTCGAACATGGCGAGCAGGGTGTCATCATCGAGGTGCTCACTGATACGCTGACGCGTGTCATCGTCCGCTTCCTCCATGATCTCGGTTAGCTGCTCGGTATTCAGGAACTTCGGGAGCTTCTGCAGGTCCTCATCATCGAGGTCATCGACCTCTTCGACGAAGTCGGCCGGCTGCATCTCCTCGAAGTACTCACTGATCTCTTCCTTATTACCCTCGTCGATGAGTTCTTCGAGTTCGTCTTCACGTTCCGGCTCGTCTGCCTTGTCCTCATCGAAGTCATCGGTATCGGTATGGATCTGGCTTCGGTCATCGTCGTCCGATTTCTTATCATCATCCGGGATGGACTCGAAAAGGTCGGTTAGGTTCGGACGCGACTCCTCTGGGATCTCCGGCTCATCGTCTTCCCGTGAACGGGGATCGACATTCGAAACAGACTTTCCTGTAGCGCTTGTTTCCTGATTCAGCTTGCGTTCTTCATCCTGCTGCTTCAGTTCATCCATGGCGCACCTCCTGATCTGTGCATGAGCGCAGAGGCCCTTGCATACCGTTTACTTCTCTTCTCATTTTAAAAATTCGATTTCGATATGGCAACCTTTTTTTGCATACAAAAAGATCGTTAAATAAACAGCAACCTTGTGAAACTTTTGTTGAGATTACGAAGATAAATGTTATAATGAAACTATTGTGATTCAGGCGTAGAAGTCGCTCTGCGTCCTGGAATCTCAGAGAACGAAGAACATGGAGGAGATCATGTACGAAATAACCAAAGTTGAGCACCTTGTTGACAAGGACTGGCTTATGGTCATCAAGGCACCATTTGTTGCCATGAAGTGTGAACCTGGTCAGTTTATGATTGCGAAGCTCGGAGAGCTGGGCGAGAGAATTCCGTTTACCATCGCGGATTACGACAGAGAGGCAGAGACCATCACCATCGTATTCCAGGTAGTGGGCGCTTCCACCGAGAAGATGAGCCACCTGAAGGCCGGTGATTCTTTCACGGATATCGTAGGACCGCTCGGCAGACCGTCCGAGATGATCGACACACCGATCGAGGAGCTGAAGAAGGAGTCGTTCATCTTCATCGCCGGCGGTGTCGGTGCTGCACCGGTTTATCCGCAGGTGAAGTGGCTGCATGAGCACGGCATCGAGGCGGATGTCATCCTCGGCGCCAGAAATAAGGACCTTCTGATCATGGAAGAGGATCTTCGTAAGGTAGCGGCCAATGTCTATGTATGTACAGATGATGGCTCCTACGGCGAGAAGGGTGTCGTAACTGACATTCTGAAGAAGCTGGTCAACGAAGAGGGCAAGAAGTACACGAAGTGCGTAGCCATCGGACCAGTCATCATGATGAAGTTTGCCTGCCTCACCACAAAGGATCTCGGCATCCCGACCATCGTTTCCATGAACCCGATCATGATCGATGGTACCGGCATGTGCGGTGCCTGCCGTCTGATCGTCGGCGATAAGGTGAAGTTCGCCTGCGTAGATGGACCTGAGTTTGATGGTCATCTCGTAGACTTCGACCTCGCGATGAAGCGTCAGAGACAGTACAAGGATGAAGAGGGAAGAGCGATGCTCGCATTACAGGAGGGTGCTACACACTCCGGCGGCTGCGAAGCAGATAAATAATCAGGAGGCAGAGAATGGACGTTAAGAATAGAATTCCTGTCCGCGAGCAGGATGCGAAGGTTAGAGCAACAAACTTCGAAGAGGTTTGTCTCGGATATAATGACGAAGAAGCACATCTTGAGGCGACCAGATGCCTCGAGTGTAAGAACCCGATGTGCGTGAAGGGCTGCCCTGTTTCCATCAACATTCCGGGCTTCATCCATCACGTAAAGGAAGGCAATATCGAGGCAGCAGCAGATGTGATCGCACTGTCCTCTGCACTTCCGGCTGTCTGTGGACGTGTCTGCCCTCAGGAAACACAGTGCGAGGGTAAGTGCGTACGTGGTATCAAGGGCGAGGCCATCTCTATCGGTAAGCTCGAGCGCTATGTCGCTGACTGGGCGAGAGAGCATGACTATGTGGCTGCGAAGCCGGGTACACCGAATGGGAAGAAGGTAGCCGTGATCGGTTCTGGTCCTTCCGGACTGACCTGCGCAGGTGACCTCGCAAAGATGGGTTATGATGTAACCATCTTCGAGGCATTCCACCAGCCAGGCGGCGTTCTCGTATATGGTATCCCGGAGTTCCGTCTTCCGAAGGATCGTGTCGTAAAGCCGGAGATTGAGAACGTAAAGAAGCTCGGTGTAAAGATCGATACCAACGTCATCATCGGTCGTTCCCTGACCATCGATGACCTCCTCACAGAAGAGGGCTTCGATGCCGTATTTATCGGTTCCGGTGCAGGACTTCCTCGTTTCATGAACATTCCGGGCGAGTCTGCCAACGGTGTTTACTCTGCAAATGAGTTCCTGACACGTAATAACCTTATGAAGGCATATCGTGAGGATTCCGATACCCCGATCAAGGTTGGTAAGAAGGTCGTTGTCGTCGGTGGTGGTAACGTAGCGATGGATGCTGCGAGAACCGCACTTCGTCTCGGCGCAGAGGTACATGTCGTATACCGTCGTTCCGAGGAAGAGCTTCCTGCACGTCGTGAGGAGGTTCACCACGCGAAGGAAGAGGGTATCATCTTCGATCTCCTCGAGAACCCGATTCAGATCTATACCGATGAGAATGACTGGGTAAAGGGCGTACAGATCCAGCGCATGCAGCTCGGTGAGCCGGATGCATCCGGACGTCGCAGACCAGAAGCCATCCCTGGTGATGTATACGACATGGACTGCGATATGGTCATCATGTCCCTCGGTACCTCTCCGAACCCGCTGATCAAGGATACAACCGCTGGTCTCGACACCAACTCACACGGCTGTATCATCGCGAAGGAGGAGAACGGACAGACCTCCAAGACCGCCGTTTATGCCGGTGGTGATGCTGTAACAGGTGCGGCGACCGTTATCCTTGCGATGGGTGCCGGTAAGGCTGCTGCAAAGGGCATCGATGATTATCTCAATGGTCGTACCACAGAGTAATCAGAAAAGAATTCTGTATACATGAAATTTTCGGCGTGTATTCACTTGAATACACGCCTTCTTTGTGAGA
The DNA here is from genome assembly GCA_030540075.1 of Lachnospiraceae bacterium. Taxonomy (GTDB): domain Bacteria; phylum Bacillota; class Clostridia; order Lachnospirales; family Lachnospiraceae; genus Oribacterium. The sequence continues at coordinate 91,996 of JAUNWX010000002.1, forward strand.
AAATAGACAAAGTTTCCGAGACAGTGTTTTTATGCTGTGGAAATTTGAATTTTGCGTCGTTCACGTTTTCGAATTTGCGTGGATTGTTGAAAGGAGATTCATATGACCTATACAAATGAGGTTGAGAACATGTGCCCTATCGCACAGGGTGTTCATCATGGTGCTGCTCCTATTCCTGAAGAGGGAAAGTGGGTACAGTCCAAGGAAGTAAAGGATATTTCCGGATTCACACACGGTGTAGGCTGGTGTGCACCACAGCAGGGTGCCTGCAAGCTTTCTCTGAATATTAAGGAAGGTATCATCCAGGAGGCACTTGTCGAGACCATCGGCTGCTCCGGTATGACTCATTCTGCTGCGATGGCTGCAGAGATCCTTCCGGGTCTTACAGTTCTCGAGGCATTAAACACTGACCTCGTATGTGATGCGATCAACACAGCGATGAGAGAGCTGTTCCTCCAGATTGCATACGGCCGTTCCCAGTCTGCATTCTCCGATGACGGACTTGCAGTTGGTGCTGGTCTTGAGGACCTCGGCAAGGGCCTTCGTTCCCAGGTTGGTACTATGTACGGTACACTGAAGAAGGGACCTCGTTACCTCGAGATGGCTGAGGGCTATGTAACTGACATCGCTCTTGATAAGGATGATCAGATCATCGGTTACAAGTACGTTAACCTCGGAAAGATGACAGACTTCATCAAGAAGGGTGATGATCCTACTACAGCATGGGAGAAGGCAAAGGGCCAGTACGGTCGTATCGACGATGCTGTTAAGTTCATCGATCCACGTAAGCAGTGATAAGCTCAGAAGGAGGAAATTAAGATGGCATTATTTGAGGGATACGAGAGACGTATCAAGCAGATCAATGAAGCTTTAAATAAGTACGGTATCGCTGATATCGAAGAAGCTCGTAAGATTACAGAAGACGCTGGCCTCGATGTTTATAACATGGTAAAGGGCGTTCAGACCATTTGCTTCGAGAATGCTTGCTGGGCTTACATCGTAGGTGCTGCAATCGCAATCAAGAAGGACTGCAGAAACGCAGCAGACGCTGCCGCTGCAATCGGTGAGGGACTTCAGTCCTTCTGCATCCCTGGTTCCGTAGCAGACAACCGTAAGGTAGGTCTCGGCCATGGTAACCTGGGCAAGATGCTCCTTTCCGAGGAGACAGAGTGCTTCTGCTTCCTCGCTGGTCACGAGTCCTTCGCAGCCGCTGAGGGTGCGATCGGTATCGCAAACAACGCAAACAAGGTTCGTGTGAAGCCGCTTCGTGTTATCCTGAACGGCCTCGGCAAGGACGCTGCAAAGATCATCTCCAGAATCAACGGTTTCACCTTCGTTGAGACCGAGTATGATCCATATACCAACACCGTAACCGAGACAGAGCGCATCGCTTATTCCGATGGCCCTAGATCAAAGGTTAACTGCTATGGCGCAAACTCTGTTCCAGAGGGCGTAGCGATTATGTGGAAGGAGAACGTAGACGTTTCCATCACCGGTAACTCTACCAACCCGACCAGATTCCAGCACCCGGTTGCAGGCACCTATAAGAAGGAGCGCCTCGAGGCTGGTAAGAAGTACTTCTCCGTAGCATCTGGCGGAGGAACCGGACGTACACTTCACCCGGATAACATGGCAGCAGGTCCTGCTTCCTATGGTATGACCGATACACTCGGCCGTATGCACAGTGATGCACAGTTCGCAGGATCCTCTTCTGTACCTGCACACGTAGAGATGATGGGTCTGATCGGCATGGGCAACAACCCTATGGTTGGCGCTACTGTATCCGTTGCCGTAGCGGTTGCTGAGGCTGCAAAGGCTGGCAAGTTCTAAGGAATTTCAAGGCTTCTAAGAGAAATTAAGAGGGATTCGCAATTTGCGAATCCCTCTCTTTGATTTTGAAAGGACGTGAATATATGGCAGATTTCAGCACGGAAGAGGGAAAGGCAGCAAATAAAAATGGTATATTGCGGGCGTTTTTCGTCGGGCTGGCACTGATCATTCAGATTCTTCTGATCATCTCCTTTTTTACGAGACTGAGCCGGTACGCGGAGTGGGTACAGAATGTGACGGAGGTAATTGCACTCGTCATGGTGCTCGTCATCTACGGGCAGCATAAGACGAGCTCGATGAAGATGCCGTGGATCATCCTGATCATGGCGTTCCCGGTGTTCGGTATCGTGCTGTACTTCCTGATCGGTCTCGATGTGTCGACGCGGAAGATGCGGGAACGCTACCAGGAAATCGACCAGGTTCTGTTCCCGGCGCTGAAGGATACTGCAGATCCGGCGGATCTGGAAGCATTGAAAAAGGAGAATCCGGACGCAGGCGCCATCGCGCAGTATCTTCAGGATTATGCCTTCTATCCGGTCTATCGGAACACGGATGTAGAGTATTACGATGATGCGGCGAAGGGACTGGAGGCGCAGCTTCGCGATCTTCGGAAGGCAGAGCATTTCATCTTTATGGAGTACCATGCCATCGAGGATAAGGAATCCTGGCGGCGTATCGAGAAGGTTCTCGTCGAGCGCGTGAAGGCCGGCGTCCATGTGCGCGTCTTCTATGATGATATGGGTTCCATCGGCTTCATTACGACAGATTTCGTGAAGAAGCTCGAGCGTCTCGGCATTCACTGCCGCGTATTTAATCCCTTCGCGCCGGGCGCGAACATCTTTCTGAATTACCGCGATCACCGGAAGATCACCGTCATCGACAATCGGGTCGGCTTCACCGGCGGCTATAATCTCGCCAATGAGTACTTCAACATCACCCACCCGTATGGTCAGTGGAAGGATACCGGTATCCGCGTCGAGGGACCGGCGGTCCAGAGCATGACACTCACCTTCCTCGAGATGTGGAATGCTGTCCGCGCGACCGACTGGGATGACCCGGATGCCCTTCGCTTCCTGAAGAGCTATCACTATACGGCGAAGGAGCCGACGGGCTTCATCCAGCCGTATGCCGACAGTCCGATGGATGACGAGCAGGTCGGGGAGAATGTCTACATCAGTATGGCGAACAAGGCAGAGAAGTACTGCTACTTCATCACACCGTACCTGATCATCACGGATGAGATGACCCATGCGCTCGGTCTCGCTGCGAAGCGAGGTGTCGATGTGCGTATCATCACACCAGGCATCCCGGATAAGCGGATGGTCTATGGTGTTACCCGCTCCTTCTATAACGGCCTCGTACGGAACGGGGTCCGCATCTTCGAGTGGACGCCGGGCTTCTGCCATGCGAAGATGAGCGTGGCGGATGATCGGATGGCGACCTGCGGTACCATCAACCTCGACTATCGTTCCCTGTATCACCACTTCGAGAACGGCTGCTTCATGGCGGACTGCCAGGCCGTACAGGATATCAAGGCCGATTTCGACCGTACCTTTAAGGAGTGTCATGAAGTAACGGACGAGTACCGCGTCGGCCGTCGGGGCACCATCAAGCGACTGTGGCAGCTCTTCCTTCGTCTCTTTGCTGAGCTAATGTAATTATGGAGAATGTTGTTATGGGGATTTCTTTTGTAGTAAACAGTGTGCTGCTCGGTGTAGGGCTCGCGATGGATGCCTTTTCCGTGTCGATGACGAACGGGCTTTCCAATCCGAAGATGAATCGCGCTGAGATGGGCCGGATCGCCGGTTGCTTCGCCTTCTTCCAGTGGCTCATGCCGATGCTCGGCTGGGTGCTGGTCCATACGATCATCCTGTACTTTCAGGCCTTTCAGAAGCTGATCCCGTGGATCGCGTTGATTCTGCTCTGCTATATCGGCGGCAATATGCTGCTGGAGGGCATTCGGAACCCGGAGGGCGAGGAGAGTGACATCGAGGAGACGGATGCGAAGCTTCCGCTCGGGAAGCTCGCGATGCAGGGCGTCGCCACCTCGATCGATGCACTTTCGGTCGGCTTCACGATTGCGGAGTACCACCTGATGGAAGCATTGGCCGCGACCATCCTCATCGCGGTCACCACCTTCGTGATCTGCATCGGCGGACTCCGCATCGGACGCGCAGCCGGCACGAAGCTCAGCGGGAAGGCCGCCATCCTCGGCGGCGTGATCCTGATCGGCATCGGCATCGAGATTTTCGTCAGCGGTCTATTCTTCTAATTGTTGAGAGAGTTCAGCTATGGGGGACCCGGAGGGACGGCAACGGAGGCCATACGTAGAGACTGTGCGAAATCAAGCCGGGTCCCCTTAGCGGCACTTGGGGTTATCTCTCCATGGAACCCTCTGTCAACGTCGAGTTTTCATCAAGAAAACTCGGCGATTGCAGAGGGCCTAGTGCCGCTTAGGGTCCCCGGCTTAGATTTCACCAGTCTCGGAGTATTGCGCCTCCATTGCCGACCCTCCGGGTCCTCCTGCCTGAATTGTAACTAATCGTCTCGCCCGAAAAGCGAAGCGAGTGCATACAGCGCACCGCCGAGACAGATTGCGATGTCACCGATGTTGACGATGATCTTCTTCAGGCTGCCGACGCGGATATTCAGGTAGTCCGTGACTTCGCCGTGCATTCCGCGGTCGAGGACGTTGCTGAGCGCACCGCCGATCACGATGGACATGCCGAGCTTCCGGAGCTTATAGCGCTTCGGGAAGTAGGCGGTCAGGTACTGGAGGCCACCGGCGAGGAAGCCGACCGCGGCCATGGAGCTCAGCTTCACGAATTCCGGGTATTCCTTGAGATGCCCCTTCGAAAAGCCCGGGTTATGCGCTCGCATGATCTGCACATAGCCCTTCGTGCCCGGCATCTCCCGCGGGAAGTTCTCCGCCGGCTCTGAATCGATCGCCGTTTTGAACATCTGGTCGATGGAGCAGATGAGGCTCGCGATCGCCGTATAGTGCAGGAACTCACCCGAAATCTCCCAGATCAGATGAGTGGTTTTCATATTCTTGATCAGTCCCATAAGGCACCTCCTTTTATGATGTCTATTATATCAGTTTTTTCCGTTCCTGACGACGTTTCCGGCGCACCCGGTTGATATAGCGCTCGAAAGCACCGCTGTTCAGATACTCCGCGAGCACATACTGATCATAGGTCGGAACCGTGCAGGAGTAGAAGCTGATCCTCGCCTTCAGTTCCGCCGCACGCTTCTTCGGAAGCAGCATATAGCCGGTTCGAATCGCCGGCGAGATGGTCTTCGTGAAGGTGTTCATATAGATGACCGTTTCCTCCGGTGCGAGCGAAAAGAGCGTGTCCTCCGATTTCGTCGAGGGTGAGAATTCAGAGGCGTAATCATCCTCGATGATCATCGCCTGTCGCTGTTTCGCCCAGGAGATGTACTCCTGCCGCTTGCCGGCCGTCGCCGTCACACCGCTCGGATAGGAGTCGAAAGGGGTCACATGAAGCACCCCGGCGTCCGAACGCCGGAGCTCGCTCGAGTGAATGCCATGCCGCCCGAGCTTCAGAAGTTCGCAGTGCGCGCCGTTCGCCTCATACACCCGCCGTATCTTCTCATAGGAAGGATCCTCCAGCGCATAGACCCGCTCACGCCCGAGCATCTGCACGATCAGGCTGTAGAGGTACTCGGATCCGGCCCCCACGATGATCTGCGAAACATCGACATGGATGCCCCGGCTCCGTTGCAGATAGCGCGCGATGCTCTCGCGGAAGTAGAGTGTACCCTCGTTCGGCGAGCGCTGCATGCACTCCTCGGCATATTCCGACAGCACCCGCCGCATCGTCCGTGCGAAGCCTGCGAAGGAGAGCTCCGCGGCCGCGGCCTCGTACTGATCCGTCGCCGGTGCGCCCTCTGCCTGGGCCAATGCTGAGATCATGGACCCACCCGCGACGGGGAAGGCGTCCTCCGAGCGGTAGCAGACGAAGTAGCCGCTGCGCTCGCGCGCCTCGATGTAGCCCTCGTCGATGAGGAGATTGTAGGCGTGCTCCACCGTGATGACGGAGGTATCGGTCTGCTCCGCCATCGTCCGCTTCGACGGTACGCGCTCACCGGGAGCATAGGCACCACTCGTGATGTCACCACGGAGCGCTTCGTAAATCTTCAGATAGGCTGGTCGTTTCGTTTCGTCTGCTGGTCGCATGATTTCTCTTTTCTGATGTAAAAATCCATAATCAGATTATAACATGAAAATTTCGATGTGCGAAATCCGCGCCAGCATATATACTATAGCTTCAGAACCGAAGCGGATGCAGTGCCGGTAGAGTATGCCCGTGGCGCACGGAATGCGATCGGATATCGGCGGGGCTTCGGACAGGATACTACAATTTCATGATGAACAGGATAGATAAAGAAACGATGGAAACAGCAGAACAGATGACACAGAAACTGATCGAGTGGTATGCGGCGAAGCGCCGGATCCTTCCGTGGCGTGAGGATCCGACCCCGTACCATGTGTGGATCTCCGAGATCATGCTGCAGCAGACCCGGGTGGATACCGTAAAGGGCTACTATGCGCGCTTTCTCGCGAGCTGCCCGGATATCCGTGCGCTGGCGGAAGCCCCGGAGGATGTCTACATGAAACTCTGGGAGGGGCTCGGCTACTACTCCCGTGTGCGGAATATGCATAAGGCAGCAGAGGAGATCATGACAGTGTACGGCGGGGAGATGCCGGGAAGCTATGAGGAGCTGCTCGGAATCACGGGCATCGGACCGTATACCGCGGCGGCCATCGCCTCCATCGCCTTCGGCGAGAAGGTGCCGGCGGTGGACGGAAACCTCCTGCGCGTTTTCGCCCGTCTCAGCGCGTATCCGGAGAATATCAAGACGGAGAAGGCGCGAAAGGCCGCTGCAGCATACTATCTTCGCTGGATGCCGGAGGGCGTAAGCACCACGCCGGGGATGGTTCCGGCCGTTACTTTGACAGACGAACAACTCGAAAAAGAGCGTCGGACGCCGGCAGATACAGGGACGACCGATCCGGAGACAGACAGCGCAGTAGCTGCTCATGGTTTCTACACACCGGGCAGCTTCAACCAGGCCCTCATGGATCTCGGCGCGACGATCTGCCTCCCGAACCGTGCGCCGCTCTGCGCGGACTGCCCGCTTCATAACTTCTGCACCGCCCACGCCCGCGGAGAGGAGAACGCCTATCCTGTCATGCCGGAGAAGAAGGCACGTCGCATCGAGGAGCGCACGGTCTTCCTGATTCACGACGCCGGAAAAATCGTCATCGGAAAGCGCCCGCCGAAAGGCCTCCTCGCAAGCCTCTACGAGTTCCCAAACACCGAAAGCCATCTCTCCGAGGCAGACGCCCTGAAGTATGTGGCAGGCCTCGGCATCCAGGCACTTCGCATCCGCCCACTCCCGGCTGCAAAGCACATCTTCAGCCACATCGAGTGGCACATGATCGGCTACGCCATCACCGTCGACGAGCTCGCCCCCTTTGACAGCGACCATCTCCTCCTCGTCTCCATGAAGGAACTCGCCGAAACCTACTCGATCCCATCCGCCTTCGCAGCCTACAGAAATCTGCTCCCGGAAGAGTAATGAGAAGTAGGGGCGCCCGGAAAACGCAGCTCTTTTCGCAGAAACCTTGCTAGTCATACCGCGTTTTGTTATAATATCGTTTGCTATTGCCCTCAGGTGGGGTCTCTGTACACACCCGGGAGCCGGCAAATTTTATATAATAAAGGAAGATTTTCCAATGAACAAGAAGATGAAGGGTGCACTGGGACTTCTGGCAGTACTGGCGATTACCGTCGGTTTCTGCTTCCTCGGAGTTCATGGTGCGAAGGACATTAAGCTGGGCCTTGATCTGAACGGCGGTGTTTCCATCACCTACCAGACCACCGAAGACAACCCGACCTCCGAGCAGATGTCGGATACCGTCTATAAGCTCCAGCTGAAGGCACAGGGCTACTCGACCGAGGCCCAGGTTTACCAGGAAGGAAGCAATCGTATCAACATCGATATCCCTGGTGCGACCGATGCAAATGAGATCCTCGAGGAGCTCGGTGAGCCGGGTACACTCCAGTTTGCAGATTCGCAGGGCCAGGTACTCCTGACCGGTGACGATGTAAAGAATGCAAGCGCGGGCATGACGGATCAGAACGGATCCCGTCAGTACATCATCCAGCTTCAGTTTAACGAGGATGGTGCGAAGAAGTTCGCAGATGCAACTGCTGCCAATGTCGGCAAGCCACTCTACATCATCTATAACGACCAGATCATCTCCGCTCCGAACGTGCAGGAAGCCATCACCGGTGGACAGGCATCCATCACCGGTATCACCGACTACGATGAGGCGACCCGTATCGCATCCACGATCCGTATCGGTGCACTTCCGGTACAGCTCACCGAGCTTCGTTCGAACGTAATCGGTGCCACCCTCGGACAGGAAGCGATTTCGACTTCTCTCCGTGCAGGTCTCGTCGGTCTCATCCTCGTCATGCTCTTCATGATCGCGGTATACAGACTGCCGGGCTTCGTAGCATCCCTTGCGCTGATCATGTACACCGGCCTCGAGCTCGTGCTTCTGCAGGCTTTTGAGGTTACCCTGACACTTCCGGGTATCGCCGGTATCATCCTTTCCGTTGGTATGGCCGTCGATGCCAATGTCATCATCTTCACACGTATGAAGGAAGAGCTGGGTGCCGGCCGCACCATCGAGCAGGCAGTGAAGGCCGGTTACAGCAAGGCACTTTCCGCCATCATCGATGGTAATGTTACGACCCTTATCGCCGCAGCCGTTCTCTACCTGAGAGGCTCCGGAACCGTCAAGGGCTTCGCAACGACCCTGGCCATCGGTATCGTGATCTCCCTGATCACCGCACTTTTTGTCACGAGAGCACTCCTTGCATGCTTCATCAGCTTTGGCTGCACGAAGCCGGCGCTTTACGGCGTACGTAAGGATGTGAAGGTGCTTGATTTTATCAAGTTCCGTAAGATCGCTTACACCATCTCCGCAGTGGTAATCGTCGCAGGCTTCCTGTTCATGGGCATGAATAAGGCTTCCCTCGGAAACCTGTTCAACTATGACCTCGACTTCCAGGGTGGTTCGTCTACGAACGTTACCTTCAACGAGGATATGTCTCTCGAGGATATCGATGCGAAGGTTGCACCGATCTTCAAGAACATCACCGGTGGTACCGCTTCCGTACAGGCTTCGAAGGTTGCCGGTACGAACGAGGTCATCATCAAGACCAGAACACTGACGACCGAGGAGCGTACCGAGCTCTATAAGGATCTCGTCGACGAGTTCCAGGTAGATGAAGCGAAGATCACGACCGAGAACATCTCCGGTGCCGTATCGAAGGAGATGAAGACGGATGCCGTCTGGGCATTCCTGATTGCCATCGTCTGCATGCTGATCTACATCTGGATCCGTTTCAAGGACATCAAGTTTGCGTCCGCAGCCGTTATGGCACTGACCCACGATGTTCTGATCACCACCGCATTCTATGCAGCACTGAAGTGGGCTGTCGGCTCCACCTTCATCGCCTGCATCCTGACCATCGTCGGTTATTCAATCAACGCGACCATCGTTGTGTTCGACCGTATCCGTGAGAACCTCGAGGATCCGACCAAGCGTGGCGATCTGGCAGCTGTCGTAAACGACGCGATTTCCCAGACCTTCACACGTTCGATCAACACCTCCCTCACGACCTTCATCATGGTCCTGGTACTCTTCGTGATGGGCGTATCCTCCATCCGTGATTTCACCATGCCGCTGATGGTTGGTATCGTATCCGGCTGCTGGTCCTCCGTCACGATCGCCGGTCCGCTCTGGTATGATCTCAGCAAGTACGCTGCGAAGAAGAAGGCAGCGAAGAAGGCCGCCGAGAAGGCAGAGAAGGCTGAAAAGAAGTCACAGAAGATGAAGAAGGGCGCGCAGGTATAAGCCCCACGGCTTTCGACAGAGCGCTTGACGTATCTGTAAATCTCCGTTACATTAGAGACCGATCCTTCGGGATCGGTCTCTTTTATCGTATAAAACCGGAATCCTGGTCAAGGGGTCAGACCCCCTCGGAAAAGGATTCACCCCACTTACGCCTTTCAGAAAGGGGGTCTGACCCCCATGGGTTATGCGCGCCGGGCTGCTTTCCCGGTCTGCGTTTGAGAGAATCAAGCAATCGAGGTTCAGAGAATGAAGTATGAAATTGTCGCGACCAGCGGACGCGCGAAATCCGCTCACATGGAGACGGTGCATGGAAGCATCGAAACGCCGGTCTTCATGAACGTCGGCACCGTCGCTGCCATCAAGGGCGGCGTGTCGACGGATGATCTTCGGGAGATCGGTACCCAGGTCGAGCTCAGCAACACCTACCACCTGCACGTACGTACCGGCGATCAGCTCATCAAGGAGTTCGGCGGTCTTCATCAGTTTATGAACTGGGATCGCCCGATCCTGACGGACTCCGGCGGATTCCAGGTCTTCTCCCTGGCCGGTACCGGACGAAAGATCAAGGAGGAGGGTGTCACCTTCCACAGTCACATCGACGGTCGCCGTATCTTTATGGGACCGGAGGAGTCGATGCAGATCCAGTCAAATCTCGGTTCCACCATCGCGATGGCCTTCGACGAGTGCCCGCCGGCCCTCGAGGACCGGAAGTACATCGTGCCGTCCGTCGAGCGTACGACTCGCTGGCTGCAGCGCTGCAAGGATGAGATGGCCCGTCTCAACAGCCTGCCGGATACCGTGAATAAGGAGCAGCTGCTCTTCGCCATCAACCAGGGTGGTATCTTCGAGGACATCCGTACGGCCCATGCCGATACGATTTCTGCGATGAACCTCGACGGCTATGCGGTCGGCGGCCTCGCAGTCGGCGAGACCCACGAGCAGATGTACCACATCCTCGATGTCGTGGTGCCGCACCTGCCGAAGGAGAAGCCGACCTACCTCATGGGCGTCGGTACCCCGGCGAACATCATCGAAGCCGTGGACAGAGGCATTGACTTCTTCGACTGTGTATACCCGTCGAGAAACGGACGTCACGGCCATGTCTATACGCATAAGGGAAAGATCAACCTCTTCAATCAGAAGTATGAGCTCGACCATCGTCCGATCGAAGAAGGCTGCAAGTGTCCGGTCTGCGCGGGACGTAAGCTTGCGGATGGCAGCTACACCGGCGGCTACAGCCGTGCCTACATCCGTCACCTCCTGAAGGCGAAGGAAATCCTCGGCATGCGCATGTGCGTGCTGCATAACCTCTACTTCTATAACCACCTGACTGAGGAGATCCGTGACGCGATCCGTGGCGGCTACTGGGACAGCTGGAAGGTCGAGGCCCTCGATCAGCTCGAGACCTACGATCGCGGCGAGGAGTAAATATTCTGGCCCTCTGACATAAAACTGATTTTTCGAAAAATCGCCCCGCACAAAATGGTTTGATTGCGCAAAAAAATTATGCTATCATGACTTTATATTATTTTGGGAGAGTATAGTTCGGCGATAGTCGGAATCGGAGACAGGATGAACGCGATACTTTATGAGTCAATCAACACAGCAGAAGAACGGCTGAAGGTCAGCCTGGACTGGCATGATGACCCGGAAATCATCTATTTTAAAAACGGGCACTACAAGCTGAGCCTGAACCTCCGGGAGTATGAGATCCAGGATGAGTGCATCTGCATCGTGAACGCCGGTGTGCTGCGCAAGCTTGAGTCCATCGGGACGAAGGGCAATGCCTACTCCCTCCGCTTTCATCTCGCAGATCTCTGCTTCCGTCAGGCGGAGGACCCGGTCAATACCGCCCTGCTCGAGCCGCTCACCGGCGGACAGCTCTGCTTTTCCGACTTCATCACCGTATCGGATTTCGGTTTCCTGCAGATCCTGCGCCTGTTTAACGAGATGGTACGCCGCTTCCGTGACTACGGAACGAAGACCGAGCAGGAGAACAGCAGTGTCCGGACCTATGCGCTGCCGGCGGTCGCCGATCAGCTGATGATCATGGCCGACCTCCTGCGCCTCATCGCCATGTTCGACGCGAACGGCCTCGTTCACGAACGCGAGGAGAGCGACTCCGAGAAGCAGGTGCTCGCCATCAAGGAGACCATCCAGTACATCCGTGAGCACTACCAGGAGAAGATCTATGTCCGGAACCTCTCCGAGCTCACCGGCCTCAACGAGCAGTACTTCATCCGCTTCTTCGGAAGCGTGACCGGCGAGTCTCCACTCGATTATATCAATGCCTATCGCGTGGAACAGGCGGCCCGCCTCCTGAAGGACTCCGACACCCACGTCTATGAGATCGCGGAGCAGTGCGGCTTCCATAATATAGGAAACTTCATCAAGATCTTCCGTTCCTTCATGGGACAGACACCACATAAATATCGCAAACAGTTTGGAAGAGAGGACGATTAAACCATGACCTTATATTACCCTGCAATCATTCGCAACAAGACAAACGACGGCTACCGCGTCGATTTCCTGGACCTCGACGACTGCTACGGCGTTGGCCCGACCGAAGAGGAAGCCCTCGCCGATGCCCGCTATAACGCCATCAACTGGATCCAGCTCGAACTCGAGGACACCAACGACCTCCCGCCACACACCGTGAAGGCCGATGTGCATCTGGCACCAGGCGAAAAGTACATCGACATGATGATCATCATGCCACGCGAAGGCTGGGACGAATAAAAGTTCAGTCAGAACCGCCGGAGGGGCGACAACGGAGGCCATACGTAGAGACCGTGTGAAATCAAGCCGGGTTCCCTTAGTGGCACTTGGTGTAATCTCTCCTTGGAACCCTCTGACAACGCTGAGTTTTCATCAAGAAAACTCAGCGATTGCAGAGGGCCTAGTGCCACTTAGGGGCCCGGCTTAGATTGAACCGGTCTCGGAGTACTGTGCCGCCGTTGCCGCTCCAACGGCGGTTCGAATGACCGATTTCGCCCCTTGCAAAGGGGTACTCCCTGTGCTATAGTATCTCGGAACTAAGGACCGCACGGATAGGAGGAACCATGTCTACTCTTCTTAAAAATGCATCGATTTTCACGAAACAGGGCTTTCGAAAGCAGGACGTTCTGATCTCTGATCACAGAGTACTGTTTACGGATTCCATTGATAATTTAACAGCTGATACCATTGATACCGTTTATGATTTAAACGGTTTGTTCATGATTCCGGGCTTCGTTGATGTACATGTACATTTGCGTGAGCCCGGTTTTTCGTATAAGGAAACGATCCGCACCGGCTCCGATGCTGCGGCGCATGGCGGCTATACCGCAGTCTGCGCGATGCCGAATCTGAAGCCGGCACCGTCGAGCCTCGCGAACCTGCAGCCGGAGCTCGAGGCGATCCGAAAGGATGCACTGGTGCATGTCTACCCGTATGGCACCATCACCGAGCAGCAGACCGGTCGCGGAGCCCTCGGAAAGATGGAAGAGATCGCACCGTATGTGATCGCCTACTCCGATGACGGAAAGGGTATGCAGGACGAAGCCTCTATGCGGGAGGCGATGCAGCGGGCGAAGCGCCTCGACCGTATGATCGTCGCACACTGCGAGGATGAGCGTGAGCTCGTACCGGGCGGCTGTATCCATGACGGCGAGTATGCACGTCTTCACCAGCACATCGGCATCAATTCTGCGTCCGAGTGGAAGCAGGTCGAGCGGGATGTACGCCTCGCCGCGGAGACCGGTGTGCGCTACCATGTCTGCCACGTCTCTACGAAGGAATCTGTCGAGATCATCCGTGCGGCGAAGAAAGCCGGCACGCATGTGACGGCGGAGACCGGTCCGCACTATCTGATGTTTACGGATATGGATCTTCAGGAGTCTGGTAGCTGGAAGATGAATCCGCCAATCCGCAGCGCGGAGGACCGTCATGCGCTCCTCGAGGGCATCAAGGACGGTACCATCGACTGCATCATCACGGACCATGCACCACACAGTGCGGAGGAGAAGTCGAAGGGGCTTGATAAGTCTTCCTTCGGTATCGTGGGTCTCGAGACCTGCTTCCCGGCACTGTATCGGAATCTCGTGCTGCGTGACCCGGAGCATCCGACATCCGGGAAGGGCGCGATCACACTGGAGAAGCTCATCGAGCTCATGTGCGTGAACCCGCGTCAGATCTTCGGTATCGCCGGCCCGCAGTACATCGAGGATGGCGTCGAAGCGGATATCACGATCCTCGATCTCGATAAGGTATGGACTGTCGATAGTACGAAGTTCTACTCACAGGGACACAGCACCCTCTACGATGGTATGGAGGTGCAGGGCGAGGTCGTGAAGACTTTCGTCGGCGGCCGCGAGGTCTATGACCGCGAGAAGGGCATCGAGCGCTGACCGATGGCACGGAGTGCATCGCACGACCGCATACATGATATCATTTGATCACCAGGCAGAGCCCGCAGGGCGCGGACGAAGCCTTTCTATCAGAATACAGAACAGGAGGAGAATCAGAGACCTATGAAGGACGTTGAATTTAAAGTACTGAGCAACGAAATGATCGCTCAGGACATCTTCCGTATGACGCTGGACGGCGACACCTCGGACATCACGAAGCCGGGGCAGTTCGTCGAAATCAAGATCCCGGGACGCTATCTCCGTCGCCCGATTTCCGTGTGCGACTGGAGCGAGGGAAAGCTGACCCTGATCTATAAGGTCGTCGGTGAGGGCACCGAGGATCTGAGCTTCATGGAGCCGGGCGAGTACCTGACCGCACTCACCGGCCTCGGCAATGGCTATGACCTTCGGAATATCCAGAAGAATCCGGTCATCGCCGGCGGCGGTGTCGGTGTACCACCGATGTACGCACTGGCGAAGGCACTGAAGCAGCAGGGCATCACCCCGTATGTGGCCCTCGGCTTCAACTCAAAGGACGATGTGTTCTATGAGCAGGAGTTCCGTGCGCTCGGGGTACCGGTCAATGTCGCCACCGTCGATGGCAGTCACGGCGCGAAGGGCTTCGTCACCGACATCTTCGGTGATCATCACGACTACGCCTTCGCCTGCGGCCCGGAGCCGATGCTGAAGGCCGTATACAACAGCGTAAAGGATGGACAGTTCAGCTTCGAGGCACGCATGGGCTGCGGCTTCGGTGCCTGCATGGGCTGCAGCAAGAAGACGAAGCACGGCTTCAAGCGCGTCTGCAAGGATGGCCCGATTTTCACATGGGAGGAGATTGTATGGTAGATATCACGACAGAGCTTTCTGGCATCAAACTGACAAACCCAGTTCTTCCGGCCTCCGGAACCTTCGGCTACGGAAAGGAATACTGGGATCTCTATGATCTCGATATCCTCGGCTCCATCTCCTTCAAGGGAACGACGGTTGAGGAGCGTTACGGCAACGAGCTTCCGCGTATCGCTGAGTGCCCGTCCGGTATGATCAACTCCGTCGGCCTCCAGAATCCGGGCATGCACGAGGTCATCGAGAAGGAGCTTCCGGAGCTTCGGGAGCACTTCCACAAGCCACTCGTGGCGAACATCTCCGGCTTCAGTATCCCGGAGTATGTACAGCTTGCGGAGGCCATGAGCGAGGTGCCGGAGGTCGGTATCCTCGAGGTCAATGTCTCCTGCCCGAACGTACATGGCGGTGGCATGGCCTTCGGTACCAGCGCAGAAAATGTGGCGGCGGTCACCCGTGAGGTGAAGAAGGTCGCGAAGAAGCCTGTATACATCAAGCTGAGCCCGAACGTTACGGACATCGTATCGATCGCGAAGGCGGCAGAAGAGGCCGGCGCAGACGGTCTCGCCCTCATCAACACCCTGCTCGGCATGCGCATCGACATCCGTCGTCGCCAGCCGGTGATCAAGAACAAGATGGGCGGCTTCTCCGGTCCGGCGATCTTCCCGGTTGCGGTCCGCATGGTCTACCAGGTATCGCACGCAGTGAAGCTTCCGGTCATCGGTATGGGCGGCGTTTCCACGGCGAAGGACGTCATCGAGATGATGATGGCCGGTGCCAGTGCGGTCGAGGTCGGCGCTGCGAACCTCGTGAATCCGTATGTCTGCCGTGACATCATCGAGGACCTGCCGGAGGTATGCGCGGAGCTCGGCATCGAGCGCCTCCGCGACATCATCGGCTGCGTGGAATAAATATTTAATATATAGGAGGAATATATGGGTAAGGACGTAATTATTGCACTGGATTTCCCGAGCGCGGAGGAAACCTACCGCTTTCTCGATCAGTTCACCGGCCGCAAGCCGTTCGTAAAGATCGGTATGGAGCTTTTCTATGCCGAGGGACCACAGATCGTGCGTGAGATCAAAAAGCGCGGTCACAAGGTCTTCCTCGATCTGAAGCTGCACGATATCCCGAACACCGTGAAGGGCGGCATGCAGTCCCTGCGTGATCTCGGCGTCGATATGACGAACGTACACGCGAGCGGCGGTATCCGCATGATGAAGGCGGCGGTCGAGGGCCTCACCAGAGAGGATGGCACCCGTCCGATTCTGATCGCTGTAACACAGCTCACCTCCACTTCTCAGGAGACCATGACCGAGGAGCTGCTCATCGATCGTCCGATCGCAGACGTCGTCGTACAGTATGCGAAGAACGCACAGGCAGCCGGACTCGAGGGTGTCGTATGTTCACCGCTCGAGGCAGGGCGTATCCATGAGGAGGTCGGTGCAGACTTCCAGACCATCACCCCGGGTATCCGTTTCGCAGGTGATGCGGTCGGCGACCAGGCACGTGTGACGACCCCGGCGAAGGCACGTGAGATCGGCTCCGATTACATCGTGGTCGGCCGTTCCATCACCGCCGCTGCCGATCCGGTCGCAGCGTACGAGCGCGCGATGGCGGATTTCGTCGGCTGAGACGCCGCGGCGCTTCATGACGATGTGAAGCCGGAAGCATTGGACGAAGGAACATAAGAACAGAAGAAACAGATCGGTGTCCGAAGCACGGCCGCTGATCCGCTTAGAATAAGGAGTATTACTATGGCAACGAAGGAAGATATCGCAAGAGGTCTGTTATCGATTAAGGCAGTATTTTTAAAGCCGGACGATCCATTTACCTGGGCGTCGGGCATCAAGTCCCCGATCTACTGTGACAATCGTCTGGTACTGAGCTACCCGGAGGTTCGTTCTCTCGTCGAGCATGCCATCGCCGATAAGGTGAAGGAGCTCTACCCGGAGGCAGAGGCACTCGAGGGCACCAGCACCGCGGGTATCGCACATGCAGCGATCGCAGCGGACATCCTCGGACTCCCGATGGGCTATGTGCGTGGTTCTGCGAAGGATCACGGCCGCAAGAACCAGATCGAGGGAAGACTCGAGAAGGGTGAGAAGGTCGTCGTGATCGAGGATCTGATCTCCACCGGTGGTTCCGTGCTCGACTGCGTGGAGCCGCTTCGTGAGGCCGGCGCAGAGGTGCTCGGCATCGTGTCCATCTTCACCTATGGCATGCAGAAGGGCATCGACCGCCTGAGTGCAGCGAACGTGGTGAACACCTCGCTCTGCGACCTCGACACGCTCGTCAAGGTAGCGGTTGAAGAGAACTACATCAAGCCGGAGGATGAGGCGAAGCTGCTCAAGTTCCGTGATAATCCTTCCGACGAATCCTGGATGACCCACAAGGGATAAAACATACATACATGAGACATTGGCATAAGATATAAGACTGAAGGAGGCTTTCTGATGGCAAGAAGTATTGTAAATATTCTGGATCTTTCAGTAGATGAGATTCATCATCTGCTGGATCTCGCCGATGATATCGACCAGCACCCGGAGAAGTATCAGGATCGATGCGCACATAAGCAGCTCGCAACACTGTTTTTCGAGCCGTCCACGCGTACGAGACTGAGCTTCGAGTCCGCGATGCTCGCACTGGGCGGACAGACGCTGGGCTTCGCCGGTGCATCGAACACGAGTGCGTCGAAGGGTGAGTCGGTGGCCGATACGATCGAGGTTATATCGAACTATGTTGACATCATCGCGATGCGTCATCCGAAGGAGGGCGCGCCGGTCGTGGCAGCGATGCACACCAGTGTTCCTCTGGTCAATGCAGGCGACGGCGGACACTTCCATCCGACCCAGACGCTGGCGGATCTTCTTACGATCCGTCGTACGAAGGGCACCGTTGAGGGCCTGACCATCGGTTTCTGCGGTGACCTCAAGTTCGGCCGTACCGTACATTCCCTTATCGATGCGATGCTCCGCTATCCGAATAACCGCTATATCCTGATCTCCCCGGAGGAGCTTCGTCTTCCGGAGTATGAGATCGATAAGCTGAAGGAGGCCGGTGCCGAGTTCGTCGAGACGAAATCCCTCGAGGAGGCGATGCCGGAGCTCGATATCCTCTACATGACCCGTGTGCAGAAGGAGCGTTTCTTCAACGAGGAGGATTACCTTCGTCTGAAGGATATCTATATCCTGACCCCGGAGAAGCTGAAGACCGCGAAGGCGGATATGGCCATCCTTCATCCGCTTCCTAGAGTCAACGAGATCTCCGTTGCGGTGGACCAGGATCCGCGTGCGAAGTACTTCTACCAGACCCGCTGCGGCAAGCAGATGCGTATGGCACTGATTCTGTATCTTTTAGGACTGGATAAGTAAGGAGGCATGACATGAAGGTAGATGGAATTGAGAATGGTATCGTACTCGACCATATCACAGCTGGAAAGGGGATGCTGGTGTACAAGTACCTGCACCTCGATCGCCTCACGTCACAGGTGGCGCTGATCCAGAACTGCAGCTCCGGAAAGATGGGACGGAAGGACATCGTGAAGATCTCCGAGGATCTCGATATCGACCTCGATGTCCTCGGCTACATCGATCCGGGTATCACCGTAAACTACATCAAGAACGGTGCACGTGTGGAGAAGAAGGCACTGAGCCTGCCGGAGACCCTCACGAACGTGCTGACCTGCAAGAATCCGCGCTGCATCAGCTCGACCGAGCAGGAGCTTCCGCAGGTCTTCAAGATCGTCGACCGGAACCGCGCACTCTATCGCTGCGCGTACTGCGACACCATCGTACGGAACGAAGAACTGAAGTAAAAATATCGTTCTTATGCCAGAGCCCCGGAGGGCCGGCAATCGAAACACAAAACTCCGAGTTCGGAAAAATCACAAATTGGGCCCTAAGAACCAGTAAGCCCTCTGCAATCGCCGAGTTTTCCTGATGAAAACTCAGCGTTGCAGAGGGTGCTGAGGAAAAATTACTCTAACTGGTTCTAAGGGCCCAATTTGGATTTATGCACGAACTCTCCGTATGGTTTCGATTGCCGGCTCTCCGGGGCTCTGGTTGAACCAGATGGGACGCCTGTATCATCGGCTCCCGCTTCCATCTGCATCCGAAAAATGCTAGACTAGGTAGAGCTATCGAAAAGAATGTAAACCATAATAAAATGATATAAAAGGAGTACTGAAATGAATGTAGCACTGGACGCGCTGCGTCAGCAGATGAAGAAGTATGACATCGATACCTATCTGGTACCGACGGATGATTTTCACTTGAGTGAGTATGTCGGCATGTATTTCCGCGCGATCCGCTTCCTGTCCGGTTTTACCGGTGAGGGAAATCTGGTCGTCACGCAGGACAGCGCGGCTCTTTTTACGGATGGTCGTTATTTCATCCAGGCGGAGCAGGAGCTGGCCGGTCGGGATGTCGAGCTGATGCGTATGGGCGAGCCGGGGGTGCCGGCGCTCGATGATTATCTCGTTTCCGTGACCCCGGAGGGTGGCTATCTCGGCTTCGATGGCCGCTGTGTCGACTTCCATCATGGCATGACCCTGCGGAATCGTCTCGCGGAGAAGGCGGTCGCCGTGAAGGCAGAGCAGGATCTCGTCGGTCAGGTCTGGACGGACCGTCCGGCCCTCGCGAGCTCCCGTGTATGGATCCTCGAGGATCGTTTCGCCGGCAAGAGCGCCGCAGAGAAGCTCGCGGAGCTTCGTGCACTGATGCAGCAGAAGGGTGCCGGCTTCCATATCATCACGAGCCTCGACGACATCGCATGGCTCCTGAACCTTCGTGCCGACGATATCCCGTGCAATCCGGTTTTCCTTTCCTATATGATCATCGATCTGGAGAGTGCCTACCTCTTCATGAATCCGGCCGACCTCGATGAGGAGGTGAAGGCCTACCTTGAGAAGCTGAAGGTGAAGGTTGCGCCGTACGACCGCTTCTATGAGGCTGTTCATCAGCTGAAGGAGACCACCGTCCTGCTCGAGACGGCGAAGACGAACTACGCGACGATCAGCGAGCTTCCGGATTCTGTTCGCGTCCTCGATGAGATGCTCCCGACCTCCCTGTGGAAGTCCCGGAAGAATCCGGTGGAGATCGAGAACATGAAGAAGGCCCATGTGAAGGATGGCGTCGCCGTCACGAACTTCATGTACTTCATGAAGCACGCCTTCACTGCGGATGGGCAGCTCACAGAGGAAGCAAAGAAGCTGCTTGACAGCGAGGAGATGAACGAGTGGAACACCGCGAAGCTCTCCGAGCGCTACCGTGGCGAGCAGGATGGCTATATCGAGCCGAGCTTCACGACGATTTCAGCGTATGGTCCGAATGCGGCGCTGCCACACTATGCACCGACGGCGGAGAGCTACCGTGTGATCGAGCCGAAGGGACTCTACCTCCTCGATTCCGGCGGACAGTACTTCGAGGGAACGACGGACATCACCCGTACCATCGCGATGGGCCCGATCTCGGAGATCGAGCGGAAGCATTTCACCCTCGTGCTGAAGGCCATGCTTCGTCTCGGCGACGTGATCTTCCTGGAGGGCTCTTCCGGCATCACCCTGGACCTCGCAGCGCGCGAAGTATTCTGGCGTGAGGGCCTGAACTTCAACCACGGTACCGGCCACGGCGTCGGCTTCTGCCTGAACGTGCATGAGCGCCCGAATGCGTTCCGTTATCGTCAGGCGCAGGGGCGTATGGAGCACCTGCCGCTTCACGAGGGCAACATCACCTCCGACGAGCCGGGTATCTACATCGAGGGCTCCCACGGCATCCGTCTCGAGAACCTGACCCTCGTCGAGAAGGCCTTCCAGAATGAGTTCGGAAACTTCTTCCGTCTCTCCTTCATCACGATGGTCCCGCTCGACCTCGATGCGATCGATGTCCGTCTGCTGGATCCGCATGAGATCGAGCTCCTGAACCAGTACCATCAGCAGGTCTATGCGACACTGGCTCCGTACTTCAGTGGTGACAAGCTCGCATGGCTTCAGCACGCCACACGTGAGGTACAGCTTTAATGGATAAGAATGCACTTTATTATCAGGATCATTATGTGAAGGAGTTCGACGCGGAGGTGACGAGCTGCACCGCCGCGGACGGGCACTGGCTCGTCGAGCTCAGCGTCCATGGCTTCTATCCGGAGGGCGGTGGTCAGGATGCGGACCACGGTACCATCGGTGAGGCGGCCGTGCTGGATGTGCAGGAGCTGCCGGTGACCGACCCGGTGAGCGGTGAGAAGCAGCGGGACGCACGGGGCAATGTCGTCGTCCGCGTACTGCATACCGTGGACCGGGCGCTGACGGTCGGCGAGACAGTTCACTGCGTGATCGACTGGGCGCGCCGCATGCGCAACAGCCGGAACCACTCCGGTGAGCACATCGTGTCCGGTCTCGTGCACCGCCACTATGGCTATCACAATGTCGGCTTCCACATGAGTGACGTGATGACCATCGATTTCGACGGCCCGCTCAGCTGGGAGCAGCTGATGGCAATCGAGCAGGAGGCTAATGCCATCGTCCTCGAGGATCGTCGTGTGCGCGCGATCTGGCCGACCCCGGAAGAGCTGGAGGCGATCGACTACCGCTCGAAGAAGCCGCTCTCCGGCGATGTCCGCATCGTGGACCTCGGTGGTGCCGACCTCTGCGCCTGCTGTGGCACGCATGTACTGACCACCGGCGAGATCGGCCCGATCAAGATCCTCTCCGTGCTCGGCCATAAGGGCGGCGTACGACTCGAGCTTTTCTGCGGCTACGATGCACTTCAGGATGCCGCACGGAAGCACGAACAGGTGGTGGAGATCTCCCGCCTTCTGAATGTAGCGCCATCCGACATCGTCGAAGCACTGAAGACCTACATGGCAGACAGCTTCCGGAAGGATCGCCGCATCGCCGCACTGAACACCCGTTACTACGAGCTGAAGGCACAGTCCCTGCAGGAGATGACCGGTGTACTCATCGACTTCGAGGAAGGTATGAACGCCGTCGAGGTACGAAAGTGCTGCGACTACTTCATGAAGCACACGAAGGCCTCCGTTGTCGGCGTCTTCTGCCGGAAGGACGAAGGTGAGGAGAACGGAGCAGCCTCAGCCGATGCCGTCGCCTCCTACAGCTACGTCATCGGCTCCGCAACGATCGATGTACGCGCGCAGGCGAAGGCCTTTAACACCCTCGTCAACGGCCGCGGCGGCGGACAGAAGGAGATGATCCAGGGCAGCCTCGTCGCCTCGGAGCAGAAAATTCAGGATGCAATGAATCGAATTTTCAGCGATGAATTCTAAGAGCGCAGTGAGAAGGCAGAAAGTAGCGGTCTCGTAGTACTGCACTTCTATCACCACTCTCCTGGTTTTACCTGTAATTCCTTACAGTTCTATAACGGTTCCGACGCAGCTGTTTGCGCAGGCAGACAGCTGTGTTATAATATTCGCGTCTTATCAAAAGACGAACAGACGAAATATTACAGCACAAAAGGAGATAAAAATATGATTCGTATCGGCTTACTTGGTTATGGAAACCTGTCCCGCGGCATCGAGGCGGCCATCAAGCGGAACCCGGATGAGGAGCTCGTAGCGGTATTTACACGTCGTGATCCGGCGAGTGTGAAGATTCATACCGATGGTGTCAAGGTCGATTCTGTCGATCATATCCTCGCATATAAGGATGAGATCGATGTACTCATGATCTGCGGCGGCTCGGCGACGGATCTTCCGACCCAGACCCCGGAGTATGCGCAGTACTTTAACGTCATCGACAGCTTCGATACCCATGCGATGATTCCGGAGCATTTCGCAGCGGTCGATGCAGCCGCGAAGAAGGCCGGGAAGCTCGCGATGATTTCCTGCGGCTGGGACCCGGGCATGTTCTCCCTGGCTCGTATCTACGCAGAGTCGGTGCTGCCGGATGGCAAGCACTATACCTTCTGGGGCAAGGGCGTTTCCCAGGGCCACAGTGATGCGGCACGCCGCGTAGAGGGTGTCAAGGATGCACGTTCCTATACGCTTCCGGTTGAGAGCGCGATGGATGCGGTACGCAGCGGCAGCCAGCCGAGCTTCACGGCACGTGAGATGCATACGAGAGAGGTATTCGTCGTGCTCGAGGAGGGTGCGGATGCAGCGAAGGTCGAGCAGGAAATCAAGTCCATGCCGAACTACTATGCCGATTATGATGTGACGATCCACTTCATTTCCGAGGAGGAGATGCAGCGGGATCATGCCGCACTTCCACACGGCGGCTTCGTGATGCGTTCTGGTGTGACCGGTGACGGAAGTAACCATGAGCTGATCGAGTACAGCCTGAAGCTGGATTCGAATCCGGAGTTTACGGGCTCGGTACTCGCTGCGTATGCAAGAGCCGTGAGCCGTATGGCCGCGAAGGGCGAGACGGGCTGCATCAGCGTATTCGATGTGGCACCGAAGTACCTGAACCCGAAGTCCGAGGAGGAGCAGCGTCATACGCTCCTGTAAGCAGGCATCGGCATCACAGATCGCGCGTGTGACAACATGAAGTGGACGTACCTGAACGATACGTTGTCTGCGCGGCTGTCAGCTGACGCGGAATGTGAGAGGTTTATGATGAGAAAATTCAGAAAGCTGCTGGCCGCTGCCGTGATCGCCGCGGTCGCAGCCATGACATCCACGGTGCCGGCATTGGCCCGGGATATGTGGATCACGACGGAGGAGGGCGCGAGTCGCTTCGTCACCCTCGATGAGAGCGGTGCCGCGAGTGGATACCAGGGCTGGTACCAGGATCCGAACAGCGGAAGCTTTTATTATTTCGAAGATGGTGCACTCGCCACCGGCTGGATCATCGACGACGGGAAGTTTTATTATCTCGACTCGACGACGGGTGCGATGGCGGTGAGTCAGATGGTGGGCAATTTCTATGTCGGTGAGGATGGTGCCGCGATGAGCGACACGACGACCCCGGACGGCGTGAAGCTCGCGTACAACGGCTCGCGCATGAACGGGAAGGATCCGGTGGAGGAGCTGAACGAGAAGACCTACACCTATCGGGAGCTTCTCCGGAAGAATCCGAACCTGATTGCGGAATTCTCGGACCGTACGGGTGGCACCGGCCATCAGATTCTGCGGGAGACGGCACGGGGCTTCACCTGGGTCATCTACGCGACGATGAAGCTGTATGAGCCGACCGAGGACGGTCAGAAGGGAAAGCGCGTGTTCGAGGGCGATGGCGCCTTCCGCTTTGACGCGCTGATCGAGCGAAAGCAGAGCGATGGCAGCATCCGCTATATCCGTCCGTTCGGTCTGATACAGGATGACCGCCAGCAGTGGACGGCGGCACACATCCAGATCGATCCGGCGGGCTTCATCAGCTACGCATCGGATGAGGGCTGAGGCAGGATCACAGAACCCGTTCGGGGAATCTGCAGTACTGGTGCTGACATACCAGGCCACGGAGCACAGAGCCTGGTCAGGGAATCTGCAGTACTGGTGCGGACAGACCAGGCCCCGGATCATAGAGCCTGCTCAGGGCTCTGAAGTAAACAACATCACAGCGCTGCCATCGGCAGCGCTCTTCTGTCATCTAAGAGGAAACATACATGACATTACAGCAGCTTAGACAGGTGATCGCCGTCGCGGACAGCGGCTCCATGAACGAGGCCGCGAAGCGTCTCTACATCACACAGCCGTCACTTTCGGCGGCCATCAAGGAGCTGGAAAAGGAGATCGGCATCGAGATCTTTCTCCGCTCGAATCGGGGTATCGTAACCACGGCTGACGGCGAAGAGTTTCTGGGGTATGCACGGCAGATCGTCGAACAGTATCAGCTGATGGAAGACAAGTATGTCAATGTCGGCACCCGGAAGAAGAAATTCTCCGTCTCCATGCAGCACTATACCTTCGCCGTCGAGGCCTTCATTCACCTCGCACGTGAGTATGGTATGGATACCTATGAGTTTGCGGTCAAGGAAACGAAGACCATGGAAATCATCAACGACGTACGGAACCAGACCTCGGAGATCGGCGTCATCTATATGAATGATTTCAACAGTAAGGTCATCGGAAAAATCCTGCGGGAGGATTCCCTCGAATTCATCCCGCTGTTTGACTGTAACATCTATGTGTTCATGAGCAAGGGAAATCCGCTGGCCGGAAAGGACATCATCCGCATGGAGGAGCTCGCAGATTATCCCTGCCTCAGCTTCGATCAGGGCGAGCGGAACTCCTTCTACTTTTCGGAGGAGGTGCTGAGCACCTATGATTATAAGCGGATCATCAAGTGCGATGACCGGGCGACCTTCCTGAACCTGATGGTCGGACTGAATGGCTATACGCTCTGCTCCGGCATCATCTGCCAGGAGCTGAACGGTGATGAGTATACGGCGGTCCGCCTCGATACGGATGAGATCATGACCATCGGCTACATCAAGAAAAAGAAGATTCCGCTGTCCGGTATCGGCGCACGGTACGTGGCGGAGCTTCAGAAATATAAGGCGCAGGCACTGTAGTCTGCAGAAGTTTTACATACACACCCATAAAGCACAGGCATTTTCGTCTGCAGGTCTCGTATATGCAGTAGCTGCATTTCGGTGTGGAATGGCACCCTGGGTGCAGAAAGGAATACTATGTTGAATACGCAGTTCATCATCATGGCGGTGGTCGCCCTCGTGCTGCTGCTCGCTGTGGTACTGTACATCGTCCAGCGGAACCAGAAGCGGAAAAATGCAGATAAGCTTCAGATGAAGATTCAGGAGGATGAAAAGCTTCACATCACGCTCGATGATAAATCCGATGCGGCGGAGGTCGCCCGGATTATCCTGGAAGGCCTCGGCGGCCGCGAGAACGTCAGCGAGGTACAGCATGACGGTGCGCGACTCAAGGTGGCGATCCGGCAGTACGATGCCGTGGATGAGAAGAAGATCCGCTCCGCTCAGGTGGGCGGCGTGCTTCGCCCGGGTAAAAACGCAGTACAGATCATCATCGGCCCATCGGTCGAACCAGTGGAAAAGGAGCTTCATAAGCTGTTAAGTATGTGATATGAGTAAGAAATATGAGATGGATATGACCACCGGCGTCATCATGCCGAAGGTCATCACCTTTGCACTGCCGCTGATGGCGGCGTCTGTGCTTCAGCTTCTGTTTAATTCGGCTGACATCGTCGTGGTCGGCCGTTTCGTGAGCCCGCAGGCGATGGCCGCGGTCGGCTCGACCGGATCGCTGGTGAACCTCATCATCCAGCTCTTCGTCGGCTTCTCCATCGGTGTCAATGTCTGCGTCGGAAAGTATTATGCGGCGAAGCGCCAGGAGGAAATGTCCGATACCATCCACAGCTCGATCCTGGTGTCGGTGATTTTTGGTGCGATTCTCTGCGTCGCCGGCATCATTCTGGCACGACCGATGCTGGAGCTGATGGGCTCACCAGCGGATGTCATCGAAGACTCGGTGCGCTATCTTCGCATCTACTTCCTCGGCATGCCGCTGATCATGCTGTATGATTTCGCGGCCGCGATTCTGCGTGCCGTCGGCGATACGAAGCGTCCGCTGTATTTTCAGATGATTGCCGGTGTGATCAACGTCATTCTGAACCTGTTCTTCGTCCTTGTGGTAGGCATCGGCGTGGCCGGTGTTGCGATCGCAACGACGATCTCACAGGGCTTTTCCGGCATCGCCCTGCTCATCACGCTGATGCGGGAGAAGGGTGCACTGCACCTCGACCTCCGGAAACTTCATATCAACTGGAAGATCCTTCGCTCCATCATGGAGATCGGTCTCCCGGCCGGTCTCCAGAGCACCGTGTTCAGTCTGTCCAATGTTGTCATCCAGAGCTCCATCAACTCCTTCGGATCGGTTGCGATGGCGGGTGCGACGGCGGCACAGAATATCGAAGCCTTCGTATATGCTTCGATGAACTCGATCTATCAGACGAATCTTTCGTTTACCGCACAGAATCTGGGTGCCCGGAAGTACAGCCGTATCAACCTCATCCTGAAGGACTGCCTGATCACCGTCGTCCTCATCGGCCTCGTCATGGGCATTGGTGCGGTGATGCTGGATCCATGGCTGCTGCGCTTCTTTACGACGGATGCAGAAGTCGTCCGCTATGGACAGGAACGATTGCTGGTGGTCTGCGGACCATACTTCCTCTGCGGTATCATGGATGTCATGGTCGGCTCGCTCCGTGGACTCGGCTACTCGGTGATCCCGATGTTCGTGAGCCTGATCGGTGCCTGCGGACTGCGAATCGTCTTCATCCTGACCCTGTTCCGGCTCCCGTACTTCCACTCCCTGAACTGGCTGTACATGAGCTATCCGATCACCTGGATCATCACCTTCACCGCGCACTTCATCACCTTCCTCCGCGTCCGGCGGAAGTTTCCGAAGGCCGATGACTGAAGATGAAACGCCGGAGGGCAGCCTCCAGAGTGCTGGTCGCCTGTGGCGGCAAACTCTAAAACCAGCTCCCTAAGAAACACTAGGCCCTCTGCAAACGACGGAGTTTCCTTTTATGGAAACTCCGTGTTGCAGAGGGTGCTAAGGAAAAATTACTCCAAGTGTTTCTAAGGGAGCTGGTTTTGATTTTGCACGTCTCGGCTTTAAGCTCTCTGGAGGCTGCCCTCCGGCGGTTCATTATCTCACTGCATCGCGGCGTAAAGTTTCCTGCGCTGGAGGAAGTAGTAACTGTATTCGAAGAGGATCATGGCGGTCCAGCCGATCGCGCAGGCGTAAGCCTCGCCGGTGATACCGATCTTCGGGACGAGGATGTACACGAAGAGGGTGCGGATCGAAATCTGCAGGATCGTCGAAATCAGCGTGATGGTCATGTTGCCCATGCCACGCATGAAGCCCTGCATCGCATTCGTGACGCAAGGGAAGATGATGGTGAAGGCTTTTATAGACAGGTAGCTCACGCCAAGGCGGACCATCTCCTCACCGCCGCTGGTCGGCGCGAAGAGCTGGATCAGCGGATGACGGAAGAGCAGAATGAGCGCACAGATGATCGGATAGTAGATGAGTCCGATCAGGATGCCCTTCCAGAGCGTTTCCTTCACCCGCTTCCGGTCACCTGCACCACGGTTCTGCGCGGCGCAGGTCATCATGCCGTGGCTGATCGTCTGCGCCGGGATGCGTCCGTAGTCCTCGATCTTGCAGCCGGCGTTGAAGGCCGCGATGACGTCGATGCCCTGAACATTGATCACACTCTGCACGAGCAGCTTTCCGATCGGCTGACAGGACTGCTGCAGCGCGGTGATGAGACCGCTGGAGAGGATGCTCCGGAGAAGCTTGTGATCGAGGATCATCTCATCCCGCCGGAGCGCGAGTGCCGGGATATGGCGGTAGACGTAGATATAGCAGAGGATCGCGGAGAGGGCTTCTGCAATCACCGTCGCGAGTGCGGCACCGAAGACGCCCCAGTGGAAGAGGAAGATGAAGATCCAGTCCAGGCAGGCATTCAGTACCGACGAGATGCCGACGAAGGTCACCGGCGTCTTCGAGTCCCCGACCGCGCGCAGTGCACTTGACATGATGTTGTACTGGAAGGTGAAGAAATTGCCGAGGAAGAGAAGCCGGAGATAGACGCTCGAATCATGCATGATGTCAAGCGGTGTATGCATGGCCTGCAGGATCGGCGCTGCGAGCAGGATGCCGAGCAGGGTAGTGATGCCGCCGGCGATCGTACCGAAGAGGATCGTCGTGGAGAGCGAGCGCTTCAGCTTCTCGCCTTCCCCGGCACCATAAAACTTACTCATATAGACGGAGGCACCGATCCCGAGGCCGGAGATGCTCTGCACCAGCAGCACCGAGACCGGATTCGAGACGGAGACAGCGCTGAGCGCAGCGACACCGGCTCCCTTACTGACGAGGATGGAATCGACGGCGTTATAGGTGAGCTGAAGGAAGTTTCCGAAGATCAGCGGGATGGCATAGGCCAGAAGATGGCGGTAGATACTGCCGGAGGTCATATTTCTCATAGTGGTTCCTCTTTAAACACAGGCGATATAGTTCTCCTTGAGCGCGCAGATGAAGCGATGGCAGCTTCCATTACATGAGCTGTCTGGCTTGAAAGCGCTTTCAAAACGCGACTGCTATTATAGCACGACGCCGGCGGGCTGACGATAGAATTTACTGGATATTTGAGCATGCCTATGGTAGAATGTTGATTTAGACGATTCGGAGAGCGACTGGTATCCACCATTCGGCTCGAACCGATAGTATACTTTCACGGAGGAAAAAAGAATGAGCGTAATTGGTTGGGTAATTTATATCATTGCCATCGTGGCGATGTTTTACTTTATCGGTATCAAGCCATCACAGAAGGAGCGTAAGAAGCAGGAAGCTCTCCTCGCATCCGTAGCGGTCGGCGACACCGTGCTGACCACATCCGGCTTCTATGGCGTGATCATCGATATGACCGATGACACGGTGATCGTTGAGTTCGGTAATAACAAGAACTGCCGTATCCCGATGCAGAAGGCAGCCATCGCACAGCTTGAGAAGCCGACCACGGCTGTAAAGGCTGACGATAAGAAGTAATCCAGCGCGATTCATGAGCCCACCGTGTTCTGCACGGTGGGTTTTTGCTGCTGCAGGGGAGCGGAGGACTTCGTATGAATCTTAAAACACTGAGAGAATTAAAAGGCATCAGCCGGAAGGAGCTCGCGGAGCAGACGGGACTGTCCTGCCGCTCGATACAGGATTACGAGCAGGGACATAAGGACCTGGGTGCTGCGAAGGCACGGACGGTTCTCCGGATGGCACAGGTGCTGGACTGCTCGGTGGAGGACCTGATTTCAGAGGTGGATTTCAGCGAGCTGAAGCCGAGCGAGCTGTGCTCGGATGAGCTCCGGATGCGAAAGCGTATGCTGGCGGAGTGGAAGGAGAACACGCGACGGGAGCGTGCATCTGCTGCGGGCGGGTCGCAGGCACCGGCGTCAGCATTGGCAGACGGAGAGGGAAAGACGGACGAACCCCGTTGGCTGAAGGAAGACAGGACGGAGAAGCTATGAAAGTAAAAATTGATATGCAGACGCGCCAGACCATCGACGGCGATACGGACATCATGGAGCACAGCGCGGAGGGCATCCTGCGGGATCTCTCCGAGGGACAGCATGTGCTGAGCTATTTCCAGGACGGCGTCCATAACGAGATGCGGATCAATGTCTCCGACGAGGAGATCATCGTAACCCGGAACTGGAAGCAGGAAAATCAGTTTCATTATAAGCAGAATAAGCATCATATCATGAACTATGAGACCCCGATGGGGACGATGGAGCTCGGCTTCGACACGAAGTATGTCGAGATCGACCGCATCCATCGAGACAGCCTGATGGAGATCCGCCTTGTTTATACCATCACCCAGGGCGGACAGCCGGTGAGTGATAACGAAGTCCGGATCCGGATTCGGGAACGCTGAGAAAGGGTGTACCGCTTCTCGGGGCTTCTTTTGAGATTTTTCCGTCTTCCGAGTGCGGAGTACGGGGCCTCCGTTGCCGCCCCTCTGGCCCGGTCTGAACAGTTACGAGTGCGGAGCTCCCGTGCCTGCCCGGGGCCTCTTTTCATGTTGCATTTTGATGCGCTAAATAGTAAGATTAAGGGCAGATTTATGGAAAGACGAGGATTTACTCTATGACATTAATGGCGATCCACTGGAATACCGTGGCAACCGTACTGGTCGTAATTGCGATCATCCTGGTTGTACTCATGGCGGTTATGTACTACTACGGTAAGAAGCTCTCCCGTCAGCAGGCAGAGCAGCAGCCGATCATCGATGCAAACACACAGGATGTATCGATGCTGATCATCGATAAGAAGAAGCTCTCCGTTGAAGAGGCCATCGCAGCCGGTCTTCCGGAGGCGATCAAGGAGCAGACACCATTCTATCTCAAGTGGCAGAAGCTTCCGGTCGTGAAGGCGAAGATCGGTCCACGTATGATGACCCTCATCGCGGATCCGAACGTATTCGAGCAGCTTCCGAAGGGCAAGGAGTGCAAGTGCTCCATCTCCGGCCTCTACATCCGCGGTATCAAGTCCGTCCGTGGCGGCAGCATCCCGAAGGCACCGGAAAAGAAGAAGGGCATCTTGGCACGCGCCAGAGAGATGGCTTCCAGAAAGTAATCATGAAAGAAGAGAGGAATCGACGATCGTCGATTCCTTTTTTGTATACGCGTAGCCAGAGCCCCGAAGCAGATTTTGCCGGTCTTGGAGTACTGTGCTTCTGCTGCTGTCTCTCCGGGAATCTGGCGGGCCTTCCCGATCCATTGCAAAAAATTAAATTTCACGTATTGACGAATATCCGGTGCCATGGTAGGATAAAGTTTGCTTATTTTGGAGACGTGGGCTCAGTGCGCCTTTTTTTAGACACGCCCGGCACCACCGCTCCTTTAAGATAAGATGAAACGAAAACCGATTCATTGAAATGTTGATACATCGAAATACAATGCTCGTAACGATGAATGCACATTTTGAAATCCACATCTTTCTATGAATCACAGTGATCAAGTAAAGGAGTTTCCCGAACTGCCGTGTTTCCGGCATGAAGCGAAACGAATTTACTATGGGGTGAACGGTCAATGGAAAAAAGCAAGATGCGTGTCGTGAAAAACGGCAAAAACGTCAGATTTACTTTCTCTCAGCATGACGAAGTACTGGAGATGCCGAATCTGATCGAAGTTCAGAAGGATTCGTATAAGTGGTTCCTGACGGACGGCCTGAAAGAGGCATTTGATGACATCTCACCGATCCAGGACTTCGCTGGACACCTGTCCCTCGAGTTCGTAGGCTTCAAGCTCTGCGAGGATGAGAAGAAGTACACCATTGAGGAGTGCAAGGAGCGCGACGCTACCTATTCCGCACCGCTCAAGGTAAGAGTACGTCTCATCAACAAGGACAAGGATGAGATCAATGAACACGAGATTTTCATGGGCGATCTGCCACTGATGACAGATACCGGCTCATTTGTAATCAACGGTGCCGAGCGTGTAATCGTATCACAGCTCGTTCGTTCTCCTGGCATTTATTATGGTGTAGACCATGATAAGGTTGGTAAGGAGCTCTACAGCTGTACCGTGATTCCGAACCGTGGCGCATGGATCGAGTACGAGACCGATTCCAATGATATTTACTGGGTACGTGTGGATAGAACCCGTAAGGTTCCGGTAACGGCATTTATCAGAGCGATGGGCGTAAGCACCAATCAGGAGATCATCGAGCTCTTCGGTGAGGAGCCGAAGCTTCTCGCTTCCTTCGAGAAGGAGCAGCCGGAGGCACAGAACTACGAGGGTGGTCTTCTCGAGCTCTATCGTAAGATTAGACCGGGTGAGCCGCTGTCCGTTGATTCCGCAAGCTCTCTCCTGAACGGCATGTTCTTCGATCCTCGCCGTTATGACCTTGCGAAGGTTGGACGTTATAAGTTTAATAAGAAGCTTCATTTTAAGAACAGAATCAAGGGCCACACACTGGCAGAGGACGTCATTGACGCAACAACCGGTGAGGTGATCGCGCAGGCCGGTGATCAGATCAGCTTCGCGAAGGCAGTTGAGATCCAGGATGCAGCCGTTCCGTTCGTATGGATCGAGGGACCGACCCGTAAGGAGAAGGTACTTTCTTCGATGGAGGTCGACCTTTCGAAGTATGTAAGCTTCGATGCACAGGAGATCGATTACGAGGAGGCACGTGAGTACGATCACGTACGCGAGTACTTCCAGCGCCAGGCAGACCGTACGAACAGCTTCCTGAGCCAGGACGCAGAGAAGAAGCTTTGGGATGCACTGTCCGTAGAGGAAAAGCAGGCCATCATCGATAAGGATGTACCGGAGGAGCTCGTTTACTATCCTGAGCTCGCACGCCTGATGGAGGAGAATGCGGATGATCAGCGTGCACTTCGTATCGCGATCATGAAGGACATCCATGAGCTCGTTCCGAAGCACATCACGAAGGAAGACATCTTCGCTTCCATCAACTACTGCATGCACATCGAAGAGGAAATCGGTAACAGCGATGATATCGATCACCTCGGCAATCGTCGTATCCGTGCAGTCGGTGAGCTGCTTCAGAACCAGTATCGTATCGGTCTTTCCCGTATGGAGCGTGTTGTCCGCGAGCGTATGGCGACACAGGACATCGAGGAGATCACACCGCAGTCTCTGATCAACATCAAGCCTGTGACCGCTTCCGTGAAGGAATTCTTCGGATCATCCCAGCTGTCACAGTTCATGGATCAGAACAACCCGCTGTCGGAGCTTACACACAAGCGTAGACTTTCCGCCCTCGGACCAGGTGGTCTTTCCAGAGACCGTGCCGGATTCGAGGTTCGAGATGTTCACTATACACACTATGGTCGTATGTGCCCGATCGAGACACCTGAGGGACCGAACATCGGTCTGATCAACTCGCTGGCATCCTACGCACGTATCAACGAGTACGGCTTCATCGAGGCTCCGTACCGTATGGTTGACAAGTCGGATCCGAAGAACCCGAAGGTTACGAAGGACGTCGTATACCTCGCAGCGGACGAAGAGGATAACTACGTCGTAGCACAGGCGAACGAGCCACTCGACGCCGACGGACATTTCATTCATGACAATGTCTCCGGCCGTTTCAGAGAGGCGACGCAGGCATTCCCGAAGGCAAGCGTGGATATGATGGATGTATCCCCGAAGATGGTATTCTCCGTGGCGACTTCCATGATTCCGTTCCTTCAGAACGATGATGCGAACCGTGCGCTGATGGGATCGAACATGCAGCGTCAGGCCGTTCCGCTGATGGTAACCGAGCGTGCTGCGGTCGATACCGGTATCTCCGCAAAGGCTGCGGTCGACTCCGGCGTATGCTGCCTCGCAAAGTACGACGGTGTGGTTGAGATCTCCGCATCCAACAAGATCACGATCCGTCGTGACTCCGATGGAACACTCGATGAGTACAAGCTCACCAAGTTCATGCGCTCCAACCAGTCGAACTGCTACAACCAGAAGCCGATCGTGTTCGCCGGTGACCACGTAAAGAAGGGGGGCGTCATCGCCGATGGTCCGTCCACCTGCCAGGGTGAGATCGCACTCGGTAAGAACCCGCTGATCGGATTCATGACCTGGGAAGGTTACAACTACGAGGATGCGGTTCTCCTTTCCGAGAAGCTCATCCAGAACGACGTCTACACCTCCATCCATATCGAGGAGTACGAGTGTGAGGCACGTGATACCAAGCTCGGACCGGAGGAGATCACCTCGGACGTTCCGGGTGTCGGTGACGACGCACTGAAGAACCTCGACGAGCGCGGCATCATCCGCATCGGTGCAGAGGTTCGTGCTGGTGATATCCTCGTCGGTAAGGTAACCCCGAAGGGTGAGACCGAGCTGACCGCAGAGGAGAGACTGCTTCGCGCGATCTTCGGTGAGAAGGCGCGTGAGGTTCGTGATACCTCTCTCAAGGTGCCGCACGGCGCATATGGTGTCGTTGTAGACGCCAAGGTATTTACAAGAGAAAACAGTGACGAGCTGGCGCCGGGTGTATCCGAGTCCGTTCGTATCTATATTGCACAGAAGAGAAAGATCGGTGTCGGCGATAAGATGGCCGGCCGTCATGGAAACAAGGGTGTATGCTCACGTGTACTTGCCGTCGAGGATCTCCCGTACCTTCCGAATGGTCGTCCGCTCGATATCGTACTGAACCCTCTCGGCGTACCTTCCCGAATGAATATCGGACAGGTGCTCGAGCTGCATCTTTCCCTCGCTGCGAAGGTTCTGGGTATCAATGTTTCGACCCCGATCTTCGATGGCGCAAACGAGAATGATATCGCCCAGACCCTGATTCTTGCGAACGATTACGCAAACAAGAGCTGGGAGGAGTTCACAGAGCTCCACAAGGATGAGCTGGATCCGGAGGTTTATGAGTATCTCGGCGCACACCTCGATCACCGTGAGGAGTGGAAGGGTGTTCCGATCTCGACCGATGGTAAGGTTCAGCTCCGTGATGGACGTACCGGTCTTCCGTTCGACGGACGTACCGCAATCGGATTCATGCACTACCTGAAGCTGCATCACCTGGTAGATGATAAGATCCACGCACGTTCCACGGGACCGTACTCCCTCGTTACACAGCAGCCGCTCGGTGGTAAGGCACAGTTCGGTGGACAGCGTTTCGGAGAGATGGAGGTATGGGCACTCGAGGCGTACGGTGCGGCCTATACACTGCAGGAGATTCTGACCATGAAGTCGGATGATGTTGCAGGCCGTGTAAAGACCTACGAGGCGATCATCAAGGGCCAGAATATCCCGGCACCGGGTGTTCCGGAGTCCTTCAAGGTTATGCTGAAGGAGCTTGAGGCTCTCTGCCTGGATGTGCGCGTTCTCGATGAGAATCAGAACGAGATTGAGATCACCGAGGATCTCTATGACGCAAACCAGGATATGCACCGTCTCCTTTCCGGTGGCGACAGCCGCTATGAGCGTAATGAAAATTACGGACAGTACGGCTACGAGACACAGGAGTTTAAGGATGGCGAGCTTGTAAACAGCGCGGAAGAGAACGCTGCTGAGGATGATTATGCAAATGAAGCCGACGATGCACTTGCATCCGCGATTTCTGCTGATCTGACCGATGATGGCGATTTCAGCGAGGATACAGACTCGGATATGTTCGATGACGGCGACAGCGCAGTTTCCCAGTCGGATGACGACTTCGGCGACGGCGATAATGAATAATAGGAGGAAAGATGGCACAGCTTGATAATATAAATAAGCCTGTTCAGTTTGATTCGATCAAGATCGGCCTGGCTTCTCCGGACAAGATTCTGGAGTGGTCCCACGGCGAAGTAAAGAAGCCGGAGACCATCAACTACAGAACGCTGAAGCCGGAGAAGGACGGACTCTTCTGTGAGCGTATTTTCGGACCGGTCAAGGACTGGGAGTGCCACTGCGGCAAGTATAAGAAGATCCGCTATAAGGGCGTTATCTGCGATCGCTGCGGTGTTGAGGTTACCAAGTCCTCCGTTCGTCGTGAGCGTATGGGCCACATCGCGCTGGCAGCGCCTGTTTCCCACATCTGGTATTTCAAGGGTATCCCGTCCAGAATGGGTCTGATTCTTGATATCAGCCCGCGTATTCTGGAGCGTGTGCTCTATTTCGCAAGCTATGTTGTACTCGATAAGGGTGAGACCGGTCTGGATTACAAGCAGGTTCTCTCCGAGAAGGAGTACAGAGATGCGATCGAGCAGTATGGCTACGGCTCCTTCCGTGCAGGCATGGGCGCAGAGGCTGTACTGGAGCTGCTTCGCGGCATCGATCTCGAGAAGGAGTACGCAGAGCTTCGTCAGGAGCTCGATGATGCTTCCGGTCAGAAGAGAACGAGAATCGTGAAGCGCCTCGAGGTCGTAGAGGCCTTCCGCTCCTCCGGTAATAAGCCGGAGTGGATGATCCTCACGAACCTTCCGGTGATTCCGCCTGATCTTCGTCCGATGGTTCAGCTCGATGGTGGTCGTTTCGCGACCTCGGATCTCAATGATCTCTATAGAAGAATCATCAACCGTAACAACCGTCTGGCTCGTCTCCTCGAGCTGGGCGCTCCGGAGATCATCGTACGTAACGAGAAGCGTATGCTCCAGGAGGCAGTGG
The DNA here is from genome assembly GCA_030540075.1 of Lachnospiraceae bacterium. Lineage (GTDB taxonomy): Bacteria > Bacillota > Clostridia > Lachnospirales > Lachnospiraceae > Oribacterium. The sequence continues at coordinate 128,577 of JAUNWX010000002.1, forward strand.
ATGCCCTGATCGATAACGGCCGTCGTGGCCGTCCGGTCACCGGCCCGGGTAACCGTGCCCTCAAGTCCCTTTCCGATATGTTAAAGGGTAAGCAGGGACGTTTCCGTCAGAACCTGCTCGGTAAGCGAGTTGACTATTCCGGCCGTTCGGTTATCGTCGTAGGACCTGAGCTGAAGATCTATCAGTGCGGTGTTCCGAAGGAGATGGCCCTCGAGCTGTTCAAGCCGTTCGTTATGAAGGAGCTGGTTCAGTCCGGTAAGGCACATAACATCAAGAACGCGAAGAAGATGGTTGACCGTCTGGATCCGCAGGTATGGGACATCCTCGAGGATGTCATCAAGGGTCACCCGGTTATGCTGAACCGTGCCCCTACCCTGCACAGACTCGGTATCCAGGCCTTCGAGCCGACCCTCGTCGAGGGTAAGGCCATCAAGCTTCACCCGCTCGTATGTGCGGCCTTCAACGCCGACTTCGATGGTGACCAGATGGCGATCCACCTTCCACTGACACAGGAAGCACAGGCAGAGTGCAGATTCATGCTGCTTTCTCCGAATAACCTCCTGAAGCCGTCGGATGGTGGTGTTGTAGCCGTTCCTTCACAGGATATGGTACTTGGTATCTACTATATTACACAGGCGCGTCCGGGTGAGCCGAACGAGGGTATGTTCTTCAAGAGCATCAACGAGGCGATCCTCGCAAAGGAGAATGGCTACATCACGATGCACACCCTGATCAAGTGCAGAATCCGCAAGATCGTAAAGGCGGAGGATGGCACAGAGAAGATCATCGAGGGTGTTGTAAATACCACCGTCGGCCGTCTGATTTTCAATGAGATTATCCCACAGGATCTCGGCTTCGTGGATCGTTCGATTCCGGGCAACGAGATTCTTCCGGAGATCGATTTCATCGTAAAGAAGAAGGATCTCAAGAAGATTCTGGAGAGAGTCATGGATGTACATGGCGCTACCCAGACCGCCCTTACCCTGGATGATATCAAGGCGATGGGCTATAAGCAGTCCACCATCGCAGCGATGACCGTATCCATCTCGGATATGACCGTCCCGGCGAGCAAGCAGAAGCTGCTGGCAGACGCACAGGCCATCGTTGACAAGATCGCGCGGAACTACCGCCGTGGTCTCGTTACCGAGGAGGAGCGTTACCAGGAGGTAATCGATACCTGGAAGAAGACCGATGATCAGCTGACCAAGGATCTTCTCGGCGGACTCGATGCGTACAACAACATCTTCATGATGGCAGATTCCGGAGCCCGTGGATCCGATAAGCAGATCAAGCAGCTGGCTGGTATGCGTGGACTCATGGCGGATACAACCGGACGTACCATCGAGCTCCCGATCAAGTCGAACTTCCGTGAGGGTCTTGATGTACTCGAGTACTTCATCTCCGCACACGGTGCTCGTAAGGGACTTTCCGATACCGCGCTTCGTACGGCCGACTCCGGTTACCTTACGAGACGAATGGTTGACGTTACCCAGGATCTGATCATTCGTGAGCTTGACTGCTCTGCAGATAAGGGCAAGATCCCGTACCTGGAGATCTCCGCACTGGAGGAAGGCCAGGAGAAAATCGAGTCTCTGCAGGAGCGTATCACCGGCCGTTATATCGCAGAGGATGTTTATGATCCGGACACCGGAAAGCTTGTTGTACAGGCAGACCGCATGGTAACACCGAAGCGTGCGCCGAAGGTGATCGCTGCACTCCAGAAGCAGTTCGATAAGGACGTTGCAGAAGGCAAGCGTGACCCGAAGCAGAAGATGAAGGTGAAGATCAGAACCGTCCTCACCTGCCGTTCGAAGAATGGTATCTGTGCGAAGTGCTACGGCTCGAACCTGGCAACCGGTCAGCCGGTACAGGTCGGTGAGGCTGTTGGTATCATCGCTGCACAGTCCATCGGTGAGCCGGGTACCCAGCTTACGATGAGAACCTTCCATACCGGTGGCGTAGCGGGTGGCGATATCACCCAGGGTCTTCCGAGAGTCGAGGAGCTTTTCGAGGCTCGTAGACCGAAGGGACTTGCGATCCTTACCGAGATTCCGGGCGTCGTTGAGATCAAGGAAACCGCGAAGAAGAGAGAAGTTGTCATCACGGATGCCGAGAGAGGCCAGTCCAAGACCTACCTCATTCCGTATGGTTCCAGACTGAAGGTGCTGGATGGTCAGGTACTCGAGGCCGGTGATGTTCTCACCGAAGGTTCCATCAACCCGCACGATCTTCTGAAGATCAAGGGCACCAAGGCAGTACAGGATTACATGATTTCTGAAGTTCAGCGTGTATACCGTCTGCAGGGTGTAGAGATTCAGGATCGTCATATCGAGATGATCGTTCATCAGATGATGAAGAAGGAGCGTATCATGGAGGCCGGTGATTCCGATTTCATCCCTGGCACCACCGTGGATCGCCTCGACTTCGAGGATGAGAACGAGCGTCTGATCGCCGAGGGTAAGAAGCCGGCAGAGGGCAAGCGCGTGATGCTTGGTATCACGAAGGCATCTCTCGCAACCGATTCCTTCCTGTCCGCTGCATCCTTCCAGGAGACCACCAAGGTTCTGACCGAGGCGGCCATCAGTGGTAAGTCGGATCAGCTGATCGGTCTGAAGGAGAACGTTATCATCGGTAAGCTGATTCCGGCCGGTACCGGTATGAGACGCTACAGAAATGTACAGCTCAGCCAGGACGAGCAGGATCTTCAGGATGATCACGATCAGATGTTCACACCGGATGAGGCCTTCGATATCGATGCAGAGGGCGTTGAGCGTATCGCTGCACGTCGTCGGATCGAGAGAGAGAAGGAGAATATTCTTTAATAGAAAACATTCTGCAAAACTCATTGACAAGAAAATTCGATTGAAGTATATTACTAGGGCATGCGCAAAGGCATGCCCTGTTTTTTGTTTTCAGGGACCAAAACGAGAGAATAAACCTAATGAAAGGAGAACCAAATGCCTACATTTAACCAGTTAGTAAGAAAGGGCAGAACTTCTTCCAAGAAGAAGTCCACAGCGCCTGCACTTCAGAGAGGTTTCAACTCTTTAAAGAAGGTTGCAACTAACAATAGCGCTCCTCAGAAGCGTGGTGTATGTACTGCTGTTAAGACAGCAACACCGAAGAAGCCGAACTCAGCTCTTCGTAAGATCGCGAGAGTAAGACTTTCCAACGGTATCGAAGTTACATCCTACATTCCTGGAGAGGGCCACAACCTGCAGGAGCACTCTGTTGTAATGATTCGTGGCGGCCGTGTTAAGGATCTTCCTGGTACAAGATACCATATCATCCGTGGAACACTGGATACAGCCGGCGTTGCAAACAGAATGCAGGCCCGTTCAAAGTACGGTGCCAAGAGACCGAAGGCTAAGAAGTAATCAGCTTCGATCTACGTTGTAAAAAGACATGGTTAAAATGACGGATAATGGAACTCATTATTATATAAGAAGAGATGTCCAGAAGTCCGCATGAACTCGCAAAACACAATTTCAGATTGCAGTTGCGAAGAGTACCGATGATCTAAAACAAATTTTTAAGGAGGGAAGTAACGTGCCACGTAAAGGACATACTCTGCATAGAGACGTACTTGCAGACCCGGTTTACAATTCCAAGCTTGTAACCAAGCTTGTTAACTCTATCATGCTTGATGGTAAGAAGGGTATTGCTCAGAAGATCGTCTATGGTGCATTCGACATTGTCGCTGAGAAGAGCGGCAAGGAAGCAACAGAAGTATTTGAAGAGGCTATGAACAACATCATGCCTGTTCTTGAAGTTAAGGCTAAGCGTATCGGTGGTGCTACATACCAGGTACCGATGGAGGTTAAGCCTGAGAGACGTCAGACCCTTGGTCTTCGCTGGCTTACTGAGTTCTCACGTAAGAGATCTGAGAAGACACAGGCTGAGAGACTGGCAAACGAGATTATGGATGCTGCAAACAACACGGGTGCAGCTGTAAAGCGTAAAGAGGAAATGCACAGAATGGCGGACGCTAATAAGGCATTTGCTCATTACAGATTCTGATAGGGGGGAAATACTTTGGCTGATAAGAGACAGTATTCACTTGAGCATACAAGAAATATTGGTATCATGGCACATATCGATGCCGGTAAGACCACACTCACAGAGCGTATTCTCTTCTACACTGGAATTAATCACAAGATCGGTGATACCCACGACGGTACTGCAACCATGGACTGGATGGCCCAGGAGCAGGAGCGTGGTATCACTATCACATCAGCCGCTACCACATGTCACTGGATCCCAGAGCATGAGCATCAGAAGATCGCCGGTGCACCTGAGTACCGTATCAACATCATCGATACTCCGGGCCACGTAGACTTCACCGTAGAGGTTGAGCGTTCTCTCCGTGTACTTGACGGCGCTGTCGGCGTATTCGATGCGAAGAGCGGCGTTGAGCCTCAGTCTGAGAACGTATGGAGACAGGCGGATACGTATCACGTACCGAGAATTGCATTCATCAACAAGATGGACGTCGTCGGTGCGGATTTCTTCCACTCTGTACAGACCATCGTTGATCGTCTTGGCAAGAACTGTGTTATCCTTCAGTACCCGATGGGCGCGGAGGATACCTATGTAGGTCTCATCGATCTTTTTGAGATGAGAGCTTACTTCTACAGAGATGACAAGGGCCAGGATATCGAGGTTACCGACGTTCCTGAGGAGTACAAGGATGCAGCTCAGGAGTATCACGACAAGCTCGTTGAGCAGGTTTGTGAGCTCGATGATGAGCTGATGATGATGTACCTTGAGGGCGAGGTGCCGACCGTAGAGCAGATGAAGGCTGTCCTTCGTAAGGCAACCATCGCCGGTGATGCGATTCCGTGCCTCTGCGGTACTGCTTACAGAAACAAGGGCGTTCAGAAGCTTCTCGATGCGGTTATCGATTACCTTCCGGCACCTACCGACATCCCGGATGTCGAGGGTACCGATGAGGAGGGTAATCCGGATACCAGACCTTCATCTGATGATGCACCGTTCTCTGCACTTGCATTTAAGATCATGACCGACCCGTTCGTAGGTAAGCTTGCTTACTTCAGAGTGTACTCCGGTACTCTCAAGAACGGTTCCTACTGCCTGAATTCTACCAAGGGTAAGAAGGAGCGTGTAGGCCGTCTGCTTCAGATGCATGCAAATAAGAGAATGGACCTCGATGAGGTATTCTCCGGTGATATCGCAGCTGCCGTTGGTTTCAAGACCACATCGACCGGTGATACTCTCTGTGACGAGAATCATCCGATCATTCTTGAGTCCATGGAGTTCCCGGAGCCGGTTATCTCCGTAGCGATCGAGCCGAAGACCAAGGCTTCTCAGGGCAAGATGACCGATGCTCTCGCAAAGCTTGCCGAGGAGGATCCGACCTTCCGTGTAAGAACCAATGAAGAGACTGGTCAGACCATCATCTCCGGTATGGGTGAGCTTCACCTGGAGATCATCGTTGACCGTCTTATGCGTGAGTTCAAGGTTGAGGCAAACGTAGGTGCACCTGAGGTAGCTTACAAGGAGACCTTCACCAAGGCTGTCGATGTACAGGGCCGTTACGTTCACCAGTCCGGTGGTTCCGGTATGTACGGTGACTGTAAGGTTAAGTTCACACCGATGGATCCGAATGGCGAGGAGACCTTCAAGTTCCAGTCGACCGTTGTCGGTGGATCGATTCCGAAGGAGTACATCCCGGCAATCGAGAAGGGTATCCGCAGCGCAGCAGAGTCTGGTATTCTTGCAGGCTATCCGGTACTCGGCGTAGACGCAAACGTATACGACGGTTCCTACCATGATGTCGACTCTAACGAGCGTGCATTCGAGTTCGCCGGATCGATCGCATTCAAGAACGCGATGGCGAAGGCTGATCCGGTTCTTCTCGAGCCGATCATGAAGGTCGAGATCACGACTCCGGAGGAGTACATGGGTAACGTTATCGGTGACGTCAACTCTCGTCGTGGCCGTATCGAGTCCATGGAGGACATCCCATCCGGTAAGCAGGTAAACTCGTATGTTCCGCTTTCCGAGATGTTCGGATATGCAACCGATCTTCGTTCCAAGACCCAGGGTCGTGCAAACTACTCTATGTTCTTTGATCACTATGAGAAGTGCCCGAAGAACGTTCAGGATGCTGTACTCAAGGAGCGTAACGGTAAGTAATTACCGCGGTGGATGTTTTCAGTCTAGATCATAAAAATCAAGTGTTTTCGGGCTTCCGACCTCGTTCGGACGCCTAAAAATACTTGATAAAATAGAATAACGATGATAAAATCATGTTTGCTGATTGAGCATACACTGTGCTCAGAAGCATAATGTATTGCACGGAGCATGCAAGCGCATGCATAGTGCTTGACATGATTTTCGTTGTATTACATTTAATGGAGGTATTTTAAAATGGCAAAGGCACATTTTAACAGAACGAAGCCACATTGTAACATTGGTACCATCGGTCACGTAGACCACGGTAAGACCACTCTTACAGCTGCTATCACAGCTGTTCTCGCTGACAGACTTGGCATGGAGCTAGCTGTTCCTTTCGATCAGATCGATAAGGCACCGGAGGAGAGAGAGAGAGGTATCACCATCAACTCCGCTCACGTTGAGTACGAGACTGAGAAGCGTCACTATGCTCACGTTGACTGCCCGGGCCACGCTGACTACGTAAAGAACATGATCACCGGTGCTGCACAGATGGATGGTGCTATCCTCGTTGTAGCTGCTACCGATGGTGTTATGGCACAGACCAGAGAGCATATCCTTCTTGCTCGTCAGGTAGGTGTACCGGCTATCGTTGTATTCCTTAACAAGTGCGACATGGTTGATGATCCTGAGCTTCTTGAACTCGTTGAGATGGAGGTTAGAGACCTTCTGAACGAGTATGAGTTCCCAGGCGATGAGATCCCTGTAATCCACGGTTCTGCTCTGAAGGCTCTCGAGGATCCGAAGTCTGAGTGGGGCGATAAGATCATGGAGCTCATGGACGCTGTTGACTCTTACATCCCTGAGCCAGTTCGTGAGACTGATAAGCCATTCCTTATGCCAGTCGAGGACGTATTCACCATCACAGGTCGTGGTACTGTAGCTACCGGCCGTGTAGAGCGTGGTGTTCTTCACGTATCCGATGAGCTTGAGATCGTTGGTATTTCCGAGGAGACTCAGAAGACTGTCGTAACTGGTATCGAGATGTTCCGTAAGACTCTTGACGAGGCTGAGGCTGGTGATAACGTAGGTCTTCTCCTTCGTGGTATCAACCGTGACCAGATCGAGAGAGGTCAGGTTCTCTGCAAGCCGGGTACTGTAAAGTGCCACAAGAAGTTTACCGCTCAGGTTTACGTTCTTACCAAGGACGAGGGTGGTCGTCATACTCCGTTCTTCACAAACTACAGACCGCAGTTCTACTTCAGAACAACTGACGTAACTGGTGTTTGCGAGCTTCCAGAGGGTACAGAGATGTGCATGCCTGGTGATAACACCGAGATGACTGTTGAGCTTATTCACCCAGTAGCAATGGAGGAGGGTCTCCGTTTCGCTATCCGTGAGGGTGGTAGAACCGTTGGTTCTGGTAGAGTAGTAAGCATCCTCGACTAATTCTGTCAGGCTATATCTTATGAATTGAGACAGCGTGGAGAGTAATCTCCACGCTGTTTTTTGAAATATGGGAGAATAAAATATGACACAGGAATTTACATATAGACCGAAGATGGTATGTTCTACGGAGATTACATTTGAGCTGGATGACGAAAATAAGATTCACAATCTGCGTTTCCGCGGTGGCTGCAATGGCAACCTGAAGGCGATCGGCCGGCTCGTAGAGGGTCAGGAGGCGTCGAAGGTTTCCGAGATTCTGCGTGGAAACACATGTGGACCACGTCCGACCTCCTGCGCTGATCAGCTCTCAAAGGCGATCGATCAGGCGCTTGCAGAGAAGAACGCATGAAGCAGGAATTTCGCCAGAAGCTGATCGGTATTTCGGCGATCATTCTGCTCCTGCTTCTGATCGTTCTGATTTTCTATATGACCTTCAATCATATTTTTCCTGGTCTCTGGCCGCTTCTGAAAGCGGGAGATGAACAGGGCATCGCGCGCTATCTCGAGCTGGAGGGCGAGTGGAAGGGCCTGATTCTGGCGGTCGTACTGTCTGCTCTCCAGGTCGTGAGCATCGTCCTGCCGGGACTTCCGATTCACCTTGCGGTCGGCATGATCTATGGATGGGTGAAAGCGTCGATTGCCTGCTACATCGGCTTCGTGCTCGGAAATGCATTCGTATTTGCCGTGGCGCGGAAGCTGGGCCGCCGACTCGGAAACTTTATTCCGGGGCTGAATCGACAGAACTGGCTGACGCAGAAAATCAATTCGAGGCACCCGGCGTTTGTGGTCGCCATCGCCTGCATGGTCCCGGCGGTGCCGAACGGCGCGATACCGTATATTGCGTCTCGTGCGGATATTACAGGTCGGGGGTATGTCGGCGCCGTGGCGGCGACGGCATGGCTGCAGTGCGTTACGAACTGCCTCTGTGGTTATTTTCTGATTCTCGGGCAGTACCTCGGCGCCGTGATCGTGTTTATCGCGCAGCTCCTCATCATCGGGCTGATCAGCTGGAAGAGAGAAGCACTGCTGGGAAGATTGAAGTAAACGTATGCAATCATCCTGCGGGTCTGGAAAGGCCCGCAGGATTTTTTGTAAGAACTTTGCTACTATCATCTTCGGAGTGCATATAGTATGATGGTTGATGTAAAATTGTGTTATCTTGAACCGGAGTTGTTATGAGAGTGAATAGAGTGTGTGCTGTGGCGGCGGTGATGTCGCTGGTGCTTGCGGGCACGGTGCTGGCCGGGGTAAGCCCGGATGGCCGGGGCGGCGTGGCCTATACGGCGGCGTCGACGGGGATCAGTCCGGATGGAAAGGGTGGCGTGAGCTATGCTGCAACCTCGTCTGCACAGGGCGTGTCCCAGGCGTCGGCGGTGAGTCCGGATGGGCAGGGCGGTGTCGTCTATCGTGCGCCGTCTTCTACTGGAACGAATACAGATCCGTATCTGAACAGCAGCAGTACGAATAATACCATGTACACAACGAACTATACCGATACGACGGGTGGCTACTATGTAAATGGTGTGCTGTACAACACGATGAACCTCGGCCCGATGGCGGGAAACCAGGCGGCGACGGGACTCGCGCAGGTGACGAATCCGTCGCAGATGAACCCGGCTGGAAATCATTACAGCTCGAGCTCGACGGTGATCAATACACGTCGTGTCGTGGCAAATACCTACCTGAAGGACGGCTGGCAGTTCGAAAATAACGGGATGTGGTATCTCTATTCGGATGGCACCTATCCGGTCAGCTCCTGGCGCAGTATCGATGGGGCGAACTACCACTTTAACCAGGGCGGCTATCTCGAGGTGAATACCTGGATCTACGAGGCGAATGGCGCCTGGTATTATGTAGGTGCCGATGCGAAGATGGTCCGCGGACTGCAGAATATCAGCGGTCGGCTCTACTATTTTGAGCCGAACAACGGACAGCTGCAGGGGCCGGGGTTGCTGCTCGCCGGTGGCAGATATTACTATGCGGGCCAGGATGGTGCACTGGTACAGAACGCCTGGATCGGAAGCTTCTTCTTCGGAGCGGACGGTACGAGAGTAAACTGACGAAACAGATGAGGCAGAAAGAATGGACAGAGAATTAAAAGATCTGGATGATGTCGATAAGGCATTGGAGGAAAAACCAATCGAGGGCGTGATCGAGCGCAAGCGTGCGCGTCGCATCGCGAATATGCGGAAACGTCAGAAGCAGGAGCAGCTTCATGAGATGCTGGGGCTTCTGGGAATTCCGGCACTGGTGGTCGTACTGATCATCGTCATCCTGATTCTGGATCGGAATCCGAAGAATCCGGATGCACAGAGTGGTGGACTGCCTGTGGCCAGCGCTTCCGAACCTGAACATGCGGCGGGAGACGATGAGAGTGCATCTGCCGGCATTGCCGACGGCAACGCGGGTGCAGATGAAGACGCTTCGCTGGTACGCGAGTATAATGACGAGTATATGACGAAGCTCTTCCAGGATTACTTTAACGCACGTCTTCAGAGCGATACCGATACGCTGTACCGCCTAACCGGCGTCACGAATCAGACCGAGGAGCAGACCGCGAGTCTTCAGAAGAAGCTGAAGACCCAGGCCGGCTATATCGAGGCGTACCAGGATATCCAGCAGTATGCGGTCGATGGACTCGAGAAGAATACGAAGCTCGTTTTCGTTACCTATAATGTGAAGTTCCGTCGGACCGATACGCTGGCTCCGGGCATCATGTACTGCTATGTGAAGGTCAACGATCAGAACAGCTTCGAGATCGTCGAGAACATGTCGCCGGAGCAGACGAAGTTCGTGAACAGCTACATCACGAATCACAGCGAGGTACAGGAGCTGATCAATGCTACCAACTCGCGTCTGCTGGAGGCCATCTCGAGCGATCAGCGACTCGCGGTCATCTATGATGCGATTCAGAGCGGACGTATCTACACGGATTCCCAGGAAGAAATCGACAGCGAGGTTTCGCTGATCTCGGTAGAAACCGAAGCAGCCGTGACCGAGGCAGAAACCACGGCAGCGTCCGATGACGATGCGGCGACGGAAGAGACGAAGTCGAACAGTAAGAAGAAGTCGGATGAGAAGAGCGCGGAGAAGAGTACGACCGAGACGAAGAAGTCGACGGAAACGACGAGCGCAGGTGAAACCATCTCCGAAAACAACGGCGCAGGCGGTAAGACAGAAACGATCGCAGCCGCTGCTTCCGGTGAGACCATCGCCGAGCCGGGCGCTGCAGATAACGCACCGGCAGGGGATGCGGTCATCTCTGACGACGGCCCGGTCGGCTGAACATCATACATCAGTCATAGAGGATGAAAACATAGCTTGTCAGTGAACCTCAGTGGACCGGCAACAGATACCATACGAAGAGCTCGTAGTACTGTGTATCTTATGCCGGCCCACTGAGGTTCGCTGTTCTTTTATGTGGAAGAAACCTGAAAGACAGTATATAATAATAAGGTTTATGGTGCGCTCTGCACCGCGTACATGTCGTGAGACAGCAGAAAAGGAGAAAACACAGCATGGAAACGAAAGATTTT
>JAUNWX010000002.1:139799-170854 GCA_030540075.1 Lachnospiraceae bacterium
ACATGTCGTGAGACAGCAGAAAAGGAGAAAACACAGCATGGAAACGAAAGATTTTTACTATGACCTGCCGGAGGAGCTGATCGCACAGGATCCGCTCGAGAAGCGCTCGGACAGCCGGCTTCTGGTGATGGACCGCTTCACCGGCGAGATCAATCACCGTCATTTTTATAACATCATCGATTATCTTCATAAGGGCGACTGCCTCGTCATCAACGACACAAAGGTCATCCCGGCACGTCTGCATGGCGAGAAGTCCGGTACCGGCGCACATGTCGAGGTACTGCTTCTGCGCCGTCTCAGCACGACCGACTGGGAGTGCCTCGTCAAGCCGGGCAAGAAGCTTCGGAACGGTGCACGCGTCGAGTTCGGCGAGGGCCTGCTGAAGGGCGAGATCATCGACACCATCGATGATGGCAACCGCATCATCCGTTTCGAGTTCGAGGGCATCTGGGAGGAGGTCCTCGACCGCCTCGGTGAGATGCCGATCCCACCGTACATCCATCATCAGCTGAAGGAAAAGGCCCGCTACAATACCGTCTATGCGAAGAACGACGGCTCTGCGGCGGCTCCGACCGCCGGTCTCCACTGGACCGAGGAGCTGCTCGAGGCCGTGAAGGAGAAGGGCGTGGAGATCGCCCACATCACCCTGCATGTCGGTCTCGGCACCTTCCGCCCGGTCAAGGCAGATAAGATCGAGGAGCACCACATGCACAGCGAGTACTACATCGTCGAGCAGTCGGAAGCCGACAAAATCAACCGCGCGCATGCAGAGGGCCATCGTGTCATCTGCACCGGTACCACCAGCTGCCGTACCGTCGAGTCCGCCGCACTTCCGGACGGTACCATGCCGGCGACCTCCGGCTGGACCGACATCTTCATCTATCCGGGTTACCAGTTTAAGTGCATGGACGCGCTGATCACGAACTTCCATCTTCCGGAGTCCACACTCGTTATGCTGGTCTCCGCCTTTACGAAGCGGGAGCATGTGCTGCGTGCGTATAAGGTGGCGGTCCGTGAGAAGTACCGCTTCTTCAGCTTCGGCGATGCCTGCTTCTTCGCGGATCTCAGGAACGACGCACAGCTTCCGGCGGAGCTGGATCCGAACCGGAACCATGAGTTTACCTTCCTTCCGGAGGACGCCGTCGCAGAGGTCGAGGGCATCCCTGGAAAGAGCTACAGCTGGCCGCTTGCAGCAGATGAAACGCCGCTTTGGAAGACAGCGGACGACGCAGCGGATGCGGATGATTCGAAGGAGAATGCGCGATGAGATTGAATAAGCGTTTATCAGAGCTCGGCGTCTGCTCCCGTCGTGAGGCGGATAAGCTGATCGCCGCCGGCCGTGTCACTGTCAATAAGAAGCCGGTCGAGCTCGGCCAGCAGGTGACCGAGGCAGACTCGATCGAGCTGGACGGGCAGTGTGTGAATCCGCATGCGCTGAACGCCAATGCAGGCAACCCGGAAGCACAGTACCTGCTCCATACAGAGTCGCGCCGGATGGCGAAGCGCTATGGCGAGCAGATCTCGACGGTGGGGCAGGACTATGACCGCCCGGCACCGGTGCTGCTCGCGTACTACAAGCCGCGTGGTATCGTGTGCACGACGAGTGATAAGGATAAGGCCCCGAACATCATCGAGGCCATCCATTATCATACGAGAGTGTATCCGATCGGCCGTCTCGATAAGGAGTCAGAGGGCCTCATCCTGCTGACAAACCAGGGCGATCTCGTGAACCGGATCAACCGTGCACGGAATTACCATGAGAAGGAATACGTCGTGACGGTGGATAAGCCGTGCACGAAGGAGTTTCTGGACGGGCTCGCCGATGGCGTCGAGCTGAAGGAGTTGCACACGACGACCCGTCCGTGCGAGGTATGGCAGGATATGACCCGCCCGGCGAAGCTCCGCCAGCAGGAGTTCCATATCGTGATCACGCAGGGACTGAACCGCCAGATCCGCCGTATGTGCGCGGCCTTCGGCTATGAGGTGAAGAAGCTGAAGCGGATCCGGATCATGGACCTGACGCTCCATGGTCTGAAGCCGGGGCAGTATCGCGAGATCGAGCTGTCCGAGCTCGGCCTCCGGGAAGAAAACGCTGGAAAGTAAAAAACAGAGGCCATGTACAGAGGCCGTATTCGGAACTCGTTTCACAAGGATGGCGATGATGACCATGCATCGGATCGGAAAGTGAAAGAACAGTGAACTGAAAAGGTGAACGAACTATGAGTGTTTCCCATGATGAAGAAAAGAATCAGAAGCTCGCGCGTATGAAGGAGCTCATCCGAACGCTGAATGAAGCTGCCCGCGTGTACTATGTGGATGGCAATGAGATCATGTCGAACCTGAGCTACGATCAGCTCTATGATGAGCTTGAGAAGCTCGAGCAGGAGACCGGGATGATCCTCGGTGGATCGCCGACCCAGCGTGTCGGCTTCGAGGTGCTGTCGGAGCTTCCGAAGGAGCGCCACCCGAGTCCGATGCTGAGCCTCGATAAGACGAAGTCGGTCGACGAACTCGCCGCCTGGCTCGGGGAGAAGGAGGGCCTGCTCAGCTGGAAGATGGATGGACTTACGGTCGTCCTGAGCTATCATGCCGGCGAGCTGGTGAAGGCCGTGACCCGTGGAAACGGCGAGATCGGTGAAGTCATCACGCAGAACGCACGGATGTTTGATAACGTCCCGACGAGGATCGCCTTCGCCGGTGATCTGGTGCTGCGCGGCGAGGCCATCATCACCTATTCGGAATTTAAAAAGATCAATGAAACCATCACGGATGCAGATGCGAAGTATAAGAATCCGCGGAATCTATGCTCCGGCTCGGTCCGCCAGCTGGACCCGAAGGTGACGAAATCCCGCCATGTGAATCTGATGGCCTTCGCCCTCGTGAGTGCTGTGGATGCGCAGGGAGAAAATGTGGATTTCCGGAACTCCCGCGCGGCACAGTATGAATTCCTCCGGGCACAGGGCTTCGATGTCGTCGAATATAAGCATGTGACGAAGGCTACGATCGCAGAAACGGTTCAGTGGTTTTCGGAGGCGATTCAGCATAACGATTTCCCGTCCGACGGCCTCGTGCTGATCTATGAGGATATCGCCTATGGTCTGAATCTCGGGCGCACCGCGAAGTTTCCGCGGAACGCCATCGCCTTCAAGTGGAGCGATGAGCAGGCAGAGACCGTCCTCCGCGAGGTGGAGTGGTCACCGAGTCGAACCGGTCTCATCAATCCGGTCGCGATCTTCGATCCGGTCGAGCTGGAGGGGACGACGGTCAGCCGTGCAAGTCTTCATAATCTTTCCTACTGTGAGGAGCTCGCGCTCGGCATCGGGGACCATATCACCGTCTATAAGGCGAACATGATCATCCCGCAGATCGCGGAAAACCGGACCCGCTCCGGGAATCTGAAGTCGGCTGCGGTCTGCCCGGTCTGCGGACAGCCGACGGAGATCCGCTCGGATAATGAAGCGAAGTTCCTGTACTGCCCGAATCCGGACTGTGCAGCGAAGAAAATCAAGAATTTCTCGCTTTTCGTGAGCCGCGATGCACTGAACATCGAGGGCCTCAGCGAGCAGACGCTGGAGAAGTTCATCGCCCATGGCTTCATCCACCACTACAGCGATATCTTCCATCTCGACCGTTATCGTGCCGAGATCGTGACGATGGAGGGCTTCGGTGAGAAGAGTTATGAAAACCTGACGGCAGCCGTCGAGCGTGCCCGCCATACGGAGCTCTACCGCGTCGTGTATGGCCTCGGGATCGCCGGCATTGGTCTCGCAAACGCGAAGGTTCTCTGCCGGCACTTCGGGGATGATTTCGCGAAGCTGCGGGCAGCAGGCGTGGAGGAGCTGCAGGAGGTAGACGGCATCGGCGCGGTGCTCGCAGAGAACCTCGTGCGCTACTTCCAGGATGCGGCGGCGATGAAGCAGGTAGACGCGCTGCTGCAGGATCTCGAGATCGAGAAGCGGACAGAGGATAGTACGACCGCGAAGACGATGGAGGGAAAGTCCGTCGTCATCACCGGCGCCCTCGAGCACTTCGGGAACCGGAAGGAGCTGCAGGCGCTGATCGAGCAGGCCGGCGGACGTGCGGCGGGCTCGGTATCCGCGAAGACGGCCTACCTCGTCAACAACGACATCACATCGACCTCCGGAAAAAATAAGAAGGCGAAGGAGCTCGGCGTTCCGATCGTCACCGAGGAGGAATTTCTCCGCATTCTGAAGGGGGAAGCAGACGCGTGATGGGCTGCTGCATCGCGGACGGCGTTCGGACTTGTGGACGCAGTGCGAAATGATTCTGCATGAAAGGGACAGACTGAATGAATACAGATAACTATGACATCTATTTCCCGCATCTCGGGATCGGCGTCGAGCATCTCGGAAACTCGATTTCCGTGTTCGGCTTCCGCATCGCGTACTACGGCATCATCATCGGCATCGGGATGCTGATGGGGGTACTGATCGCGAGCTGCGATTACCGGCGGCGTGGGGAGAAGGTGGAGGACATCGAGGACCTCGCGCTGTACAGCATCATCTTCGCGATTCTCGGCGCGCGGGCCTACTATGTCATCTTCGAGTGGGATTACTACTCGCAGCATCTCGGGGAGATCCTCAACCTCCGGCAGGGTGGACTCGCGATTTACGGCGGCATCCTGACCGGCATCCTCTGCTGCATGATTTTCTGCCGCCGTCGGAAGGTGAAGTTCTTCTCCATCGCGGATTCCGCGGTGCTCGGACTCCTCACGGGGCAGCTGATCGGCCGCTGGGGGAACTTTTTCAATGCAGAGGCCTTCGGCCGCTATACAGACTCACTGCTCGCGATGCGGATCAAGGAATCCATCGTGAACCCGAATATGCTGAACGAGAATGTGCTCACCCACGCGATCCGGCTCGGTGACGAGATGTTCATCCAGGTGCACCCGACCTTCTTTTACGAGTCGGTGTGGAACCTCTGTACACTGATCTTCCTCTGGATCACCGGTCCGGAGAAGAAGTTCACCGGTCAGGTGTTCTGGGAGTACCTCATGTTCTACGGCATCGGCCGTTTCTGGATCGAGGGACTTCGGACGGATTCGCTGCTCCTCTGGGGCACGAACATCGCCGTTTCGCAGGCCCTGTCGGGGGCACTCGCCGTACTCGGACTCGCGATGATCCTCCGCGGCGTGCGAAAGGCGAAGGGATGATTACGCCGTAGGGCGGCTAAGCGGACACAGTACTGCGGGCCCGGAAAAGCCGGATAAAAGATCTGCGTTGTAAAGCGGAGGCTTCTGGTTTATAATAGCGGTGCTTTTTGAGCACATTTTAATCGATGGAACTGCGATCGACCTTCTCGGCACGGTCGGAAACGGGAGATGCAGGGAAGGATAAAGGAGATTTAGATTATGAAATTAGGCATCGTCGGACTGCCAAATGTCGGTAAGTCTACACTGTTTAACGCAATCACGAAGGCGGGCGCAGAGTCAGCCAACTACCCGTTCTGCACGATCGAGCCGAACGTCGGTGTCGTCGCTGTGCCGGATGAGCGTCTGGAGAAGCTGGGCGCACTTTATAATACGCAGAAGATCGTGCCGGCGGTGATCCAGTTCGTCGATATCGCAGGTCTCGTCAAGGGCGCCTCCAAGGGAGAGGGCCTCGGTAACCAGTTCCTCTCGAACATCCGTGAGACCGATGCGATCGTGCATGTCGTTCGCTGCTTCGATGATGACAACATCGTGCATGTCGATGGTTCCGTGGATCCGATTCGTGATATCGAGACCATCAACCTCGAGCTTATCTTCTCCGACCTCGATCTCCTCGATCGTCGTCTCGCGAAGACGAAGAAGCTCGCGATGAACGATAAGGATGCGAAGGCAGAGTATGCGCTCCTCACCGAGCTCCACGACCACCTCGAGTCGGATAAGCTGGCGATCAGCTTCGATGCCGGTGATGATGATAAGAACGCCTTCATTGACACCCTCGACCTCCTGACCCGTAAGCCGGTGATTTATGCGGCGAACGTTTCCGAGGATTCCGTCGCCGACGATGGTGCGTCCAATGCCTACGTCCAGAAGGTGCGTGAATACGCGGCAGAGAACGGCTCCGGTGTCTTCGTGATTTCCGCGCAGATCGAGGAGGAAATCTCCGAGCTGGAGGACGATGAGAAGGCAGAGTACCTCGAGTCCCTCGGTATGAGCGAGTCTGGTCTCGACAAGATCGTGCGTGCCTCCTATGATCTGCTCGGCCTCATGTCCTTCCTCACCGCCGGTGAGAAGGAGACCAGAGCATGGACCATCCGAAAGGGTACGAAGGCACCGCAGGCGGCCGGTAAGATCCATTCCGATTTCGAGCGTGGCTTCATCAAGGCAGAGGTCATCAACTACCAGGATCTCCTCGACTGCGGCTCCATCGCGGCGGCACGTGAAAAGGGCCTCGTCCGCATGGAGGGTAAGGACTATGTGATGCAGGACGGCGACGTCGTTGAGTTTCGCTTCAACGTATAATTCGCCATCATTCTATAGAAGGAAGTGCTTGGACCGACGGTCCTCGTGCAGACGTTTCGATACAGATCTTATAGCGTTATATGGAAGGAAGTCTCTCATTTGAGAGGCTTCTTTTTTTTATTTATTACAGTATCTTGCCTTGACACTAAACCCAAATTAGCGCATTATTATGTCATGAAGTGGTAAGAAGTGGTAGAAAGTGGTAGAAAAGGGAAATGTCATTCACAGGAGAGTATCGCCACAATCTGGATGCCAAGGGCAGACTGATCATACCGGCCAGATTTCGGGACCAGCTCGGAGACGAGTTTACGGTTACCAGAAGCCTGGACGGTTGTCTTGCTATGTACGCAGCTCCGGAGTGGCAGGCGCTCGAAGAGAAGCTGAATGCGCTTCCGATGACGAACGAGAAGGCGAGAAGCTTGAAGCGTTTTCTGCTGGGGTCGGCCGCGATCTGTGAGCTGGATAAGCAGGGCAGAATCCTTCTTCCACAGGTCCTCCGTGATCGGGCGGGCCTTGACAAGGATATCACCTTACTCGGTGTGGGTGACCATATCGAGATCTGGGATACAAACACGTACGAAGAAAAGTACAGCTTCGATGATGAAGCTGCATTAGAAGCAGACTGGGAGGGCTTAGGTGTCTGAGTTTAAGCATTATTCCGTACTTCTCCACGAAACCGTGGATGGACTCAACATCCGGCCCGATGGCATCTATGTCGACGGAACCTTAGGTGGTGGCGGACATGCCCATGAGGTATGTACCCATCTTTCACCGGCCGGTCGCCTGATCGGCATCGACCAGGATAAGGATGCGATTCAGGCAGCGAGCGAGCGGCTTTCAGATGTACGGGACCGCGTGACGATCGTCCGCAGTAATTATGAAAGAATCGATGATGTGTTAAAGGAACTCGGCATTGGAAAGGTCGATGGGATCTACCTCGATCTCGGTGTATCGAGCTACCAGCTGGATACCGCGGAGCGTGGCTTCAGCTACCGGAGCGATGCACCGCTCGATATGCGGATGGATGACCGGAATCCGATCACCGCTGCCGATATCGTGAACGATTACAGTGAATCCGAGCTTTTCCATATGATTAAGAATTATGGAGAGGATCGTTTCGCACAGAACATCGCGAAGCATATCTGCCAGTATCGTGCGACGAAGCGCATCGAGACGACACTGGAGCTGTCCGAGATCATCTCGGGTGCGATTCCGGCGAAGATTCGTGCCACCGGAGGCCATCCGGCGAAGCGTACCTTCCAGGCGATTCGAATCGAGCTGAATCGTGAGCTCGATGTACTGGAGGACAGCATCGATCGAATGATCGATGATCTCACAGAGGGTGGACGCCTCTGTATCATCACCTTCCACTCCCTCGAGGACCGGATCGTGAAGACGAAGTTCCGCACTGCTGAGAAGCCGTGCATCTGTCCGCCGGAGTTTCCGGTATGCGTTTGTGGCCGGAAGTCGAAGGGCCGGGTGATCACCCGAAAGCCGATCCTGCCGAGTGCCGAGGAGCTCGAGGAGAACTCGAGATCGAAGAGCGCGAAGCTTCGAATTTTCGAAAAACATACGGAGAAGTGAACATGTCATGGTCGTCTGCATTGAACGACCACAGGAAGATATACAGGAAATCAGGAACAGTGCTCCGGGGTGGACGCCGGACCGGGCCGAGGAGGCAGGTCAGAGCGGACTGCGGAGCCTGTATCGACCAGATCAGAAGAGTTTAGAATCCGGAACCGATCCGGAAAATGGGGGAAAGAGTAGTATGGCCAGAACGAGACAGACAGCCGCGGTACGTGCGCCGCGGACGACAGGGACCTATATAGATGGTAATACGGTCCGTCGCATCCAGCCGAAGCGTCGTCCGCATCCGGAGGAACTGGAGCGGAGACGGCAGGCGCGTATGCGGGAGCGGCAGCGAATCCTCGACGAGCGTGAGATGGAGTACCGTGCGCAGCAGGAGCGACTTCGTCAAAAGACGGTCGTGGTCGATCGGACCTACCTTGCGGTGCTGATCATCGCTTCTCTGTTTACGCTGGGACTCTGCTTTTCTTATATTCAGATGCAGACCTCGATCAATACGCGGATTTCGTCGATTGAGACGAAAAAGCAGCAGCTGGACAAGCTGAAGTCTGAGAACGACGCGCTTCAGAACAGCATAGATACGTCCGTGAATCTCGATGAGATCTATCGGGTAGCCACGCAGGAGCTCGGCATGGTATATGCCGGCAAGGATCAGACGATTACCTATGACAAGACGGAAAGCGAGTACGTAAGACAATATGAGGACATCCCGAAGTACTGATCAAAACCAGAGACGAAACCGGGGGAAGATCCTTCCCCCGTATATGCAGAGAAAGCTAGCCGTCACACTATGTGTGATCATGCTAGCTTTAATTGCGCTTATCCTGGCGATTTATAATCTGGTAAAAAACAACAGCGAGGAGTACAACAAGATCGTCCTGTCCCAGCGACAGGCATCCTATGATTCGCGTACGATTCCGTTCCGTCGCGGTGATATCATGGACCGGAACGGCACGGTGCTGGCGACCAGCCAGAAGGTGTACAACCTGATCATCGACCCGCGTGTCATCCACTCCGGTCAGGATGATCGTTACGTGGATCCGACGATTCAGGCCCTCGTCGCCTATTTCGAATACGATGAGTCTGAGCTTCGGAAGCTGCTCAGCGAAAAGGCCGACAAGTCTTATGTGAAGTATGCGAAGGGACTGAGCTACGACCAGAAATCCGGCTGGGAAGCCTATGTGAAGGAGCAGAATGCGGCGTATGCCGGCAGTGGCTCGAAGGCACGCATCAAGGGCATCTGGTTCGAGGATGAGTACAAGCGTACCTATCCATATGATTCCCTCGCCTGCAACATCATCGGCTTCTCGAGTGCTGACGGCTCCAGCGGAACCGGTGGTGTCGAGCAGTATTATAACGATACGCTCATGGGCGTCAACGGTCGTGAGTATGGCTACCTCGACAGTGATACGAAGCTGCAGTCCGTCCTGAAGGAGCCGACCGATGGTAATTCTGTCGTGACGACCATCAATACGAATATTCAGATGTCGCTCGAGAAGTATCTCAACAAGTGGCAGACCGAGGATGTCGGTTCGAAGATGGCAGCGGCGATCGTCATGGACCCGAACACCGGTGAGGTGCTCGCGATGGGCTCCACCAATCAGTTTAACCTGAACGATCCACGTGCGCTGGACAGCTCGGTCTATACCGACGAGTATCTCATGCAGCTCGGCCGCAAGGAGGCCGTCGGCGTATATCGCCGTGAGAATCCGGACGCTGCCGCGATCACAGAGGATGAGGTGTCGAAGTACTATACGACTGATGAGATCCTGTCCTATGGCCGTCAGGTCGCCTGGAACCAGATATGGCGAAACATTCCGGTATCCGATACCTATGAGCCGGGCTCCGTTGCGAAGAGCATCACCCTCGCCGGTGCGCTGGAGGAGAAGGCCATCACCCCGGACACGACCTTCGACTGCCAGGGCTACATCGAGCTGAACGACGGTATCCATACCTGGCGTATCCGCTGTCATAACCGAAATGGTGACGGCGTGCTCGACGCCACGATGGGCCTCGCGAAGTCCTGTAACGTATACCTCATGAATACCGCGTTCAATGAAGGCGCCGAGAATTTCGTGAAGTACCAGCATATCTTCGGCTTCGGTGAGTCTACCGGCATCGACCTGCCGGCAGAGGCCGACACCACGGATCTCGTGTACAATGCAGAAAACATGGGACGTACGGCCCTCGCGACCAACTCCTTCGGCCAGAACTTTAACGTCACCATGATCCAGATGGCGGCTGCGTACTGCAGCATCATCAACGGTGGCAGCTACTATAAGCCGCATGTGGTGAAGCAGATTCTGAACGGCAACGGCACCGTCATCGAGGATGTGAAGCCGGAGCTTCTCCGCACCACCTGCTCGAAGTCAACGAGTGACTTCCTGAAGCAGGCTCTCTACCAGACCGTCGAAGTCGGTACCGGTAAGAAGGCGCAGATCCAGGGCTATCATGTCGGTGGCAAGACCGGTACCGCCGAGAAGCTGCCGCGTTCAGCGAAGAACTACCTCGTTTCCTTCTGCGGCTTCGCACCGGTGGAGGATCCGCAGTTACTTGTTTACGTTATCGTCGATACGCCGAACCTTGTCGGTGAGGCACAGGCGACGGCTTCCTTCGCTGTAAACATCGAGCGTGAAATCATGAACGATGCGCTGCAGTTCCTGAACATCGCACCATCCGGAGATACCGATCCGGAGGATTCCATCAATGCGCAGCTTCAGCAGAACCCGGAGGGCATCTCTTCCGAGACGATGGGTGCACAGGTGGGCGCTGAGACCGGCGCTGAGGGTGAAACCATGGCGGACGGAACGAGCACCGAAACCGATGCAGACGGCAATGTGATTACGCCGACCACAGCGGCGGCGGTGACCGACGAGTACGTCGAACCGGCGGGCGACGACGCGAGCTTCGCGCTCCCGGAGGCCGTGCCGGGCGAGGAGAGCGAAACCGAAACCTCCGCCATCGCCGAAAATTAATGGGGTCAGACCCCATTAAGAATCCATTACGAAATTCTTAAGCCGGCCGTAAGGGGGTCAGACCCCATTACGATTTTCTTAAGATGAAAAAGCAGCTGATGATTTAAACTGGAGTTAGATTATGTATCTTGATTTTGTTGTTTCTATCCTTATGGGCTTTGCGCTGGTCGCTCTTGCGATGCCCTTTGCCATCCCGGAGCTTCACAAGCTGAAGTTCGGGCAGGAGGTCCGGGATGACGGACCGAAGGCGCACCTCAAGAAGCAGGGCACCCCGACGATGGGTGGTCTCGTGTTCGTACTGGCCATCGTGATCGTCAGCCTCGTTTATGTCCGCCGCTATCCGAAGATTCTTCCGGTGATGCTTCTCACGGTCGGTTTCGGTATCGTCGGCTTCATCGATGATTTTCTGAAGGTCGTGAAGCATCAGTCCGAAGGCTTCAATCCGAAGCAGAAGTTTCTCTGTCAGCTGGTGTTCTGCCTGATTTTTGCACTGTATCTTTATCTCTCGCCTGCCTATGATCATCGTATGCAGGTCCCGTTTACGGAGATTTATCTGGACCTCGGATGGTTCTATGTGCCGGCACTGCTTTTCATCGTGCTCGGTACGGACAATGGTGCGAACTTCACCGATGGACTCGATGGACTCGCCAGTTCCGTGACCGCTGTGATCGCACTGTTCCTCGGCTTCGTCAGCCTGTATTTCGGCAAGGCGGATGGCCAGCTTGCACCGATTTCCGGCGCAGTGTTCGGCGCACTGATGGGCTTTCTGATGTTTAACTGCTACCCTGCAAAGGTATTTATGGGCGATACCGGATCGCTGGCGCTCGGCGGCTTCGTCGCGGCAGCGGCCTTCGAGATGGGCATCCCGCTCTTTATTCCGATCTTTGCACTGATTTATCTTGTGGAAGTACTGTCGGTCATCATCCAGGTGACCTACTTTAAGAAAACCCATGGAAAGCGGATTTTCCGCATGGCGCCGATCCACCATCACTTCGAGCTCGGAGGATGGTCGGAGACGAAGGTGGTGACAGTCTTCACAGTGCTGACAGTGCTCTTATGTCTGGTGGCGAGCCTGGGGATGTAAGAGACAGTAGAACATAATAGGGGTGAATGAGATGGATAGTCAGAAGGTGCTCGTGCTCGGCACGGGAAAAAGCGGTATCTGCGCCGCAAAGCAGATTTTACAGCTGGGAGGACAGGTCGTTCTGTTCGATTCCAATGAAAAGCTGGACACCGTGAAGGTGATGAAAAATTTCAGAAAGAGAGATCGGATCTCGCTGGTGGTCGGAGAGCTGAAGCCGACGGATCTCGTGTCCGTGGATCTTGCAGTCATCAGCCCGGGTATCCCGCTCGATAAGCCGTTTGTGAAGCTGATCGATGGGGCGAAGATCCCGATCTGGGGCGAGATCGAGCTTGCGTACCAGTCCAGCAAGGGCAAGCTGGCAGCTGTGACCGGTACGAACGGTAAGACCACGACGGTTTCCCTGATCGGTGACATCTTTAAAACGACCTATGACGATACACATATATGCGGAAACATCGGTAATCCGTTTACGGCTGAAGCACTGGAGACGACGGATGCTTCTGCGACGATCCTCGAGGTGAGCTCCTTCCAGCTCGAGACGATCATGGATTTCCACCCGCATGTATCCTGCATCACCAATATCACCCCGGACCATCTCGACCGTCATAAAACGATGAAAAACTATGTGAAGGTGAAGGAGAGCATCGCGCTGAACCAGACCGAGGAGGATTTCATCGTCCTGAACTATGAGGATCCGGAGCTCCGGAAGTTCGGAAAGCGCAAGACTCTGAAACCGCAGGTCATCTGGTTCAGCTCTGTGCATGAGCTGAAGGATGGCTTCTACTATAAGAACTTCGAGATCCATCATGCCCATGATGGCGAGGATGAGGTCCTGCTCGATGTACGGGATACGAACCTCCTTGGTGCACATAACTACGAGAACATCATGTGCGCCATCGCCGTCTCCATGGAGATGGGCGTGCCGATGCAGAAGATCATCGCGGCCGTAAAGAAGTTCAAGCCGGTGGAGCACCGCATCGAGTTTGTCCGTGAGCGCAATGGCGTTCGCTACTATAATGACTCGAAGGGCACCAATCCGGATGCAGCCATCAAGGCACTGCTGGCGATGCCGGGGCCGGTCGTTCTGATCGGCGGCGGTTATGATAAGGACATCCCTTTCGATGACTGGTGTAAGCTTTTTAAGGGCCGCGTCAAGTACCTCGTTCTGATCGGTCAGACACGAAACATCATCGCAGAGTGTGCGAAGAAGTACGGCTTTACCAATGTCATGTTTGCAGAGGATATGGATGAGGCCGTGAAGGACTGTGCGGCGTATGCAGATGAAGGTGACTATGTTCTTCTGAGTCCGGCCTGCGCATCCTGGGGCATGTTCCCGAACTACGAGGAGCGTGGACGCATCTTCAAGGAGTGCGTGAAGAATCTGTAATGCTGACAGGAGGAATGATGGCAGCGAAGAAGAAAAGAAAATATTTTTATGACTACAGCCTTTTGTTTGCCGTCATCTTCATCACCGGTTTCGGTATGATCATGATGTACTCGGCTTCCGGCTACTCGGCGCAGAACCAGATGAATGATGCCATGTATTTCCTCCGACATCAGGCGGTATTCGCAGTGGGTGGACTCGCGGCGATGCTGCTCGTGTCGGTCATCGACTACCACCTGACCGCGATCTTTTCGAAGATCCTGTATATCGTGGCATGGCTGCTGATTGGTGCGACCATGGTGATCGGTGTCGCCTCCCACGGTTCCGCGCGATGGATCAAGCTCGGCAGTGTACGCTTCCAGCCATCGGAGATCATGAAAATCGCGGTGATCGTGCTGCTGTCGTATCTGATTACCCACTATGGGTACCAGATCAATAACGGTCGAACCTGGTGGAAGGTCGCACTGGTCGGCATCGCGCCCGGTATCGTGGTCGCGGCGACGAACCTGTCAACGGCGATGATCATCCTCGGCATCACCTTCTTCATGATGTGGATCGCTTCGAAGAAGTACTGGCCCTTCGTTCTCTGCGGCGTCGCGGGCGTCCTCGTGTACATCTTCGCCTATCCGATGGCGAAGCTTATGTCCGCGCTGAACATCCTGCAGGATTATCAGCTGACACGTATCTTCGCATGGAAGGATCCGGCGAGCTACTCGGACGAAACCTTCCAGACCCTGCAGGGCCTGTATGCGATCGGTTCCGGTGGCATCTTCGGTAAGGGCCTCGGTGAGTCCGTACAGAAATTCCTCATGCCGGAGGCACAGAATGATATGATCTTTACGATCATCTGTGAGGAGCTCGGCCTCTTCGGCGCGATCTCACTGATCCTCATTTATGTGTTCATCATCTACCGGCTGTTCGATATCGCACGAAATGCCCGGGACCTCTATGGGTCAATGCTGGTGATCGGAATTCTGTGCCACATCTCGCTGCAGGTCATCCTGAACATCGGTGTCGCGACGAATACCATCCCGAATACCGGTGTCACGCTTCCGTTTGTCAGCTATGGCGGTACCTCGCTCATGCTGCTGATGGCGGAGATCGGACTCGCACTGTCGGTTTCACGGCAGATCCGACTGGAAGATCCGATGTAAGTATTCAGAGCTTTGCCCGTGGCAAAGCTCTTTTTTTTATGGTAGAGTAAAGAATCGACGACATGCGTTACATAAAGGAATGCAGAAAATTGTCGGCAGATCAGAGAATATAAACAGAAAGAACGAATGGAATGACAGATAAGGATTTTTACGGTTACGATGATCCGAGGGATCGCAATAAACGGCATATCGTGCGCTGGAGCATCGTCGTCCTGCTCCTGCTGATCGCCATCCTGCTCGCCAGTGTACGGATCCAGCGTTTCACGGTGGTGGGAAATACACAGTACAGCAGTGATGAAATCGTCCACATGATTTTTTCGGATCCATGGGATACGGATACCGCCTGGTGCTTCGTGAAGGATAAGACGAAGCCGCACAAGGAACTCCCGTTTGTGCAGCGTTATGATCTCGACTTCGATGGTCCCTTCGCGGTGAACATCACCGTCTATGAGAAAAATGTCGTCGGCTACGTGGATTATATGTCGAGTCATATGTACTTCGATAAGGATGGTATCATCGTGGAGTCCACCGGCAACCGGCTGGAGGGAATCCCGCGCATCAGTGGTCTCAGCTTCGGCTCGATCGTGCTGTACCGGGCGCTGCCGGTAGAAAATAAGGATGTCTTCAATAATATCCTGAACCTGACCGGCGCACTTCGCACCTATGATATCGACTGTGAGGAGATTCAGTACGATTCACTTCTGAACGCCACACTCCGGATCGGTGACATCAGCGTCCGCCTCGGCAGTAATAAGAACATGGAGATGAAGATCTCGACGCTGCACGATATCCTGCCGCATCTCAGTGGACGGAAGGGCGAGCTGAATCTTTCGGATTATTCGGAGACCTCGGATCACGAGTCCTATATTTTCAAGGAAAAAACGGGCTGATCTTCGTCTGAGGATGCCGTTTCCTGCACACAGCGACGGCTGAAGTTATAAAAAAGTAAGAAATAATGTGAAAATTTCGATAGAGCTCCGCTTCTAAGCGTGGTAATATTATATGGACTAAGCTATTGCAATCTGATAGCTTTGTTTGTATATTATCTTATTGTGCAGTCATATGCGTATGTGGCCGCAGTAAAACAGGTTATCTTATATAATGAATATATATGAGGGATTGAAGGAGGAAGATTATGCTTGAGATTAAGCTTCCTGAGTCAGAGGCAGCTGCAAAGATTATCGTCGTAGGTGTTGGTGGCGCAGGTAACAACGCGGTAAACCGCATGGTGACGGATGGTATCGTGGGCGTCGAGTTCATCGGCATCAATACCGATAAGCAGGCGCTTCAGTACAGCCAGGCACCAACCACGATGCAGATCGGCGAGAAGCTGACGAAGGGACTCGGCTGCGGCGGCAGACCAGAGGTAGGCGCGAAGGCGGCAGAGGAGAGCTCTGAGGATATCACGGCTGCACTGCAGGGTGCCGATATGGTATTCGTTACCTGTGGTATGGGTGGCGGAACCGGAACCGGTGCAGCACCGGTCATCGCAAAGATTGCGAAGGATATGGGTATCCTGACCGTCGGTGTCGTAACGAAGCCGTTCCGTTTCGAGGCTCGTCAGCGTATGACGAACGCCATCGACGGCATCAAGAAGCTGAAGGAGTCCGTAGACACCCTGATCGTCATCCCGAATGACCGTCTGCTCGAGATCGTTGATCGCAGAACCACGATGCCGGATGCACTGAAGAAGGCCGACGAGGTTCTCCAGCAGGCTGTACAGGGTATCACGGATCTGATCAATGTTCCGGGCCTCATCAATCTCGACTTCGCGGATGTTTCTTCTGTTATGAAGGATAAGGGTGTCGCACATGTCGGCATCGGCGCAGCCAAGGGTGACGAGAAGGCAACCGAGGCGGTGAAGATGGCAATCTCCAGCCCGCTTCTCGAGACCACCATCGAGGGCGCAACGGATGTGATCATCAACATCTCCGGCGACATCTCCCTCGTAGAGGCAAACGAAGCCGCTTCCTATGTAGAGGAGCTGGCCGGTGATAATGCAAACATCATCTTCGGTGCGATGTATGACGAGAATGCCCAGGATGAGTGTAAGATCACCGTCATCGCAACCGGTATCGAGGATTCTGCGGCTACCAGCTCTGCATTTGATATGCTGAAGAAGCCGGCACAGCCGAAGACAGCTGCAGGCACAGCAGCACAGACACCGGCAGCAGAGTCGACGGTCAGACCGACGATGCCGAGCTTCCTGAACGGAAACACCAGCTTCCAGCCGCAGCTTCGTCCGACGACTCCGGTGACGGCAGTACCGCAGGAGCAGGCGCTTACACAGAGCGCAGCACCGGTACAGGCGCAGCAGCCGACCTTCCGTCCGCAGCAGAATAAGGAAATGTCCATCAACATTCCGGACTTCCTGAGAAACAGAAAGTAATCACTTCATCCCTGAAGATAGAAATGAGAGGCTATGTCTTTACGGCATAGCCTTTTTCGTGCTATGATGGATGACGATTTTGTGTATTTTTTTAGATTATTGAGGATAGAATGGCAAGTTTAAAAGAAGAAATCGAGAAGAGACGTACGTTTGCGATTATTTCTCACCCGGATGCCGGTAAGACGACACTGACGGAGAAGTTCCTCCTGTATGGAGGTGCGATCAATCTCGCAGGTACCGTCAAGGGTCGGAAGGCGACCAAGCATGCGGTTTCCGACTGGATGGAGATCGAGAAGCAGAGAGGTATTTCGGTTACCTCCTCGGTGCTTCAGTTTAATTATGAAGGAAAGTGCATTAATATCCTGGATACACCGGGACACCAGGACTTCTCGGAGGATACCTACCGAACCCTGATGGCGGCCGACAGTGCCGTCATGGTCATCGATGGTGCGAAGGGCGTCGAGCCGCAGACCATCAAGCTGTTCAAGGTCTGCGTGATGCGCCATATCCCGATTTTTACCTTCGTCAACAAGTTTGACCGTGAGGCCCGGGACCCGTATGAGCTGCTCGATGAGATCGAGAACGTCCTTGGTATCCATACCTGTCCGATCAACTGGCCGATCGGCTGTGGACGTAACTTCAAGGGCGTCTATGACCGTGAGACGGAGATGGTGGAGCTCTTTACGGCAAATGCCGGCGGTACGAAGGCCGTGGCCGAGCAGGATGTTTCCATCCATGATCCGGGACTGAAGGATATGGTCGGCTTTGAATATTATGACAAGCTGCAGGAGGATCTGGAGCTTCTCGACGGCGCCTCCGATGAGTATGATCAGGAGCGCGTTGATCGCGGAGATCTGACACCGGTCTTCTTCGGATCGGCCCTTACCAACTTCGGTGTCCGGACCTTCCTCGAGCACTTCCTGAAGATGACACTGCCTCCACTTCCGAGAAACAGTGACCAGGGCATCATCAATCCGGTGGACGAGGCTTTCTCTGCCTTCGTGTTCAAGATCCAGGCAAATATGGATCCGAAGCACCGTGATCGTGTCGCGTTCATGCGCATCTGCTCCGGTGAATTCGACGCCGGCATGGAAGTCAATCATGTGCAGACCGGCCGTAAGGTGAAGCTGAGTCAGCCGACCCAGATGATGGCAGATGAGCGAAAGATCGTGGAGAAGGCCTATGCGGGCGATATCATCGGTATCTTCGACCCGGGTATCTTCTCCATCGGTGATACACTGGAGCTTTCCAGTAAGAAGTTCCGTTATGAGGGTATCCCGACCTTCGCGCCGGAGCACTTCGCGCGTGTGCGCCAGATAGACACCATGAAGCGGAAGCAGTTCGTGAAGGGTATCTCGCAGATCGCACAGGAAGGTGCGATCCAGATCTTCCAGGAGTACAACACCGGTATGGAAGAGATCATCGTCGGTGTCGTCGGTGTTCTCCAGTTCGAGGTACTGAGCTTCCGTCTGAAGAACGAGTACAATGTTGAGATCAAGCTCGACCAGCTGCCATATGGCTATATCCGCTGGGTGGAGAACTATACCGAGGTCGACATTGACCACATCCAGGGAACCTCCGACATGAAGATCGTAAAGGATCTGAAGGATCGTCCGCTGTTGCTGTTTGCGCACGAGTGGTCCGTCGGTATGGTACTCGAGCGGAATAAGGAACTGAAGCTGACGGAATTCAGCCGGAACTAAGGCGGCTTCTACGATTAAAAACGAAAGCCGGCGGCTGTGCACGCAGGTTTTCGATGAAAAAACTGTCATCTGACAGAGGCTATCATAGTTGAAAGGACAGACTGTTATGAATGAGAAAGTAAATAAGTGGATCGAAGAGCACATCGACGAGTATACGAAGGATCTGATCGATTTCTGCTCGATCAATTCTGTAAAGAGCGCATATGAGGAAGGAAAGCCATATGGTGATGGTTCCTTCGATGCGCTGAATTTCGGTATCGATCTGGCGGCGAAGTACGGCTTCCCTGTGCAGAGCTACGATGGCTATGTAGGTACAGCGGACTTCGATGCTGCGCTTCCGAGATCTCTCGACATCCTCGCACATACGGATGTTGTGCCGGCAGGCGAGGGCTGGACGGTGACCGAGCCGTTCAAGCCGATCGTGAAGGATGGCCGTATCTATGGCCGTGGCACCTCCGACGATAAGGGACCGCTTCTCTGTGCGCTGTATGCGATGCGTGCACTGAAGGAGACCGGTGTCGAGCTGAAGAAGGGCGTTCGTCTCATCATGGGTGCGGACGAGGAGACCGGCTCTGGTACCGATATCGCGAAGTACTATGCGACCGAGCCAGAGGCCGAGATGACCTTCTCTCCGGATGCCGAGTTCCCGCTCATCAACATCGAGAAGGGCCAGTTCCGTGGCACGATTTCGAAGACGGTAGAGGAGTCGACCGCACTTCCACGTCTCGTTTCACTCGAGGCAGGTCTCGCGCTGAATGCCGTTCCTCAGAAGGCGACCCTTCGCTTCGAGGGGCTCGATATGAACCTCGCAGAGGCACCGATGAACGAGGTCAGCGCGCTTTGCGGCGTAGAGTGCACACAGACCGGTGTGGATGAAATCACCATCGTCGGTGTATCTGCACATGCGTCTACACCAGAGGGTGGTAAGAACGCAGGTCTCGCTGCGATGATCCTGGCGACGAAGCTGCCGCTCGCTGCATGTGCACAGATCGATGCGATCAAGGCTATGCTGGAGATCTTCCCATGGGCGGAGACAGATGGTGCGCATCTCGGTATCAAGATGGAGGATGCGGAGTCCCATGCACTGACCTGTACACCGGACCTCTATCATGTGGATCCGTGCTATGTCGAGGTGAAGTTCGACAGCCGTACACCGGTGATGGCGACGAAGGAAAACTGCCAGGATGCAGCGGAGAAGACGGCGCATGCCCATGGCTTCGAGTTCGAGACACCGGGTATGATCCCGCCACACAGAGTGGCTGCGGACAGTGCGTTCGTTCAGAAGCTGCTTCATGCCTATGAGCATGTGACCGGTCTCAAGGGGGAGGCGATGGCCATCGGCGGCGGTACCTACGTTCATGACATCAAGAATGGAGTGGCCTTCGGCGCCGTTCTTCCTGGCATCGACACGCACATGCATGGCGCGGATGAGTTTTTCGATCTCGAGAACATCGTGCTGGCCACCAAGGTATATGCAGAAGCCATCATCGAGCTCTGCTCATAATACATAAAGAAACATCGAGAGTTGAGTCCGCTATAGGCACGCCCTATAGCGGACTATTGCTATTATGTATTTGCTTTTAACATATAGAAGTCGTAAACTGTGGACATTAAAAAGAGGCGGCGAGTGAAAGACGTCGAACCCGCGGCCTCGGGAGGATGTAGTATGGCAAAGGGTGATAAGATCATCCGGATGGTGAATATGGGCAAGACCTTCCACACCTCGAGTGGGGACGTGAACGCGCTCGATGACATCAATCTGGATATTCTGGAGGGCTCGGTACAGGGTATCATCGGTCTCTCCGGCGCGGGCAAGTCGACACTGGTCCGCTGTATCAATTATCTCGAGGTCCCGACGAGCGGACAGGTTCTCTTCGAGGGCAAGTCCCTCGGGGATATGAGCGATAAGGAGGTCCGGGAGGCACGTCGCAAGATGGGCATGATCTTCCAGCAGTTTAACCTGCTGGATCAGCGGAATCTTCTTCGGAATGTTACCTTCCCGCTGGAGATCGCAGGGGTCGAGAAGAAAAAGGCACAGGAACGGGCGATGGAGCTGCTGAAGCTCGTCGGTCTCGAGGACAGGGTAAAGAACTATCCGTCCCAGCTGTCCGGTGGACAGAAGCAGCGTGTGGCGATCGCACGGGCGCTCGCGACGAATCCGAAGGTGCTCCTCTGTGATGAGGCGACCTCGGCGCTGGATCCGAAGACCACGAAGCAGATCCTCGATCTTCTGAAGAAGATCAATCAGGAGATGGGCGTCACGGTCATCGTCATCACGCATCAGATGTCTGTCATCGAAGCCATCTGTGATAATGTCGCCATCATTGACCACAGTCACATCGCGGAAAGCGGTCCGGTATCGGAGGTCTTCAGTAACCCGAAGACAGAGATCGGACGCCGCCTGATCCTCGGCGATGGTAATGCAAATGCGATCCAGCCGGTGAACTTCGGCGACAGCAGGAATCCGAAGATCCGCATCATCTTCGACGGACAGAAGGCGCACCGTCCGATCATCTCGGACATCGTGCTGAGCTGCAACGCACCGCTCAATATCCTCTTCGCCAACACGAAGGAGGTCGAGGGAAAGGCCGTCGGTCAGATGGTCGTAGAGCTTCCGGACAGTGTGGAGGAGGCAGAACGCATCACCCACTATCTGAGAACGAACGATATTCGCTTTGAGGAGGTGAAGTAAGATGGATGCATCATCGATTTCCATGTATCTGAAGGAGACCTGGGCCACCATCTATATGACCCTGATCTCGAGCAGTATTTCGTACCTGATCGGCATCCCGCTGGGCGTGATCCTGGTGGTGACGGACAAGGATGGTATCCATCCGATGACACCGGTTCATACGGTGCTCGGCGTGCTGATCAACATCTTCCGGTCGATTCCGTTCCTGATCCTGCTGGTCATGGTGCTGCCGCTGACGAAGATGCTCGTCGGCACGACACTGGGACCGAAGGCCATCATTCCACCGCTGATCATCGCGTCGGCGCCGTACATCGGACGTATGGTGGAGTCGAGTCTGAAGGAGGTCAATGCCGGGGTCATCGAGGCAGCGAAGTCCATGGGCGCGACGAACACGCAGATCATCTTCAAGGTGCTGCTTCCGGAAGCGAAGCCGAGTCTTCTCGTCGGTGCAGCCATCTGTATCACGACGATCCTCAGTTACTCGGCGATGGCCGGCTTCGTCGGTGGTGGCGGACTCGGTGCGATCGCACTGAACTATGGCTACTATCGTTATCAGACCGACATCATGCTGATTGCGGTCGCTGTACTGGTGATCCTCGTACAGATCATTCAGGAATTCTGGATGCGCTTAAGCGCAAAAACCGATAAGCGGGCCAGAAGCTAAAAACTGTATATTCTGCGGTTTCTCCGGTTCCTGTGCCATACATCTCAGGAAGACATCGAAGAAAGCAGGGCAGTGGTGAAGCGAAACGCTCCGCCACGTCAGAGAAATCCCGCTGGATATAAATCAGGATGCAAAAACGCATCAAAGAACCGGCGATAGGGGCCGGTGAGGAGGAAAAAATTATGAAGAAGAACATCACACTTGCACTTGCTGCTGTTCTCGCTGCTGCTTCTCTTGCAGCCTGCGGTTCATCCAGCACACCAGAGGCAACCACAGATGCAGCTACGACAGCCGCTGCAACGGAGGCAGCGACAGAGGCAGCAACGGAGGCTGCTGCGGAGACGACAGCTGCTGCAGAGGCATCCGATGCCATCGAGCCGCTCGCTGAGCCGGTAGACATCAAGATCGGTGCGACCCCAAGCCCGCACGCAGAGATCCTCGAGGCTGCAAAGGATGACCTTGCGGCTGCAGGCATCAACATCGAGATCGTCACCTACAACGATTATGTACAGCCGAACCTCGCAACCGAGCAGGGTGAGATCCAGGCAAACTACTTCCAGCACCAGCCATACCTCGATGATTTCAATGCAGAGAACAAGACCAGCCTGGTATCTGTAGGTAAGATCCACTACGAGCCGTTCGGCATCTACGCCGGAAAGTCTTCTGATCTTGCGAACATCGCCGATGGCGCACAGATAGCCGTTCCGAACGATACCACCAACGAGGCACGTGCCCTTCTCCTCCTGCAGGATAACGGCATCATCACCCTGAAGGATGGTGCTGGTCTCAAGGCCACCAAGCAGGATATCGTCGAGAATCCGCACAAGGTAGAGCTCCTCGAGGTAGAGGCTGCGCAGATTCCGAGATCGGTTGATTCCGTAGATTTCGCCTGCATGAACGGTAACTACGCGATCGAGGCTGGCTTCAAGCCGTCCGACGCACTGGTTCAGGAGGATCCGAACTCCGAGGCTGCACAGACCTATGGTAACATCGTCGCTGTAGCAGAGAAGGATAAGGACGCGGACTGGGCGAAGAAGCTCGTCGAGGTTCTTCAGTCGAAGAAGGTTGCAGATTTCATCAACGAGAAGTATGAGGGCGGTGTCATCCCTCTTCAGTAAAACGGATCGTGCAGACAGGAAGCAGCCATCCGTGTTGATTTCGACTGCATTGGCCAGAAAAAAGTGAACAGGCGACAGGCTCTGGAGGAAACTCCGGGGCCTGTTTTTTCGTGCGTTCGACGAGTCACGCGGGCGCGTGAAGCGGACGGATATAAAAAAGAGGATGGAAAGGGCGGGGGCCATAACTTTTGCATTTGGCCCTTCCTATTTTGCTTCTGTCGTAGTATAGTAGACTCTGCACACAAGATATAGTATATGAGCGGTAGAATAAAAACAATATTTTGTAAACCGTTAACTATAAAAAAGAAAAATCCGTCGGACGGAATAAAAGAGAAAAGGGAGAACAGTCATGGGAACACAGGAAAAGGACCTCACGTCGAGGCAGAACGTCATCAAGCGAAATGGTAAGGAGGTAAACTTCGATATCTCGAAGATCGCGAATGCGATCCGAAAGGCGAACAAGGAGGTCGAGCCGATCTACCAGATGAATGAGTACCAGATCGATGGCATCGCGGAAAATGTAGCAAGTCAGTGCGCGAAGCTGGATCGTGCGGTTTCCGTCGAGGAGATCCAGGATATGGTCGAGACCGGTATCATGGAGATGCGTGGCTATGAGGTCGCACAGAAGTACGTGCGTTACCGCTATACCCGTGAGCTGGCGCGTAAGGCGAATACCACCGATGAAGAAATCCTGTCCCTTCTCGATCAGTCAAACGAGGAGGCGAAGCAGGAAAACTCGAATAAGAATCCGGTGATCAACTCCACACAGCGTGACTACATGGCCGGCTATGTATCGAGAGACCTCACCAACCGTGTGCTTCTCCCGGAGGAGATCACGAAGGCACACCGCGAGGGCATCATCCACTTCCATGATTCTGATTATTTCGCACAGCGTGAGCACAACTGTGATCTCGTGAATCTCGAGGATATGCTGCAGAACGGCACCGTGATCTCCGGCACCATGATCGAGAAGCCGCACAGCTTCTATACGGCCTGCAATATCACAACACAGATCATCGCGCAGGTGGCATCGAACCAGTATGGCGGACAGTCCTTCACCCTCAGCCACCTGGCACCGTTCGTGGACGTATCCCGTCAGAAGATCACAGGCCGCGTGCTGGAGGAGAATGCAGAGGCCGGCGTGACCATGACCGACGAGCAGATACGGAAGGTTGTGGAGAAGCGTCTGGAGGAGGAGGTCGTACGTGGAGTACAGACCATCCAGTATCAGATGATCACCCTCATGACCTGTAACGGCCAGGCACCGTTCGTTACGATGTTCATGTACCTCGATGAGGTACCGGCGGGTCAGACCCGTGATGACCTCGCGATGGTCATCGAGGAGGTTCTGAAGCAGCGCATGCAGGGCGTCAAGAATGAGAAGGGTGTCTGGATCACACCGGCCTTCCCGAAGATCATCTACGCACTGGATGAGGACAATATCTATCCGGAGAGCAAGTACTACTACCTGACGGAGCTGGCAGCGAAGTGCACCGCGAAGCGCATGGTGCCGGACTACATCTCGGCGAAGAAGATGCGGGAGTATAAGGGCGATGTTTACCCGTGCATGGGCTGTCGTTCCTTCCTGACACCGGATAACGAGCAGCAGCCGGAGGGCCTCTGCAACGATGATAATAAGGCTGATGCCGGCAACTTCGTGAAGGGTCAGCATAAGTATTACGGCCGTTTCAACCAGGGCGTGGTGACGATCAACCTCGTGGATGTGGCCTGCTCCGCCCATGGCGATATGGAAGCCTTCTGGCGCATCTTCGATGAACGCCTGGAGCTCTGCCATCGTGCACTTCGTATCCGTCATGAGCGCCTGATGGGCACCACCTCGGATGTGGCACCGATCCTCTGGCAGTATGGTGCGCTGGCACGTCTTAAGAAGGGCGAGAAGATCGATAAACTTCTCTTTGGAAACTACTCCACCCTTTCCCTCGGCTACGCCGGTCTCTATGAGATGTGCGTACGCATGACCGGAAAGTCCCATACGGATCCGGAGGCGAAGCCATTTGCCCTCGCGGTGATGCAGCACCTGAATGACAAGTGCGCGGAGTGGAGAAAGGAAGAGAACATCAGCTACTCCCTGTACGGCACACCGATGGAGTCGACGACCTACAAGTTCGCGAAGGCACTTCAGAAGCGTTTCGGTATCATCGAGGGCGTCACGGATCACAACTACATCACGAACTCCTATCATGTGAATGTTCGTGAGAAGATCGATGCCTTCACGAAGCTGAAGTTTGAGGCGGACTTCCAGAAGCTGTCACCGGGTGGCGCCATCTCCTATGTTGAGGTGCCGAACATGCAGAACAACATCCCGGCGGTGCTCAGTGTCATGAAGTTCATCTACGATAACATCATGTATGCCGAGCTCAACACGAAGTCGGACTACTGTGAGTGCTGCGGCTACGACGGCGAGATCCAGATCATCGAGGATGAGCATGGAAAGCTCGTCTGGGAGTGCCCGAACTGCGGAAACCGTGATCAGACGAAGATGTCGGTTGCGCGTAGAACCTGCGGCTATATCGGCACTCAGTTCTGGAACCAGGGACGTACACAGGAAATCAAGGATAGAGTGCTTCACCTGTAAATCTATAACTCTATCTCAAATATAATAACTCTATCGCAAATAAGACGCAGAACAGCTGGACCAGGTGACCGGTCCAGCTGTTCTGGAATCGTCATGAGGTGCAGAGATGCATTATGCAGAAATAAAGTATTTTGATATCGCGAACGGACCGGGGGTCCGTGTGAGCCTGTTTGTTTCGGGCTGCACACATAAGTGCCCGGGCTGCTTCAATGAAATCGCCTGGCCGTTTGATTATGGTCAGGAATTCACGAAGGAAACCGAGGATGAGATCCTCCGTAATCTGGCTGATCCGGCCTATCAGGGCCTGACGTTGCTCGGCGGGGAGCCGATGGAGCCACAGAATCAGCCGGCTGTGCTGTCCCTCGTCCGTCGCTTTAAGGCGATGTATCCGGAGAAGGATCTCTGGTGCTTCACCGGTTATCTCTACGACCAGGATCTCCTCGGAAGGATGGTCGATCAGGTACCGGAGACGAAGGAGCTGCTGAGCTATATCGACGTGCTCGTCGATGGACCGTTTATCATGGCGGAGAAGGACGTGACGCTGCTGTTCAAGGGCTCACGGAATCAGCGGACCATCGATGTGCAGAAGTCGCTGCAGGCCGGCCACATCATACAGTGGGATCCGGGCGAAGACACAACAATTTCACATACGGCGCATCTCTAGATGTGGTATACTTATGGGGCTGTGAGGAACAGCCCCGTTTTTATTTTACGCACGCAAAGCGTCCGGTTTCGTACCTGCTCCGGTGGGTGAAGACGATACCGGATGTCTGCATTGAACTGAAATGCGTGCATGTTAAAGGATATCCATGGAGGATAAGGCCTATGATGACAAATGCTCAGATTCGTGCCTTCGCCCGGAACCAGCTGCGTGGCAACTGGGGTGCGGTGATCGGTGCCGGCTTTCTGATTCTGTTTTCGATGTTTGCATATTTCGCAGTGCTGTATGCGGTCGTTGTTCTCGGCAGCTTTTTACCGCTGTTCGGGCACTCCACGCTCTGGTCACTTCGGATGGATCCGGCGCTGCCGCTCGCCATCCTGGCACTGATCGGCATCGTGATCGCCGCCCTCCTTTTTCTCGGACTCTGGCTCTATGCCGGCCTGTCGCTCGGCATGCAGCAGATGTATTTCGCGGTCGCACGTGGCCGTCGTGTCCGCGCGACGGATGTGTTTCATGGCTTTCGGAGCCTGTCGCACATGACACACTTCTTCGGCACGCTTCTCGTGATCTGGTTCATCCAGATCCTGTTCGAGACCCCGCAGATCGTGATCGGGCATCGCTACGGTACCGTCACCTTCGATTACCGCGTGACGCAGACGATCACGAGCTTCATCGTGTATGTGATCGGTCTGTACCTTTCGATGGCTGCCCTGGCCTCCGCGGATCATCCGTCGATGAGTACCTGGACGGCGCTCCGGACCTCGCTTCATATGATGCGGAATAAGAAGATGAAGCTGCTCGGGCTGTATCTCAGCTTTTTCGGCTGGGTACTGCTCATGGTCTTCACCCTCGGCCTCGCGGGCATCTTCGTACAGCCGTACCTCAGCCAGGCCGTGACGATCTTCTACCTCAGCGCCTACAGTGACGACTATCCGTCCGGTGTCGAGGAGGGAGAATACCGCGAGCTGGACGAAGCAGACTACCGTGAAGTGAAGGAGCCGGCATACCACGCGGCGCAGGATACGGACGTTCACATGACAGAAGAGAAACCTGCATCTCGAAGCTTCGATGATGTACGTAGAGAATATACGCAGGAAAGCGTAGGAACAGACACGGATACAGAAGGAGAGAATCTATGAAGTGCCCGTTTTGCAGTGCAGAGGATACCCGGGTCATCGACTCAAGACCGGCGGATGAGAACACGGCCATCCGTCGACGCCGCCAGTGCGAGGCATGTGGCAAGCGCTTCACCACCTATGAGAAGCTCGAAACCATGCCGATGATGGTGATCAAGAAGGACCAGAGCCGTGTGCCGTATGACCGCTCGAAGATCGAGGCCGGCATCATCCACAGCTGCCACAAGCGCCCGATCTCTACGGCACAGATCAACCGGATGGTGGACGAGATCGAGAACGAGATTTTCTCGACCGGTGAGAAGGAGGTCCCGACCTCCCGCATCGGTGAGCTCGTCATGGATAAGCTGAAGTCCGTGGATCAGGTTGCCTATGTCCGCTTTGCCTCGGTTTACCGGGAGTTTAAGGACGTCAACACCTTCGTGGAGGAGATCGGGAAGCTGCTCACGAATCAGACACAGCACAGCAGTGCCGAGTGAGCTCGGTACAGTATGGAGAGACAGAGCGGAGAGTGTATGGAAAAGGTAAAAGTATGTGTTCCGATCACCGGACAGAATCAGACAGAGATTGAGTCGCAGGCACGGGCCATCGCTGCGACCGATGCGGACGTCGTGGAGTGGCGTTTCGACCTCGCGACGGCACTGTATCCGTCCGTACAGGGGGCCAATGCACACACTCGGGATGCCGCGGAAGACGATCGCAGTGCGAACATCGATGTGAGCTCGGATGACGTACGGCAGCTGCAGGCGATGATCGCACGGCTTCGGACACTGCTTCCCGGAAAGGAACTGCTCTTTACGATCCGAACACAGCGGCAGGGAGGAAGTTTCCCGAACGATGCGGCAGCGTACCGGCGGTTCTGCACCCTGGCGCTTGCATCCGCGCAGCTCGATTACCTCGATCTCGAGGATACGACACCGGCAGAGGACAGCCGTGCGCTGATGACGCTTGCACATGAAATGGGCGTTCGCGTCATCGCGTCCTACCACGATTTCGAGAAGACCGCGGCGGTCGAGGAAATCCTCGAGAAGCTGCGCGCGCTTCGTGCGATGGGGGCCGACATCCTGAAGACGGCCTATATGCCGGTGAAAACCTCGGATGTTGCTGCGCTGCTCCTTGCGACGGCCCGTTTCCGGGAGGAGGATGCGGAGGAGCATCCACTCATCACGATGTCGATGGGGGAGATCGGTCAGATCAGCCGACTCGTCGGTGGGGCCTTCGGCTCCATGCTCACCTTTGCGACGGTCGGAGAGTGCAGCGCACCTGGGCAGCTGCCGATCGACGCGGTGCGGGCAGCGCTGGCACAGCTTTCGCTTCTTTAATTAAGGAGAGACTGGAGGGCTGGCGACAGAAGTGTGAAGCTTCTGCCGCCAGCCCTTTTTTACGCATCCAGTAGCCCGTTATATGGACAGATTCACCAGTTTCGGTTGTAAAACCCGAATCACTATGGTAATATATTCCAGTATTATAACGCTGAATCCTGTTCTGCTTAAGCAGGATTCATCCAGGTAGCTCCTGGAACGTCATATCAAACTGGAACGTGCTGCTTCGTTCCAATCATATTAAAGGGGGATTTTAATATGGCAGAAGACAAAAACTCTAGAAGTGGGCTCTGGCTCGGTGGCCTTCCTTGGTGGCAGGCTCTCATTTGTATCGTACTGGTACTTCTTCCGGTCTATGTGACGAAGATGAAGGACGGTAACCCGGTGATGCTGGCCGCGACGACCATGACATCGGTACTGGGTATCTGCTTCGGTTTCGCCGTCATCTTTAACGAGATCGGTGAGCGCCTTCCAATCTGGAACAAGTACATCGGTGGCGGACTTCTCGCAACCTTCTTCGGTGTTGCAATTCTCAAGCAGTTCGGACTGATTCCGGAGGCAGGACTCGATGCAATCAACTCCTTCATTTCGGATGATGCAACCTTCCTTGAGCTCTTCATCGTCATGCTGATTACCGGCTCCGTACTTTCACTGGAGCGTGACATCCTGCTCCGTTCCTTCGCAGGTTATATCCCGGCGATCCTCGGCGGACTTGTCGTAGCAGCGATTCTTGGTGGTATCACAGGTGCTATCTTCGGTATTCCGTTTGCAGATACCCTGATCAAGTACACACTTCCGATCATGGGTGGTGGTAATGGTGCAGGTGCCGTTCCGCTTTCTCAGATCTATGAGCAGGTAACCGGTGATGCAGCAGCGAACTACTATTCCTTCGCCATCATCGTACTGACCATCGCAAACATCTTCTGTATCATCGCTTCCGCAGCGCTGAACGCGCTCGGTGAGAAGGTTCCGAGCCTGACCGGTGATAAGAAGACCCTGATCCGTGGTGCAGAGGAGCTTGCAAGAGATGATCAGAAGGTAAAGACCGACAACACTGACCTCGCAGGTGCACTTCTTCTTGCATTCGCATGCTTCTCTGTCGGCGAGCTCATGAGCGGTAAGATCCTTCCGAAGATCGCAGGTGCACCGATTCATAAGTATGCATATATGATCGTGTTCGTTGTCATCCTTGCAGCGACCGGTCTCATCCCTGCCAGAGTACGTGCAGGTGCGAAGAGACTTCAGAGCTTCTTCTCCGGCCAGCTCGGTATCATCATCATGGTCGGCATGGGTGCAGACTTCAATCTCGCAGAGCTCTTTAACGCCGTCGCTCCGAAGAACATCATCATGGCACTCATGATCGTCATCGGTGCCATCATCGGTTCCGCAGCGGTTGGCTACCTTGTAGGCTTCTATCCGATCGACTCTGCAATCACTGCTGGTCTTTGCATGGCAAACCGTGGCGGTAACGGTGACCTCGCCTGCCTCGGCGCTGCAGACCGTATGGATCTGATCGCTTACTCACAGCTTTCATCTCGTCTTGGTGGTGGTATCGTCCTCATCATCGCAGCCTTCGTATTCTCCTTCATGCTGTAATACGTACTGTAGAGAAACTGACAATTGAATATGGCAGAACCATAAGCAGCTGGTTCAGTATGGGTCGTCCACCGCGGGCGACCCTTTTTCATAAGAATTACATCACATCCATAAAGGGGGATTTTCTATGATCGTTTACTACAAGCGGATGGCGAACGCCATCATGCTTCTCAGCGCAGTGCTCGGGGGTGTCCTCGGCCTCGTGTATTTTCACGGGCAGATTCTGACGAATCCAGATAAGACGGCAGTGTTTGTCTGGGCACTCTGGGTATTTGCAGGAATCATCCTTGGTCGGCTGCTCGCCTCGATACTTGCGAATAAGCGGCTGCAGGCTGTGCAGAAGCAGCTCTATACGGACGCGGACCCGGCGGGCTTCCTGCAGAACTTTGAGGCGGTCAATGCCCACGTGCCGAAGAACCTCGCAGAGTATGCGAACGGTCAGCACTGGGTTTCATTCGCGAAGGAAGCCCTCGGTGATTTCGAGGGCGCCTGGGATGCGGTGAAGGATCTGAAGCCGGACGAGCTTCG
>JAUNWX010000002.1:170954-175114 GCA_030540075.1 Lachnospiraceae bacterium
GTGATTTCGAGGGCGCCTGGGATGCGGTGAAGGATCTGAAGCCGGACGAGCTTCGT
This sequence comes from Lachnospiraceae bacterium, assembly GCA_030540075.1. Lineage (GTDB taxonomy): Bacteria > Bacillota > Clostridia > Lachnospirales > Lachnospiraceae > Oribacterium. The sequence goes on from JAUNWX010000002.1 coordinate 171,011, forward strand.
ATCCATGCGCTGACGAGCTCTGCGCTCATCGTCAATCAGAAGGCGAATCTGCAGATTCTGCGCGGCGATCTCGAGGCAGCCAGCTTCCAGATCGAGGATCTGAAGAAGCTGAAGGCGGTTTCGGAAAAGCGTGCCGCACGGCTCGCTGAAAACCTCGCGCAGCAGATCCGTGTGCATGAGGCGCGGATCGCGGCGGCAGAGGGACGCCTGGATGCGGACATCCCGTACCTCGAGGAGGAGGTTCAGTACGCCGGAAATGCCATTTACCGGAAGGAGATGCAGCTTGAGCTCGCCGAGTATGCGCTTCGTACCGGTGATCAGGAGAAAGCGCGTGCTTATCTTCACGACATCATCGCCGACCGGAAGGGCCTCTATACCGAGAAACGTGCCGACGAGCTTCTCGCACATCCGGAGGCGTATACGAAATATACGAAGGCCATCCTCGATGCGCAGGGCGAAAAGATCGGTGAAGAGGACAGTGATGGCTTCGTGGTGATCCGGGAATGAGGGAAATGAGGAAAATCGTGATTTTGACTTGTCAGAAGCATAAAACTCTGCTATGACTTATATGCCCGTAGATTCTGACGGGCATATTTTTTTGAACATCAGGAATACATGAGATCTGCAAAGGGACAGATCGCCTTTCCGGCATCTTTACGAGTGTATATGTTTCGTATGCGTGCATGAGGGGCAGGAGGAGTAGAAATGAAAATCGAAGCGAAGAAGGATCTGCGCCGGCTGATCACGGTGGTGCTGGCCTCGCTCTTGATGGCGATCAATATCAAGACATTTGTCCGTACCGGTGGACTCTACCCGGGTGGTGCGACGGGACTGACGATCCTGATCCAGCGTATCAGCCAGATGTATCTGCCACATGAGATTCCATACTCGCCGATCAATATCCTGCTGAATGCGATCCCGGTTTACATCGGCTTCCGCTTCATCGGAAAGAAGTTCACCTTCTTCTCGCTGATCATGATTCTTCTGACCGGCTTTTTCACCGATATGATGCCGGCGCACGTAATCACCTATGACACCCTGCTGATCGCCGTCTTCGGCGGTATCATCAACGGTGTGGTCATCAGCCTCTGCCTGAGCGTAGATGCGACCACCGGTGGTACGGATTTCATCGCCATCTACCTCAGCCAGAAGCGCGGCATGGAGACCTGGAACCTGATTCTCGGCTTCAATGTCCTGATTCTCGGTGCCGCTGGTGTACTTTTCGGCTGGGATAAGGCGCTGTATTCGATCGTGTTCCAGTATGTGTCCACCCAGACCCTGCATACCCTCTACCGTGATTTCCAGCGCCAGACGCTCTTTGTCGTTACGGATAAGGCAGAGGAGATCGCGCAGATGATCTTCGATGAAACCCATCACGGTGCGTCCATCATGCACGCCGAGGGTGCCCATGAGCATAAGGATCATCAGGTGCTCTACTCCGTCATCGCGGCGGACAGCGCCCGTCATGTGATCAAGCGCATCCGTGATATCGATGCGCATGCCTTCGTGAACTCCATCCGCACGACCGAGCTCTCCGGACGCTTCTACATGAAGCCGAAGGATTAAATCTGAATAAACGTAAAAGCCGCGCACAGTCGTATGCTGTGGGCGGCTTTTTATATACGGGCAATGCTTCTGGCGCGCATGTAATCACGTTTCGGAAGTCTGCAGTGCCTGTCTGGGTACCGAAACAGAAGCCATCGATCTCTGGACAGTGAATCCGCGGGAAGACTCAGTTGAATTTCTTTCGGAGAATCTCGAGCAGGTACTCGTCGGCTTTCGAGAGGAAGGCACCCTTTAGTGTCGCGATACAGAGATCCCAGTAGGCGGGGTAGGAAGCATCGATGGAGAAGAAGGCAGGCGGGTTTTCGAAGCTGTTTGCGGCGACATACTCGGATGGGAGCATGGTCACACCCATGCCTTCGGCGGCGAGCTTTTCGAGACTCATGTAGTTTCGGCACAGGAGGCGGATCTCCGGCTGGATCCCGGCCTTCCGCAGCACGGAATCCGTGACATGACGGATACGCTGTTCCTTATGCAGGGTCAGCAGCGGTTGGTCGGCGAGCAGCTTCACATCGAGGACCGGATAAGGATACCCCGGCGTCGGTACAGCCTTTTCAACCAGTGGATTATTCCGGGACATCGCGATGATAAAGGGATAGCGCTTCAGCACCTCATACTGAAGCGATGGGTTCGCGAGCACACCGTAGACCGGCGCATGCATGATGGAAAAGTCCATTTCGCCGGAGATCAGATGCTGTTCCTGCGGCTCGGTGGAGCCCTCGAACAGGTCGATGGTGATGCCCGGATAGAGGGCATTGTACTCCGGAAGAATCTGTGGCAGGACGATCGCACCGAGGTGATGTGTGACACCGAAGCTGATATGGCCGACCTTCAGGTCATTGATATCCGTGATTTCCGATGAGAAGTCATCATAGATCTTCAGCACCTGACAGGCCATCTGGTAGTACTTTTCACCGGCGAAGGTGAGCTTCAGACCATCGGGGCTGCGCACGAAGATCCTCGTGCCGATCGAGTCCTCGATGCGCTGCAGGGACTGCGAGAGCGAAGGCTGCGTAACGAACAGCTTCTTCGCGGCCTTCGAGATATTGCCGGTGTCGGCGGTGGTTTTTACATAGAGAAGTTCACGTGTGGTCATAATACGTCCTCGGATATCATACAAACAGATAAACTTAACTGTACCACAGCCGGGCGCGATATGCTAAGATAAATTGCGTACGAAATGAAAACATTACGAAAGAAAGAGAAATCTATGAATAAGAACTATACCGCTATTCTGTTCGACCTCGATGGTACGATCATGGACTCTGGTCCTGGCATCATGAAATCCGTGCAGTACGCGCTGGACCACTTCGGTTATCCGAATGAGCCGGAGGAGAAGCTCCGGAAGTTTGTCGGCCCGTCCCTCATGGACAGCTTCACAAACTTCTATGGCATGAATCCGCAGGATGCGGAGCGGGCCGTCGCCCTCTACCGCGAGGTCTATCCGACCGATGGCATCTTTGACGCCACCCCATATGCCGGTATCGAGGACGTTTTCCGTGCGATTCAGGCGAGTGGGAGTAAGCTCGTCCTCGTGACCTCGAAGCCGCACATCTTCGCAGAGCGTATCCTAGAGCACTTCGGTTTCGCACCGTACTTCTGCTATCAGACCGGCCCGGAGCTCGGTGACCATGACAGCCGAAAGGCACGCCTCATCAACCGGGCCGTCGAAGCGCTGAAGCTCGACAAGGCGGACTGCGTCATGATTGGTGACCGTATGTTTGATATCGAGGGTGCCGTCGAAGCCGGCGTCGATTCCATCGGCGTCACCTACGGCTTCGGAGACCGTGCAGAGCTGGTCAATGCAGGCGCCAGCTACATCGTGGATTCCCCGAAGGAGATTCTCTCCGTGATCGGGATACAGTGAAAGGAGATATCTATGCTGAAGGATCTGGTTTTAAAGGACAGAAGCTATCGTGGCTATCATGAGGAACGCAAGGTGACAAGAGACGAGCTCATCGATATGGTGGATATGGCCCGTCTGACCGCGTCCGGCGGTAACAAGCAGCCGCTCAAGTATTATATTTCGACGGCACAGGAGGAGGTGGAAGCCATCCTCGCAACGACGAAGTGGGCAGCCGCCCTTCCGGAGCTGCATCTTCCGAAGTCGGGGACGCATCCGACTGCGTTCGTGATCATCCTGCAGGATAGTGACATTCAGCCGAACATGCAGGCAGCGATGATTGATGTCGGCATCACGGCACAGACGATCACACTTTCGGCGACCGAGAAGGGCCTCGGCTGCCTCATGATCCGGAACTTCGGACTGAAGCCACTGACCGAGGTGCTGGGACTTCCGGAGCATCTCGTACCGGTTCTGGTCATCGCCATCGGAGCGCCGGCCGAGAAGATCGAGCTGGTTCCGGTACCGGAGAACGGCGACGTGAATTACTATCGCGATGAAAACGGCATCCATTACGTACCGAAGCGCGCACTCGAGGACATCGTGCTGGAAAAGAAATAAAGATGATTCTATCACATGACCGTGTGCGAATCATGGGATGATGGGAGACAGACGTTCTGCGTCTGTCTCTTTTTGTC
>JAUNWX010000011.1:0-51603 GCA_030540075.1 Lachnospiraceae bacterium
CCGCTTAGGGTCCCCGGCTTAGATTGAACCGGTCTCGGAGTACTGTGCCTCCGTTTCCACCCCTCCAGGTTCCCATGGCTGATCTTCTGCCAAACCAACACTGAGAGAGCGTAGGGGTCAAGCGCCGTATTCCCGCTGCCATCTTGCAAGTTTCTGAGTGCTGTGCTATATTTTACGAGTTAATGTCTAAACTGCCCGTAAAGGGCTTATATATGAAACAAAGCAAGGAGAGAACGAGAATGCAGTACAGAGGCGTAAATGAGCTGCGTGAGCTGTTCCTGAGCTACTTCGAGGAGAAGGGGTGCTTACGGATCAACAGTTTTTCACTGGTTCCGCATAATGATAATTCACTGCTTATTATCAATTCCGGAATGGCACCGATGAAGCCATGGTTTACAGGACAGGAGATTCCGCCGAGACGCAGAGTCACCACCTGCCAGAAGTGCATCCGTACCGGTGACCTGGAGAACGTTGGTAAGACAGCCCGCCACGGTACGTACTTCGAGATGCTCGGAAACTTCTCTTTCGGTGATTACTTCAAGAAGGAAGCGATTCCGTGGGCATGGGAGTTCCTGACCGAGCGTGTCGGCCTGGATCCGGACCGTCTGTATCCGTCTGTCTATGTTGACGATCAGGAGGCGTATGACATCTGGAAGAATGTGATGCATATCCCGGAGGACCACATCTACAAGTTCGGTAAGGAAGACAACTTCTGGGAGCACGGCTCCGGACCTTGCGGACCATGTACCGAGATCTACTATGATCGTGGTGAGAAGTACGGAAACGGCCCGGAGGACGTCATGGGTGGCGAGGGCGACCGTTACATGGAAGTCTGGAATGTCGTATTCTCTCAGTTTAACAATGATGGTAAGGGCAATTATACAGACCTTGCGCAGAAGAACATCGATACCGGTATGGGTCTCGAGCGTCTCGCTGTCGCAGTACAGGATGTAGGCTCCATCTTCGATGTCGATACACTGAAGGATCTTCGTGATCTCATCTGCGAGCTCGCCGGCGGCGTCAAGTATGAGGCACCGGGCAGCGAGGAGAGCGATGTATCGGTACGTATCGTGACCGACCACGCCCGTGCGATGACCTTCATGATCTCCGATGGTATCATGCCGTCCAACAACGGCCGTGGCTATGTACTCCGTCGTATCATCCGTCGTGCGGTACGTCATGGACGTAAGCTCGGCATCGGCGGCTCTTTCCTGCCAACCCTGGCAAGCCGTGTCATCGAGACCTCGAAGGACGGTTATCCGGAGCTTGCAGAGAAGAAGGACTTCATTCTGAGCGTCATCAAGGCGGAGGAAGAGAAGTTCGAGAAGACCTACGAGCAGGGCATGGAGATCCTCGAGGAGATGGAGGCGAAGCTTGCCGCAAGCGGTGCGCATGAGCTTTCCGGTGAGGATGCATTCAAGCTCTATGATACCTATGGCTTCCCGCTCGATAACACGAAGGAGATCCTCGAGGAGAAGGGCTTCACCGTCGATGAGGCTGCTTTCCAGGAGGCGATGGACAGCCAGAAGAAGCAGGCACGTAATGACCGTCTCGCTTCCGGTAAGATGGCCGATTACAGCGGTCACGCAGCGACCGTATATGATGAGCTTGACCCGGCGATTGCAAGCAGCTTTGTCGGCTACGATAAGCTCGAGGCGGATTCAAAGATCGTAGCGATGGTTTCCCTCGCAGCAGGTGATGCCGATGCTGAGGATGCGGTCGTAGAGGCGCTGTCCGATGGCGAGCATGGTGCGATCATCACAGAGGAGACCCCGTTCTATGGCACCATGGGTGGCCAGGTCGGTGATACCGGTGTGATCGAGCTCGGCAGCGAGGCTTCCTTCGAGGTGACATCCACTGAGCATGTCGGCGGCAACAAGATCGCCCACATCGGTGTGATGCGCAAGGGCATGCTGAAGCTCGGCGACACCGTGACCCTGAAGGTCGATGAGAAGAACCACATGGCGACCTGCCGCAACCACAGCGCGACCCACCTTCTTCAGAAGGCACTGCGTGAGGTGCTTGGTACCCATGTCGAGCAGGCCGGCTCCTTCCAGGATGCAGGCAGAACCCGTTTCGACTTCTCACACTTCCAGGCGATGACGAGAGAAGAGCTTCAGAAGGTCGAGGACATGGTGAACGAGAAGATCCAGGAGGGTCTCGAGGTTCGTACCGATGTCATGACCCTCGAGGAGGCGAAGAAGTCCGGTGCGATGGCCCTTTTCGGTGAGAAGTACGGCGCCGAGGTGCGTGTCGTTCGTATGGGCGATTTCTCGACCGAGCTCTGCGGTGGTACGCATGTGAAGAACACCCTGCAGATCGGCCAGTTCAAGATCCTGTCCGAGACGGGTGTCGCTGCCGGTGTACGTCGTATCGAGGCGCTGACCGGGGACAATGTTCGTAAGTACTACGAGAATCTCGAGCAGGAGATGATCGCAGCCGCTGAGCTCGTGAAGGCGACGCCGGCGACCCTGAAGGAGCACATCCAGTCCCTTCAGAAGGAAGTGAAGGAGCTTCGCAGCGAGAATGAGGCGCTGAAGAGCAAGGAGGCGCAGAACGCACTCGGTAATGTCATGGATTCCGTGGTCGAGATCAAGGGCGTAAAGTTCCTCGGTGCACACGTATCCGGCGTGGATATGAACGAGCTTCGTAATCTCGGCGATGATCTGAAGGCTAAGCTCGGTGAGGGCGTGATCCTTCTGATCTCCGACAAGGACGGCAAGGTGTCCATGGTCGCCATGGCGACCGACGGTGCTGTGAAGAGCGGTGCCCATGCCGGTAACCTCATCAAGCAGATCGCACCGATCGTCGGAGGCGGCGGTGGCGGACGTCCGAACATGGCACAGGCCGGTGGTAAGGATGCCGCGAAGATCGATGAGGCGATCGCAGCCGCTTCTGCAGCTGTCGAGGCGCAGATCAAGTAAGGATCTCTGCTTCCAGGGCGTAGCGAAGTCCGTTACGTGAAGAGAAAATGATATTTCACCTGCGCGGCCAATCAGGCTGCGCGGGCGTATATATAAAATCAGGAAGAAATTCCTTGACGAATAAATTTTCTGTGCTATACTTAACACTAAGTTTGCACCCGAAGGGAGGTTTGGGTTTCAGCATGTCAAATGTTATCGTAAAAGAGAACGAGTCTCTGGACAGCGCACTGCGTAGATTCAAGAGAAACTGCGCGAAGGCAGGCATCCAGCAGGAGATTCGCAAGAGAGAGCATTACGAGAAGCCATCTGTAAGACGCAAGAAGAAGTCTGAGGCGGCCAGAAAGCGTAAGTTCAACTAATTATAGATGATTCTTAATAGATGATTCATGTAGCCCTGATTCAGTGATGAATTGGGGCTATCTTTTTTGGTATTTTTATTCTATTATTCGGGAGAGGGCCACGCCGGAACACATCGATCCGTATCGCAGCGTTCGATGGCGCAGGTATGGATGATGTCATCGTGCGAGGAGGGCCCGGATCCGTCCGCACGCTGCGGGCATACAGTATGATATATCCCACGAAAGACCGTCGAAGGGCGGCGAGGAGGAAATCGTTGGCAAGCGTAGAAACAATTTTTGATATCCCGATGGAGCACGAGCAGAATGTTCTCGGGCTTCTCGACAGCAATCTGAAGAAAATCGAGCGTAGCTTTCATGTCACCATCATCGATCGGAACGGCGTTCTGAAGATCATCGGTGAGGAGAGGGATACCGAAAAGGCGAGAGCCGTCCTGAAGAATCTCCTCGAGCTCAGTCAGCGTGGCAATGCCCTGACCGAGCAGAACGTGGATTATGCGATTTCCCTCAGCTTCTCCGAGAAGAGCTCGGGCAGCGACATGGTGGAGATCGATAAGGACATCCTCGCACGTACCGCACTGGGGAAGCCGGTGAAGCCGAAGACCCTCGGCCAGAAGGACTACGTGGATGCAATCCGCGAGAACATGATCACCTTCGGTATCGGTCCGGCGGGTACCGGTAAGACCTACCTCGGTATGGCGATGGCCATCACGGCCTTCCGACAGCAGGAGGTGCAGCGCATCATCCTGACCCGTCCGGCGATCGAGGCCGGTGAGAAGCTCGGTTTCCTGCCAGGTGATCTCCAGTCGAAGGTCGATCCGTACATGCGCCCGGTCTACGACGCGCTCTACAGCATCATGGGTGCCGAGCAGTACCAGGCGAACTCCGAGAAGGGTCTTATCGAGGTCGCACCGCTCGCCTACATGCGCGGCCGTACGCTGGACAATGCCTACATCATCCTTGATGAGGCACAGAATACGACACCGGCGCAGATGAAGATGTTCCTCACCCGTATCGGCTTCGGCTCGAAGGTCATCATCACGGGTGACCTCACGCAGAAGGATCTCGAGGAGGGCAAGAAGTCCGGTCTCGAGGATGCGATGCGCGTTCTCCGGGGCGTGGAGGGCATTTCCTTCGTCGAGTTGACCAGCGCGGACGTCGTCCGCCATCCGCTGGTTCAGCGTATCGTCAACGCCTACGAGAAGGACGAAGCGAAGCGTGCGCGCAGGAGGTAAAATATGACGATAAATATCGATTTTGATACAGAGAAGAAGCTGGATCTCGATTTCGAGGCGATCATCCGGGACATCATCGGGGCGTCGATCGAGTATGAGCACTGCCCGTATGAGTGCGAGCTCAGTGTGATGATCACGGACGATGACGGCATCCATGAGCTGAACCGCGAGACGCGCGGGATCGACCGTCCGACGGATGTGTTGTCATATCCGATGATCGACTGGGCGAGCCCGTCGGATTTTGATGCGATTGACGAGGACGATGACGACATCTTCAATCCGGACAGCGGGGAGCTGCTGCTCGGGGATATCGTGCTGAACCAGGACCGGATCGCGTCGCAGGCGGCGGAGTATGGTCACCCGGAGCGCCGGGAGCTGGCCTTCCTCGTGGCGCACAGCATGCTGCACCTTTTCGGCTATGACCACATGGAGGATGAGGAGCGCATCGAGATGGAGCGCCGTCAGAAGGAGATTCTCGAGGGAAGGGGATACTTCAGATGAATGAACGAGCATCCAGATGTCCGTCTGCCCGCCGACAGGTAAACGCACAGCGTACCCGTATTCAGCGGACCGCGGGCGAGCAGCAGCGGCAGAACCGCCGGAACAACTTCATCGTGCAGGGCTCCCTCCTCGCCATCGCGAGTATCATCGTGCGCATCATCGGTATGGTGTACCGCGTGCCGCTCACGGCGATCATCGGCGATGAAGGAAACGGCTACTACACCAGTGCCTTCAGTATCTATACACTCCTGCTGATCCTCAGCAGCTTTTCCATGCCGACCGCGGTCTCGAAGATCGTCTCGGCGAACCTCGTGAACCGGCAGTACCGGAACACCGCCCGCGTGCTTCGTGCCGCGTTTTTCTACGCAACCATCGCCGGTGCCGTGATGTGCGGTGCGCTCTGGTTCGGCGCGGATGCCATCGCCGAGGTCTTTCTGAAGAAGCCGTTTTGCTCCTTCGCGCTCCGTGCGCTGGCGCCGACGGTCTGGCTCATGGCCTACCTCGGCATCCTGCGCGGCTACTTCCAGGGCAGCGGGAACATGGTGCCGACGGCGATCTCCCAGATTCTCGAGCAGATCGTCAATGCTGCCATCTCGGTGCTCGCCGCGAGCATCCTGTTTCACCGTGGAGAGACGGCGAACGTGCTCTACCAGAGTGAGGAGTACGGCTATGCCTTCGGTGCCGCGGGTGGTGCCATCGGTACCGGTGCGGGTGCGCTCACGGCGCTGCTGTTTTTCGTGATCCTCTTCCTCAGCCAGGTGCCGGCGATGCGCCGGGATATGCGCGAGGATACGAGTGAGGTCGACAGCTATGCCTCGATCGGCTTCCTGCTGCTCGGCACGATGCTTCCGATCCTCATTTCCTCGACGGTCTACAACATTTCCTCCGTCATGGACGACGCTATCTTCGGTAACGTGATGGCGAAGCTCGGACGCGGTGACGAGATCGTCACGCAGTGGGGCATCTTCGGCGAGTATCACATCCTCTTTAATATTCCAGTGGCCCTGGCCAATGCTCTGTCATCGTCGCTGATCCCGAGTCTGACACGGGCGGTTGCGGAGCATAACCGCCGAGATACGGTGACCCGTGTGCGTTACAGTATACGTTTCACGATGCTGATCGCGATTCCGTCGACGGTGGGACTCTGTGCACTGGCGGATCCGATCTGCCGGATGCTGTTCCCTGGTAAGCATGTGGCGATGCTCATCATGCTGACACGGATCGGTTCGCTGGCCGTCGCATTCTACAGTCTCAGTACCATCAGCAATGCGATCCTGCAGGGGCTCGGACATCTGAATATACCGCTGGTGAATGCGCTGATTTCGCTCGTCTTCCACGTGGTCTGCCTGCTGCTTCTGCTGATGACGGGCATGGGCGTGTATGCGGTCGTGATTTCGAACATTCTCTTTGCGTTCATGATGTGTTTCCTGAACCAGCTGGCGATCCGGAAGCATGTGCGTTTCAGCCAGGGTGTGGCGAAGACCTATGTGATGCCGGCCATCGCGAGTGTGGTGATGGGCATCGTGGCGTTTGCGATTTCGACGGGTGTGCGTATGGTGCTGCCGGAGGCGGAGAAGTACTCGCGCATCGGTTCGGTGCTGATGGTGGTGCCGGCGGTGATCGTTGCGATCGTGCTGTACTTCGGTATGTTGCTGGCGATGCATGCGTTTACGCGTGAGGATCTGGATCATATGCCGATGGGCGGACGGCTGAAGCGGTTTGTAAGCTGATGGACATGCTGCGGCAGGGTTATTTACATACCCTGCCGCTTTTCTATATGGAGTAAAGAATTCATGGAAAGAAAACGAACAGTGGCGGTGATCGGTGGTGGTGCGGCCGGGATGATGGCGGCGATCGAGGCGGCGCGGGCCGGGGCGATCGTGACGCTGATCGAGAAGAATGCGCAGCTGGGGAAGAAGCTGGCGACGACGGGCAATGGGCGCTGCAACTACACGAATCTCGATATGGGGGATCGGATCGGCGGGAAGTTCCGGGGCTTTCATCCGGAGTTCGCGGTGGAGGCGCTGGATGTGCTGCCGCCGGAGGCGGTGCTGGACTGGTTCCGTGAGATCGGGGTGGAGCCGCGTTTCCGTGGGAGCTATGTGTATCCGAATTCGGATCAGGCGAGTGCAGTGGTGGATGCGCTCCGCGAGGAGCTGCACCGGCTGTCGGTGAAGGTACACTATAACGCAGAGGTGAAGAGCGTGCAGCGGGTCGACGGGGATGCGGAGGCTTCGGCTGTGAAGGTGTCGATGCCGGGGAAAACTGCTTCTGCCGATGGAGCTGCTGCGTCGCAGATTCAGCAGAAGAGGGATGCCGCTTATTTCCTGATTCAGTGTGTAGATGCGGTGGTGAAGGCGGATCGTGTGATCCTCGCGGCGGGTTCGAAGGCGGCACCGAAGACGGGCTCGAATGGAGACGGTTATTTCATCGCGCGGAAGCTGGGGCATAGCATCGTGCCGTATGTGCCGGCGCTCTGTGGGATCCGCTGTGCCGGGGATGCGTTTAAGGCGCTCGCCGGGATCCGTACGGAGGCTGCGCTCGAGCTGGTGGTCGATGGGCACTGTGTCGACCGTGAGGCCGGGGAACTGCAGCTCGTCGATTATGGAATCTCGGGCATCCCGGTGTTCCAGCTGTCCCGCTATGCGGCGTATGCGCTGCAGGAGGGGAAGAAGGCCGCGGTCTATATCAATTTCCTGCCGGGATTCACGGAAGAAGCAGAGGATCCGAAGGATCGGGCACTTCAGCTGTACCGGCAGCGGCAGGAACGGCTCGTGGGGCGGAAGATGGAGAGCTTCTTTACGGGGCTGCTGCACCAGAAGCTGGGACAGCTGCTGCTCCGGATGGCGAACGTGCGCCCGGAGATTCCGGTCGCGGAGCTCAGTGAGAAGCAGCTGCGAAGCCTTGCATCCCTCAGCGTCCGCTTCAAAGCGGAGTGCGTTGAGATGAACGGCTTCCAGCAGGCGCAGGTTGTGGCCGGTGGCGTCGACATGAGCGAGGTCGATCCGCGCACCATGGCCTCCCGTCTCGTCCCGGGCCTCTACTTCGCCGGCGAAGTCCTCGACATCGACGGCATCTGCGGCGGCTACAACCTCCAGTGGGCCTGGGCTTCCGGCTTCGTCGCCGGACGACACGCCGCCGTCTGAATCCCCCTCGTGTATTTTTCCAGAAACGTATTCGTAAATCTTGCGTATATTTAAATTTGATAGTAGAATATTTATAAAATTTAGTGATAAAGCAAATAGCTGATTGTAATAGCAGCAATGAGTAAATAGAGTAATCCGTTTGTAATAATGTTTCGTTTTTGATGAAGAGTCATCCATTCGAGACTATATTCTGTTTCTGAAGAGTGTTTCGCGATCTAGAGGGGTGTATCACGCGTGAACAAAATGTTGCATAAGATTCAGCTGACGATGACCATCATCTTTTCGCTCGGTATCCTGATGGTGGCGATCGTCGTGACGGGTCTTACATTATCGAGTTCGAATTCGACACTGCGACAGCAGGTGTCGGTGTTGGTGTCAGCGAATTCGAAGCAGCTGGAACTGAATATCGATAACTATATCCGGGAGGTTCAGCAGAAGGCGGCCCTCCTTTTTTCCAGTGAGGACTACTATGGCTATGATCCGCTGGATGCGACGCTCGACGACTATGACAAGCTGCAGCGGAAGAAAGCCATCGAAGAGAAAATCGTCGACCTCGGTATCATGGAGAACTTCTCGGATTTCGGCATCGTCTACAGCGATGAGAGCTCGATCGGCTGGATCTCGCAGGTGACGAAGGCGATGTTCCCGAAGGGCGGGATGTACGAGACCTTCGAGAAGACCATCACGAATCCGCAGACGGAGGATGGCTGGGCTTTCGGCGTCAACGGAAATTATGATCGTCTCTACTATACGAAGCGTCTGAATCCGCACGCCCTCATCGTGGCGTCCATCTATAACCGCGAGCTCGAGAGTGTGTTTGAGCTTCCGAAGGCGCTTGATGACATGACGGTACGTCTGGTCAATGCAGACGACCGGATCCTCTACTCGAGCCGTCAGGATGAGGTTTCCTCCATGCTTCCGAAGAACATCGCAGACCTGCTGAGGGGTGTCGAGAGCGGCAGTGTCATGGGCAGAGAGTACCTCGTGACGAAGGACAGCTGCCAGAACGGCTGGCATGTCATCTGTACGATTTCCGTGGAGTCGATGACCCGTGAGAACGCCATCGCGGCGCAGAAGACGATTCTTATCGTCGCCGCCATCTGCTGTGTGCTGATCCTCGGCGGTATCTTCCTCTATACGGTGTGCAACCGATCCGTATCCGGTATGGTGACGGATCTCAATGATAAGGCGAGTCATGATCAGATGACCGGACTCCTCAATAAGACCTCCTTCCAGAACTTCGTGACGAACGAGATCGCCGCGGTTTCGGAGACACAGGTGAGCAGCTTCATCATGCTCGACCTCGATAACTTCAAGAAGGTGAACGACCAGCTCGGCCACAGTGTCGGGGATGATGTCATCATCCGGATGGCGAAGCTGCTGCAGAACGCCTTCACCGAGAATGTGCTCGTCGGTCGTATGGGTGGTGATGAGTTCGCCATCTACCGGAACTATCCAGATCTTTCCTTCGAGGAGGCGAACGAGATGGCGCATGACGAGATCCATCATCTCTACAACTGCTTCAAGCGGGAGTTCGAGAAGGAGCGGGACATCTGTCAGATTTCCGTAAGCTCCGGCGTCTATCTGATGGAGAAGGGTAAATATACGTTCGAGGACGTCTATAAGCGCGCAGACAGTGCCCTCTATGAGGCGAAGCGCAGCGGAAAGGCACGTCCGAACTACGTTTCGTAAGGTGGTGAGACAGGATGAGAAGAATCGCATGGAAAAGAATACTGGCATGCACCCTGATCTCAGCATTGGCCCTCGGTACCTGCGGCTGCAGTCTCTGGAACCAGCGCGTGCTCGGTGAGGGAACGCAGACGATCTACCGGCAGGAGACGGAGCAGACGGTGATTTCCTACGCCTGGTGGGGCAACGACGCGCGCCATCAGTACACGCTGACCGGCATCCGGGTTTTCGAGGATAAAAATCCGGACATCCGTGTGGACCATACCTACGGTGTGTGGGACGGCTACGAGACGCGAAATCAGGTGTTCATGAGGAGCCATACCAACGCGGACGTCATGCAGATCAACTATTCCTGGCTGCATACCTACTCGCCGGACGGCACGGGCTACTACGATCTGAATCAGCTGACGGATGTGCTGGATCTCAGCCGCTATACGAAGGCGGATCTCGCGCTCGGCACGGTGAACGGGCATCTCAATGCGATCCCGATCGCCTACAATATGTCGGTGTTCTTCTATAACAAGGATGTGTATGACCGCTATGGGCTCGACATTCCGGAGACCTGGGACGATCTGTTCAGGGCGGCGGAGCGGATGTCGAAGGATGGGATCTATCCGGTCGGGATGGTGAAGAAGCATCTGTTCCTGAGCCTCGTTGCGCATTTCGAGCAGACGACGGGGCGGGTGCTGTTCACGGCGGATGGAAGCTACTGCGGCACGCCGGAGGACTGGGCGGAGATGCTCGAGTTCTATAAGCTGCTGATGGAGAAGAAGGTCATCCCGCAGGTCGAGGATTTCGACGCGACGGATTTCGAGAACGGAACGACGGCCGGGGCCAGCTTCTGGGCGAGTGATGCGTCGCGCTACTGTGCGGAGCTCTCTGCGTCCGGGGCCAATATCGTCATCGGAAACAACATCATGGAGCCAGGGGCGCTTCGCAGCGGCTGGTATACGAAGCCGGCGACGCTCTATGCGATGAGTGCGACGACGCAGCATCCGAAGGAGGCGGCACGTTTTCTCAACTTCCTCATCAATGATGCGGATATGGCGCGGCTGCAGGGCACGGAGAAGGGTGTGCCGATTTCGGAGCGGGCGCTGGATGCGCTGAAGTCTTCGCGGCAGCTGGATTCGCTGGAGTATGCGGCATCGCAGGAGATCATGGAGATGCAGGAGGAGAACGAGGTCATGATTCCGCAGCTCGAGTCGTCGGATGTGATGGATACCTTCAAGGATACGGCGGATAAGTATGTATATGGCAGGGAGAGCCTGGAGGCGTGCGCGGCGGAGATTCACGCGCAGCTGCAGGGAAACTCCTGAAAATTCATAATCTAAGCAGTGGCCGGAGGGCAGGCATCGGAAACGCAGTACGCCCTGCGGCGGTAAATTCTAAAACAGGACCCCTAAGAAACACTAGGCTCCTTCCAATCACCGGGTTTTCTTTATGAAAACCCGGCGTTGGAAGGAGTGCTGAGGAAAAATTGCTCCAAGTGTTTCTAAGGGGTCCTGTTTTGAATTTACACGTCCTCGGCGTATGGTTTCCGATGCCTGTCCTCCGGCCCTCTGTTTGCTGATAATTTCGTATTTTCTATGTTTTATGTTATTATTGGAATGTTTTTGATTTTCGAAATGAATTAGAGTAAATCGTTCATATAAAGGAGTTGTTATGATCAAGGTGAATCAGGTGAAGCTTCCGGTGACGGCGTCGGTGAAGATGCTGCGGCTTCAGTGTGCGAAGCTGCTGGGGATCAAACCGGCGGAGATCGCGACGCTGGAGGTGCTGCGGCGGTCGATCGATGCGCGGAAGCGACCGGAGATTTTTTTCAGTTATACGCTGCTGGTGGAGCTCGAGGGTGGTCTTCGGGCGGAGGAGAAGCTGGTGAAGAAGCTTCGGAACCGGGACGTCGTGATGGGTGAGCGGGTCGAGTACCGTGCGCCGGAGCTCGGGGAGAGCATCGATGGTGTGTCGCGGCGGGACTACTTCCGCGAGGAGGCGCATCGTCCGGTGGTCGTGGGATTCGGTCCGGCCGGGATGTTTGCGGCGCTGATCCTCGCGCGGGCGGGGATGCATCCGATCGTGTATGAGCGTGGTGCTTCGGTCGAGGAGCGTGCCCTTGATGTCGAGCGTCTCTGGGCGACGGGCGAGCTGAAGCCGGACTCGAATCCGCAGTTCGGTGAGGGCGGTGCCGGGACCTTCTCGGATGGTAAGCTGAACACCCTCACGAAGGATCCGGAGGGGCGCAGTCGTTTCATCCTGAATCTTTTCGTCGGCTACGGGGCGGATCCGTCGATTCTCATCGATGCGAAGCCGCATGTCGGGACGGACTGTCTCCTCGATGTGGTGCGGGGAATCCGCTATGAGATCGAGGCGCTCGGCGGCGAGATTCACTTCCATACGAAGTTTACCTACGATCCGGTACGGGATAAGGACCGGAAAATCATCCTCGCGATCGGTCACTCGGCGCGGGACAGCTATGAGGAGCTCTACGCGGCCGGCCTCCACATGGAGGCGAAGGACTTCGCGATGGGCTTCCGTGTACAGCATCCGCAGGCGATGATCGACGAGGATCTCTATGGTGCGGTCGATGCGGAGACGCGGGCGGCGCTGGGGCCGGGTGCCTACAAGGTGACGCACACGAGTGCGAAGAACGGGCGGGGTGTCTACAGCTTCTGTATGTGTCCGGGCGGTTATGTCGTGAACAGCTCGTCGGAGCCGGGACGCCTCTGCGTGAACGGGATGAGCTATCATGCCCGGGATGGGAAGAACGCCAATGCTGCCATCATCGTGTCGATCCGGAAGTCGGATTATGACGGAGCAGCGCATCCGCTCGGCGGTATCGCGCTGCAGCGGGAGCTCGAGGCGCGGGCGTACCAGCTGCTGGACGGCCGGGTGCCGGTGCAGACCTACGGGGATTTCAAGGCGAACCGCGAAACCACCGAAGAAACGGTCGGAAGCATTGGCCCGGAGATCAGGGGGCAGTATGGCTACAGCCGGCTGAACGGGCTTTTCGAGTTCCCAGCGGACTCGCCGTATGCGTCGCTCAATGAGTTCAACGAGACTTTCATCGAGGGGATGGAGAGCTTCGAGCACAAGCTGCATGGCTTCGCGCGGGAGGATGCGCTGCTCTGTGGTGTAGAGGCGCGGACCTCGAGTCCGGTGCGGATTCCGCGGGGTGCGGATTTCTGTTCGAACATCCCGGGGCTCTATCCGTGCGGCGAGGGCGCCGGGTATGCGGGCGGCATCATGAGCGCCGCGATGGACGGCATGAAAGCCGCGGAAGCACTTGTCAAGTCGTATAATTCATTATAGAATATTCCATTATTTGTTTATTAATTTCGGTCGAAGCCTCCGAGGCTTCGACCGAGCGTTATACTGAATATGATCGGTTCTCGGGAGTGTTATGGAAAAAACGAATCATGAGATGAGAGCAAGTTTAAAAGAGAAGAAGCGGATCGTGATCAAGGTGGGGTCTGCGAGCATCACCCATAAGGAGACGGGGAGTCTGGATCTTCGGAAGATTGAGAAGCTGGTGCGGGTGATTTCGGATCTGAATGCGGAGGGGAAGGATGTGATTCTGGTGTCCTCTGGTGCGATTGCGACGGGTCGGAGTGTGATCGGGATGCACCGGCGGCCGCGGAGTATGGCGGAGAAGCAGGCGTTTGCGGCGATCGGGCAGGCGCGTCTGATGATGACCTACCAGAAGATTTTCTCGGAGTACAGTGTGATTGCGTCGCAGGTACTGCTGACGAAGAACATCATGCTGGATCCGCGTTCGCGTGAGAATGCGACGAATACCTTCCTGGAGCTGCTGAATCTCGGGACGGTGCCGGTCGTGAATGAGAACGATACGGTGTCGACGTCGGAGATCAACCAGGTCGAGACCTTCGGGGACAACGACCAGCTGGCGGCGATCGTCGGTGCGGTGGTGCATGCGGATCTCGTGATTCTGCTGTCGGATATCGATGGTCTGTTCACGGATGATCCGAAGAAGAATCCGGATGCGGAGTTTATTCCGTTCATTCCGGAGATCAATGCGGACATCCTCGAGATGGGGAAGTCGGACAGCGGGTCCAATGTCGGCACCGGTGGGATGAGTGCGAAGCTCGCGGCGGCGCGGATCGCGACGGACAGTGGTGCGGATATGGTGATCGCGCGCTTCACGAGTGCGGATGTGATCACGGAGATTCTCGATGGGGAGAATGTCGGCACGCTGTTTGCGGCACATGAAAATAAGGATTTTGATCTCGTACAGTATCTCGAGAGTGAGGAGAATGCATAATGGTTACAGAGCAGGATATCAAGCGTATCAATGAGCTTTATCATAAGTCGAAGGAGGGCAGCGGTCTCAGTGAGGAGGAGAAGGCCGAGCAGGCGACGCTTCGCCGGGCCTACATCGATTCCGTGAAGGCGAACCTCGGCGTGTACCTGAAGGACATTAAGAATGCGTCGAAGCAGACCGAGCAGGACGCTGCGGACGCCTTCGACCCGAAGGCGAAGGCGCAGCAGGCGATGGCCGCCACCGACGCCCAGCTCGAAGCCGAGAAGGCCATGGCGGAGACTGACCAGGAAGTCAGGGAAGAGAAGTAAACGTTAACATTCAGGCAGGGGTCCCGGAAGGGTGGCAACGGAGGCACAGTACTCCGAGACCGGTTCAATCTAAGCCGGGGACCCTAAGCGGCACTAGGCCCTCTGCAATCACTGAGTTTTCTTTATGAAAACTCAGCGTTGCAGAGGGTGCTAAGGAAAAATCACTCCAAGTGCCGCTAAGGGAACCCGGCTTGATTTCACACGGTCTCTACGTATGGCCTCTATTGCCACCCCTACGGGGCCACTTAGCTGAACTGTTACAAGTAAACTTCTGGGTAGCCGAGGGTCTGACCCCGGTGAGTAGTGATTAGAAAGGAGAGAGACGATGATCGATCTTGAGCGAATCGGTGCGGCGGCGCGCGCAGCTGCGCGGCAGCTGGCGGTGCTGGATACCGAAAAGAAGAATCAGGTGCTGATGGCGGCGGCGGATGCCCTCGATCGGGAGGAGAACCAGGCGGAGATACTCCGGGCGAATGCGGAGGATCTCGCCATCGCGGATCAGAATCAGATGGCGGCGGGGCTCCGGGATCGTCTGCGTCTCACGGGGGAGCGTCTCCATGCGATGGCGGATGCGATCCGCGATATCGCGGCGCTTGAGGATCCGGTCGGCGAAGTGCTGTCCGAGACGGAGCGTCCGAATGGGCTCCGGCTTCAGAAGGTGGCGGTGCCGATCGGCGTGATCGGGATCATCTATGAGGCGCGTCCGAACGTGACGAGTGACGCCTGGTCCCTCTGCTTCAAGACGGCGAATGCCGTGATCCTGAAGGGCGGTTCGGATGCGATCCACTCGAACCTCGCGATTACGAAGGTCCTCCGGAGCGCCATCGAGGCCGCCGGCATTGACCCGAACGTACTGCAGCTCATCGAGGCGACGGATCACGAGACGACGAACCGCTTCATGCAGATGAACGAGTACGTGGATGTGCTGATTCCGCGCGGCTCACACCGGCTGATCCAGGCGGTCGTGCGCAATGCTTCCGTGCCGGTCATCGAGACCGGTGCCGGGAACTGTCACATCTTCCTCGACGAGGGTGCGGATGGGACGAAGGCCGTGCCGATTGTGTTTAATGCGAAGACGCAGCGTATCGGTGTGTGCAATGCCTGCGAGTCGCTGGTCGTGGATGCGCGGGTGCTGTCGACGGTGCTCGTGCCGGTGATCCGGAAGCTGCAGGAGAGGCAGGTCGAGGCGTACTGTGATGCGCCGAGTCTCGCAGCGGTGCAGGCGGCGGCAGAAGCCGGGGAGGGCATCGACATGGGCCTCGTGCATCCGGCGATGGAGGAGGACTTTACGACGGAGTACCTCGACTATAAGATTTCGGTGAAGACGGTAGACTCGGTGGCGGAGGCGATCGCGCACATCAACCGCTGCAGCACCGGCCACAGTGAGGCAATCATCACGGAGGATGCGGCGCATGCGGAGCAGTTCCTGAACGGGATCGACAGTGCCTGTGTCTACTGGAATGCGTCGACGCGTTTCACGGATGGCGGCTGCTTCGGCTTCGGTGCCGAGATCGGCATCTCGACCGGGAAGCTCCACGCGCGGGGCCCGATGGGGCTTCGGGAGCTCACCACCTATAAATATAAGATCTACGGAGATGGACAGATCCGTTGAATTCTGCAGGGCCCCGGAGGGCCGGCATCAGAAGCACAGTTTCTACGTATGGCGTCTGCTGTCGGTCCTCCGGGGACCTTTGGCTGAAATGATACCAAAACATAGATATGTACAGAAAGTTGATTCGTTTTTATGGACTATATAATTGATTATAAAGAAATCGTGGAGCAGGCTCCGGTGGAGGAGCCTGCGCGGCAGTACTATTTTATGGACCGTGTCCGTGAGCTCGTGGAGATAAAGAAGCAGGAGGGCTATGCGGCGCACTGTATGGTCGAGGTGATGGGCTGTCAGATGTCGGCGAAGGATGGCGAGAAGCTGCTCGGTATCCTGGAGCGCTGCGGCTACACGGTGACGGAGGATGACCGGGATGCGGATGTGGTGCTGTTCACGACCTGCACGGTGCGGGAGAATGCGAACATGAAGCTCTACGGTCGGGTCGGTCGTCTGAAGCATCAGTACGAGCGCCGCGACGGGATGATCATCGGGATCACCGGCTGCATGATGCAGGAGAAGGACGAGGTCGAGGGGATCCGGAAGCGTTATCCGTACGTGCGTCTCGTCTTCGGTACGCACAATGTCTACAAGCTCGCGGAGCTTCTGTACCAGACACTCGTGACCGGAAAGCGGACCTTCGAGGTGCTCGACGATACGAAGATGATCGTCGAGGAGCTGCCGAGTGACCGTCGTTACCGCTTCAAGGGCGCGGTGAACATCAGCTACGGCTGCAATAATTTCTGCACCTACTGTATCGTGCCGTACGTGCGTGGTCGGGAGAAGTCGCGGAATGCGACGGCGATCCTGCGTGAGTGCGAGCAGCTGATCGCGGATGGCTGTCTCGAGATCACCCTGCTCGGTCAGAATGTCAATTCCTATGGCAATGATATCCCGGGCAGCACGAGCTTCCCGGAGCTGCTCGCTGCCGTGGCGGAGCTGCCGGGCCTCCGGCGCGTCCGCTATATGACCTCGAACCCGAAGGATCTTTCGGATGAGCTCATCGAGGTGATGAAGACGCATCCGAACATCGAGCGGCACATTCACCTGCCGCTGCAGTCCGGCTCCAGCGCGATCCTCAAGCGCATGAACCGTCACTATACGAAGGAGAGCTACCTCGCGCTCGTGGAGAAAATCCGCCGGGAACTGCCGGATGTGGCGCTCAGCACGGATATCATCGTGGGCTTCCCGGGTGAGACCGAGGCGGACTTTCAGGATACCGTAGACGTCGTGCAGAAGGCGCAGTTCGACGCGGCTTACACCTTCATCTACAGCAAGCGGACGGGCACGCCGGCGGCGAGCTTCGAGCAGGTGCCGGAGGAGGACGTGAAGGATCGCTTCGACCGTCTTCTGAAGGTCGTGCAGGAGAGCTCGGCGGCGAACGAGACGCGTGACCTTGGGAAGACCATGGAGGTCCTCGTCGAGGATGAGAACAAAAACCAGGAGGGCTACCTCACGGGACGCCTCTCGAACAGCGTGCTCGTGCATTTCCCGGGCCCGAAGGAGATGATCGGCACCATGCAGATGGTGAAGCTCACGGAGTCGAAGGGCTTCTACTACTTCGGCGAGCTCGTCGGACGGCAGTCGGAAACACAGTACTGCGAGACCGGTTCAATCTAAGCCAGGGACCCTAAGCGGCACTAGGCCCTCTGCAATCGCTGAGTTTTCTTCATGAAAACTCAGCGTTGCTAGAGGGTGCTAAGGAAAATGTACCAAGTGCCGCTAAGGGGACCTGACTTGATTTCACACGGTCTCTACGTATGGCTTCCGCCTGCTGTCCGCCGAGCTACGCCTTGACTTAACGACGTTTCAACAGTGACGGGCGGAAGGCAGATGTGTGTATTGGCCCCGGCAGCGGGCGGAATGGAAGACAGAAGGACCTGCGGGCAGCAGGCAGCGAAAGGAAACAGATGGCTGAGAAAAAGTTGTCGCCGATGATGGCGGAGTACCTCGAAACCAAAAAGCAGTATCCGGACTGCATCCTCTTTTATCGCATCGGCGATTTCTACGAGATGTTCTATGAGGATGCGAAGACGGCGTCGTCGGTGCTGGACCTGGTGCTGACGGGCAAGGACTGCGGACAGGCGGAGCGGGCACCGATGTGCGGCATCCCGTTCCATGCGGCGGACAGCTATGTGACGCGTCTCGTGGGCGCGGGCTACAAGGTGGCCATCGCGGAGCAGCTCGAGGATCCGAAGCTCGCGAAGGGACTGGTGAAGAGAGGGGTCATCCGCGTGGTGACACCGGGAACATTGACCGCCGAGCAGGGGCTCGATGAGACGAAGAACAACTTCCTCATGAGCATCTTCTACGATGCGTCGGGCTTCGGCGTCAGCAGCGTCGATGTGTCGACCGGTGAGTTCCTGACGACGACCTGCGGCACGGTGAAGGAGGTGCTCGATGAGCTGAGCCGCTTCCAGCCGGCGGAGATCGTGTGCAATCAGGCGTTTATGATCTCGGGCGCGGACACGGATTTCATCAAGGACCGCTTCAATCTGATTATCACGGAGCTCGAGGATTCTGTATACAAGGACGAGGCGGCGACGAAGCTGCTTGAGGAGCATTTCCATGCGAGCATCCAGGGGATCGGCCTCGCGGACCGGGACCTCGCGCGTCTGAGCGCCGCGGCGGCACTGCACTATGTTTATGAGACGCAGAAGAACACCGTCGCGCATATCTCGAACATCCGCTACTACGCAAGCAGCCAGTATATGATCATCGACACCGCGACGCAGCGGAACCTCGAGCTCATCGAGACGATGCGGGAGAAGAAAAAGCGCGGGACGCTGCTCTGGGTCCTCGACAAGACCCGGACCGCGATGGGCGCACGTATGCTCCGGCGCTTCCTCGAGCAGCCGCTCATCGACCGGGCGCAGATCCTCGCGCGGCAGGACGCCATCGAGGAGCTCTGCGGGCACTATATCGACCGCGAGGAGATGTCCGAGTACCTGAACACCGTCTACGATTTCGAGCGTCTGCTCGGAAAGATCTGCTATAAGACGGCGAATCCGCGCGACCTCATCGCCTTCAAGCAGTCGCTCCGTATGCTGCCGGATATCCGGCAGGAGCTCGGGCTCTTCGAGTCCCCGCTCATGAAGGAGATCCACGAGGGCATCGACGAGATGCAGGAGCTCTACCAGATGATCGACCAGGCGATCGTGGAGGATCCGCCGGTCTCGAGCCGTGATGGCGGGATCATTCGCGAGGGCTACCACGAGGAGGCGGACCGCTACATGCAGTCGAAGCTGAACGGTAAGCAGTGGCTCGCGGAGCTCGAGCAGCGGGAGCGGGAGCGCACGGGCATCAAGACCCTGAAAGTGAAGTTCAACCGTATCTTCGGCTACTGCATCGAGGTGACGAACAGCTTCAAGGACCTCGTGCCGGCGGACTATATCCGGAAGCAGACCCTGACGGGCGCGGAGCGCTACACGACGGAGGAGCTCGAGAAGCTCCAGAATGAGATCCTCGGTGCGGAGGAGAAGCTGCACCAGCTCGAGTACGAGCTTTTCTGTGATGTGCGGGATACCATCGCGGAGAACGTGCAGCGTGTGCAGAAGACCTCGCATTATGTGGCGCTGCTCGACTGCCTGATCTCGCTTTCGAAGGTCGCGACGAGCAACAACTACTGCCGTCCGGAGATCAACGAGGCGGGGCGTATCGACATCAAGGATGGGCGTCATCCGGTCATCGAGAAGCTCCTCCAGGATGGGATGTTTGTGACCAATGATACCCGCCTCGACGATACGACGGACCGGATCGCCATCATCACCGGACCGAATATGGCCGGTAAGTCGACCTACATGCGGCAGGTGGCGCTGATCGTGCTGATGGCGAGCATCGGCTCCTTCGTGCCGGCGAGCCACGCGGACATCTCGATCTGCGACCGCATCTTCACGCGGGTCGGCGCAAGCGACGACCTCGCGTCCGGGCAGTCGACCTTCATGGTGGAGATGAACGAGGTGGCGAACATCCTCCGGAATGCGACGACGAAGTCGCTGCTGATCCTCGACGAGATCGGCCGCGGTACCTCGACCTTCGACGGCCTCAGCATCGCCTGGGCCGTGGTCGAGTACATCGCGAAGGTCGTTCGGGCGAAGACCCTCTTCGCCACCCATTACCACGAGCTCACCGAGCTCGAGGGACGGCTGGACGGCGTCAACAATTACTGTATCGCGGTCACCAACCACGATCAGGACATCGTGTTCCTGCGGAAGATCATCCCTGGGGGCGCCGACCAGTCGTACGGCATCGACGTGGCGAGTCTCGCCGGCGTGCCGCGCCCGGTCATCGACCGGGCGAAGGAGATCGCCGCGGAGCTCAGCGACGCGGATATCCTCGCGAAGGCGCGCGAGCTCGACCGCGAGCCGGGCTTCCGTCAGGAAAGCCTCGCGCTCGAGGAGAGCGGCGCCGGCGCGGACGGAGACCTGGCCTTCGGTGCAGGGGATGCGACGAAGGGCATGGTCGCGGAGCGGCAGCCGGGTGCGGCAGCACAGCCGGGCAATGCTGCGGCCGCAGCAGGCACCACAGCCGGCGGCACAAGTCCGGCAGCAGGAGCAGCAGCTGTCCCAGCTGCCGAACCGGCGCTCCCGGCCTCAATCCGCGACGCCATCGACTACCTCCGCGCCATCGACATCAACCACATGACCCCACTCGACGCCATGAACACCCTCTACGAACTGAAGGATCGCTTCAAACTGTCCTGACCTCCCGGGCGGCCAAGGGGTCAGACCCACGCTTACCGCCTGGTATCACGTAGATTTAGCAAGAAGGGGGTCTGACCCCGGTAACCAAAGGACGTCACAAGGGGGTCTGACCCCCTTTGACTTCCGGGAACGATCAGCGCTCCGACTCTATGAACCGAGGAATGACACATGAAAATCAACATTTTAAGTGATGAGACCATCAATCAGATTGCGGCGGGCGAGGTAATCGAGCGGCCGCTCAGCGTCGTGAAGGAGCTCCTCGAGAACGCCATCGATGCCGGCAGCACCGCGGTATCCGTCGAGATCCGCGACGGCGGCATCTCCATGATCCGCGTGACGGACAACGGCGGCGGCATCGCAGAGGAGGACGTGCGCAATGCCTTCGTCCGCCATGCCACCTCGAAGATCCGCGATGCCCGCGACCTTCTCAGCATTCAGACACTCGGCTTCCGCGGTGAGGCCCTCGCCTCCATCGCCAGTGTCGCCCGCGTCGAGCTGATCACGAAGACCCCGGGCGCCCTCATGGCCGTGCACTACCAGATCGAAGGCGGCGTCGAGAAGGATTTCGCCCAGATCGGCGCACCCGACGGCACCACCTTCATCGTCCGGGACCTCTTTAAAAACGTTCCGGCCCGCCGCAAGTTCCTGAAAAGTCCGCAGGCCGAAGCTGCCCGGATCCAGGATATCCTGGAGAAAGAAGCATTGGCCCACCCGGAGGTCGCCTTCCGCTACCTGCAGGACGGCCGCCAGCTCCTCGCGACGCTCGGCAACGGCTCCCTCCTGGACGTGATCTACTCGATCTACGGCCGCGACGTCACGAACCAGCTCATCACCGTGAACCGCGCCTACCAGCGCTCGACCCTCACCGGGCTCCCGGCGGTCACCGTCCGCGGCTTCATCGGAAAGCCCGTCATCACCCGTGCGAACCGGAACTTCGAGCTCTACTTCGTGAACGAGCGCTTCGTGAAGAACCCGATGATCATGAAGGCCATCGAGGACGGCTACCGTGCCTTCCTCATGCAGCACAAGTTTCCGTTCGTCGTCCTGATGATCGACGTGAACCCGGAAATCGTCGACGTGAACGTGCACCCGCAGAAGCTCGAGGTGCGCTTCTCCGACGGCATGCTCATCTATAACTCCGTCCTCGACGCCGTGCAGAACGCCCTCCGCCAGACGGAGCTGATCGTAAACACGGATCTGGACAATGCAGACGGCGGCAGGGGCGCACACGCCGCCGCTTCGACCGGTAGCGGAAGTACCGTGCCGACGCCCCCGGCCATGCCGCACGTCGAGCCGTTTGAAAAGAAGCGCGTGGAAGAGACCCGCGAAGCCTACGCGGAAGCCCTCCGCCCGCAGCTGAACCCGGAAGCCGCCCCGAAGGAGGACATCTACCTCCAGAGACAGTCCCGCATGGCCAGCAGCGGAAGCCGCGACGGACTCCACGAGCGCAGAAGCGAAGCTTCGATGGCGCAGACCAGCACCGCAGCTGCCGACCGCAACAGCTTCCGTACCTCTCCGAACGAGCACAACAGTGGCTTCACGCTGAAGGATTTCGACCGCTCGATGGAAGAAGTGCGACGCGATAACCCGGCGTATATGCAGAGCGCAACCGGAGAATCCGCATCGGCTGATCTCATGACTGCCGCAGGAGAACAGAAAGCTACTTTTGCTGAACGTCTTTCAACAGATGATGTTTCAGTCACGAATGACATTCAGGCAGCAGCTGAAACGAACGACGCTTCGGTGCCGCACGATGCGAAGGAAGCAGGCAACACATCTGCGATTTCTGCCACTTCGGAAGAGAAGAGTATCGCTGCCGATGGCGCGTCATCCGCGTCACCGGAGACCACCGCAGCCGCGCCCGCACCGCAAAAGCCGGAGCAGGAAACCCTGTTCTCGGAGCGCTTTCTGAGTGAGCAGGCGCGCACCGCGCATCGCATTATCGGCCAGGTCTTCGAGACCTACTGGCTCGTCGAGTACGGCGACAAGCTCTACATCATCGACCAGCACGCCGCCCACGAGAAGGTGAACTTCGAGCGCATGATGAAGCGCCTCCGCGAGAAAAAGCCGGCCAGCCAGTACCTGAACCCACCGATTCTCCTGACCCTGACCGCCGACGAAGCCCGCGTCCTCGAGGAGCACATGAGCTACTTCGAGCAGCTCGGCTACGTGATTTCCGGACTCGGCGATCGCGACTACAGCATCTCCGCCATCCCGACCGACCTCCCGGAGCTCGGAAAGAAGGAGCTCCTCCTCGAGATCCTCGACGAGCTCACCGACGAAGCCGGCATGACGACCCCGGACACCATCTACGACAAAATCGCCTCGATGTCCTGTAAGGCTGCCGTCAAGGGCAATAATAAACTGAGCCTCATGGAAGCCGACGCCCTCATCGGAGAGCTCCTGACCCTCGAGAACCCGTACGCCTGTCCGCACGGCCGCCCGACAATCATTTCGATGTCGAAGACGGAACTGGAAAAGAAGTTTAAGCGCATCGTTTAGTGAGGCCGAAAGGAATTATGAAATGAATGTTGATTTCAGCAGAAAGCCCCTCATCATCCTCGCCGGCCCGACGGCGGTGGGGAAGACGAGCACCTCGGTGGCGCTGGCGAAAGCGATCGACGGTGAGATCGTCTCGGCGGACTCCGTCCAGGTCTACCGCGGCCTCGACATCGGCTCCGCGAAGGTGACGCTGCAGGAAATGGACGGTGTGCCGCACCACCTCATCGACGTCATCGACGTCGACAGTGATTATGATGTCCAGACCTTCCAGCAGATGGCGTCGGAAGCCATCGACGGCATCTACCGGCGCGGTCACATCCCGATCCTCGTCGGCGGCACCGGCTTCTATATCCAGGCGCTTCTCTACGGCATCGACTTCACGGAGGAAGACGATGCGAAGCATCAGGAAGTCTCGGCCCGCCTCCAGGCGATCGCCGACCAGCCGGGCGGAGCAGAACAGCTCTACGCGCGCCTCCGCGAGATCGACCCGGCGTCGACCGAGAAGATCCACGCCCATAATATCCGCCGCGTGATCCGTGCGCTCAGCTTTTATGAGCTCCACGGCAGCCCGATCTCCGCGCACAACGAAGAGGAGAGCAGGAAGACCGCCATCTACGACAGCGTCTTCTTCGTCCTGAACGACGAGCGCGAGAAGCTCTACCAGCGCATCAACCAGCGCGTCGAGGGCATGCTGCAGGACGGCCTCCTCGACGAGTGCATCCGGCTCCGTGCCCGGAACCTGCCGCCGGAGCGCACCTCGATGAAGGGCATCGGCTACCGCGAAGTCCTCGCGGCGCTTGACTCGATCCTCGCGTATCTGAAGGGCATTTCCCCTGAAGAAGCGTCGAAATGCCACGTTTCCGAAGCCGAACTCCGGGCCCTCCCGCTTGAAACCCCGGAGAATCGTGTTATAATGGCTCAGGCTGTCGCTAAGATCCAGCAGAACTCGCGGAATTATGCGAAGCGCCAGCTCACCTGGTTCCGCCGCGAGCGCGACGTCCACTGGGTCGAGCTTCAGAATTTTGAATATAAGAAGGAAAAGATAGTAGAATGGATAATCGAGACATGTTCCGTGCACTGGGCATAAAGGAAGAAGTATATACACTCTGTGAGGAGGCCCTCGCCGACCTCCGTGAGCGCTTCGAGGAGATCGACAGTATCGCCGAGTACAATCAGCTGAAGGTCGTGAAGGCCTTCCAGGACGCACACGTATCCGAGGCGCATCTCTATGGCACCACCGGCTACGGCTACGACGATATCGGTCGTGATACCCTCGAGCAGGTATATGCCAATGTCTTCGGCACCGAGGATGCACTCGTCCGCTCACAGATCACCTCCGGTACACACGCGCTCGGCATCGCCCTCGCCGGCAACACCCATCCGGGTGACGAGATCCTCTGCCCGGCCGGCGGCCCGTATGACACCCTCGAGGAGATCATCGGTATCCGCCCATCCACCGGCAGCCTCGCCGAGTACGGCATTACCTACCGCCAGGTGGACCTGCTGCCGGACGGCGGCTTCGACTACGACGGCATCCGTGCCGCCATCAACGAGCGCACGCATCTCGTCGAGATCCAGCGCTCGAAGGGCTACGCAAGCCGCGATACCTTCTCTCCGGAGCAGATCGGCGAGCTCATCGCCTTCGTGAAGTCCATCAAGCCGGACGTGATCTGCATGGTCGATAACTGCTACGGTGAGTTCACCCGCCGTGAGGAGCCGTCCCTGTACGGTGCCGACATGGTCGTGGGCTCCCTCATCAAGAACCCGGGCGGCGGACTCGCGCCACTCGGCGGTTACATCGCCGGCACAAAGGACTGCGTCGAGCGTGCCGCCGTACGTCTCACGACCCCGGGCCTCGGGAAGGAAGTCGGTGCTTCCCTCGACAACAACAAGCTGTTTTACCAGGGTCTCTTCATGTCCCCGGTCATCACAGCCAATGCTGAGAAAACCGCCATCTTCGCCGCAAAGGTGTATGAGCGCTTAGGCTTCCAGTGCCACCCGAGTGCAGACACCACCCGTTACGACATCATCCAGGCCATCACCCTCGGCTCCGAGGAGGCCATGGTCGCGTTCTGCCAGGGCATCCAGGCAGCCGCACCGATCGACAGCTTCGTCACTCCGTATCCGGATGATATGCCGGGCTACGACAGCAAGGTCATCATGGCAGCCGGCGCCTTCGTCCAGGGCAGCTCCATCGAGCTCTCTGCCGACGGCCCGATCCGTGCCCCGTACAACGTCTACTTCCAGGGCGGCCTCACCTGGTACCACGGAAAGCTCGGCATCATGATGTCCGTACAGAAGATGCTGGAAAAGGGCCTCATCACGATTTAAGCGATGTTCTACCTGCATCATCACGGAACATCTCCGGATCGCAGGAGAATTCTTAAAAATTCAAGACACAGAATCATCACAAAACCGTAAACTCTTAGGCGTTTACGGTTTTGCTGCTTTATGTTAGAATAAGGCATCGTGGGCTCCATGTTCTTCCCTGGGACAAGGAGTAAATATGTGTAATAAATGGAATGAGCTGAAACCTGAGGAGATGCCGTACGAGAAGTGCATGACGCTGGGGGCGGAGAGCCTCACCGACGCCGAGCTCCTCGCGATCCTGCTGCGCACCGGCACGAAGAATCACACGGTGCTGGAGGTGGCGGAGAAGGTGCTGTCGATGAATCCGGAATTTGACGGACTCGTCGGCATGATGCATTTTACGCCGGAGGAGTACCGGCAGGTGGAGGGCATCGGCCGTGTGAAGGCCGTTCAGCTCAGTGTCGTCGGTGAGATCGCGCACCGCATCTGGCAGCGTGCGAAGAGAGTGAAGCATACCGTGTTTTCACGCCCCGAGCTGGTGGCAGAGTACTATATGGAGGACCTCCGGTATCTCGACCATGAGGTCGTCCGCATCCTCTACCTCGACTATCAGATGCAGCTTCTGAAGGATAAGCTCCTTTCGACCGGCACCTGCTGCCGTTCTGCGATTTCATCACGGGAAATCTTCATCGAAGCGCTCAGCATTCAT
Organism: Lachnospiraceae bacterium; assembly: GCA_030540075.1. GTDB lineage: Bacteria > Bacillota > Clostridia > Lachnospirales > Lachnospiraceae > Oribacterium. The sequence continues at coordinate 26,263 of JAUNWX010000011.1, forward strand.
GCCGCCTGCTTCATCATGGTGCATAATCACCCAAGCGGAGATCCGGCACCATCGGAGGAGGATATCCAGTTCACGCGTGAGCTGGAGCAGGCCGCACGGCTCGTCGGGATCCGACTCATCGATCATGTCATCATCGGCGACCATCGCTATATCAGCTTCAGAGAACAGGAATTAATCAGTGGAAAACAGGAAGAGTAAATATATCTTTATCGTTCTGACGGTACTATGCGTCATGATGATCGTCCTTTCGAGCGTAAAGGACGGTCTCATGAATCCGATCCGAAACACCATCGGCTATGTGCTGGTGCCGCTCCAGTCCGGCGTGAACCGCGTGGGCTACGGGCTCTATGAGGAGCTCCAGGACCACCGCAACCTGAAGGCCGTACAGGAGGAGAACAAGCGCTTAAATGAACAGATCGACCTGCTCACGGAGGAGAACAACCGGCTCGCCCAGAACGAGGGCGAGCTGAGTCGCCTCCGTGATCTTTATGCCCTGGATCAGGATTACCTTCAGTATGAGAAGGTAGCCGCCCGCGTCATCGCAAAGGATTCCGAGAACTGGTTCCAGGTCTTCCGTATCGATAAGGGCTCCCAGGACGGCATCCGCGTCGATCAGAACGTCATGGCGAACGGCGGACTCGTCGGCATCGTCACCGACGTCGGCCTGAATTACGCGACCGTCCGTTCCATCATCGATGATGAGTCCCGTGTCTCTGCGATGTGTCTCCAGTCGAGCAGCACCTGCATCGTCGCCGGTGACCTGACCCTCTACCAGCAGGGCCGTCTCCGCATCACCGATATGCAGAAGAACGCGACGATCCAGGACGGTGACCGCATCGTCACCTCGAACATCTCCTCGAAGTTCATGCCGGGGATCCTCGTCGGCTATGCCGTCGATATCCAGGATGATGAGAAGAAGCTGATGAAGACCGGCTATCTGATTCCGGCCGCCGATTTCGATGATCTCACCGAGGTCCTCGTGCTGAAGGATGTGAAGTCGGACAGCTTCCTCGATACGAACGAGGGACAGGATGTTCTGATGAAGAACCTGACGGAGACGACGGTCGCAGAGGAGAGCAGTGCAGCGGATGAAGCGACCACCGCAGCAGACGGACAGAGCATCGCGTCCACGGAGGCGTCGTCACAGTGGCCCGGGATGGAAGGACTGACACCGCTCAGCGAAATCACCGGAGAGACGAGTGCGTCCGCTGACAGCACGAGTGAGGATGCAGGTTGAGGTCAGACAGGCTATGAACGCAGTTACGAAACGAAAATTACCGAAATTTAAACCGCTGAAGCGGAAGACGAAGCAGCGTCTTCGTATCCTCTTTTATATCGCATCCCTGGGGCTCGCGTTCCTGATTCAGACCAGCGTGTTTCCGCTGATCCCGTTTCTCGCCGCCTCCCCGAACCTGCTGCTGATTCTGACCTTCTCCTTCGGCTTCCTGCACGGCAGCCTGCCGGGGATGATCTACGGACTCGGCGCCGGCCTCCTGATGGACCTGTTCTACTCCGGTCCCTTTGGCTTCTACAGCCTCGTCTTCGTCCTGATCGGGTATCTCAACGGCTTCTTCAGCCGCTTCTACTACGAAGAGTACATCACCCTGCCGATGTTCATGTGCGTGTTCAATCTCCTGATCTACCACATCTACATCTATATGTTCCGCTTCCTGATCCGACTGAAGCTGAATCTTCTGTACTATGGACTGCACGTCGTACTGCCATCCATCGTATTTTCACTACTCGTCACACTGGTACTGTACCGTTTCTTCTTCTCCGCCCATGAGCGGATCGAACGCTAGAGGAGTCTTCATTGTTCAAGGAATTACTGAGCGCAGTTAAAGAATTTATCATCCGTTTCGTCAGCTCCCGTCTCTTTGCACTGGGGCTGATTTTCACGATTTTATTTGCAGTGCTTGCAGGACGCCTGTTCGAGCTCCAGATCGTGAACGGAGATCAGTACCTCTCGGATTACCAGAACCGTACCCTGACGAAGGTGACCACGGTCGGCACGAGGGGCAATATCTATGACCGCGACGGTCGGCTCCTCGCGTATAACGAGCTTCAGTACAACATCACGATCGCCGACAACGGGGCCTACGACACGACGGATAAGGGCATCAACCGCCGGAACCTGATGCTGTATCACCTGACGCAGATTATCGAGAAGTACGGCTATTCCGTCGACGGACAGTATAAGATCAGGCTCGATGAGAATCATGAATTTCAGTTCACGACGAGCTCTGAAAATGACCGGAAGCGTTTCATCGCGAACATCCGCGGGCGCAATGTCTCCGACCTCAGCGAGAAGGACTTTGATATCAGTGCACGCGAGGCCTTCAACACCTCGAAGCGTCGTTACCGCTTCGATAACATCAAGGATGAAAACGGCATGGCAGTCGTCCTCGATGATGAGACCGCCCTCGACATGATCAATATTTTCTTCACCATGCGTCTCACCGCCTACCAGCGCTACCAGACCACGACCATCGTAAAGAACGTGTCGAAGGAGTGCATGGCGGAGATTCTTGAGGCGAAGGGGGAGCTGCAGGGCGTCGATATCGAAAATGTTTCCGTGCGAAAGTACAACTATGCGCCGTACCTGAGCCACATCGTCGGCTATACCGGTCAGGTCCGGGAGGATCAGCTCGCAGAGCTCCGAAAGACCGACGAGAGCTACGAGCTGAACGACACCGTCGGTGTCTGGGGTCTCGAGAAGAGCATGGAGTCCGAGCTGAAGGGCCAGAAGGGCTACCGCGAGATGTACCTGAACTCCGTCGGCTCTGTCCTCGAGGTCGTCTCGGAATCCGAGGCGAAGGCGGGCAATGATATCTATACCACCATCTCCGCGAACGACCAGATCGCAATCTACCACCTGCTCGAGCAGGAGCTGGCCGGCATCCTCGCTTCGAAGATCGTCGAATCGGATGCCCCGCAGAACGCGCACGTAAAGCAGTCCCAGATCACCATCCCGGTGAAGGACGCCTACTTCCAGCTCATCAATAATAACGTGCTGGATTCCGGCCATTTCGCCCAGGCCGCGCCGGGCAGCGCCGAGCGTCAGATCGCGGCCATCTTCACCAGCAATAAGGAGAAGAACCTTCAGCGCATCGAGAACGAGCTCCTGAACCCGAGTACGAGTGATCTGAATGCGCTTCCGAAGGATATGCAGGCCTTCATCGTCTACATCTATGACTACCTTCTGAGCGATGCTTCGGGTATGATTCAGAGCTCGAATCAGACGTTCAAGGATTCGGAGGCCTACCAGGCATGGCGAAACGACACCATCAGTCTCCACGACTTCATCATCGCCGGCATCGAGGGGGCATGGCTCGATACCTCGAAGCTGTCCCTTTCCGAGGACTACTATGATACCGAAAACATCTACCAGCTCCTCGTCGAGCAGCTGATGGAGCGTCTCCGGGACGATACGGATTTTGATAAGGTCCTCTATAAGTACGCGATCGCGGACAACACCCTCCAGGGCTATCTCTTACTGATGGCACTCTTCGAGCAGGGCGTTCTCCCGGAGGATGCGCAGGCGTATCTTCAGCTCTCGACCGGCGACGCGCACTATGCCTATACTTTCCTCGTGAAGAAGGTCCGGCAGATTGCATTGACCCCGGCGCAGCTCGCGCTGGATCCGTGCAACGGCTCGGTCGTCGTGACGGATGTGAAGACCGGAAAGATCCGGGCCCTCGTCACCTATCCGGGCTTCGACAACAACCGGATCACGGACAGCGACTACCTCGCGAAGGTGAACAAGGACCTGTCCCTGCCGCTCCTCAACAACGCGACCCAGACCCAGCTCGCGCCTGGTTCGACCTTCAAGCCGATCACCTCGATCGCGGCGATGGAAGAGGGCGTCATCGACCTCTCGACCATCATCGACTGTACGGGTATCTATAAGGAAGTCGTACCGAACATCAAGTGCTGGATCTATCCGGAGAAGCACGGCGAGGAGAATATCATCGACGGTATCAAGAACTCCTGCAACTTCTTCTTCGCGGAGGTCGGCCATCGCCTGGCGACGGATCCGAACGGCATCTACAGTCAGACCCTCGGCCTCGAACGAATCGCGAAGTACGCGGCTGCCTTCGGTCTCGATTCCCTCTCGGGCGTCGAAATCGATGAGACGAAGCCGCACATCTCGGATTACGATCCGGAGCGTTCTGCGATGGGTCAGGGTAATCACGCATACAACAACGTGCAGCTCGCCCGCTATATCACCGCGGTTGCGAACCGTGGCACGGTCTTCGACCTCTCGATCCTCGATAAGGTGACGGATTCCGACGGAAACGTCCTCCGCACGATCGAGCCGAAGGTGAAGGACCAGCTCGACTTCAGCACGGTGACCTGGAATGCGGTCCAGACGGGACTTCGTGAGATGATCACGGAAGGTGTCGCGAAGAACGTCTTCAGCGGTCAGAACATCCCGATCGCCGGTAAGACCGGTACCGCCCAGGAGCGTGAGGATCGTGGTAACCACGCGGTCTTCGTTTCCTACGCGCCGTATGACAACCCGGAGATCGCCGTCACCGTGAACATCCCGTACGGATATTCCTCCGGTAACGCCGCGAGTCTCGCAAACAACGTATACAATTACTGCTATGGCAAGGACAGTCTCGAGGCCATCCTTTCACGGGATGCGTCCTACGTTTCCTCGGTCAATGTTTCCGACTAAAAGAGTATAATTATGAGGTTTGATTACAATTTTAAGCATTATGATTTCCGGCTCGTCCTCTACATGATCGTGCTGAACATCTTCGGCGTGCTCGTCATGCGCTCTGCCGTCGGTGCCGAGAGCTTCCAGGACGTACAGGTCGTGCGTCAGATCCTGGGCTCCTTCGCGGGACTGGCGATCTGCATCGCCCTGTCACTCGTGGACTATCGCTGGATCGTGCAGCAGGCGAATCTGATCTACATGTTCTGCGTCCTGCTCCTTGCGGGTGTTCTGATCTACGGAACCGCCGCCGGACACGATGCGGTCCGCTGGATACAGCTGCCGGTTATCGGACAGGTCCAGCCGGCCGAGTTTGTGAAGATCGGACTCATCGTGTTCTTCGCGGCCTATTTTCAGCGGGCGAAGGACCAGATCAATCTGCCGCACATCGTCCTCATGGCCTTCGTGTGGTTTATGATTCCGATCCTGCTGATCCTTCTGCAGCCGAATCTGAGTACGAGTATCATCATCACGATCATCGTGGCGGCCATGGTCTTTGCATCGAATATCAGCTTTCGCTGGATCCTCGGTGTGCTCCTCGCCATCGTTCCCTTCGCCCTGATCTTCGTTTATCTGTTCCGGTCGGGCCTCTATGATAAGATCCCGCTGCTGCGTGGCTACCAGGCACAGCGTATCCTGACCTTCCTGAACCCGTCGGAGAACACCCAGACCTTCTACCAGCAGATGTACTCCATGATGGCGATCGGCTCCGGAAAGCTTGCGGGCAAGGGCCTCTACAACAACTCCATTTTCTCCGTGAAAAACGGTAATTTCCTCGCAGAGGAGGATAATGACTTCATTTTTGCGGTCGTAGGAGAGGAGCTTGGCTTCCGCGGAGCGATCATAATTATCATATTATTCTTGTTGATTATCGTAGAATGTCTTATAATAGCAAGAAAGGCCCGGAATATAAGTGGACGTCTGATATGTGTCGGCATGATGGCATGGATCGGCTTTCAGACGTATACGCACATTGCGGTCACCACGGGAATCTTCCCGAATACCGGTATCACACTTCCATTTTTCTCGAGAGGCGTAAGTTCACTGGTTTCCGTCTATGCCGGTATGGGCATCGTATTAAATGTAGCATTGCAGAGAAGCGAACGTGCGTAAGTTGACGATCCACTGGTGAAGGGGGCGTCCTGCTTCGCTGTTGTAAAAAGAGAAACTAAGATCAGAGAGGTCGAATAATGAATGTCGGATTAATCGCACATGATTCAAAGAAGAAGCTGATGCAGAACTTCTGCATCGCATATCGTGGCATCCTGAGCAAGCATGAGCTCTATGCGACCGGTACCACCGGACTCCTCATCGAGGAGGTCACGAATCTTCGTATTCATAAATTCCTGCCGGGAGAGACGGGCGGTGCCCGTCAGCTGGCATCGCAGATCGAGCAGGGAAACCTCGATATGGTGATCTTCCTGCGGGACCCGCTGCATGTAAAGGCAGAGGAGCCGGAGGTCAACTCCATCGTCCGTCTGTGTGACAGTTACAACATCCCGATCGGAACGAACCTCGCGACCGCGGAGCTCCTGATCAAGGCACTGGAGCGTGGCGATCTCGAGTGGCGGAACATCTGATGGAGACATTGGCTTCACAAGGGACGACACCCGGATGAAGACCGCAGTCAGCATCCCCGCGTACAGGTATGCGCGGAGACCACGCTGATGCAGCAGGAAATCGAAGATTATTCAGGAGATAAACAGATACATGCTTAGACAGAATCGAAAGAATCGGGATCGCAGCATGAAACCATCCGGAGGGAGCTTCCAGCGAAGACTCCTTCCGGTTCTTTTATGCGTATTTTTGATGATGCCGCTCGCCGGCTGCGGGCGGAAAAAGCTGGAACACAGCTATGACATCCGCATGGGGCTCACCCGTATGAATGCGGTCAGTGTCAGTGATGTCTCCGGAAAGCACGCCGACGGCTTCTCGAAGGGCCTCGCGCTCCCGGATGCGAAGCAGGCGGTCGGGGCAGACGGCCTCACGGCAGAAGCGGCCCTCCTCGTCTCGAACGAGGGAGATGATCCACAGGTGCTCGTCTCGAAGAATCCGTATGTCCGCACCTATCCGGCGTCCATCACGAAGGTGATGACAGCCCTCGTGTGCCTCCGGAATGTCGACGACCTGCAGCAGGAGTTCACGGTCACGCAGAACTCGAAGATCAGCGTCTCCGGATCCTCCATGGCCTATATCCATCCGGGCGAGACCCTCACCATCGAGGAGCTTCTCTATGGTATGCTGTTGCCGTCCGGAAACGACGCCGCGGTCGCCGTCGCGGAGGCTACCGCCGGCTCCGTCGACGCCTTCGTCCAGATGATGAACGAAACCGCGATGGAGATCGGCGCCACCGGCTGCCACTTCGTCAACGTCAACGGACTTCCGGACGAGAATCACTACATGACGCCGTATGATATCTACCTGACGATGCATGCGGCCCTCGAGTACGACGCCTTCCGCGAGATCGTCGGAAGCGTGCACTACGACCCGGAGTATAAGGATTCAAACGGCATGCCGAAGAAGCAGGAGTGGACCGTCTCGAACAAGTACATGCTCGGCGAAGTCCCGACCCCGGACGGCCTCCGTGTCCTCGGCGGAAAGACCGGCACCACGAAGGCCGCCGGCTACTGCCTCACCCAGGCGACGGAAAAGGAGGCCACCGGCGAAGAGTATATCAGCACCGTCATGAAGGCGAAAACCCGCGATGATCTCTACAGTAATATGACGATGTTACTCGAGAAAATACATTGAGGATGCCCTCTGCTGAAAGGGGTCTGACCCCGCTTCGCCGGGGTCAGACCCCTCGACTTTTTAGAGACTTTTTAGAAGCCATGTTCTTTGATTGCTCCTTGAATTAGACCCCCGAATGAGCTATACTAAAGCCACAAAAGTTAGGAGGTACTTGACTATGGTACAGTTGATTGTAGGCAAGAGAGGCAAAGGTAAGACCAAGCAGCTTCTTGATAAGGCAAACTCAGTAGTGAAGGAAGCCAATGGCAGCGTTGATTTCCTCGATAAGTCGGCACAGCATATGTATGAGCTCAGTAATAAGATCCGTCTTATTAACGTAAATGAGTTCCCAATCGATTCCGAAGATACGTTCATCGGCTTCGTAAGCGGTATTATTTCTCAGGATCACGACCTCGAGTACATGTTCCTGGACAGCTTCCTTAAGCTTTCTTCTCTTGAGGGCGCAGATATCACAAACTGCATCAAGCGCTTAGAGGATCTCGGCGATAAGTACAAGGTAACCTTCGTACTGAGCGTATCGATGGATGCCGATGAGCTTCCTGACAGCGTGAAGAAGGATGTAGCGATCGCGCTTTAATCCACAGTTCACAATGGCCGTTAAACAGCAAGTAAAATCTACAGCTAAATACAGAAGACCATTTCAATTCAATGTAGGGATGATAATCTTCGCGATTATCTTTCTCTACATTGTTTTTAGTGTATACTCCTATGTCTCCCGTGACCAGATCCGATATTATGAGGTCCAGAAGGGGAGCATTGTCCGTGACCAGCAGTATACAGGTATCGCCATCCGGCAGGAGCAGGCCGTGAATGCCACGAGCTCCGGCTATGTGCACTACTATATCCAGGATGGCCGAAGAGTGGCCGTCGGTAGTGATGTCTATACCATCGATGAGACCGGTGCACTCCAGTCTTATCTGAAGGAGCATCCGGAGCTTACGACGGAGATGACGAGTGAGCAGATCTCGGATATCCGCTATCGTCTGTCACAGTTTTCACAGTCCTTCAAAAACAGTAATTTCTCTGCACTGTATAACACGAAATACTCGCTCGACGCGTCTGCGCTCGAGTATTCCAGTGTGTCGAGTGCGCAGGACCTCGATGATGTGCTCCAGAAGCTCGGCATCAACTATGTGCGGGTGAGCGCCGATCAGGCCGGGGTGGTTTCCTACGCCATCGACGGTGATGAGGGGCTGACGGCCGATGCCGTGACCGCGGATCTCTTCACGATGAGCGGCTATAAGCGGAACATCACGAAACCGGGTGCACTGATGGAGAGCGGACAGCCGGTCTATAAGCTGATCACGAGCGAGAAGTGGAGTCTCGTTTTCCAGCTCGATGATGAGGCGAAGGCGAAGTACCAGGATGTGAAGAAGGTGAAGGTTCACTTTACGGAATCGGATCTGACGGTGAGTGCGGCGCTTCAGGTCTTCACGGGGAAGGATGGGAACAGCTACGGTCAGCTCGATTTCACCGAGCTGATGGAGCAGTTCTGTGACGAGCGTTTCATCCAGTTTGACATCGTGACGAATGATCAGAAGGGACTCAAGATTCCGGTGACTGCGGTCACGGAGAAGGACTTCTACATCGTACCGAAGGCGTTTAAGACCACGGGACCGGATGGCAGCACGGGCTTCTATCGTGAGACCGTGGCACAGGACGGTTCCGGTGCGTCCGTCGAGTTCGTGCCGACGGACATCTACCGTATCGATGACCAGTACTGCTACCTCAGCATCCCGGATGACAGTGCTACGAGTTCGATCCGAACGAATAACATCCTCGTGCGACCAGAAGCGGCGACGAGCGGGCAGCTCGATTCGACGCAGACCTATCCGGTGGGACCGGTGAAGTCCCTGCAGGGTGTCTACAACATCAACCGTGGCTACTGCATCTTCCGACAGATCGTGCCGATCGAGCAGAACACGGATTACATCATCGTCGCAGAGAATACAGATTACGGCATCTCGGTCTATGATCATATCGTGCTGAATGCGTCACTCGTGAAGGACGGACAGCTGGTTTACCAGTGATTTTTCATATATGTTACGCAGGGAGCATCCTTGTCGTCTGTATACAGACGACATCCAGTGAATGGATTCGGATTCCCGGAAGATTGTTTCTTCTGAAAAACATCGGTCGAGCATCCGAATAGACCTTTACAAAAAGTGAAAATGATGTAAAATTTCACTATTCTGTGTTTTCATGTCAAAACACGGAGCTGTATTTATTGACAAGCAAAGATAATTGTATAAAATAGACCTTATGAATAGTAGGGAAACTGCGTGTACACGGGGGTTAAGTAAATGAGCTTTATCAGTAATATCATGAAATCCATGCGCGTCGATCAGGATGATGATTACGATCTCGACGATGATTATAACTATGACGACGATTATGAGGAGGAGCCACAGCGTGGTGGCAATATCTTCTCGAGATCGAAGTCGCAGGATATGGACGACGACGGGGCAGAGGACCGTCCGTTAAAGCCGACACTTTTCTCCAGAAAGTCACAGGCGCAGCCGCAGCCGGCACATAGAGGTATGGAGGTCACCATGATCAAGCCGACCTCGATGGACGATTCCCGAGAGATCTGTGATTATCTGCTGCAGGGCAAGGCGGTCGTGCTCAATATGGAGGGGCTTCATATGGAGATCGCGCAGCGCATCATTGACTTCACATCCGGTGCAGCGTATTCTCTGGAGGGCAATCTTCAGAAGATCTCGAACTACATCTTCATCGCGACACCGCCAAATGTGGAGCTGTCCGGTGATTTCCAGAACATTCTGGCAGCGACCTCAGATGTGAACATCGGTGGGCTGAATCTTCGGGTTTAATCAAAATGATACAGGGCGGAGGGGCTTCGGCTCCTCCGCTCTTTACGTTATGTGGCAGGTGCCCCGTATGGCTTCTGCTGCCGGCCCTCCGGGGCACCTGCGTGAACTGTACGCTATAGCGGAAAGAATATTTCGGAACTGTATTTTATAAAGTCTGTATGGTAAAATGAAATGAGTTTTTGCAGGGGGACGGTTAGATGTCGAGAAAATTAGATGTGATGTATCAGGGGGCTTTTTCCTACTCGATTTATATCGAGGAGAGTTTCGCGGGGCTGGCAGCGGCTATAGAGACGCTGGGGCTTCGGGAGCGGCGTGCGCTGATCGTGACGGATGAGCATGTGGCACCGCTGTATCTCGAGGAGGTGCGCGCGGCGCTTCGTCCGTGCTTCCGTGAGCTTCATGAGCTGGTGCTGGTGCCGGGGGAGGAGCATAAGAATACGGATTCCATCGCGGAGATCTATGCGGCGGCGGTGGAGGCGAGCTTCGACCGGAACGATGTCTTCGTCGCACTCGGTGGTGGTGTCGTCGGCGATATGACGGGTTTTGCGGCAGCGACCTATATGCGTGGAATCCGTTTCATTCAGATTCCGACGACGCTGCTTTCGCAGGTCGACAGCTCGATCGGTGGAAAGACGGGGGTCGATTTCCGTGCCTATAAGAACATGGTCGGTGCCTTCCATATGCCGTCGCTTGTCTACAGTAATGTGGCGACGCTCCGGAGTCTCGATGCGAACCAGTATGCCTCCGGTATGGGAGAGGTCATCAAGCACGCGCTCATCAAGAGCCGTGATTATTTCAATTATCTGAATGCACATCAGGCGGAGCTCGAGGCGCGGGATATGGCCGTGCTGATGGAGACCGTCTACCAGAGTAATCTCATCAAGCGTGCGGTGGTCGAGGTCGATCCGACCGAGAAGGGGGAGCGTCAGTTGCTGAACTTCGGTCATACCCTGGGGCATGCGATCGAGAAGTGCTCGAACTTCAGCTACAGCCACGGCCAGTGTGTGGCGTTCGGCTGTCTCGCGGCGATGCAGATTTCCGGGACGATGACGACGGCAGAGGTCGACAGCATTGAGCGACTGATGTCGGCGGTCGGTCTCGAGACCCGCTGCCGGGCGATGGACCAGGAGGAGATCCTCCAGGCGACGCGGAAGGACAAGAAGATGGACCATGGTCATGTGCGCTTCATTCTGCTCCGGCAGCTCGGCGAGGCGTATATCGATCATGCGGTGTCGGATGCGCAGATGCTCGAGGGGCTTCGGGCGATTATGAAGGAGTAAGATGAAAGAGAATTCGAAACGTTGGGGTATTTTTCTGCTGCTGGCGCTGGTGCTGGTTGGGCTTGACCAGTTCACGAAGCAGCTTGCGGTGGAGCATCTGATGGGGGCGGAGCGTGTGCCGATCATCCGGAATGTGCTTTACCTGCTGTATATCGAGAACCGCGGTGCGGCGTTCGGCAGCCTGCAGGGCGCGCAGGTTTTCTTCTATATCATCACGGTCGTGGTGCTGTGCGGCATCGTCTATGTCGTGCATCGCATCCCGCAGGGCGACCGGCATTTTCTGCCGCTGCTTCTCGTGTGCGAGCTGATCTTTTCAGGCGCGATCGGTAATTTCATCGACCGTGTCCGCCAGCAGTATGTCGTCGATTTCATCTATTTCAGCCCGATCGATTTTCCGGTGTTCAATGTTGCCGATATCTACGTGACAGTGGGCTGCGCCCTGATGGTCGTGCTCTTCCTGTTCTACTATAAGGATGAGGAGCTCGGCTTCCTGCATCGGCCCTGACCTTGAGCTTGTAAGGCTCAAGGTCAGCCCTTCGGGCACAGAACAAGTTCTGTGGGATATCGTTCCGGAGTTTGCTGATGCAAACTCCTACACTCAATGAGGAGCGCTGAGAACCATGAGTAAGGAAAGAGAAACGGAGCTCGAGCTGGAGCTGGATGAGGACGTAGAGGCAGAAGCAGGGACGGTCGAGATCCGTGTGCCGGCGGAGCTGTCTCCGGTTCGGATCGATCAGTACCTCGCGACGCTGAAGGAGCCGGAGATTTCGCGGAGCTATGCGGCGAAGCTGCTGAAGGAGGAGCGTATCCTTCTCAACGGGAAGCCGGCGAAGGCGAGTACGAAGCTGAAGGCCGGCGATGTGCTGTCGCTGGATCTGCCGGCACCGGTGGCGCTCGACGTGGAGCCGGAGGACATCCCGCTCGATATCGTCTACGAGGATCAGGATGTGCTGATCGTGAATAAGCCGAAGGGGATGGTCGTGCATCCGGCGGCGGGGCATGCGCAGGGCACCCTCGTGAATGCGGTGATGTATCATTGTGGTTCGGAGCTCAGCTCCATCAACGGGGTGATGCGTCCGGGCATCGTGCACCGCATCGATATGAACACGACGGGGCTGCTTGTGGTCTGCAAGAACGACCAGGCGCATAAATTTCTCGCGGCGCAGCTGAAGGTCCATTCCATCACCCGCCGCTACGTGGCAATCGTGATCGGAAACCTCCGGGAGGACGACGGCACCGTGGATGCGCCGCTCGGCCGCTCGAAGAAGGACCGGAAGAAGCAGGCCATCGATGAGCTGAACGGTCGTCCGGCGGTGACGCACTACCATGTGCTCGAGCGTTTCGGTGGGGCGTATACCCTCGTGCAGTGCACGCTCGAGACGGGGCGCACGCATCAGATCCGTGTGCACATGGCCTCCCTCGGCCATCCGTTGCTCGGCGACGAGGTCTATGGGCCGAAGAAGTGCCCGTTTGACCTCCAGGGGCAATGTCTCCATGCGCAGGTGTTGGGCTTCATTCATCCGCGAACCGGGGAGTACGTCGAGTTCAGCTCGCCGTATCCGCCGTATTTCGAAGAGCTTCTGACGAAACTTCGAAATAAATATAACAGTTAATGTAGAGGGACCCGGAGGGGCGGCAACGGAGGCACAGTACTCCATTGCCGCCCCTCCGGGTCCCCATGGCTGAAATTCACGAAAAATTAAAATTTTCGGGCGCAGAGCTGTGCTAGAATGTAGCCTATGAAAAAAACTGATTTCCCTATCCATATGAATAAAAAACAGACGGTAGCCACAGCAGTTTTACTGGCTGCCGGTCTTGTTGTGTCCATCGCGGCGCAGCACTATGGCGCAGCACCGGTGGAGACGACGCCTGCAGAAACCGAGACGGTCGTCGAGGAAGAGACATTGGCCACCCTCAGCGAGCTGCCGAAGGCGAACGGCCTCAATTTCGGAGGCCTGCGATCTTCCCTCGCGAACCTCATGGACAGTGAGAGTGCGTCGCAGTTCCAGCCGGCGCCGGATAAGCTGAACCTCGCGTACTTCTACCGCGACGGCGCGGATACCAGCGACACCATCCACAGCTACGCCGGTGAAGTCTACCAGAAGCTGATGACCGCCGACAACGAGTACCTCGCGAAGATCTACGATGAGGCGGGCGTGTCGCCGCTGAACCTTGCGAAGCGCCTCGGCGTGAGCTCGAGCCGCGTCATGGGTAAGTATAACCCGAACGCCGGCGGGCAGGATCCGAACAACGCCGCGACCTGGTACATCCCGAACTTCAAAAATGTCAATGTCTCCTTCTATAACGCAGATGGCGAGCAGGTAAACGAGTACTCGAACGTCAAGGACATCATGGCGATGGCGTCCGTTTACTGCTATGCACACGATTATCTCGACGTCGATACCTTCGAGAAGTACTGCGAGGAGCTCTACAGCAAGTCGCGGAAATATACGATCAGCATCGGAAATGTCTACTACGACAGCGGCTGTATCAACCGGACCGCGAAGGAAGAGGCGGACGACGCAAAGAAGGTTGAGGAGGCACTGGCTGCGCTGAAGCTGCAGCTGCAGGCCGCGACGAACCGGAGCGAGGGACTGCTCACGCAGAATGCACTGTCGGCGGGCAGTGCGGCGATCTCTGCGCAGAACCAGCAGGTGCTGAACCTGACGGGTGACAGCAGCACCATGACGACGGCGGAGATGAAGAACTATGAGACCCAGACGGATGCCGAGGGCAATGCCGGCGGCAAGGGGATCATCTTTCATTCGGACAGCGCCAGCAGCCAGGGCGCGGTGACGAGTGTGCCGGAGAGTGCGGCGGCTTCGACGGAAGCCGAGACGCAGGAAGCCGCCCAGACGGCGGCACCGGTGCAGACCGCCGCGCCGACCCAGGCGCAGACGCAGACGCAGGCGGCAGCACAGACGCAGGCCGCATCCAATAACAGTATGCTGGTGCTTGGCGCGATGCAGCCGGTGAAGAAGATGGCGCAGGCGGCGCAGGAAACGCTGGCGTCACTCGATGGGGTTCACTACGGAACACCGGGGAATTATGGTTCTGCGAGGGAGTATGCGGAGGCACAGAAGAAGGCGCGTGCCGCGGCTTCCCTGACCAGCAGCATGCTGGTCTTCGGCGACAGTGATACCGCGGCGGCGAGTGCCGTACCGGAGACGGCGGCGGTTTCGACCGAGGCGAGTGAGACCCAGGCGGTCGTTTCTGCTGCGACGACGCCGACGAGTACCGAGGATACGACCTACGAGACGGATGAAAACGGGCAGAAAAAGAAGCGCTATGCGGGCTACGAGGCCGGCAAGGGCATCGATGAGGTGAATAAGCAGGCGACAAGCGCAGCGGCCGCGAGCAGCAGTGCGGGTGGTGACGTTCAGGCGACGACAGCATTGGACGACAGCCAGCAGACCGTGATCGGTACCTTCACGGGCGAGCAGCTGAAGAACATGGATGAAAACACGCTTCGTCAGCTCGTGCAGCAGAGCCTCGCAGCCGAGGAAACCAGGCAGAGCACGAATACTGAGACGGATGTCAAGAGCAAGAACTACTGCCCGGGCCATGTGGACCTCTATGTGAAGGTGACGATCTACGGCTTCGAGGATGCGAAGGGCCTCCGTACGGTGGCGCTCTCTGCCGACGACCAGGATGAAAACGAGGCGACGAAGAGCCTCGATGCGGCGCTCGCGCGGAATGGCTGGAACGGCTGGACCGAGGAGCAGATGGGCTATGTGCAGAAGCTGATTTCGCAGGACTGGTTCAAGACCTATGGTCTCTCGATCTCGACCATCAATCCGAAGCAGCCGCTGACGGAGGAGGAGATCTCGAAGTACCTGTCCTCGCTTCCGGAGGATATTTCGGACGAGCGGAAGGCTGTCATTCAATTTGCGCTTTCGTCGGTCGGCAAGATCCCGTATTACTGGGGCGGCAAGGCGAGTGCGGCGAGCTATGAGAAGAACGGCTTCGGTCGTGTCGTAGAGGCAGACTACAAGGGCCGTGTGCTGCGGGGCCTCGACTGCTCCGGCTGGGTACAGTGGGTGTACTGGTCGGCGATCGGGAACCGACTGAACGGCGCGAGCAGTACGGCGACGCTCATCGGTGAGGGACAGAAGATCAAGCGGTCGGAGCTGCAGCCGGGCGATATCGTCGTCCGTGTCGGCGCGGATTCGCATGTCGTGATGTTCCTGCAGTGGGCCGGGAACGGAAACATGATCGTCATCCATGAGAACTCTGGTGCGAATAATGTGTCGGTGAGTGAGGTGACGGCAAACTATCCGTATTACCGGAAGTTAATTGATTAAGGCCCGGAGGGCCGAACCCGGAAGCACAGTACTGCGAGATCGGAAAGCTCTAAGTCGGGCGCCCTAAGCGGCACTAGGCCCTCTGCAAACGACTGAGTTTCCTTTTATGGAAACTCAGTGTTGCAGAGGGTGCTAAGGAAAAATTACTCCAAGTGCCGCTAAGGGTGCCCGGCTTGAGTTTTCACGATCTCTTCGTATGGCTTCCGGGTTCGGTCCTCCGGGACCTGAAAATTAATTTTGCAAAACTTATTGACAAATCGAGGATAGAAGAGTAATTTATATGAGTATGCCGCGTGACGAGGTAAAAGTGTGTGAAAACACCACCGAAGCCAGCGAGTAATGATAAAAAGGAGGACCCTCGTAATGTATGCAGTAATCCTTACAGGTGGAAAGCAGTACAAGGTAAGCGAAGGCGATATCATTAGAGTTGAGAAGCTTGATGTAAAGGAAGGCGACAAGGTTACTTTCGATCAGGTGCTTGTTCTTAATGATGGCGCTATGAAGATCGGTACACCGGTCGTTGATGGTGCTAAGGTATCAGCCACTGTAACTAAGAATGGCAAGGCCAAGAAGGTTATCGTTTACAAGTATAAGAGAAAGTCTGGATACCATAAGAAGAATGGTCACAGACAGCTCTTTACCGAAGTAAAGATCGATTCTATCGGCTAATCAGTTTGTTTTTTGGAGGATAATCATGGCTCATCATAAAGGTATGGGCTCTACCAAGAATGGTAGAGATTCGGAGTCCAAGAGACTTGGACAGAAGAGAGCAGATGGTCAGTTCGTAAAGGCTGGCAATGTTCTTTACAAGCAGAACGGAACAAGAATTCACCCGGGTCTTAACGTAGGTCTCGGCAATGACTACACCCTTTTTGCAAAGGTTGATGGCGTCGTTAAGTTCGGCCGCCTCGGCAGAGACAAGAAGCAGGTTTCCGTTATGCCAGTGGATGCTGAGTAATTTACTGAGCGCTTCTACAAGAATCAAACCCTGTACTGAATCTTCAGTACAGGGTTTTTGCTACTATAATGTTCCGGACGAAGCCGAAGCATGGTGGGCACTGCTCACTTAGTTCAAAGTACAGAACCCGCTTTATGGTTCGTGTCTGTCATAGCAGCAGGCTGTATGCCAGAGCACGGACCATAAAGCAGAACCTGTTCTTTGAATGCGCAAGCTAGTGCCCGCCATGCTTCGGCTTCTGTTTTATGGATGCATGGTATATAATGTAGTTGTTTCAATATACGGGTTTGCTTTATGCAAACTCCTACGCTCTCCAACTGCTAGCGTCGGTTTCTATGGCCGCCACGAGGATGCAGTTGGGAAAGGAGAAAGATTCTATGTTTGCAGATATTGCAAAGGTTTTCATCAAGAGTGGTAAGGGCGGAAATGGTCATGTGTCGTTCCGTCGTGAGCTGTACGTGCCGGCGGGTGGTCCGGATGGCGGTGATGGCGGTAAGGGCGGTGATATCATCGTCGAGGTGGATAAGGGGCTGAATACGCTCGAGGATTTCCGTAATCGTCAGAAGTACATCGCGACGCCGGGTGAAGAAGGCGGCGGAAAGCGGATGCATGGTAAGAATGGTAAGGACCTGGTGATCCGTGTTCCGGAGGGAACGATCATTCGTGATTTCGAGACGAAGAAGATCATCGCGGATATGTCCGGCGAGAACCAGCGTATGGTTCTGCTGAAGGGCGGTAAGGGCGGTCTCGGCAACATGCACTTCGCGACACCGGCCATGCAGGCACCGAAGTTCGCGCAGCCGGGTCAGGATTCCCGTGAGCTCTGGGTACAGATGGAGCTTCGTGTGATCGCGGATGTCGGTCTCGTCGGTCTTCCGAACGTGGGTAAGTCGACGATTCTGTCGATGTGCAGTAATGCGCGTCCGGAGATTGCGAACTATCACTTCACGACGCTGACGCCGCATCTCGGTGTGGTCGGCCTGAAGGGTGACCGCAGCTTCGTCATGGCGGATATTCCGGGTCTCATCGAGGGCGCTTCGGAGGGGATCGGTCTCGGTCACGAGTTCCTGCGTCATATCGAGCGTTGTAAGGTGTTGATCCACGTGGTCGATGCCGCCGGCTCGGAGGGCAGAGATCCGGTCGAGGATATCAAGACGATCAATGATGAGATCGCGAAGTATGATCCGCGCATCCTCCAGAAGCCGATGATTATCGCGTGCAATAAGACGGATCTCATCATCGATGAGCAGGGGACAGACTGTCCGCTCACGCGCATCAAGGAGATCTACGAGCCACAGGGCGTGAAGGTCTTTGCAATTTCTGCAGCGACGAATACCGGTCTTCGGGATCTGCTCGAGGCCGCCTGGACCTATGTCGAGGCCGCGGGTGCAGAGAAGACGGAGGTGTTTGAGAGCGAGGTCGATCTCGAGACGCTCGGTCATAAGGAGCAGCTCGCCATCGAGTTCAAGAAGCTGAATGCGGATACCTACTCCGTCGAGGGTCCGAAGATCGAGAAGATGCTCGGCTATACGAACCTCCAGGCAGAGAAGGGCTTCGAGTTCTTCCAGCAGTTCCTGGTGGATCAG
The DNA here is from genome assembly GCA_030540075.1 of Lachnospiraceae bacterium. Lineage (GTDB taxonomy): Bacteria > Bacillota > Clostridia > Lachnospirales > Lachnospiraceae > Oribacterium. The sequence continues at coordinate 44,699 of JAUNWX010000011.1, forward strand.
GGCATCATCCGGAAGCTGAAGAAGATGGGCATCCAGGAGGGCGATACCATCAAGATCTACGGTCATACCTTCGAGTTCTATGATACGGATGCGTATGAGGAGGGCGACCTCCAGTCGGCCATCGATCAGGCCTTCCCGAAGCGTCATGCAGAGAAGAGTGACGAGGTCGAGGACGAAGACATTGTCTACGACGAGGGTGACGAGGATGACTACGCAGAGGCCCTCGGGCTCGGCGACGAGGATGATACAGAGAACTAAGCGGGAACAGAGATTATGGTTTCACCGGCTATGTGTACGAGACTGCGCAGCGTCCATGTGATGGTGCCGCTCGTGCAGAGGTGAAACGTCTGCATACAGGAGAATAAAATGAAGAAATATATCAGAGACAGTAAGATGCGTTCCCAGCTGAAGGGCGCAGCCATGACCATCGAGCCGGTGCTTTCCATCGGTAAGAACAGCCTGACACCGGAGTTCATCGATGCGGTGCGCGAGAACATCGTAAAGAACGAGCTCATCAAGATCAATATTCTGAAGAACTGCGATGATGATGCAAACGAGATCGCGTATACGCTCGCGGGTCGTACGCAGTCCGAGGTGGTACAGGTGATCGGTCGGAAGATCGTGCTGTACAAGCCGAATCCGGATTTCAAGAAGCGGAAGTACGAGACCTCGAAGGCGGAGCTCGAGAAGCAGAAGAAGGGCGCGAAGCGTTCCGGTCATAAGCAGGAGATCGCGGATGCGAAGAATGCAGCGAGATCCGGCGGTTTCAGCCTTCGTTTCGTCGAGGAAGACGACGAGGAGTTCGATAACGAGTTTGACGGCGAGTGATCGCAGTGACGATGCATCCGCGGATGCGGGTGTGTATGACAGGACTGGCTGCACAGGCAGGTTTATGCTGTGCAGCGCGATTTCAGTCCGGGTGCGGATAGAAAGGGAGGCTGGCGATGGAGAAGGATACCAGGAAACGCGTGGGCATCATGGGCGGGACCTTCGACCCGATCCACAACGCGCATCTCGCGCTTGCGGCGTGTGCGCAGGATCAGCTTCAGCTCGATGAGGTCTGGTTCATGCCGGCCGGGGATCCGTACCTGAAGCACAGCCGGAAGGTGAGTCCGGCCGCCGATCGTGCGGCGATGACGGAGCTCGCCATTGCGGGGCATCCGGGCTTCTGCCTGTCGCGACTCGAGATGGAACGGAGCGGTGAAACCTACACGTCGGAGACATTGACTATACTGCATGCGCGGTATCCGGAGGTGCACTTCTACTTCATCGTCGGTTCGGACTCGCTGTACCAGCTTGAGCGCTGGCACGAGCCGGAGACCATCCTGCGGCTCGCGACGCTGGTGGCGGCCGAGCGGGAGTATGCGGACCGGCCGCGGAGCTTCGAGGCGCAGGAGCGTTACCTCGAGGAGCGTTACGGCGCGGATGTCGCGGTGCTGCAGTTCGAGGAGATGGACATCTCGAGTACGGAGATCCGGGAGCGGGCGGCGCGTGGTGAGGACATCAGGGCGCTCGTGCCGGCGGCGGTCGCGGAGTACATCGCGGCGCATCAGCTGTATCGCTGACTCAGTACAGACCGCTGCCCCGGAGGGCCGGTAATGGAGGCACCGTACTCCGGGACCGGTGAACTCTAAACCGGGGACCCTAAGCGGCTCAGAAAGGAGCATTATGGGAAAACAGAAAGATACGGAGAACGGAAAGACCGATTTAGAGAACATCCTGGAGATCCGTGCGAAGCTGCAGACGATGCTGAAGCCGTCGCGTTATGAGCATTCGCTGAGTGTGAGCTTCACCTGTATCTGTCTCGCGATGCGCTATGGTGTGGATCTGCATCAGGCGGAGCTCGCGGGGCTCGTGCATGACTGTGCGAAGCAGTTTTCGAACGAGGAGCTCCTGAAGGCGTGCGCGAAGGACGGCGTGACGCTCAGCGAAGACATGCTGCGGGCACCGCAGGTGATTCACAGCGTCTACGGCGCCACGTACGCCCGTAGATGCTTCGGCATCGAGGACCCGGCGATTCTGTCTGCAATTTACTTCCACACGCTGGGAAAGCCGGATATGAGCCTTCTGGAGGCCATCGTGTTTACGGCGGACTACATCGAGGCGCGGCGGGACAAGGCGGCGCGGCTCCCGGAGATCCGGCAGCTCGCATTTACCGACCTCGAGCGCGCGGTGTACGAGATCAATCACGACACGATCCACTACCTCGAGGCCTCCGGCGGCTACATCTGTAAGGATTCGTACGATACCTACCAGTATTACCGCGCACGGATGCAGGAGAGGGGTCTGCCCGTTTCGAATTGATCGATACCCCGAGGGGCTGCATACGATGGCGGCCTTCGGAAGCCGGCGCGGTGCCAGGAGAGCTGCCGGCATGATACTGACATATGAAAGCTCAGAAAAGGAGAAATATATGAGTAATTCAAAGGATATGGTAAAGGTAGTCTACGCTGCACTCGAGGAGAAGCAGGGCAAGGATATCTCCATCATGGATATCGGCGGCGTGTCGGTCATCGCGGATTATTTCGTGATCGCGACCGCAGACAATATCCGTCAGGTGGATGCACTCTGCGACGAGGTCGAGGATAAGATGGCCCAGCACGGCTACGAGCTTCGCCGCCGTGAGGGTGTAACCAACAGCGGCTGGATCCTCCTCGACTACAACGACATCATCGTGCACATCTTCGACAAGGAGCAGCGTCTCTTCTACGACCTCGAGCGTATCTGGTCGGACGGAAAGAAGATCGTGTCGGTGGACGAGCTGTGACAATGCCTACAGGAATCAACATCAATGTTCTATCGGTTGCCGGCCCCGTTTATATAAGTGAATACGATTATCCGGTAAAGCTGACCTTCGCGGGTCAGCTTTTTTGATGTCCATACGTTCTTCAGGCACAGATTTTCACAAATGGAAACGCTTTGAAACCCTGGATTTCACGTGGCGAATGAGGAGTAGTCTCAAATGTCCCAATGGGTGACGGACTGAACTGTCACAGCTTCGCATGTAAACTCATGCAATCATTTCGGTTGACATTGCAAGCTCTGATGTCGTATATTGTAAACCGACTCAAAAATGGAGGTTAACTGATGAATACGAAAACGAAGAGTATGGTTTACTGTGGGCTGTTCACGGCGCTGATTGCGGTGGGGGCGTTTATCAAGGTGCCGGTTCCGGTGGTGCCGTTCACGCTGCAGTATCTGTTTACGATGCTGGCGGGGCTGCTGCTGGGCGCGAAGCGTGGAGCGATCGCGGTGCTGGCGTATATGCTGCTGGGACTTGCGGGTCTTCCGATCTTTACGGAGGGCGGCGGACTCTGGTATGTCCTGAAGCCGAGCTTTGGCTACATCATCGGCTTCGTGCTCGGGACCTATGTGACCGGTCGCATCGCGGAGACGATGCCGAAGAAGACGATCCCGCACTACCTGCTCGCGAACCTCGCGGGGCTCGCCATCGTCTATGCCTGTGGCATGAGCTACTACTATGTGATCTGTAATTACGTGATCGACACGCCGATCGCCGTCTGGCCGCTGTTCCTGTACTGCTTCATCCTCGCGGTGCCGGGCGACATCGCGCTGAGCGTTCTCGGCGCGGTGATTGCGAAGCGCGTACGTCCGCTGGTGTTCAATGTTTTCGGCCAGGACGCCGTCACGGAAGCCGCAACGACAGGGAGGGCATAAAGATGGAGAGACAGCATACCACCACAACACCGACAGTAGAAGAGAAGAAGATGGATTCCATCTCTGCTGCGACTGCGACAGCAGCTTCAGAGGCAGCAGGGGCTGACGTGCAGCCATCTGGAGCCGCGCTGGAGACATTGGACCCGGGTACACTGGCGGACGAGATCATCGCGGGGCGGCGCATCACCCGCGCGGACGATCTCAACTGGTTCCTGCACTGTGATCTCGAGGCACTCTGCAAGGGTGCGGACCGCATCCGTGCGGCCTGTGTGGGCGATCACGTCGACCTTTGCTCGATCATCAATGCGCGCAGCGGTCGCTGCCCGGAGGACTGCAAGTACTGTGCGCAGTCGGCGCATCACCACACAAACTGTGAGGTCTATGATTTCCTGCCGGAGGAGAATATCCTCGAGGCCTGCCGCATGAACGAGCGGGAGGGCGTGCACCGCTTCTCCATCGTGACGGCCGGCAAGGCACTGACGGGTGCGGAATTCGAGCAGGCGATCCATGCCTACGAAACGATGCACAGGGAGGCTAAAATCGAGCTTTGTGCGTCGATGGGATTTCTTACGACGGAGCAGCTCCACCGCCTCCACGAGGCCGGTGTGACGTCCTATCACCATAATATCGAGACCTCCCGCCGGAATTTCCCAAATATCTGCTCGACCCATACCTATGAGATGAAGATCGAGACCCTGAAGAAGGTGAAGGCCGAGGGCATGTGTGCCTGCTCCGGCGGCATCATCGGCATGGGTGAAAGCTGGGAAGACCGTCTCGACATGGCCATCAGCCTCGCGGAGCTCGGCATTGACTCGATCCCGCTGAACGCGCTGATGCCGATTCCGGGCACGCCGCTCGAGCATCTGCCGAGGCTCACCGAGCCGGAGATTCTCCGGACGATTGCGTTCTTCCGCTACATCAATCCGGAGGCGAACATACGACTCGCCGCCGGCCGCGCACTGCTGACGCATGATGGCGAGACCGCCTTCCGCGCCGGTGCCTCGGCGACCATCACCGGCAATATGCTGACCACCGTCGCCTGCGCGACGATCCGGAGTGACCGGAAGATGCTCGAGGATATGGGACGCGATGTGACACCGCCGTGGGAGGTTTCCAATGAGTAAAGCAGTCTTTATCACCGGCACCGGTACGGATGTCGGAAAAACCTATATCACGGGGCTGATCGTGAAGAAGCTTCAGGAGGCCGGGAAGCATCCGGCCTATTATAAGGCGGCGATGAGCGGCAATGCGCGCCGCGCGGACGGGAGTCTCATCCCGGGGGATGCGCTGTTCGTGCAGCAGCTCTCCGGCATCCCGCAGCCGCTCGAGGAGATGTGCCCGTACGTTTACGAGCACGCCTGGTCCCCGCACCTCGCGTCCCGCGTCGAGGGGCATCCGGTCGATATGGCGGTAGTCCGTCAGGGCTACCTCGACGTCGCCGCGAAATATGACTACATCACGATGGAGGGCAGTGGCGGCATCCTCTGCCCGCTCTGCGTCGATGAGCGCCGTATCCAGCTCGAGGACGTGCTTCGGGAGCTCCGGCTCTCCAGCATCCTCGTCGCCGACGCCGGCCTCGGCACGATCAACAGCGTCGTGCTCACCGCCGAGTATATGAAGGCGCATGCGCTTCCGCTGAAGGGCATCATCTTCAACCACTACCACGCGGGCGACACGATGGAAGAGGACAATATCGCGATGTGCAGGCAGATGACCGGCCTGCCGGTGCTGGCGACGGTCAGTGACGGGGCAGAGGACATAGACATTGACCCGGAGGTACTGGCGGGGCTGTACGAAGATATCCGTCTTGTCTGAGGCCAATGTTTCGGTATATACATGAATGGATGGGCCGTCCCGCTCGTCGGCAGCAGAAATCGCTGCGACTGGGCGGCCCGTGTGTTTGGGAGGACATAGATGATCTGGTATCCATATGAACAAATGAAAACGATGAAGGCGCCGTACAAGATTCTGGACGCGGAGGGCGTCTATCTCTACACGAAGGATCAGAAGCTGATCGATTCGGTGTCCTCCTGGTGGTGCATGATCCACGGCTACAAGCACCCGGAGCTGACCGCGGCGATCAAGGCGCAGGCGGATCACTTCTGTCATGTGATGCTCGGCGGTCTCACGCACGATCCGGTCGAGAAGCTCTCTGCGAAGCTGCAGGAATTTCTGCCGGGCGACCTCGACTACTGCTTTTTCTCGGATTCCGGCAGTGTCGCGGTCGAGGTGTCCCTCAAGATGGCGCTCCAGTACAATACGAACCAGGGCCGCAAGCGTCCGCTGGTGCTGGCCCTCGAGCACGCCTACCATGGCGATACCTTCAAGGCGATGGAGGTCGGCGACGACGAGGACTATCACTTCGCCTTCGACCAGAAGGAGGGCGTGATGCACATCCCGACGGAGATTCCGGCGCTCGAGGAGGCGTTCGCGAAGTACCACGACCGCCTGAACTGCTTCATCGTGGAGCCGCTGCTGCAGGGTGCGGGCGGCATGCGCATGTATGACATTGGCTTCCTGCAGCGTGCGCGCGAGCTCTGTGATCAGTACGACGTGCTGCTGATCTTCGACGAGGTGGCGACCGGCTTCGGACGGACGGGGCATCGCTTCGTCGCGGATCTCGTGCTCCCGGACATCCTCGTGCTGGGCAAGGCGCTCACCGGCGGCTACATCGGCCACGCCGTCACCGTCGCGAATCACAAGGTCTTCCAGGCGTTTTACAGTGACGATGACCGGAAGGCACTGATGCACGGTCCGACTTTTATGGGCAATGCACTCGCCTGTGCGGTGGCACTGAAGGGGATCGAGATCTTCGAGCGGGAGAACTACATGGCGAAGATCCAGCGCATCGAGGAAATCTCCCGTCGGGAGATGGCGGACTTCACCGATCCACGCATCCGCGAGGTGCGCATCATGGGTGGCTGCACCTGCGTTGAGGTCTACGATTCAGCGGATCTCGAGGGCTTCCAGCAGTTCGCCTACGAGCGCGGCGTGTTCAGCCGGCCATTCCTCAAGTACATGTACTCGATGGTCCCGTATGTGATCGAAGAAGAGGAGCTCGTGAAGATCTTCGACGTCATGAAGGCGTGGTTCCGGAGATAAAGCATTTCTGAGTACAGATGTTTATGTTTGTCTTGCAATGAACGCCTGTTCGTGGTATTATGAAAGCAACATAGAATGAAAAGGAGTATACCATGGGCAGACATAAGAAGCAGCCAGATCCGAAT
>JAUNWX010000011.1:51703-54063 GCA_030540075.1 Lachnospiraceae bacterium
ATAGAATGAAAAGGAGTATACCATGGGCAGACATAAGAAGCAGCCAGATCCGAATCATATGACGCCGAAGCAGCAGGCCGTGTTTGACTATATCAAGCAGTGTGTGCTGGAGCGGAACTATCCGCCATCCGTACGTGATATCTGTGCGGCGGTCGGACTCAAGTCTACATCCAGTGTATTTACGTATATTAACGACCTCGAGACGATGGGCCTCATCAAGAAGGACCCGGCGCATCCACGTGCGCTGATGATCACGGAGAAGGAGTTCCGTCAGGATACGATGCGCGATTCCTTCGCGGAGCGTGCGGCGAGTGCGACGGTGACCTCCTCCGAGCGCGAGATCGCGGAGATTCCGCTGGTAGGTACGGTAGCCGCGGGTTTACCGCTGCTTGCCGAGGAGAACATCACGGATTACTATCCGATACCGGTCGATATGCTGCCGAACAAGAAGGTCTTCATGCTCACCGTGAAGGGTGATTCCATGATCAACTGCGGTATCCTCAGCGGCGACCGTGTGATCGTAGAGCAGCAGAACACCTGCGAGAACGGCGAGATCATCGTGGCGCTGGTCGACGACAGTGCGACCGTGAAGCGCTTCTATAAGGAGAAGGACCACATCCGCCTCCAGCCGGAGAATGATACCATGGACCCGATCATCGTTCCGGACTGTCAGATCCTCGGAAAGGTCATCGGCCTCGTACGCCTCGGCATGAAGTGAATAGAACGAAACATAAAGTGGCAGACTCCATCACGGAGCCTGCCACTTTTTCAGGGTAACAGTTCAGGTGACTAAAAACAGTCCTCTTAGCTTTTTATTGATAAATTTTTTTTACTTTTAATTTCTACTCGTCATCGGAGCGCAGATGGACCTTGTTACGGGCGCTGCGTCGACGTTCATCCTCGAGCGCAGCGTAGTGCTTCTTCGTGGTGTTGACGTCGTTATGGCCGAGGACATCCGCGACGAGGTAGATATCGCCGGTTTCTTTATAGAGGTTCGTGCCATAGGTGGAGCGCAGCTTATGTGGTGTGATATGCTTCGTCGGTGTGACGGTTTTCGCATATTTCTTCACCATGTACTGGACGGAACGGACGCTCATGCGTTGCATGCGAAGGGAGAGGAAGAGGGCGTCTTCATGGCCCGGCTCTGTGGTCTGGTGCTTCCGCCACTCTACATACGGGCGGAGTGCATTCTCGACCTCGTCACCGAAATAGACGGTGACTTCCTTGCCGCCCTTGCGATGGATGTGAATACCATCGTTGTTGAAGTCCACGTCGTTTATATTGAGACCCACGCATTCCGAAACACGGATGCCGGTGCCGAGCATCAGCGTCATCATGGCCTCATCACGAATCTCCGTCTTATCATGGAAGGCCTGCTGGTGACGGGTCAGCTTCTCGCCGTTTTCGACCTCATCGAGGAGATCGGCGACTTCATTTGCATCAAGACGGATAATGTCTTTTTCCTTCAGCTTTGGCATCTGCAGCAGATCCGCTGGATTCGTCTTGATCAGACGATCCCGGTACAGATAGCGATAAAAGGTCCGGATCGACGCCACCTTACGCTTGATCGAGGTTCTTGAGTTGATGACTTCCTTTTCAGTTTTGTTGCCGTGTTTATCCTCGGAAACGTCTGTTCGGTATTTGATATACTCGAGATAATCCTCGAGATCCGTGACCGTGAGCTTATTGAGGTCCTCCAGCTGAAAATCACGTGGAGAGTAGTCCTTATAGAGCGGATTTTCATGAATGAGAAACTGGAAGAAAATCTTCAGATCACGTGCATAGGCAATGCGTGTGCGGGAGCTCGTTGTCGTTTCGATGCCACGAAAATACATCGTGCAGAAATATGGAAGCTCATCGAGTAATGCACGAAGTTTTTTCGTGTTGTCACGGTCGATCTGTTCATAGTATTTTAAAGCCATAAGAAACACCTTCTGTAAAAAACTTAGTAAGGGGTTTCTGCCTATACAAAACGACGATGATCATGCGTCGGGCCAATAATAAATACCAGCAGAATATATTTTATAAACGCATCACCGGAGATATGATAAATAAAAAATATATATATATTTATATATTCCGGGGGAGCAAGCTGGAATCGAGGCTTCAGTATAGCAGAGCACCCTGTCATTGCGCAATCTGTATTTTTGCGCATAACCATAGTTTAACGCAACAATACAGCGAAATCAAGCGTTATCTGCGCAATCAGCGCAAACGGTAATTGACACACGCCGTTTATGCAACACAATCAAGTTTATGTGGTCAGACTCCATTGCGAAATTCTTAAGATAAATGAGGTCTCGCGCAAGAAAATGCCCGTTTGTGAAACGGGCATCTTCAAACACCCCCTGCCCCCTCAA
>JAUNWX010000012.1:0-13123 GCA_030540075.1 Lachnospiraceae bacterium
CCGGGTGAACTCCGGACTTACACCGGTTAGAAACGTGCGCCGCCAGGCGCACGACCAACCAACTTATGGCACTCAGTGCCATAAGTTTCATCGCCATTCGTCTCAGCTCCAATTTCGGAACTATTCCGTTTCAGATCCGTCCGAGCTCCTTGTCTGCGCATCGCGTCCATCTTCATCTTCAGGGAAAATGCCCGCTCACTCGGAAGGATCTCCTCCCGCTGCATATTGGAGTCAACCATCGCGATGACGGCTTCATCATCCGTCATCTCCTTGATGATCGCCGGAACAGTGGTCAGACCCGCCAGCTTTGCCGCGTGCATTCTCCGATGACCGGAAATCATTTCAAATCCGTCCTGTTCATCAGGACGCACCAGAACCGGATTCAGGATCCCATTGTCCTTGATGCTCTGAACAAGGTCTTTCATCCGGTCATCATCGAGCACTTTGAAGGGATGATTCCGGAAGGGATGAATCTGACGAATGGAAATCTGCGTCGCTGCACTTTTATCCTGTGCGTTCATCGTTTTCTCCTTGTCCATCATCTGCCTCCTTCATCAAGCCGGAAGGTCTGAAAGTATGCATCAAATATTTCCAGATTTACAAAGCAGGCTTTGTCTGCCTTATAAACCGCTCCGGCAGCATGCGCCATCTGTTGAAACTTGGATAGCCCCATGCTGTATAGTGCCGCTCCTTCCTTGTACCTGACGTAAATCTTTTTTCTCGCTGCCAGCGTTTCCCTCACGGCTTCTTTCCCGGTTTTCTTCTCTTTCGTTTTGCCGTTTCCTGTTCTGCCTCTCCCGGTTTTTCTGCTGATCGGTTTTTCCTCTGATGCTGCATAAGCTGCCGGTTTCATTCCAGGCGCCAGCCTTCGTTCCATTTTTGCCATCGCTTTTTCCTTATCTGCTGCTTTCATCCTTTTCCTCCAATCCCGGTCCTCTTCCGGTTTTCCTGTACTGTTTTCTGAGATACGACTCAAAGAGATCACGCCGGACAAGAACCATCTTTCCGTCAATCTTGTAGATGGCTTCCGCTTCTTTTGCCAGTCGGGTAATCGTCTTCTCCGTCAGCCTGTAGTACGCGATTCCATCTGCATAGCGGAAGAAGCTGTGTCTTGCAAATTCCAAATCCTCATCATCCAGCTGATCCGAGAACATCCAGAGTTTCCCGCTCACTGCTTCTCCTCCTTCCGCCGCCTCTCTTCTTTGCTCAAACCGCGCTTACCAATTCCCCTGGTCTTCTCATGAAAATTCTCGAGATAGGCATCGAAAATATCGCGGTTGATCAGCACCGTCCCTTCCATCCTGTACAGCGCTCCAGCCCGATCCGCGAGCTCAATGAGCTTGCGGTGCGAGATGCTGTACACGACCTCCGCTTCCTGATAGCGAAGAAACTTTTTACGCAGCTTCTTCACCTCTTCCCGGACTTCTCTCGGTCTTGTGATGTCCTGATACTCCTGTTCCATACATTTCCTCCTTGTGGATTTGTGGGCAGATGCCCGGATAACAGGCATCTGCGTCATCTGGCTGCTATTCAAATAGGGATGAAAGGCTTTTCAGCCTCTTTTCCTGCTGTTTGTACGCAAAAAGGCACCCCTACTCAGATTGATTCTGAAAAGGAGTGCCTTTAATGTTTTTGGAACTGGGACGTACGCTTTACTTTATACTGTCATCTGTTACGATGTACCGTCATTTGACTTTTTGTTGCACAAATGTTGTAAATCCGGTGTCACTGCAAAAAATCGGCTTGGATTTGTTGTAAAAATCCGCAGGTTTTCCGCCTGTGATTTCCCCGGATCAATACAGCTTCGCGCCGGCAGGGATGTGGTTGTCCACCATCAGAAGATGAAGCTCTTCCTCGCCGTTTTTCTCGTTCACCGCGGACAGGAGCATGCCGCAGGAGTCGATCCCCATCATCGCTCTCGGCGGGAGATTCGTGATGGCAATCAGGGTCTTGCCGACCAGCTCTTCCGGCTCGTAATAGGCGTGAATACCGCTTAAAATCACGCGATCCGTGCCCGTACCGTCATCCAGAACGAACTTTAAGAGCTTCTTTGACTTCGGAACAGCCGAGCATTCTTTTACCTTCACCGCCCGGAAATCGGACTTGCTGAAGGTGTCGAAATCGACCTGATCCGCAAACAGCGGCTCGATCTTCACACCGGTAAAATCGATCTTTTCGTTCGGGGTGAAGAACCCGGACTGATCAGAAACAGCCTCGGAACTCTTCTCTTCCCCGGCTTTTTCGTCCGCATGTGCTTCATTGTTTTCAGACTTGAGGGTCTTCATTGTCGGGAAGAGCAGCACGTCACGGATGGCCGGCGTATCGGTCAGCAGCATCACGAGACGGTCGATACCATAACCGATACCACCGGTTGGCGGCAGACCGATCTCGATGGCATGCAGGAAGTCCTCGTCGGTGTGGTTTGCCTCTTCGTCACCGGCAGCCGCCAGTGCATCCTGTGCCTTGAAACGCTCGCGCTGATCGATCGGGTCGTTCAGCTCGGAATAGGCATTACACATCTCTCGACCGTAGATATAAAGCTCGAAACGCTCTACCTTGGTCGGATCAGACGGCTTCTTCTTCGTCAGCGGAGAAATCTCCACCGGATGATCCATGATGAAGGTCGGCTGGATCATCTTCTCCTCACAGAAGGTCTCGAAGAAACCGTTCTCGATATCACCGATCTTGTGGTGTGCCTCGTACGGAACGTTATGCTGATCCGCCAGTGCACGTGCCTCCTCAAGGGTCTTCACGGAATTGAAGTCCACACCGCACTCCTCCTTGATCGCATCGGTCATCGACAGACGACGGAACGGCTTGCCGAGATCGATCTCGGTGCCCTGGTAGCTGATGAGGGTCTTGCCGCATACCTTCTCTGCAAGGTAACGGAACATGCTCTCGGTGAGCTCCATCATGCCGTTGTAATCCGTATATGCCTGGTACAGCTCCATCAGCGTGAACTCCGGATTATGACGGGTATCGACACCCTCATTACGGAATACACGGCCGATCTCGAATACACGCTCGAGACCACCGACGATGAGACGCTTGAGGTAGAGCTCGAGGGAAATACGAAGCTTTACGTCCTCGTTCAGCGCATTGTAATGCGTCTCAAATGGACGTGCAGCGGCACCGCCGGCATTTTCCACCAGCATCGGTGTCTCCACCTCCATGAAGCCACGACCATCGAGGAAGTTACGGATCTCACGGATGATCTGGGAACGCTTGATGAAGACATTCTTCGAATCCTCGTTCATGATGAGGTCAACATAGCGCTGACGATATCTCGTATCGGTATCCTGCAGACCATGGAACTTCTCAGGAAGCGGGTAGAGTGACTTCGACAGCAGCTCGAGTGACTGCGCATGCACGGAAATCTCACCCATCTTCGTCTTAAATACGAAGCCCTTTACACCGACGATATCACCGATATCCATCTTCTTGAACTTCTTATACTCATCCTCACCGAGCTCATCACGGGTGATGTACGCCTGGATACGGCCCTGCTTATCCTGGATATGGATGAAGGATGCCTTACCCATCACACGCTTCTGCATGATACGGCCGGCGATCGATACCTGCTGATTCTCGAACTTCTCGAAATCATCGCGGATCTCCTGACTGTGCTGCTCCTGATCGAACTTCGTAATCTCGAAAGGATCCTGTCCGGCAGCCTGCAGCTCTGCAAGCTTCTCACGGCGTGCCTTTACGATATGGTTGGTATCCTCTACCGGAGCCTGATTCTTCTGGTTTTCCTGATTCTCTGCCATAGCTTCTCCTTGCTTCTTATGCCAATGCAGACGACCGGGGCATCGTCCCCAGCCGTCTGTCGTTTTTTACCACTCTATACGCATGCCCCGCAGCGTCTGCAGCCGGCCCATGCGATTACGCACCAGCGCTTCCCTGCGCTTACGCCTCGTGATCGTTGACGCGCTCTACCTCGAGTACGCGGAACTTGAGATCACCCGCCTCGGTCTCGACAGTCACCTCATCACCCGCCTTGTGGTGAAGAAGAGCCTTACCAACCGGTGCCTCGTTGGAAATCTTTCCGGTCAGGCTGTTTGCCTCCGAGGAACCCACGATGAAGTAGGTCACCTCCTCATCGAACTCCTCATCATAGAGCTTTACACGGCAGCCGACATTGATCTCACCCTCGACAGAGTCATCCACGACCTCAACATTCTTCAGCAGTGCCTCGAGCTCGACGATTCTCGCCTCGATGTCTCTCTGCTCATCCTTCGCTGCATCGTACTCTGCGTTCTCGGAAAGATCGCCCTGCTCTCTCGCTTCCTTGATCTTCTCTGCGATCATCTGTCTCTTGTTGACCTTCAGATCATGAAGCTCCGCCTCATACTTGTTAAGACCTGCACGTGTCAGTAAATTCTTCTTTACCTGCTCTTCTGCCATGTTCCCCATAGCTCCTTTCAAGACTTCCTTCTGCTCATCCACCCGCGATGAATCAGCATTATAAAACAGGCCGCTTCCGAATGGCCGGAAACCGCCCATCATCCATTTTCACGATTGCATATTGTAAAGCAAATCAGCTTCACTTGTCAACCACTCTGCATGGAACCAACAAAGTTTCAGCCGGCAGGAGGCCTCGGAGGGGCGGCAACGGAGGCACAGTACTCCGTTGTCGCCCCCTCCGAGGCCTCCTGTTGATCGACTACCGTTTCATCGAATCCACCAGCGCATACAGCTCCTCGATGCTGCCGGCGGTATTCACCTTCCCACGGAGCTTCGCCGAGTCCGGGTAGCCCTCCGTATACCAGGCGATGTGCTTCCGCATCTCCCGGACCGTCGTGAATTCACCCTTATACTGAAGCATCAGCTCCGTATGATGGTGGATCATCGCGATCACCTCCTCGATGGAAGGTGCCGGCAAAAGCTCGCCCGTCCGGAGATACTCGACCGTCCGTCGGATGAGCCACGGATTTCCCTGGGCCCCGCGCGCGATCGCCACGCCGTCACAGCCCGTCTCGTCCATCATGCGCTTCGCATCCTCCGGTGTGAAGATATCGCCGTTTCCGAACACCGGGATCTTCACTGCCTCCTTCACCCGCCGGATTACATCCCAGTCCGCCGCCCCGCTGTAGAGCTGCGCGCGCGTCCGGCCATGCACCGTCACCGCCGACACGCCGGCCTGCTCCGCCATCTTCGCGAACTCGACCGCCGTATCGTCCGTTTTCTGAAAGCCCTTTCGAAACTTCACCGTCACCGGCTTATGACAGCGCTCTACCATCGCATGCAGAATCTCATACGCCAGCTCCGGATGGTTCATCAGATCACTTCCCTCATGGTTGTTCACGATCTTCGCCACCGGACAGCCCATGTTTACGTCGAGGATATCGAAACGATCCTCGATCCGGGACGCAATCTCCGCCATAATCTCCGGATCGGAGCCGAAGAGCTGCACCGCCACCGGATGCTCGTCCACCCCGGTCCGCATCAGCTCCTCGGTATTCTTATTATGGTAGAGGATCGCCTTCGCACTGATCATCTCCGTCGTCGTAAGACCGACCCCCATCTCCCGCAGAATCGTCCGGTACGGAAGATCCGTCACCCCCGCCATCGGCGCCATCGCCACATTGCTTGGGAGCTCCACATTTCCAATTTTCATATATTAATCATCCCCAAAAAGCGTGTGGTACGCGGTCTGCTCCGCGTTCGGGTCATCCGGCATCACCGGCATGTCCCAGGAACCCGTCATCCGGATCCCGCCCTGCTCCGACTCCGCGACGACATCCTGGTTCGATGTCTCCGCCGCGGACGTCCTTACCTCCTCCGAAGTCGCTCGGCGCACCTCCGCATGGCCCTCCGGATTATTCGCACCCGGCTCCGCCTGCATGTCCGCCTCTGTCAGCTCCTCTGAAGACCGCCCTCTCCCATGCAGTGTCTCCAGCGCCTGGTAGTAGGTCTCCAGCTTCGTAAACAGCGCCTCATAGCGCGTCGCCAGCTCCCCGATCTTCTTCTGCGCCTTCGCATCATCGAAACGAAGATCATCCTCCTCGTGCATCGACTTCAGTACCAGCTTCTGCTCCGCATTAAATGACATCAGAAAGACCCCACCGATCTCCTCGACATAATCCACCGCGATCAGCTTCAGCTCCTTCTGCACATCCTCCGGCAGATTCCCATACTCCGGATTCAGATAATACTTCTGATGATAGGCATTCGCCGCACACAGCACCACATCTTCTCTCATCATCGCACCTCACTGTTCTCAAAATCATCCGCATTATAACATCCATTCACCGTTCTGCAAAGTTAAGAAAAAGGAAAAGGGCGACTGCATATGCAGTCGCCCCCCTGTACTTATGACTTATCTAACCAGCAGCTTCGCGATACGATACTGCTCCTCGTTGATATCCTTCTTCATCTGAAGTGCTTCCTGGATATCATAATCGACGAACTCGCCATGCTTATAAGCCACAAGACGATTCGACTTACCCTCATGCAGAAGCTCTACGGCACGTGCACCCATCATCGATGCATAGTAACGATCCTTACAGGTCGGTGAGCCACCACGCTGGATATGTCCGAGAATGGTCGCTCTCGTCTCGATACCCGTCGCTGCCTCGATGCGCTTCGCCATCGAAGTGCTGTGGCCGATTCCCTCGGCGTTGATGATGATATAGTGCTTCTTGCCTCTCTTACGTGCCTCGATGATACGGTTGATGATCGCCTGCTCATCGCCATCGTAACGCTCCGGAAGCAGGATCTCCTCCGCACCGTTCGCCACACCACACCAGAGTGCGATGTAACCGGCACGACGACCCATGACCTCGATGATCGAGCAGCGCTCATGTGAGGTCGAGGTATCACGCAGCTTATCGATGGCCTCCATCGCGGTATTGATGGCGGTATCGAAACCGATCGTATAATCGGTACAAGCGATATCGAGATCGATGGTACCCGGCACACCGATGGTGTTGATGCCGAGTGCACTCAGCTTACCCGCGCCACGGAAGGAGCCGTCACCACCGATGACGACCATGCCATCGATGCCATGCTTACGGCAGATCTCGGCACCACGTGCCTGACCCTCCGGCGTTGTAAACTCCTGACATCTCGCCGTATAGAGGATGGTACCGCCACGGCTGATGGTATCGGATACGGAGGTCGTATCCATGTCGACGATCTCCTCCTGCAGAAGACCCGCATATCCTCTCATGATACCCTTTACCTTGATGCCCTCGTGAATTGCCGTACGAACAACACTACGTACACAGGCATTCATACCTGGCGCATCACCACCAGATGTCAGTACACCAATCGTCTTCACAGCTTTCGTCGCCATAATCCTATCCTCCAGATATATTTACATTCTCCCTAAACACACAAGCAGATGAGATTGTGATAGCTTTCACAAACTCGCACTTATAATAGTTTAGTTTTGTACTTTTTTCAATACCTTATATGAAACTCGAACGTTTTTTTCGCCGAGAAGCTGATCGAGGCTTTCCATCAACACCGGATCGAGCTGTACCGCATACTGCCGGTCGAGGCGTTTCACGGCCTTTTCCTGACGGAGATAGATCGCCACGCCATCTTCCCCGGGGTGTGCTCTCAGGAGCTGTCCCAGCGCCTGCTGCTCAGCAAAGTACTGGTTTTTATCCTGGAGCTGCAGCCAAAGCTCCTTCGGTGCCTCCGCGAAGGTATAGATCCGATCGGCGATCAGCTTACTGTCCTTCTCACCGGAGCCGTCGACATGTCCCTCGATAAAGAGCTTCGCATCCGGCTCGAGCAGTGCGCGCATCGTCTGGTAGGTCTTCGGGAAGACGACGACCTCCACGGTACCCATCCGGTCCTCGAGCTGCAGGAAAGCCATCTGCTGCTGTTTCCGGGTGGTCTTCATCTGCAGCTCCGTGAGGATGCCGCCGACCGTCACCTTCTGCTGATCACGAAGCGGCACGGTGCCTGTCTCGTCGTCCCGGCGGAAGTCCGCACTCGTGGCAGAGACATTGGCATCCATCACGGCGCGATAGGCATCCAGCGGATGGCCGCTCAGATAGAAGCCGAGCGCCTCCTTCTCGTACTGCAGCAGCTCCTCCTTCGAATACTCCGGCAGCTTCGGCATGCGGATACGGAACTCGCCCGCCTCCTGATTATCCTCCCCAAGAAGATCCGCGAGGGTCATCTGCCCCGCCATCGAATTCTGCTTTTCCTTCACACGGCCCTCGATGATGGTCGGAAGGATCGCGATCTTCTCCCGGCGGTTGCCCGGGAACGGATCGAGCCCGCCCGCCTGAATGAAGTACTCGATGGCGCGGCGGTTGATGCCTTTTTCCGAGACACGGACGACGAAATCCTCGAAGTCCTTATACGGTCCGTGCTGCTGCCGCTCCTTCACGATAGCCTGCGCAGCGCTCCGACCGACGCCCTTTACGGCACTCAGACCATAGCGGATCGCCCCCTCCGTGGAGACCGAGAAGCCGATCTCCGCCTGGTTCACATCCGGCGGCAGGATCGCGATACCGAGCGTGCGCGCCACATCGAAGTACTCCGCGGTCTTCCCCATATTATCCATATAGGAGGTCATGAGCGCCGCAAAAAACTCGGCCGGATAGTAGCAGCGGAGATAAGCCGTCTGGTAGGAAACGACGGCATAGCAGGCCGCATGCGACTTGTTGAAGGCATACTTCGCGAAGTCGATCATCTCGTCATAGATGTGGTTCGCCGTCGCCTCATCGATGCCCCGCGCGATGCAGCCCGGGATGTGCTGCTCCGGATTACCATAGACGAAGTTCTTCCGCTCCTCCTCCATGACCTTCGTTTTCTTCTTACTCATGGCACGGCGTACGAGGTCTGAGCGTCCCATCGAGTAGCCTGCGAGATCACGCACGATCTGCATAACCTGCTCCTGGTAGACGATACAGCCGTAGGTCGTCTCGAGGATCGGGCGGATCTCCGGACAGTCATAGCTGATCGACTCCGGATGCTCCTTTCCCTTTATGTACTTCGGAATGAAGTCCATCGGACCCGGTCGGTAGAGGGCGACGCCGGCGATGATGTCCTCGATACCGGTCGGCTTCAGTTTTTTCATGAAGTTCTTCATGCCCGCCGACTCGAGCTGGAACACGCCCTCGCAGTGCCCGCCCGAGATCATCTGGTAGACCTTCGGATCGGCATAGTTCATATTCTCGACGCTCAGGTCTGTATGATGCAGCTTATTTACATCCCGGATCGCATCCTTGATGACCGTCAGATTCCGGAGACCGAGGAAATCCATCTTGAGAAGCCCGAGCTCCTCGATCGTCGTCATCGTGAACTGCGTGGTGATGGTGCCGTCCGCCGCCCGCGACACCGGCACGTACTCTACGAGCGGCTTTCCAGAAATCACGACGCCCGCCGCATGCATGGAGCTGTGACGCGGAAGTCCCTCGAGACGCTTACTCATATCGATGATACGACGCGTCTCCGCATCCTCCTCATACATCTTCCGCAGCTCCGGATTCATCTGCAGCGCCTTATCGAGCGTGATGTTCAGCTCGTTCGGCACCTGCTTCGAGATCAGATCGCACTTTGCATACGGAATATCCAGTACACGCCCGACATCCCGGATGACACCGCGCGCCGCGAGCGTACCGAAGGTGATGATCTGCGATACGCAGTCCTTCCCGTACTTCCGGGTCACGTACTCGATGACCTCCTGCCGTCGCTCGTACTCGAAGTCCATATCGACATCGGGCATGGTGACACGCTCCGGGTTCAGGAACCGCTCGAAGACGAGATTGTAACGCATCGGATCGATGTCGGTGATGCCGATGCAGTACGCGACGAGGGAACCCGCCGCCGAGCCTCTGCCCGGTCCCACCGCAATGTCATGGGTCTTCGCATAGTGCACATAATCCCAGACGATCAGGAAGTACTCGACGAAGCCCATGCTGGCGATCGTGTCGAGCTCGTAGTCGAGACGCCCCCGGTACTGCTCGCCGTCCGCACCGTAGCGCGCCCGGAGGCCATCCTCACAGAGCTTCCGGAGATAGCCCGTCGTATCGTAGCCCTCCGGCACCTGATAGCCCGGCACATGGTAGTGTCCGAATTCAATGCTTACATCGCAGCGCTCTGCGATTTTATGTGTGTTATCGAGGGCTTCCTGCGCATACGGGAACAGCGCCCGCATCTCCTCCTCGGACTTGATATAGAACTGCCCGCCCGGATAACGCAGGCGATCCTGGTCGCTGATCTTCTTTCCGGTCTGGAGACAGAGCAGGATATCGTGCGGCTCCGCATCTTCCTTCCGGGTGTAGTGGATATCGTTTGTGGCGACCAGCGGAATCCCGGTC
This sequence comes from Lachnospiraceae bacterium, assembly GCA_030540075.1. Lineage (GTDB taxonomy): Bacteria > Bacillota > Clostridia > Lachnospirales > Lachnospiraceae > Oribacterium. Next base: position 10,290 of record JAUNWX010000012.1, read on the forward strand.
TCCTCATGTAACTGCAGTAAGCCTGCATTGACCTTCCGCTGCTCCGGATAGCCGTGATCCTGCAGCTCGAGGTAGAAATGCTCCGGCCCGAAGATGGAAAGGTAGCGCAGCGCGGCCTTCTTCGCCTCCGGATACATGTTCCGGGTGAGGTTTCGCGACACCTCGCCAGCGAGGCAGGCAGACAGCGCGATGATGCCCTCGTGGTAGCGCTCGAGCGTCTCGAAATCGACACGCGGCTTATAGTAGAAGCCGTCGATGAAGCCCGTCGACACGATCTTCATGAGGTTCGCGTAGCCCTGGTTATTCTCCGCGAGCAACACGAGGTGGTAGTAGCGGTCCTCGCCCTTTCCGACCTCCCGGTCGAAGCGGGAGCCGCCCGTGAGGTAGACCTCGCAGCCGAGAATCGGCCGGATGCCCTGCTTCAGCGCCTCCTTATAGAAGTCGATGACACCATACATCACGCCGTGGTCGGTGATCGCCATCGAATCCATCCCGAGCTCCCGGCAACGCGCGATCATCTCCGGGATCCGACCGGCACCATCGAGAAGACTGTAGCTTGTATGAACATGTAAATGCGTAAAGGCCATCGTACCCTCCAGTAAAAACAGATGCCTCTATTGTAGCATAGAATATACGCGAATGCTTGTTCTTTTTCTGTGCATGGGTGGTTTCCTATATAATTCAGTCTGGGACCCGGAGGGGCAGCAACAGAAGCCATACGGAGAGACCGCGCTTCTGTTGCCGGCCCTTCAGTCCCCAGACTGAATCAAAAAGGAGACGCCGATCGGCGTCTCCCTTCCGTAATATTCAGTTCTTATGCATTTGCACCGCTGAGGTACTCCGTGATGCTCTGCAGCGCAGCATCCTCATCTGCACCGTCTGCGCTGATCACGAGCGCCTGTCCGTTGTTGAGGCCCAGTGCCATCATCCCCATGATGGACTTGGCATTCACCTTACGTGGGCCATCGGCCATATAAATGCGTGATTCAAAACGGCTAGCAATTTGAACAAGCATCGCGATCGGATGCTCATCCGGTTTTTTCGGTAACTGAACTACTACATTTGTGTCCTTCATATAATCCTTCCTCGAAGATAGGCCTCGCGTTAAACGCTCCTCCCTGCAGATGCATGCACCCGCTTCACTGAACGCTCTTCACTATCTTTACACTATAAACATGCGGTTTTTCCCCTTAACTCTGAAGCCATCCTGGACAGCTTCCGGAGTCGATGATTGGCCCCGCTCTTTCCAATCGGTTCCGAGAGACAGGCTGCAAGCTCGGTGAGGGTTGCATCAGGATTCTCCAGACGCTTCTCCGCGATCTCACGCAGTCCCGGCTCCAGATTCTGAAGCCCGATCTCCCGATCGACCAGCTCGATGTCCTCCACCTGGCGAATGCCGGCGGATACGGTCCGCTGCAGGTTGGCTGTTTCACAGTTCACCTGACGGTTGATCTTCTCGCTGACCTCCTTGAGGATTCTGACATTCTCAAGCTCCATGAGGCCATCCACGGCCCCCATCAGCTTCAGGACATCCGAAATCTGCGCGGCATCCTTCAGATACACAACCAGATGGCCGCCCCGCTCCATGATACGTGGCTCGAGACCGAAGCTTCGGAAGACATCGGTGATCCGATCCGCCTCCTCTGCTCCACCGCAGACCAGCTCAAGGTGATAATCCTTCGTCGGATCCGTGATCGACCCCGCACTCAGGAAGCGCTCCCGAATGAAGTCCCGCATCTCGAAATCCTTCGAATCATTGCTATTCATATTAATGTCTTTTTCAGACGCTGTAAAGTCTTTTTTACGCAGCTCCTGTTTCACTCTGGCTGAAAAAGATGTTTTCGTCTTCGCTTCTGCGCCCAACTCCGCCTCCATACATATATTTTGCGTTTTCTGCGCTGCCATGTTACCACATCTATGTGTTTCGGTTGACTTTTCGTTTCCCGGCCAATGTCTCCATCGGCATGCCAGCCCGGCACTGGATCGATGCAGTTTCAGCGTTCGATATCCCGGTGATCGATGCGCAGCCCGTAATCCGCCGTCTGTTTCAGGCGTGCGTAAAGGAGCTCTGCGATGGTGACGGAGCGATGGTGACCACCCGTGCAGCCGACGCCGATCACGAGCTGATTCTTTCCCTCTTCAATATAATGTGGAATCAGAAAGCAGATCATATCATAGAGCTTCTGCAGAAATTCCTCCGCCACGCCGTCCTGGCAGACGTAGTCACGTACGCTCTGTTCGAGACCGGTATGGCTTCGAAGCAGCGGATCATAGTAGGGATTCGGCAGGAAACGTACATCGAACAGAAGGTCTGCGTCCTCCGGGATGCCATGCTTGAAACCGAAGCTGAGGATCGTCACCTGCAGATTTTCATAGGCCTTCTGCCCCTCGAAGATATCCGCGAGCTGTCCGCGCAGCTCCTTCGTGAGCAGGTGCGAGGTATCGATGATGTAGTCGGCCTTTTCCTTGAGCCAGCCCATCGCCTTCCGCTCCGCGTCGATGCCGGTTTCGACGCGGCCATCCTTACTGAGCGGGTGCGCACGCCGGGTCTCCTTGAAGCGCTTGATGAGGGTCTCGTCTGACGCATCGAGGAATACGATTTCATAGTCCATGCGTCCCCGGATGTCCCAGGTGTCGAGCACCTCCTTCAGCAGCGGCAGATCGCTGCCGGAGCGCACATCGATTCCGAGTGCCGCCTTCGTGATCTGCTCATGCCCGTCGACGATCAGCTCCGCGAATTTATCGATCAGCGGAATCGGCAGATTATCGACGCAGTAGTACCCCATATCCTCGAGGGACTTCAGTGCGATCGTCTTGCCGGCGCCACTCATTCC
>JAUNWX010000012.1:13223-53780 GCA_030540075.1 Lachnospiraceae bacterium
ACCCCATATCCTCGAGGGACTTCAGTGCGATCGTCTTGCCGGCGCCACTCATTCCCGTCACGATTAAAAGCTTTCCCATGGCTCACCTCCGCTATTCACTCTTTACTCATTGATCACTGGATCTTCAACTCAGCCGCCGTTTCCACAGCGCATGCCGACATCATGCAGACGATCAGAACTCGCCCCAGATCTTCACCTCCGGGGTCAGCTCGACGTGCTGCTCCAGGAGGACGCGCTTCCGCACCTCGCCGATCAGCCAGTAGATGTCCGCTGCCCGCGCGGTCCCGTCGTTGATGACAAAGCCGCAGTGCTTCTCACTCACCTGCGCACCGCCGTGCCGGAAGCCGCGGAGTCCCGTGTCCTCGATCAGCTTGCCGGCGAAGTAGCCCTCCGGCCGTTTGAAGGTCGAGCCCGCCGAAGCCTTGTCGAGCGGCTGCTTCTCCTTCCGCCGTTTCTGGAAATCGGCCATCCGCGCCTGGATCTCGGCCGGGTCGCCCTTTCGCAGTGCCAATGTCGCCGCCACGACAACATACCCTCTCTCAGGGATCACACTATGCCGGTAGCCGAGCTCGAGCTCCGCCGGCGTCAGGGTCCGAAGCTCCCCCTCCGGTGTCAGGACGTCCACGGAGTACAGCACATCCTTCATCTCTGTGCCATACGCACCTGCGTTCATCGTCACCGCACCACCGATGGTGCCCGGGATGCCACGCAGCGCCTCCATACCAGCGAGCTCCTGCGTCGCTGCAAACTGTGCCGCCTTACTGAGCAGGGTGCCGGCCAGCACGCGGAGATAGTAGATTTTTTCATCCGCTGCTGTCGCATTCACAGCATCTGCGTCCGATGTCGCGCGCGCAGCTGCACTTCCGGCAACCGCCTTCGCCGCGGTTCCGGTCACGGACGACGACCCGCGAAGCGATGATGTCGCGTCGGAAGCATTGGCCTCCGGAAGCAGCTCGATGCCCTCCAGCGCACGGCCGATCTCGACGACCACATGGTCGACGCCGGCATCACTTACCAGCAGATTCGTGCCGTTTCCGATGATGTCATACGGGAGCTTCTCTTCATAGAGGAAGCGAATCAGCTTCTGAAGCTCCTCGATATCCTCCGGAACCACATAGACCTTCGCCGGGCCACCGACCCGAAAACTCGTATGCAGCTTCAGAGCTTCATTTTTCAGTATTTTCATAAATCAGTTTCCGTTCTTCATGTTCGCGGTGACGCGCTCGTAGAGCACCTGCGCCGCATTGTAGCCCATCTTCTTCGCACGGTTGTTGACCGCAGCACACTCGACGATGATGGCGACATTACGACCCGGACGTACCGGGATATCGTAGCAGATCACCTTGTTGCCGAGGAACTCGGTGTAATTATCCTTGAGGCCGAGGCGGTCGTAATCCTTATCCTTCGACCAGTCGGCGAGCTTGATGACCATGTTGATGCTCTGGGTATCCTTCACGCACTCGACACCGAACATCTGCTTGACGTCGATGATGCCGATGCCTCTAAGCTCGATGAAGTGACGTGTGATATCCGGTGCGCTGCCGACGAGGGTATCATCCGATACCTTGCGGAGCTCGACGACGTCATCCGCCACGAGACGATGTCCACGCTTGATGAGCTCGAGCGCTGCCTCGGACTTACCGATCCCGGAATCGCCCATGATCAGCACGCCCTCGCCGTATACATCGACGAGCACGCCGTGCACGGAAATCATCGGCGCCATCCGGACCTTCAGCCAGCTGATGATCGTCGCCTCCAGCTCCGTCGTCATACGCGTCGACTGCAGCAGCGGGATCCCCGCATTGCGACACGCATCGATCATGCAGCTGTCCGGCTCGATGCCACGCGCATAGATGATGACCGGAATCGGATACTTCGACAGCGCTGCATACTTCGCACGGCGCTCCGGTGCATCGAAGGTCATCAGGTACGCGGTCTCCACATTACCGATGATCTGCACACGCTCAGAATCAAACTGGTCGAAAAATCCCGCAAGCTGTAACGCCGGACGGTTCACATCCGGAATTGTGATAAATTTATGGTCTGTATCGATATCCGGTGTCAGATTTTTGAGTCCTTCCTTCTCGATCAGCTCTGTCACACTCACCTTATCTACTGTCTGCATCTTCATCTCTCCTTCATGTCTCTTCATCTGGCTGATTTCAGCATACTCTGGTGCTGCTTATAGACATACATAAGATTAAGTATATTTTGTTGAAGGGCAAAAATCAACTGCGAGGCACGCGCGACGATACAGCCGCGATACACTATGCCATGACCGAAGCCGGGCCGTGGTGGAACGGAGGGCCGATCACGCATTTCGGGTCTGTCAACCACGCTTTCTGCAAGGGACGTCGAACCAGCGCCCGATACTCGGCCTGTTTTCCTGATGGAAAACAGACCTCAGACAATTCGGTCGCACATAGGACATTGGGACGTCCCTAGCAGAAAGCCTGGGACAGACATCGAAATGCTCTACGGTCCCTCCGTCCTCACCACGGCCCGGCTTCGGAATCTACGTTTTGTTTTTCCGGTGCATACAAATAGCATCCGGTCGATGCAGGCACGTTTCTTACTTTTCTAACTTTTTTCAGCTTTCCGGCGCGTATGTAAATGGCAGGTCGAGGAGCTTCTGCTGAAGCTCTATGGATTCCTGGCCGGGAACGCTGGAGTAAAGGGCGATGGTGCCGGTATCGTCGGAAGCATTGACGAGATGCGCTTCCTGAAGACGGCGCTTCGTTTCGCGGGCGGTTCCATAGGCACCGTCGTAGAAGGTGAAGTCATAGCCGAGGGCGTTTCGGATGGCGTCCATCGCGAAAGGAAAATGCGTGCAGCCGAGGACGACGCTGTCGACGAGAAGACCGTCACCGCCGTCTTCCTGCTTGCAGAACGGGCGGAGGAGGTCCTGAAGATAGTGAAGAAGCTCAGCGGAGTTTTCCTTCCCGGCTTCCACGAGCGGGACGATGCCCGGTGCGGCGACCGGATGGATCTCGGCGGCATCACTGAATCGACCAATCAGGTGGTGCAGTCTTTCCCCGTGAATAGTGGATGCAGTCGCGAGCACGAGCACGCGAGGATGCTTCGTTTCGGCGTGATCCACCGCAGATTTTACCGCCGGTTCCATGCCGATGATGATCAGCTCCGGATACTTCGCGCGAAGCCAGTCGGCAGCGGCTGAGGTCGCTGTGTTGCAGGCAATGACGATGGCCTTGCAACCATGTGCCAGAAGGAACTGAACATTGGCATCCGACATCTCGCGGATACGCGCCTCTGGCTTATCGCCGTAAGGTGCATGGATGCTGTCACCAAAGAATATATAATTTTCGTTCGGCATATCGTGGCGGAGGATCCGCAGAACGGAGATACCACCAACACCAGAATCGAAGACACCAATCGGAGAACTTGAATTCATATCATTTACTTCCTGTTATATTGCATTCATACTAATATTCGTATCTTAGTTCATTTGGTGCGGTTCCGCAACTCACAGAACTTCCGCTTGCACATTCCGGACGAGTGTGCTATAGTCCATAGGTATTTGTAAAACTATGTATGAGGTGGTGAAGATTTATGAAAATCGCACTTGTCATTATATTCTGTATTTTAGGCGTTGCTCTTTCTGCGATCATTCTGATGCAGGAAGGTAAGAGTGAGGGTCTCGGAGCGATCTCCGGTATGGCTGACACTTACTGGGGCAAGAACAGAGGCCGTTCCATCGAGGGCGGACTGGAGAAGTTCACGAAGATCGCAGCTGTGCTCTTCTTCGTCGTAGCGCTTGTTCTCGACGTAATCTGGTAATGACGAATAAGATTTGATACGATGTACCTGCATACTTTTTGTATGCAGGTACTCTTTTTATGAGGAAAATTATGCAGGATTATCAAAAGGAAAAACTCGCGAAGCTGATCGTGGATCTCGTGAAGGATCCGATCTATCAGCCGATGAAAGCGAAGGAAATGGCCATGCTGATTGGAATCCCGAAGCCGGAGCGCGCCGCCCTCCAGGAGGTGCTGGACCGTCTCGTATCGGAGGGCCGCATCGGTATCTCCCAGAAGGGAAAGTATGGCCGCACAGAAAATTTCACACATGTCGGCACCTTCCATGCGCATCCACGCGGCTTCGGCTTCGTGTCGATGGAGGGCCACGAAAATGAGCCGGATATCTTCATCCCGGCCGATTACGTCGGTGAGGCGCTCGACGGCGACCGCGTGCGCATCATCATCACCCGAAGCGCAGACGCGAACCATCGCTCGGAGGGACACATCACCCAGATCCTCGAGCATGCCAATAAGGAAATCGTCGGCTTCTATCATAAGAATAAATCCGTCGGCTTCGTCGAGCCGGACAACCAGCGGATCCTGAAGGACATCTACATCCCGCAGGGCAAGGACATGCACGCCGTGAACGGACACAAGGTCGTCGTGAAGATCGTGAACTACGGCGATGCGAAGCACAGTCCGGAGGGTGTCATCACCGAGATTCTCGGCCATGTCAATGATCCGGGCGTCGACATTCTCTCCATCGTCCGGGCCTACGGACTCCCGGAAGCCTTTCCGAAGGACATCATGCGCGCTGCCCAGGCGATTCCGGAGACCGTACCGGAGGACACCATCGCACGCCGCCGTCAGCACGACTTCCGTCAGCTCACCACCATCACCATCGATGGCGAGGACGCAAAGGATCTCGACGACGCCGTTTCCCTCGAGTACGACGAGACGACAAAGCAGTACCGCCTCTACGTCCACATCGCGGATGTCAGCGAATATGTGACGGAGCACTCGCTGATCGATCAGGAAGCCCTGAACCGCGGCACCTCCGTGTACCTCACGGACCGCGTGATCCCGATGCTACCACGCGTGCTCTGCAACGGCATCTGTTCCCTGAATCCGGAGGAGGATCGTCTGACCCTCTCCTGCGTCATGGACATCGACGCCAGCGGTAAGATCCTGAATCACGAGATCTGTGAGTCCGTCATCCGCTCCGACAAGCGCATGAGCTACAGCGGCGTGCATGCGATCCTCACGAACACAGAACTTACAAACGGTGAGGACATCGCCTCCTACCTGCCGTATAAGCCGCTGCTCGAGCGCATGTACGCGCTATCTCAGCTCCTCCGCAAGCGCCGCTACGAGCGCGGCGGCATCGACTTCGACTTCCCGGAGACGAAGATCATCCTCGATGCACAGGGCCACGTCACCGACATTCACCCATACGAGCGAAACGAGGCCCACATGCTGATCGAGGACTTCATGCTCGCGGCCAATGAAACCGTCGCCGAGGACTTCTTCTGGCAGCAGATCCCGTTCGTCTTCCGTGTACACGAGAAGCCGGATGCCGAGAAGTTCCAGCAGCTCAGCCTCGCCATCGAGAACTTCGGTCACTTCATCCGCATCCGCGATGACGAAAGCATTCGCCCGAAGGAGGTTCAGAAGCTCCTCGATGCCATCGTCGGGACCCCGGAGGAGCCGATCATCAAAACGATGACCCTCCGTTCTCTCAAGCAGGCCCGCTACTCCACCGAGTGCTCCGGCCACTTCGGCCTCGCGGCGAAGTACTACTGCCACTTCACCTCCCCGATCCGCCGTTATCCGGATCTCCAGATCCACCGGATCATCAAGGAGGACCTCCGCGGTGAGCTCGACAAGCGCCGCCTCGAGCACTACAAGAACCTGCTCCCGGCCGTCGCCGACCGCTCTTCCACCCTCGAGCGCCGCGCCGACGAAGCCGAGCGTGAGACCGACAAGCTGAAGGAATGCGAGTGGATGCGTCACCACATCGATGAGGAGTTTGACGGCGTCATCTCCGGCGTCACGAACTACGGCATCTACGTGCAGCTCCCGAACACCGTCGAGGGCATGTGCGCCGTGCGCCTCATGGACTCCGACTACTACATCTTCCGTGAAGACAAGTACGAGCTGGTCGGTGAACGTACCGGCCGTACCTATCGCCTCGGTGACCACGTCCGTGTACGGGTGCTCAATGCAGACAAACTCACACGTACCATCGACTTCCAGCTCCTGCGCCCGGAAGACAGCGAGGCGTGAACAACCACTGGTTGATTGAAAATCAGTGAATTTCCTGTCATACTAGGGTATATTCACACCCATAACAATCGAGGTAACACTATGGCAAATCACGGAAAAGAAGAAGGCACCAAGCTCATCGCCAATAATAAGAAGGCCTACCACGACTACTTCGTGGATGAGACCTTCGAGTGCGGCATCGAGCTCGCGGGCACGGAGGTCAAGTCACTCCGTCTCGGCCAGTGCTCCATCAAGGAATCCTTCTGCAACATAAAAAACGGAGAGGTCTTTATCTACGGCATGCACGTGAATCCGTACGAGAAGGGCAACATCTTTAACAAGGACCCGCTGCGCGACCGCAAGCTCCTCCTCCATAAGTCCGAGATCAATAAGATCCTCGGAAAGCTGAAGGAAGACGGCTACGCCCTCGTCCCGCTCCGCGTCTACTTCCGCCGCTCCCTCGTGAAGGTCGAGATCGGCCTCTGCCGAGGCAAGAAGCTCTACGACAAGCGCGCGGACCTCGCGAAGAAGCAGCAGAAACGTGAACTCGAGCGCGACTTCAAGGGCGCAAACCTCCGTATCTGATCTCTGTAAGCAGCGCGCAAAGGAGGGCCGTGAAGGTTCCGTTCCTCGAACGCTGAAAATACTAAAAAAAGACTTCGGATTTTTCTAACAGTCCGGCAAACTCGTCCTTTTTCCTTGACGGAAAAAGGACTCAGACAGTTGCCGGACCACGGGCTTGAGGCCCTGTAAGAAAACTCACGAAGTCTTTTTTTGTATTTTTCAGCAACCGAGGAGGTCACCTTCACGGCCCTCCTTCAGTGCTGCTTATATTTTGTATTTTAAGAACGAAGGCTCACGCCGAGATGCTCGAGTCCGTTCAGAATCTTCTTTACGACACCGCCGATCTCGTCGTCGGTGAGGGTGTGATCCTGTGCACGAAGCGTTACCTTGTAGGCCATGGACTTGAAGCCCGCGAGGACCTGTGCGCCCTCGTATACGTCGAAGAGCTCGATACGCTCGCAGAGCTTGCCGGCACGCTGAACGAGGATGTCCTCGATCTGGCCCGCCGTTACAGCATGCGGTACGAGCATCGAGAAGTCACGGCTGACGGACGGGAACTTCGCCAGCGGAACGTACTTGGTGTCATCATTGACCAGCGGATAAACCTCCGGCATATCCACGACCGCGACGTACGCCGCCTCGCCGATGGCATAGTTCTCAAGAACCTCCGGATGAACCTCACCGAGGTAACCGATCACATGACCATCGTAGATGATGTTCGCACGTCTGCCCGGGTGCAGGAACGGCTTCTCACAGCCGGCTGCATCATAGTGGTAGCGACCCGTGAGGCCGAGCTGGTTGAGGATTACCTCCACATCGCCCTTCATCGTGAAGAAGTCGCCCTCGCCGATCTCGCCGAGGGTCAGGGTCATACGCTCGTCCGGAAGCTCCGTGAGCGGCAGTGCCTTCGGGATGTAGATGGACGCCATCTCATAGAGACGTGCATCACGATTACGACGGTTATAGTTCGTGCTGAGTGAGCTCAGCATTCCGTTCATGCTGGACGTACGCATCACCGAGAAGTCCTCACCGAGCGGGTTCAGAATCTTCACCTGCTGACGCTCCTTCGCATCGGCCGGGAACAGGAGCTTATCATATACCTTCGGGGACTCGAAGCTGTACATGAAGGCCTGAGAATAGCCGAGCGCCTGTGCGTAGTGACGTACACGCTCATTGACCGCGAGGTCCGGAGCCAGACCGCCTGCCACATCCCCGCCGGATGGAAGGGTCATGGAGACATTGGCATAACCATAGAAACGGAGAACCTCCTCCGCGACATCACACATGCGGTGGATATCCTGACGGAAGGTCGGCGCGGTCACGGTCAGGGTGTCGCCATCCTCGCCGATCTCGGTCGAGAGCTCGATCTTCTCGAGGTAGGCTTTCATCTGCTCTGCCGTAAGATCGAAGCCGATCAGGTGATTGATCTCCGACGCCTTGCATACCACGACGGACGGCTCCCGCTTCACCGGATAGACGTCGATGATGCCACCGACCACCTCACCGGCGCCGAGCTGCTCGATCAGGGCACATGCACGGTCGATCGCGGACTCTGCAAGGTTCGGGTCGAGGCCCTTCTCGAAGTAGCCGGATGCGTCGGTACGGTTGCCGACCTTACGTGCGCTTAAGCGAATGTTGGTACCGTCGAAGGTTGCGGCCTCGAAGACCATCGTCTTCACATCGTCGGTGATCTTCGAGTTCTCACCGCCCATGATGCCGGCGAGACCGATCGCGCCCTCTGCATCGCAGATCGTCAGGATGCTGTGATCGAGGGTCCGCATCTGACCGTCGAGGGTCTCGAACTCGTCACCGTCCTGCGCACGCTTCACGATGATCTCGTGACCACGGATCTTATCGTAGTCATAGCTGTGCATCGGCTGACCGTACTCGAGCATCACATAGTTTGTGATGTCGACGATGTTGTTGATCGGACGGATACCGGCGCTTGCGAGGCGGATCTGCATCCACTTCGGTGATGGTGCGAGCTGGATGTTCTTCACCATACGTGCGGTATAACGCGGGCAGAGCTCCGTATCCTCGACGGACACCTTGAGGTAATCGTGGATATCCTCTGCATTGCCCGACTTCTCCTCTGCCGGCATATGGAAGCTCTTGCCGAAGGTTGCGGCTGCCTCACGCGCGATACCGATCACGCTGTAGCAGTCCACACGGTTCGAGGTGATCTCATACTCGTGGATTGCATCGTTGAGACCGAGCAGGGTCGGCGCATCCTGGCCGACTGCGGTGCCCTCCGGGAAGATATAGAGGCCGGACTCCGGTGCCTCCGGATAGAACTCACGGCTGGAGCCGAGCTCCTCGATGGAGCACATCATACCGTAGGACTCTACGCCACGCAGCTTACCGGCATGGATCTCGATGCCATCCTCCGGAAGTGCGCCGCCGTCATGACCGCCGGCGACCTTACCACCGTCGAGCACGACCGGCACCACATCGCCGACCTTCATGTTCGACGCACCGGTAACGATCTGGATAAGCTCGGGCGCACCGACATCGACCTGGCAGATGACGAGCTTCGTCGCATCCGGATGCGGCTCGATGGACTTGATCTGTCCGGTGACGATCTTATCGAGATTCTTATTTAAAATAGTACAGGTCTCGACCTTCGTTCCGGTCAGCGTCATCGCATCTGTCCACTCCTTCGGTGTACAGTCGAGATCCGGAACATACTCCTTGATCCAGTTCATGGATGTATTCATGCTATTTCCTCCCCTTCTTAGAACTGATTCAGAAAACGTGTATCATTCTCATAGAGAAGACGCATGTCATCGATTTCATACTTGAGCAGCGCGATACGCTCGAGGCCCACGCCGAACGCGAAGCCCTGGTACTCGTTCGGGTCGATACCGCACATCTCGAGTACGTGCGGGTGCACCATACCGCAGCCGAGGATCTCGATCCAGCCCTCGCCCTTACAGAAACGGCAGCCCTTGCCACCGCACTTGAAGCAGCTCACATCGACCTCTGCCGACGGCTCCGTGAACGGGAAGTGGTGCGGACGAAGCTTGGTCTTCGTCTCCGGTCCGAACAGCTCCTTCGCGAAGGTGTCAAGGGTGCCCTTCAGATCTGCGAAGGTCACGTGCTTGTCGATGACGAGACCCTCGATCTGGTGGAAGGACGGGGAGTGCGTAGCATCTACGGCGTCCGAACGGAATACACGGCCCGGGCAGATCATGCGGATCGGGAGCTTGCCCTTCTCCATCACACGTGCCTGTACCGAAGAAGTCTGCGTACGAAGCAGAATGCCGTTTCCGATATAGAAGGTATCCTGCTCATCTCTCGCCGGGTGTCCCGCCGGGATGTTCAGCTTCTCGAAGTTGTACTCATCGTACTCGACCTCCGGACCCTCAACGACCTCATAGCCCATACCGATGAAGATACGCTCGACCTCCTCGAGGGCCTTCGTGTTCGGATGCGCATGACCATACTGCATCTTCTTCGCCGGCAGTGTCACATCGATCGTCTCCGCCGCCATCTTCGCATCACGCGCCTTCTTCTGAAGCTCCGTCATGTGCTCCTGCAGCTCCTCCTCGACCTGCTGGCGCAGTGCATTGACCAGCTGACCGAACTTCGGCTTCTCCTCCGCGCTCAGGTCCTTCATAGACTTCAGCAGCGAGGTGATCTCACCCTTCTTACCAAGGAAACGAACACGCACATCGTTCAGTGCATTCGTGTCCTGCGCTTCGCGGATACTCTCCTGCGCAAGCTTCTTCAGCTCTTCAAGCTTTGAATTATCCATTCTTCTCTCCTTCTCATCACCGTCAGGGTCACGGTATATATATGCAGCTCCACCTTGCAGAGCCATGATCACTTCACCACGCGTTTCCACTGTTCAGAAAGGATCAGCTGATTTCTCAGCCTGCTACTGCGTCGACATCATCTCGCGCACGCCTATCACCGATCATTTCCCATACAAAAAATCCCTGCATGTCTTACGACACACAGGGACGAATCATCGCGGTACCACCCTTGTTCCCGCGGTCAATGCTTCCGACTCTACCTCGTCACGAAGCGCTGCCCACAGGCACTCACTATGCTTAACGCGCATCCACGTTCCGAACTACCAGCACGCGCCTGCACGCACGCCTTCCCCCGGACAACTCCAGTGCGAAAATTCGTATCAGAGATTTCTCAGACCGCTCGCAGCGTGTCACGGTCACTCTCTCAGGAGAAACGATTCTGAACTACTGAACACCTTCCATGTATTTATTCACTATAGCCTGTCTGACCCTCCAGCACATTATATGGAAGAAAATCAAACTTTCTATAGTTTATTTCCTGACCGCAGAAAAGTCAAGGGGCTAGAGAGCCCAGCATAGGCCAGCTCAAGTGTACTGTTACAGTTCCGGCAGGGGACCCGGCTTAGATTTCACCGGTCTCGGAGTACTGTGCCTCCGTTACCGCCCTCTGGGGTCCCATCTGCTCAAACTCTCAGTCTGTCACTTACTATCCGCATAATATTCTTTTTGTATCCTTTTTGGCAGTTTTATAGTATATTATGAATATCCGAATTTCCAGATGAACGAAAGGAGGTCATCACCATGACACTTGAAGAGATGCGCGCACGACGGCGTGAGCTGGGCTTCAGCTACGAGAAGCTGTCCGAGCTGAGCGGGGTGCCGGTCGGAACGATACGGAAGATTTTCGGTGGCTATACGAAGGCACCACGGTTGGAGACGATCGAGCGACTGACACTGGTGCTCGCCCCGTCCCAGTTCCACCGGACGCACAGGAACACCGTGAACTACACGAATCTCGTTCCGGATCAGGCACTGCACGAGTACGCGAGCGGATACGGTGATCAGAGCGCTGCAGAGAAGCTGCAGGGAAACTATACGATTTCCGATCTCGAATCACTGCCGAAGGATAAGCGCTTCGAGCTCATCGATGGGTACATCTATGAGATGTCGCAGCCGTCGATTCCGCATGTACTGATTATGCAGGGCATCTACCGTCAGCTCTGGTCCTGCATCGATCGCCATAAAGCACCTTGTAAGGTCATGGTTTCGGATGTCGGCGTGCGCCTCGACCGCGACGACCAGACGATGGTTTCCCCGGACATCATCCTCTTTTGTGACCGGTCAATGCTGCAGTACCGCTACATCGATGGTGCTCCGGACCTCGTCATGGAAATCCTCTCGCCCTCGAACCGAAAGTACGACCAGGAAATCAAGAAGCTGAAGTACGAAAGCGCCGGCGTACGCGAGTACTGGCTGATCGACCCGGAACGCCAGAAAATCATCCTCTACTATTTCAAGGATCTCGCGGAGGACGACATCTTCATCTATGGTTTTCACGATCAGATTCCGGTCGGCATCAGCGAAGGAAAGTGTGAAATCGACTTTGATTTGATTTATAATGAACTGGCAGAAGACGGATTTCTCTGAGTGAAGACGGGATATCCAACGCTCACCCGGCATAAACTGCCGCTCGACGACATATCTGAAGCGAATCAGAATCCGCACCGCCTTGCTGGAGGCATTTGTCATCCGTGAACATAAATGCGAAACCGGATAGCATCAGCATCACTCTCGGCATGACATCTGAAGATTTAAAATGAAAGAGGCCAGAATGAAAGACTATTACATGGATCATGCGGCGACCACGCCGCTTTCGAAGGATGCGCTGGAGGCGATGATGCCGTATCTCACCACGGATTATGGCAATGCTTCCACCGTCTACACTTATGGCCAGCGCGCGAAGGCAGCGGTGGAGCGTAGTCGTCGTACCATCGCGGCGACCATCGGTGCGAAGCCATCCGAAATATATTTCACGAGCGGTGGCACCGAGTCGGATAACTGGGCGCTGATCGGCGCGGCTGAAGCAGGTCGTGAACAGCTTCACCAGATAATAAAGACACACGCTGACCGTGCTCTCATCTCATCGGCGATGTCTTCAACCGTCGAAACATCCTCACCTCAAACCGTCATATCGAAATCTCCATGCGGTCATATCATCACCGATCAGATTGACCATCATGCGATTCTGAATACCTGCGCGTATCTCGAGAAGCGGGGCTTCGATGTAACGTATCTCCCGGTCGACCGTGAGGGCCATGTCGATCCGGATGCCGTGATGGCAGCGATCCGTCCGGACACGCTGCTCGTCAGCATCATGGTCGCGAACAACGAAATCGGTACCATCGAGCCGATCGCAGAGATTGGCGCACGTCTTCAGAAGCATGCGGAGGAGACAGGCCAGCGCATCCTCTTCCATACGGATGCCGTCCAGGCGTACGCCCATATCCCGCTCGATGTCGACGAACTGAGGGTCGATCTCATGTCGGCGAGCAGCCACAAGCTGAACGGCCCGAAGGGGATCGGCTTCCTCTATGTGCGCCGTGGCGTGAAGCTTCCGAGCTTCCTCCATGGTGGTGAACAGGAGCGCGGTCGCCGCGCTGGCACGGAAAATGTTGCCGGTATCGTCGGCTTCGCCCGCGCCGCCGAGCTCGCCTGTGGCACGGATCCTCAGCCGATAGCTTCCATCTCTGACGCGGATACCGCTGCCACATCCACGGCTCGCGCCACCGAGCTCGCCTGCAGTACGAACCTGCAGCCGATGAGCCCGAGCTCCGGCACAGGTACCGCCGTCCCATCCACGGCAGGCGCACCCTCTGTAGAATCGTACCTCGACCGCATGGCACAGCGCATCGCGCAGGAAAGCGCCGTCCGCGACCATCTCATACAGCGCCTGCTCGACGAGATTCCGTACACCAGCCTGAACGGGGATCCGACGCATCGCCTCCCGAATAACGTGAACGTCTGCTTCAAATATATCGAAGGCGAGACCCTCCTGTTGCTCCTGAACGAGAAACACATCTATGCCAGCGCCGGTTCTGCCTGCGCCAGCGGCTCCCTCGAGCCGAGCCACGTACTGCGTGCCATCGGCGTCGCCCACGAGGACGCCTACGGAAGCCTACGCCTCACGATCGGCCCGGAGACGACGATCGCGGATGTCGACGAAGTCGTGGACCTCATGAAGCCGATCATCGCGCAACTCCGGGAGCAGTCGCCACTTTATCCCTCATCGAAGTAGAAATCCCCGCTCTTCCCGCCGTTCTTTTCGACGAGGTGGATGTCCCGGAGGACCATCCGTTTATCGATGGCCTTACACATATCATAGATGGTGAGCAGGGCGACATTCACGCCGGTCAGTGCTTCCATCTCGACACCGGTTTTTCCTTCGGTCTTCACCTGACAGAAGGCCGTGATGGAGGTCGTTTCCGGATGGAGCTCGAACCAGACCTTCGCATTCGTCAGGTTCAGGATGTGGCACATCGGGATCAGCTCCGATGTGCGCTTCGCGCCCATGATACCGGCGACCTGCGCTACGGTCAGGACATCGCCCTTCTTGATCTTCTTTCCGAGGATCGCCGCAAAGACCTCCTCCGTCACCTTGATGTCTCCCGTCGCGATCGCCATCCGGCTCGTGATGTCCTTTCCGGATACGTCCACCATGTAGGCATTGCCCTGCGCATCGAAGTGCGTAAATTCCTTCGCTTCATCTATCTTTTCCATACTTCTATCCTCACTTTAAAAATAACATATCCCGTTCATGCAGCCTGAGATAATCCGGCAGTCCCTTCTCCTCGATGGTCTGCCAGCAGGCCCGCTGCACAAGCCAGGTCAGAATATCGTCCCGGTGAAACGTCTCTGTTTCCGGCTTCACATAGAAGTTCCGCTCAAACTGGAGCTCGGCCTTCGAGGAAAGCCGAAAGGCGATGCAGTTCTCCTCGCGTTCTCCCCAGATCGGCTCAAACTGATGCGCGCGGTAGCCGATGTAATGAATCTCATCCGAAAGCTCGCGCGCCACATGCAGGGTGATGCCCCAGCTCGTCGCTTCCAGCGTATGCGCATCGAGGACCTTCACGTCCGAGAAGTTCTTGCAGCCGGTCAGCATCGCCGCCGTCTTCGTCACCGGATGATCGAAGATTTCCTTCGTATCACCATGATTCGTGATCTCACCACGGTCGATGATGAGCAGGCGCTGGCTGAAGCGGTAGATTTCATCCCGGCTGTGCGACACCATGATGACCGTGCCATCGTAGTCCTCGAGCATCTTGATGAGCTCCTCCTGCATATGGTCCTTCAGATAGCCATCGAGCGCGGAAAACGGCTCATCCAGCAGGATCACGTCCGGCTGGTACGCCATGATACGCGCGAGCGCCACCCGCTGCTGCTGACCACCGGAGAGCTGCGTCGGAAGCCGCTTCTCGAGCCCCTCGAGCTGAAACTTTCGGATCATCTCCTTCGTGCGTGCCGCATTCGCTCCCCTGCTGCCCCTGAGCCCCGCCGCGACATTCTGCTCGACGCTCATGGTCGGAAAGAGCGCATAGTTCTGAAACAGATAGCCGACCCGCCGCTCCTGCGGCTTCAGATCGACCTTCTGTGCACTGTCGAAGAGCGTCCGCTCATTCAGCCGGATCTGCCCTTCCTCCGGATGGACGATCCCGGCGATGGCCTTCAGCGTCATACTCTTGCCGGAGCCGGAGGCCCCCAGGATACCGATGCGCTTCGAGTCTTCCTCGAAGCCAATGTTTAAGCCGAAGCTGCCGAATTCCTTTCGGATGTGTACTGAAATCCCCATAGTTCATGTTTCCTTTACCAGCGATGCACATTTTTGATTGTCTTCCCGGAGATCAGATTCATCAGAAAGATCGACAGGAAGGCGATCAGCAGTACGATCGTGACCCAGATGCCTACCGTGCCATAATCCTGATCCTGGATGACCATCGCGATGCGTTGCGAGATGGTCGCCGTTTTTCCCGGGATATTGCCCGCCAGCATCGAGGTCGCACCGTACTCACCGAGTGCCCGCGCGAAGGTCAGGATCGTTCCGCTCGCGATGCCCGGTCCGGCCGTCGGCATCACGATCTTCCAGAAAATTGAAAACTCCGACATGCCGAGCGTCCGGCCGGCATAGACGAGATTTTCATCGATCAGCTCGAAGGCGGCCCGTGCATTCCGATACATCAGCGGGAAGGCGATGACCGTCGCGGCGATGATGCAGCCGAGCCAGCTCTGCACGATCTTGATCTGGAAGTGGTCCCAGAGAAAGATCCCGAGGGGACGCCGCTTCGAGAACAGCAACAGGAGGAAGAAACCGGCCACCGTCGGCGGGAGCACCATCGGCAGCGTCAGGATGCCATCGACCACCGCCTTGACCGACGGTCGCAGCTGCATGATCTTCCGCGCCGCCCAGATCCCGAGGAAAAAGCAGAGAATCGTCGCCACGATCCCTGTTTTCAGTGAAATCCAGAGCGGACTCCAGTCCAGGTCACGCATAAAAGTCATAAAACCATCCATCCTCTTCCTCCTGTTTATCCTCACTCTACATCTGTATCGAAGTAATAGTTCCGGAATACGGTCTTCGCATCATCCGATGTTACGAACTGAATGAAATCCAGTGCGGTTGCCTTCTCGGCGTCATCCGCCTCCTCGTTCTGCACCTGTGCGATCGGGTAGATGACATTGCCCGTCAGATCGTACGGAATCTTCTCGAGAATGACCACCTGATCCTCATAGCCATAGGTATCCGAATAGTAAGTAGTACCGACCTCGCAGGAGCCCTCGGTCACCGCCGCCAGCACCTTCGACACGTTCGACTGCTCGGAGATCTCGACACCGCCGAGCGCCTGGGAAACCTCCTCGGTCGTGATCTTCGACACGTCCTCGGTCTTCGGCAGCATGCCGGAGTTTACCATCGCCTGCCGTGTATACTTTCCGACCGGAACCGAACCATCCGCCAGCGCGATGGAGGATGCCTCGCCGATGTTCTGAAGGCCCGTCACCTTCGTACCGGAATCCTTCGTTGTGATGACGCAGACCTGGTTGTTCACGACGTTCTTCCGTGTGCCCTCGACCACGAGCTTGTCCTCCTCATCGAGTGTATTCATCTGTTTCTGGGAAGCGGAGAAGAAAATATCGCAGGCGTAGCCTTCCTCGATCTGGGTGAGCAGCTTTCCGGAGGAATCCGCGTTAAAGGTGATGGTCACTTCCGGATGCTGCTCGTTGTACTGCTTCGCGAGATCCTGCATCACCGTGTTCAGCGATGCCGCGATGAAGACCTGGATCTCCGTCTTCTCCCCGGCTGCTTCCGTCGCCGCCTCGGTGGTCGCTGCCTCCGTCGCCGCTGCCGTTGTCTCGGCCTTCGTCTCTGCTGCCGTGGTCTCCGCCGGTTTCGAGGAGCCACATCCACTCATCCCCATCAGCATCGCTGCCGCGATGACACCCGCCGTTACCTTACGATACATTCTTCTCATCGTCTTACTCTCCTTCATTGATATATATACATTGCGTCATACACGTATATCTGATAATATTCCGGAGCCAATGCTTCCATGCGGCACCCGCCCTTCGCATTCCTGCGTTTTCCGTTTAATCCGTCGCCGTTCCACGCAGGATGCCGAGTCCATGCGCCAGTGGCTTCAGTAGAAATTCGAGGTTCTCCCGACAGGCCTTCGGGCTCCCCGGCAGATTGATGATGAGGCTCTGCTTCCGAATGCCTGCCGTCTGTCGGCTGAGAATCGCATTCGGCGTATACTTCAGACTGTCAGCCCGAAGTGCTTCACCAATTCCCGGGACCTCCCGGTCACACACGGCCTTCGTCGCCTCCGGTGTCAGATCCCGCAGACTGAAGCCGGTGCCGCCGGTCGTAAAGATGACACTGATCTGCCGCTGATCCGCGAGGCGCGTAAGCTCCAGCTCGAGTCGCGGCCGTCCATCCGGAAGCGCCAGCTGCTCCAGGACCTGGTAGCCTGCCGCCTCCAGCATTTCCCGGATCAGCGGTCCGGATTTGTCCTCATACTCGCCCCTCGACGCACGGTCCGATAAGGTGATCACCGCAGCCGTAAACGGACGCTCCGGATCCGCCTCGATCAGCGTGATCTCGTCACCCGGCTTCACGACACCGCCCTTGAGAACGATGGTAAACACACCTTCCCGCGGCATGATGCAGTCGCCGACGACCTTATAGATCTCGCAGTGACTGTGGCAGGCCTTGCCGATCTGGCTGAGCTCCAGCAGACAGTCACCGATCTGGAAGCGTGTACCGACCGGCAGTGTGCGGAGGTCGAAGCCCCCACACACGATGTTCTCTCCGAACGCACCGAACGCCACATCCGCGCCCCGCTTCCGGAACTCCTCGATCTTCTCATACGCCAGCAGACTCACCTGCCGGTGCCAGTGTCCGGCATGCGCATCCCCCTCGATGCCCCAGTCCGGCTTCAGCGTGATTGCATCCACCGGCTGCTTCTGTGTTCCCTTCTGTGCACTGGTACAGACCGCCAGTACCTTTCCCTTTCTATTCACCACGAAGTCTCCTTCCTTTCCATACTTCATACGGAATCGGCCATATCCATCCGACCGCTACAGTTCATTTCATACATATATGGTCATGATTTCCCGTCTTTTGTGTATACACTCTTCGCCTCCTGCTCCCGTCAACCACCGATCTCCACCATCTCCCGCAGCTCCGTCACCTGTGCGCGCTCCTCGAAGCAGTGCGCCTCCGGCTTCTGCAGGATGGCTTCCTCGATCGCCTGCCGAAGCAGCGTCTGACGTTCCGTCCCATCTGCCAGCTCAAAAACCGGCTTGATATCGAGCGTATCGCCATAGCAGAGGCACGGCTTCAGCTTACCGGTCGAGGTGAGGCGGATACGATTGCACTGTGCGCAAAACTTTCCGTGCATCGCGCTGATGAAGCCGATGGATCCCTGAAAGCCCGGAAGCCGAAGATAGCTCGCCGGTCCGTTTCCATGGACACGCGCATCCTCGACCGTCCCCGGATACCTCGCCATCAGCGCCGCACGCAGGTCCTCGTTATAGATGACATCGAAGTCCTTTCCGTAGCCGATCGGCATCATCTCGATGAAACGCACATCGATCGGCTGCGAGTGCGCGAGCTCGACGAGCTCCGCCCACTCCGACGCATTGCTGTCCCGCTGCAACACGACGTTCAGCTTCACCGGTATACCGAGGGCCAATGCCTCCTGTATTCCCTTCGTCACGCGCCCGAGCGCATCGAAGCCGGTGATGTCCTGAAAGCGCGCCGGCTTCAGTGTATCGAGGCTCACATTGACGGCATCCAGTCCGGCAGCGCTCAGCTTCGGCAGGTTCTCCGACAGCAACACGCCGTTCGTCGTCATCGTCACCTGCTCGACCCCCGGAATCCGCTTCAGCATCCCGACGAAGTCCGCGCAGCCGAGCCGCGCAAGCGGTTCTCCACCCGTCACCTTGAAGCGGGTGATCCCGCAGCGGACCGCGGCTTCCGCGATTTCCACCAGCTCCTCGTAGCGCAGGATATCCTTCATCGCCACCTTATCACTCACACCGTTCGGCATGCAGTAGCGGCAGCGCAGATTGCAGCGATCTGTGATCGACATCCGCATATAATTGATTTTTCGGTCATACGCATCTATCATTTCTTATCCATCTCATTTCCGTGCCTGCGCCTGATTTCCATATGTCTCTATCCATTCATCTTTTCCACGTTCCCGTAGAACCGTCTTCAGACGCATCCTCATCCTTTCAATTTCAGATTCTCTCCGCACTAAATCACTTCCATCAGTACATCCAGCACGCCACCGCAGACCATGCCTTCCTCGGACGCCGCATCATCTGTAAGGTCCACATGGTAGAGAATCGGCTTCGGATCTGCATCGAGCAGCATCTCGCGGCCACGTCGCATGACATCCGCCTCGACGCAGCCGCCACCGATGGTGCCGATACAGCGTCCATCCGGAAGAATCAGCATCTTCGTCCCGACCTCCCGCGGTGCCGAGCCCTTGCGGGTCACGATCGTCGTGAGGATCTTCCGCCCCTCCATCGGGCGCTCATGCGGATTCGCACCCAGGATGGCATCCAGGATCTCCTTCGGATAGCCGAAGTTCCGCTTCTTCTGATTCTTCACCTCGATGATCTCGGCCATCACCGACACCGCGATTTCTTCCGGAGTCTCCGCACCGATGGCGAGCCCGATCGGCGTATACACCGCATCGAGCACCTCACGCGAGATGCCCTCCTCTGCGAGCTTCTCCTTCACGATGCGCACCCGCCGCTTCGACCCCATCAGGCCGATGTAGGCGTGCGGCTTCCGTGCGATCACCCGCAGGCAGTCCTGATCCCAGCGGTGTCCCCGCGTCACGATGACGAAGTAGGTATCCCCATCCCCCGGAATCTGCTCCAGGGCCTTCATGAACTCATCGCAGATCACCTGATCGGCACCTGCGATCCGGGCATTGTTCGCAAACATCGGTCGGTCATCGATACAGGTCACCCGACAGCCGATCATCCGTCCGATCTTGATGATCGGCATCGACACATGCCCGGCGCCCAGCACGACAAGCTTCTTCTCGTGTCCGAGCAGCTCCGCGTAGATCCGCTTTCCGCCGATGTCGAGGATCCCGCTTTCAGAAACCGCTGCCGCTTCTGCCGCATGCTGTGTGAAAAATCCGTCTGCATCCGACATCCATGCGATTTCGTGATTCGAAATCAGCGCCTTTTCACCGAAGCCCTCACCCTCCAGCAGCGTCAGAATATAGTTTTCATAATTCGGATTCAGCCCGCTGATTTCTTCATAAAGTTCTGTTCCCATTTTTTCTTCCTCCATCAGATCTTACGCGTAGGCACCGAAGCCGCAGTTCGGGAAGGTACAGCTCGCGCAGTGCTGGCAGTATCCGCCGACGCCGAGCCGGTCAATGTCTTCCTTCGTCACGATATCACCGGCCATCACACGAGGCAGGATCAGGTCGAAGATCGTCCGCCCCGCATACATCACACAGCCCGGCAGGCCCAGCATCGGAATCTCATCGTGCGCCCCCTTATAGGCCAGCATGAACATCGCGCCCGGCAACACCGGCGCACCATAGCTCACCACCCGATCCGCCGTCTTTCCGATGGCGTACGGTGTCTTGTCATCCGGATCGACGCTCATACCACCCGTGCAGAGCACCATATCCGCCCCGGCTGCCAGCACCTTTTCGATGCACGCGATCTCCATCTCCGGATCATCCGAGCTGTACTCATGCGCGACCACCTCGGCCCCGAAGGCCTCGATCTTCGCCTGCACCACCGGCGTAAAGGTATCCTGGATTCGTCCGTAGTACACCTCGTTGCCCGTCGTCACGATACCCACCTTTTTATGCTGGTATGGCAGGAGCCGGAACAGCGGCTCATTTCCCACGAGCTTCTGCACAGCTTCCATCTTCTCCTTCTCGATGATCAGCGGGATGATCCGCAACCCGGCCACATGCTGGTCCTTCTTTACGGGATAGTTATTGTGAAGCGAAGCGATCATCATCTGGCCGTAGGCATTGACCTGCTGCAGTCGAGCGACATCGATCTTCAGAAGCCCGTCACAGTCCGCGATCAGCTCGATTTTTCCTTCCTTGATATCCTCGTTCCGGCGCAGATGCTCGTTTTTGCAGAGATCGTACAGCACCATCGCCGCATCGTTCTCATGCATCATCGTCTCATTGACCTCCCAGATGTAGATATGGTCCTTTCCGACGGAAAGCAGCACCGGCACATCCTCCTCCGTGATGATATGTCCCTTCCGGAACACCGGTCCTTTCTTTACGCCCCGGATGATCTGTGTGATGTCATGACAGAGCATCTGACCCACCGCATCTTCTGTTTTCATCAGCTTCATACTTCATCTCCTGTTTTTTAAGATTTTCTTTTCGATTTTCAGCGTTTTCGCGAGCATCGCATCGTGCTTCGCACAGGCCTCCGGCGACCGACATTTCTTCCGGCTCTCCCGGAAGCGCTCCTCCACGGACACCAGCACATCCTCCTGTACGCGTTTATCCGCATAGAAGAGGATCTCCGCCTCCGTGAGGGGTCCCTGCGCCTCCCGCTCGCTGTACGCCGCCTCATGATGTCCCGCGACGAGCGCCGCGATGGCAGGATATCCCTCCTTCCGTATCGCCTCCGCCGACACCCGCGCATGCTGCTTCTCCGCCCGGCAGAGATCATGAAGGAGACAGGCCTTTATCACACGCACCCGGTTCAGCCCGGGCATCACCGCTGCTTTCTCCATCTCTACCGCAAGTACGCAAGAATCGCTCGGGGCGCTCACCGTATCTTCCCCTGTTGCATCTATGCTTCGGATTTTCCTTCCGCGCATCTGTATGCCGTCCATCAGCTGCATTGCGAGCTCGGCGACCTTCCGCATATGGCGGATCACCCGTGGTGGCGTCTCGTATTTCTGATACAACCGTGTGATTTCTGCCGCATCCAGCAGTTCTTCCGGGCGTACGCCAATGCCGTCGGGCACCACACAGGTGCCCTCACTATTTAACAGAAGCTCCGTGACCGATGCGTACGGCAGCGGGATGTCCATCAGATGATCGAGCTCCCGCCCCGTCAACAGGCTGAGGTATACACGGATCACGCCGGCATGGGCGACGATGAGGAGGCTTTCCGACTCGTCCAAATCCGGCAAATACGCCTCGATGGCCTTCTGAAATCGGACACCGGCCTCGAGAAAACTCTCTCCTCCGGGTGTAGGGTACGTTCCGAGTGCACGCCCCCGTGCCTCATACACCTCCGGAAAATGTTCCCTGATTTTCTGAACGCGCTTCCCTTCCCACTCTCCGAGGTTGATTTCATGTAGCGCTTCGACGACGGACGGTTCCGAAAGTTTGATTCCTCCATCGGAGAGCACACGGTATATTTTCTCCGCCGTCTGACAACATCGCTGCAGCGGACTGGTCAGAATGCGAACCGTGGTAGTCGCCGACAGATGATGGAGGAAATACCGCCCGAGCTGAGCTGCCTCGGCGCTTCCCCGCGTACTGAGCGGGATGTCGGTCACGCCAATATATACTTTTTCACTTGTGCTTTTCTCCGGCATCCCGTGCCGGATCAGATAGATCCGTCGCATTTCCATCCTCACTACGCATACTCATACGCGATGATACATTTCTGCATCTGTCCGCGATGACAAGCTGTATTTCCGTCTTCCTCACCGGACGACGCCTGATTTACAGAGAGAGCCCATCGCCTGCTCCACTTTTCACCAGCACCGCTGTGCCATGGAGGTCCATGAGTGGTACCACGAAAAGCTCGTGCGCGCGGCAGTACTCGTCCACCGCCATCTTCACGCCTTCAAACTGGCAGCTCGTATAGTCGTGGATGAGGATGCGTCCACCCGGGGCGAGCCGCGGATAGAAGTAGCGGAGCCCCTCGAGCGTCGGCTCATAGAGATCCGGATCCAGACTCACCAGCGCGAAGCAGGGTTCACTTCTATCTTCATGCTGCGGTTCACACGCAGCCGATCCGTTCCCGGACGCCCGCATCACGTTCCTTCCAAATGTCTGCGGAGCTCGCTGTATCTCCTCATCTCCTCCGCCCTGTTCCGCGTTGCTTCCGGATAGCACTTCAAAATCCAGGCCCTCCAGACTCGCTGGAAAATAGCCCTGTACGAATCGGGCCATCTCGGGATGCGGCAGGCGGCTGCGCACGAGATCGATCGTAGTATCCGCGAAGCTCCGACGCTGTGTCTTCACCCCGGTTCGCGTTTCCTCAATGGCGAGATCGCGCGCATGAAAGCCCTCGAAGGTATCGAAGAGCCAGAGCCTTCGTTTCGGAAACAGTCGATTGATCTCCGCGGCAAACGCCCCCTGGTACACGCCGAGCTCCGCGACATCGCCAGGGATTTTCCGTGCTTCGATCTCTCGTGCATGGAGGCGCAGGGCCGACAGCCGGACATCCTGTATCGCCCGTAGGCTTCCCAGACGGATGCAGTCTCCGGAAAAACCAGCCGCCTCGATCTGCTTTCGGATCAGCTGCTCTGCCTCCGCGTTCAGAATCGCGAGGATGATTTCCTCCGGATGAAGCTGCAGTGCTTCTTCCAGGCTCAGCACAGGCAGGCCATCCAGCATCTTTCCCTGCTTTTCCTTATCATTATCGGTAAAACACATGAGCTCCTGCGTGGCCGGTAGCCAGGTCCGCACCATCATGCCCGCCTGCCCGGCACCGAAAATGGCGATCCGTTTTGTGTCTGTTTTCATTTCCCGTCCCCTTCCTGCGATCTCGATCTTGCGTCGCACTGTTTCGTTCACGCCTACGCATGCGGCCGCGGCCAGACATAAACGCACATCGCAGCTTAGGTATCCCCCATATCGCCATGCAGATTCGACTTTTTCAACCAGTCCCCATGGAGGAAGATCTCATCGAACTTCTGCTGCACGATCTCATTCATCTCCCGCTCGAGCTGCTCATACAGCAGGATCAGCTTCTCTCCATGCTTCGAGATCACCGACTTGCCACCATACTTTCCGCCCGGCTGACGCTCGACGATGCGGTAGCCCAGTTCATTTTCACAGTCATGGATGATGGTCCAGCCCTTACTATAGGAGATGCCGCACTTCTCGCAGGCCTCCCGGACACTGCCGGTCGACGCGATCTGTCGGAACAGATTCACGGTGCCCGGTCCGAAAAACGGCTTCGAATTACACAGTCGCACCCGGATATCCGGTCGCATCAGACGTGCATTATGAAGATCCAGCAGATTCTGATAATCCTCCTTCGTATCGGCATCCATCACCGCGCCGTCGTCGTCGACGCCGATCTGCAGCACCCTGCCTGCGCCGGTCTTTTCAAAGGACTCGTAGGCGCCCCGCATCCCGCGTTCACCGGTATACTGAAGCACATACTCCACCGCCCGGTGACTGAGCAGGATCGGATGCCCCGGTCGTGCATGACAGTACGGCACGATGATATCCGCACTCTCCACACGATTCATCTCAGCCTTTACGGTTTCATCCGTAAAAAACGGCACATCGACCGGACAGAAAAACACCGCATCGCAGCGATCCTTCAGATACGAAAAGCCGATACAGGCAGAGTCAAACATCCTGGTCGTCTCGTAGTGATCATTTCGCAGAAAGACCACACCGGATCCCTTCAGGGACTTCTCCAGCTCCTCACCACGATAGCCCGTCACGATCGCGATATCCTGTATGCCTGCACGCTGAAAGTTCGTGATGACACGGTCCGCGAAGGTCATATCCCCGATCTTCATCAGCTGTTTAAAATCATTCATTCGTTTCGACATCCCCGCCGCCACGATCACTGCTCCGAATCTCATATAAACTCCTGTCTATGCATTATGTCGGTCGTTTGACCTAGTATACCACTTTTTTCGTCATATTTCAGTAAACGATTCGTATTTTTTTAACATTCGATAGCACATCTCACAAAGCAAAGATGAATTCCATGTCTCATCCGGCTTCAATTCGACCATCCACTGCCGGATAGACGATGACGACCACGCCTTCTGCTTCCGTCACGATCGTCTCTCCTCTTCGTAATTCTGCCCGAAGGTGAATCGCGCGACTGCCCGGTCTGTGCGCACTCACCCATGCACGTCCCTCGAGATGATCGCCGACATAGGCGATCGTGCGATAGTTCACGTTTATATTTGCCGTCACGACGTCCTGCCCGGACCAGGCGCGGCCCGCATAAATCATCAGATTATCGAGGATGGATGCGGCGATGCCGCCATGCAGGATATGATCATAGCCGATGTAGTTCTCCTGCACGGTCCATGCGCAGGCCGCGCTTCCTTTCTCTGCATCCGTCTCAATCTCGATATGGGTTCCGATGGGATTCTTCTTTCCGGTGATAAAATCATATTCATATTTCAAGATCGGCATATTTTCTCCTTTCCATCACGGATATTGCAGTCTCAGATATTTTTCGGGATATGGAATCAGCCAGGTGCTGTCACCTGGCTGATTCACAACTATGAAACTGGCATACGGTCAAACAGATACCAGCACAAGCATCATCAGAATGTATCCTTCAGTCTGCCCCAGTTCTCCTGGAACAGTGCTGCATCCATCAGCTTTGGGCCACCCTCCGGCACGATCGGGCGGAAGCCCATATGATCGAGCACCTGGGTCTGAAGATCGATGCCCGGTGCGATTTCAGTCAGCACGAGTCCCTCTTCCGTCCGCTCGAATACACAGCGTTCTGTGATATAGCTGATCTTATTGCCCTTCTTCAGGCACTGCGCTGCATTGAAGGAAACCTGTACGCAGTGATCTACGAACTTGTTAAAGCGACCTTCCTGATCGATGTGTAGCTTTCCATCCTCCACATGGCACTCGAGTCCACCGGCGGTAAAGGTGCCCATGAAGATCGAGTGCTTCGCGTTGGCCGAAATATTCGGGAAGCCACCACAGCCGGCGATCTTGCCATTCAGGTAGGTGGTATTGACATTACCATCCTTATCCACCTCCGGAAGTCCGAAGACACCGGCGTCGAGTCCACCATGGTCGAAGAAACTGAAGAAATCGGTCTGATTCACCATCGCAATCGGATTGAAGTGTGCACCGAAATCGCCACCCTGCGCCGGCACACCGCCGATGAGTCCAGACTCGGAAAGCATCATAATCTGATCATCGACGCCCTCCTCCATCAGAATACTCGGGACGAGACCCGGCATGCCGATGCCGAAATTGCACTTCATGCCATGATGGAATTCCGCTGCGGTTCGACGTGCGATCACCTTCCGATGATCAAACGGAACCTCCTGCTTCGCGTCTCCGAGTGGTACGCGGATCTCTCCGGTGAACGCCGGATTGAAGTGAGTGATATGCGTCTGCATCGAACGCTCCGGATGCTCTTCGACGACGACATAATCGACGAGGATGCCTGGGATCTTGACGGTCCTCGGATCCAGAGAGCCTGTCTTCGCAACGCGCTCGACCTGGGCGATGACGATCGCACCGGAGGCCTTGGCTGCCATCGCGAGATCCAGCGGTTCACATGGCATACACTCCTTTTCATAGCTCAGGTTGCCGTCTTCATCTGCAGTTGTGCCACGAAGAAGGGCGACGTTCAGCTTCGGAAGGGTATAGAAGAGATACTCCTCTCCCATAAAATCCGGAATATGATAAACGAGCTGTTTGCCTTCCTTCTTCGTTTTTTCGTTGATCATCGCACCGTCAAAACGCGGATCGATATAGGTTCCGAGGCCGACCTTCGTCATCAGTCCAGGGAAACCACGACCGATCTCTCGCCAAATCTGTCCGACGATGCCGAGTGGGATATTGTACGCAAGGATCTTATTATCCGTGATGTTCTTGATCATTTTAAACGAACAGCCAACATGCCCGTGGATCGAGCAGGTCAGAAGTCCATCCTCTGCCAGGGCATCCTCACCACGTGTCTTCTTTTTTTCAGGATCCATACGTCCGAAATCGCCCTGTCCTGCGCCGTGAATATGTGTGATTCCTGCCGGATGTCCGCACTCCTTAAAACGCGCCTGGATTGCGAGCCCGATTTCCTCCGGCCATCCGGTCATCCCCTGCACTGCCGAACCGATGACTGCGCCATCCGGAATCAGCTCCGCTGCCTGTTTCGGTGTAATAAATTTTGCCATAGTTTATCCTTTCTTCAGCTGAATCTCGTATGCTCAGCTGCTATCTTCTTCAGCTCTTCCTTTGCAATCTTACCGGAGCCGGTCAGTGGAAACTGTTGCAGGATTTCGATTTCTTCCGGAATCTTGATGGTTGAAATCTTCCCTTTACAGTCACTCCGTAGTTCTTCCAGGCATAGTTCCTGCTCCGGCTTCAGGATCAGAAATGCATAGACACTCTCACCGAATTCACGATTCGGCGCGCCCACGACACAGGCATCCTCGATTTTCGGATGCTGGCGTAAAAAGTCTTCGATTTCCTTCGGACTGATGTTCTCTCCACCCCGGATGATGATATCCTTGCATCTTCCTTTCAAACGGATGATGCCATCCCGATCCACTGTAGCGATGTCTCCGGTGCGAAGCCATCCATCCTCGAACGCTTTTTCTGTTTCTTCGATGTTCCGAATATACCCCGCCGTAACACAGGGGCCCTTGATACAGATTTCACCGACCTGATTCTCTCTCAGCGTGATGCCGGTAGCGAGGTCACGAATCTTCCACTCAACCATGGGCCAGAAACGGCCGACGGTCGTTGACACCATCCGAAGTGGATCCTGTAGCTCTGTGCTACTGATCCCTGGTCCTGCTTCCGTCATCCCATACATCACCATGAAATGATCGATATGCAGAACCTCCGATGCATGTCGGAACACCTCCTCCGGACAGCTCGCTCCGGCGATCACGCAGAGACGAAGATGGAGCTTCTGCTCACCTCCGATTTCTTCTGCATGATGCATCAGTCGAAGGAGAATCGTCGGAACGCAGCTCATCACCGTACACTTTTCCTTCACCAGAAGCTCCAGCACACCCTCATGCTTCAGATCATCAAACAGCACCATCGTAGCACCGGCCATCAGTGTCGTCAGCATGCTTCCGATGCAGCCCAGCGAGTGGAACAGCGGAGCCGTCACACACAGCCGGTCATCTGTCGTCATCTTCATATAGTGCACATGTTCGAGTGCATTCAGCATCATCTGTCGATGCGTCAGCGGAACGCCTTTCGGGGTACCGCTCGATCCGGACGTATGGATGATCGTGGCGGTCTGGTCCATGTCCAGCTGCTTCGCCCGATCTTCCAGCAGCTGGTCGGAGCACTGTTCTCCTGCCTTCAGGATCTCATTCAGCTGCCATGCACAGCCTTCCGCTCCTCCCCCACCGGTCACGATGATATGCCGAAGCTTCGGCAGCAGTACTGTCTGCAGCCTGCCGGCAGTCTGCGTCTTCAATTCCGGACAGATTTCATACAGCATTTCCATATGATCCCGGTTTTTCATCCGTTGCTTTATGATCATTATGCTGCATTCAGTATTCTCCAGAAGCCGTCGCAGCATATCCGCTTTTTCATGGATATTCACATTGACGAGCACTCCACCAGCCTTCGAGATGGCAAGCTTCGTGACGACATGCTCCCAGCAGTTATCGATGATCACCGCCACATGATCGCCCTGCCTGAGTCCCAGATGAATCAGCCCCTTCGCCAGATCATCACTGACTGTATCGAGTTCCTGATACGTGAGGCGTCGATCATGCAGATAATCTATCACCGCGAGATGGTCCGGATACCGGGAGGCCTGAAGATGAATCAGCTCTCCCAGCGTCCGATTCGAAATGGAGCCACGATATGGATCATCGTCTCTTCGATTTTCGATCAACTGCGATTTGTCCATAATAAAACCTGTCTTTTCTTTACTTCATACTTTCTCTGAACTTTACGAGAAGGAAAATCAGCACGATCGCCACGATGCCAAATACACCGACGATCGTCAGCGGCATCGCATAGGATCCACCGGACTGCTCCATCAGACTCGTAAAGAACTTCGGTCCGACATAGCCGCCGAGCGCGAAACCGATAAACATGATGCCGTAATTGATGCCATTGTTCTTCGGTCCAAAATTATCTGCCGTCAGCGCCGGATATACACCCATGGAACCACCATAGCATGCTGCAATCAGCATAGCAAAAATCAGGAACATTCCATACGACTGATTTACGCGCGATAAGCAGAAACCACTGATCGCCACGAGGCAGCCCATCGCCATCAGCGCCTTATAGCGTCCGATCTTATCTGAAATCGAACCCCAGAGAAGACGACCACCGGAATTCGCGATACCGATGAACGATACCGTATACGCCACGAGTGCGCTCTCCTTCGGCAGTCCGCCGATGGTCTTCGCCATACCGGTCGCCGATTGAATCACGAAGAGACCGGCTGACGAGAAGCAGAGGAACGCGATCACAGCTACATAATAACGTTTGTCCCGGATCATTTCATTCCAGCTGTAATTCCTAGGTGCCGGACCATTTTTCTTCGGTGCAGGTGGTACGTATCCATCCGGCAACCAGCCTTCCGGTGGAGCCGAGATGAAGAATCCACAGATAAATGCGACGATGCCGATCAGGATGGCAAGTATCATGAAGGTCTTCAGTACGCCAATGCTGCCGATCAGAGGTCTCAGCACGAACGGGAAAAGAATGGACCCCAGTCCGAAGAAAGCGGTTGTAAGACCTGCAATCGTACCGCGCATTTCCGGGAACCATAATCCGGTGTTGGTGGTCGTGATACCATTGATCATGCCGACACCGAAACCGGCGATGATGCCGAAGCCGATCCATACCATCGGCACACTGTGTGCCATACTCGTCATCAGAAGACCCAGTAAGGTCAGCACCGCTCCGATTTTGATGACGCCTCCGGCACCAAATTTTTTCTTCATCGCACCGCCGGTAATCATGGTGATCGGCCCGACACCTGTATTAAAGGTAAATGCCAGTGCCAGCGAAGAAGCCACCACTGTCGCACCGAAAATTTCTTCCGACTCACTCATAAATCCGGACTGGAAGATACTCCAGCAGTACGTAATACCGATAAAGACGTTGACGATGCAGCTGGCTGCTACAACCGTCCATCTTTTCTTCATATAATCCATACACCCTCCCTTCAAAGAAAAATTCTATTTCTGTGCGCACGTTATTTATTTAACGATGTTTGCTTTGGAAAGAGCGAGTCCCCGTCGTGGACGGGGCTCGCTTTAAACACACGACTTTATGCGTTTGCCATCCGCTCTACGAGATTTGAGATGAGTGCTCTGACTTCCTGCACCTTATAGGCGTTATACTGAAGCGGTGCAGCATCCTTTACAGCGATCTCTGCAGCCTCAGCAGCAACTTCCTTCGTAGGTTTCTTTCCGATCAGGAACGCTTCTACCTCCGGTCGTACCAGCGGAACCGGTGCCACTGCACCCAGAACCAGCTTCACATCACGGATCACCCCATCCTCGAGCTTATACGCATATGCGAGAGATGCAATTGCGAAGTCGATCGAATCACGTACTCTGAATTTGTCATAGCCGGTCGTATATCCATCCAGCTTTTCAAAACGAACTGCCTTGATCAGCTCACCCGGATTCAGCATATCGTATGCCTTGAGTTTCGTCGTAAAGAAATCCTTCGACCGAATGGTTTTCTCCGTTGTAATCAGTTCCGCATCCATCATCACCATCACCGGTGAAAGGTCGGAAGCATTCACCGAATAACATCCGCAGTCCATACATCTGCCGGCTTCCTGGATGGCTGTTTCCGGTGTAAAGGATCCCGTATCCTCGTCACTCAGTGTCCGCTCGGATACCGCACGTTCCGGAAGGACATGCATCGTGGTTTCCTTGATGGCATCCTTATCAAAGTGAAGGAATCCCTTCGTCTGCGGCCAGTGATACTCTTCTACGCCGAGATCCTTATTGATCGTGATAGCTGCAACACGGCCACCATGAATCGCCTTGATGGCGAGGTTCGGTCCGGTAACCGCATCACCACCTGCATAGATCTTCGGATTCGAGGTCTTCGCAGTCTCGAGATCGGCATCGATCAGACCTCTCGGGCTCTTCACCTGAGACAGGAAGTTCTCGCCGAGGAAGCTGATATCGACACGCTGTCCGGTAGCGAGGATGATATAATCCGACGCAAAGTTCATCTTCGTGCCGTAATCATACTGCGGATCAAATCTACCCTCTGCATTTCGTACGGAGGTACACTTCATGGACTCGAGTCCGTTGACCTTACCGTCTGCATCCGTCAGTACTCTGGAAAGACCCCAGCCATTAAAGATTTCGACGCCTTCTTCCTTCGCTCTGCTGACATCTTCTTCTGTCGCCGGCATCTCATCTGCCTGCTCGAGACAAACCAGCTTCACGGACTTCGCACCGAGACGCTTTGCGGTCATTGCAACATCCATCGCAACATTACCGCCACCACAGACGAGAATATCATTACCGATGGCCTTCTGGAGATAGGTATTGACATCGACGAGGAAATTCAGACCGAACTGTGTCAGCTCCTCACCACCGATACCGAGAAGCGGCTGCTTCCACGCACCTGTACCGAGGTAGATGGCATCGTATTCCTGATCCAGCTGATCGAGGGTGATGTCCTTACCGATTTCCGTATTCATCCGGAACTCGACACCCATCTTTTCAAGCTGAGCGGCATATCCGTCAACGATGTCCTTCGGCAGACGATAGTGTGGGATACCATACTGAAGAACACCACCCGCCTTCTCCATACGATCATATACCACGACCTTTTCACCGGCACGACGGAGATAATATGCTGCAGTCAGACCACCAGGGCCTGCTCCGACGATGGCCACCTTTTTACCAGACTCCTGTTCCGGTGCCTTAAAATAGTCATCATAATGCGCGATGATATAATCACCGAGTGAACGCTCTACGGCATGGATATCGACCGGATCACCGTGCTGATTCTGATTGCACTTCAGCTGGCAGTTATGCGGACATACCCTCGAGGTAACCATCGGCATAGGATTGTACTCGAGGAAGATTCTGGCCGCACCATCCCAGTCACCTTCACGAAGCTTCGCCATGTACCCCGGAATATCCGTATTGCCCGGGCACTCATGGGAACATGGTGTAAACCCCGTCTTCATACCGCCATAGATGGAGTGATAGCGGTTCTGTCCCTGAATCGCGAAACACTCTTCACCACCCTTACGTGCGCAGTCGAGTCTTCCACCGATACCATTCGGATAGCGGTAGAACCAGCAACGTACATCCTGGCAGAGGTTACCGCCGATGGTACCTTCATTACGGATGATCGGTGAAGCGATGGATTTCGCAGCTTCCTGAACGGCTGCTGCTCCTTTCGCAATTTCCGGATTTTCTACGATCTTTGTCAATTTCGTCAGGGCACCGATTTCTATTGAGTTCCCTTCCTCTTTGATATAATCTCCATCCTGGATGGTTTTGAGATTGACGACCTTCTCCGGTGCCTTCTTCAGGATCTTCTCCTTCATCACACCGACGAGGTCCGTACCTCCGGCGATGGCCACTGCCTTACCGGATTCTGTATTCTTTAATAATGTGCTGGCTTCTTCAAAAGAAGCCGCACTCTCATAATCAAAATTTCTCACGATCGGTTCCTCCTTCGATTATGCCTTGCCGATGGCGCTCAGAATCACGCCAGGAGTTGCAGGGTAGGTCTTGATATCCTTTCCGGTTGCATTGGAAATCGCCATCAGAACTGCACCACCGAGTGCCGCACCGGATACTTCACCGATGCCGAGTGCCTTAAATACATAGGTATCGATCTGCGATTCCATGACGTATGCGTCATAGGTCGGGAATTCATTGAAGGTTCTCATCTTATACTCGAGCATGCTTGCGGTCACCAGACGTCCGGTGATCGGATCCTGTAAGCACTCCTCCATCGATGCCGTATCTACACAAGCAGATCCGATGCCACCATGCAGCTGCATCTCTACCGCCTTCGGATCGAGGATCTGTCCGATATCCGTTCCTGCACCGATATGGAGCAAGCGCTGACGACCCGTCTCGAGGTCGACCTCGACATCGACGAACACAGCGATACAGCTCGGAATATTGAAGAGCTCCAGGTGCTTACCATATCCACAGATGGAAAGCTCCTTATCGCAGAGCTTAAACATCGGAACCATAAGCTCAGGTGTATCTCGCACATAAACCATATAGTCCTTCGTTTCCATCTGGTCGATGGATCTGTGGAAGTGCGTCGCTGCGAGCTCCAGAGCTTTCTGCTTACACTCCATCGCTGCCAGCGTCGCTGCCTTACCGGTCGTGATCGTACCTCTGGAACCGCAAAGACCATAGTTGGAAGGATTATACTTCGAACCAGGGTCCGTGATATAGACCGTCTCTACCGGCACATTAAGAATTTCTGCCACCTGCTTAACTACATTTGATCTCGTACCCATACCAGACTCGGTAACATCCATCTCGATCACCGTCTTCGATGCTCTCGGCTTACCTACGAGATCCGGGATGATACGACAGATACACTCTGTATTATCCTCGTTGATATCAGCATTACCGATGACGCCCATGCCGACGCCTCTGGCCTTCTTGCCATTCGGGCTTACCCAGTACGGCTTATTCCAGCCGACCCACTTCTTATCCCAGTCGAAACGATCCGCAGCACCCTGCATCGCTTCTGGGAAGAACATCGAGGATCTGGACTGCCACCAGCGGCCATCACGCCACTGGAAGCGATCGCCCGGTGCCACGTAATTCTTCTTAAATACATCCAGCGGATTGAGATTTCCTTCCTTCATTGCAGTCGCCATGAGACGCTCGAGACAGCTATTCAGCTCCTGTCCGCCATAGCCACGTACGATACCGGCAGCCTGCCGATTCGTAACGGCAATTTCAGAATCCATATCCCAGTTTGCGCACTTCGCACATACGAGCTGCGCCTCGCCGAGACCGACACCGACCTGGCCCTGAATCGAGTCTGCGATGGATCCGGTATCTACCAGCCACTTGCCCTTAATCGCATTTACGATGCCATCCTTCGTGATACCGATTTTGGCATTCATGATGGATCCCAGACGAACCTCATAGCAGGTCAACTGCTCTTCCTTGGTCATGACCACCTTTACCGGCTTACTGGTCACACGGGACAGCATACATGCGGAAAGGACAGTCGTCATAAGGGACTGCTTATTACCATAAGAACCGCCGACATTGAACGTACGAACATCGAAGTTGGAGTGATCGATACGGCCTTCGGCCATAAGCTTCAGGATATGGGAAGACTGAGAAGATGCCCACAGGGTATAATCTGTTCCTCCCGTCCACTTTGCGATGGCAGACGGTGTCTCCGGTGCGGCCGGTGATGGCATCTTATCAAATTCCACGCGGTCCTCTGCGACATAAGCACATTCAGCGAACGCTGCTTCCGGGTCACCACGACGGATCTGCCACCACGGACCATCCGGCTGGAAATACTTGATACCGTTGTCTACATGATTTCCAGGAAATCTCTTATAAAGCTGCGGTGCACCTTCCTTCAGAGCATCCTCTGCATTAAATACAGCCGGAAGCTTCTTATACTCGACGTCGATCAGATCGAGAGCTTCTTCTGCGATTTCCAGCGTATCAGCGGCAACCAGTGCGACGACATCACCGACACACCAGACCTCATCCTCGAGAAGATGACGATGTACCGGAAGACCGAGTCCCCACTGCTCCGGAACATTCTTATAGGTCACGACTGCACGTACTCCCGGAAGTGCCTCTGCCTTCGTCGCATCGATGGATAGAATCTTTGCATGCGGATACGGAGAACGCAGGGTTTTACCATACAGCTGTCCAGGAACATTAAAATCATCCAGATAGGTTGCATGTCCGGTCACGATATCCTTGGCATCGATTCTCGGGGTATATTTACCAACATGACGATAGTTCGGCTGAACCACATCACGGTAATTCATTTTCTTATCTGCTGCACTCATTTTGAAGGCCCTCCTTAATCTGCTAATGAATGCTCATTGCATGCCTGCCAGGTCGAAGTATTATACGGATGCTTGTTTTCACGAACCGGAATACGATCCTCTACAGAGATATCATCCACTGCCCGATGCATCTCGGAAAGTTCGGCATCCTCATTTCCTGCCACCTTATTAAGCGCTCTCAATACGGTATAATGACTGATGCAACGGCAGAAATTACCGGAAAGCGCTTCCTGAATTTCCTCCGCAGTCGGATGCGGATTATGCATGAACAGTGCCTTCGCCGACATGATGATACCTGGTGTGCAGTAGCCACACTGGAAAGAGTACTCATCGATAAAGGCCTGCTGAATCGGATCGAGTCCCTTCTCCGGATCCTCCAGTCCTTCGATGGTGATGATATCACTACCATCACAGTCCACCGTGAGTGTCATGCAGGATGCGACTGCATACGTATCCTTGATTACGGTACAGCACCCACATGCACCTTCGTTACAGGACGATTTCGTTCCGGTCAATCCCAGACGATTTCTTAATGTATCTACGAGTGTTTCGGATGGTGGAAGCTGTCCAAAGGCCGTGCCGACAGAAAACGTATATTCTCGTTTGTTTACTGTCAGAGTTACAAAATCCTTTTTCATACTTTTTGAACCTCCTTGTTGTTTATGATGTGACGTTTCATTTCGCGAACATCCGGGCCGCGGATTCGGACGTTCGTTTAGGTCGTTCGTTTGATTTGATTTTATTTTAACGGTGTCACTATGTGTTGTCAATATTGCACATATATAAATGCGTTTTGTTTTAAAATAATATACGCTTTGAACAATCAATAATTCAAAAAACAGGCACTAATGTATGCCCGAATCATATGTTAGTCCGTTCTAACTGTGCATTTTGTACAGTGGCTTGTCTGATACGCTCTATCCGCGCAATAAAAAACCATCACCCGGAAGTATGTTTCTTCCAGTTGATGGTTTAGATCACTCAGATTATTTTGTATGCATGCTGCAACTCAGCTTCATGCCTTTCGCTTTTCATCGTATCACGTTCAGCTCATCTGATCTCGATCCGGTCGTCGGAACCTACATATGAGGCTCCCTCGACTACACCGTGCACGATCATAAGGCAATCATTCTTTATCATCTTCGGGATCCATTCTCTGACCGGCGCTGAAGCTGTTTTCTTTGATATAAACGGCGAAACCAGATGCTGGTGCTCTCCGAATGAAATGATACTGCCATTGACGTGACGACTCACGATAAAGGCTTCTTCGAGATTTAGTCCCGGAGCTAAAAACTTCAGGAGCTGAGCCATCACACTCTCCACCTCCGTGAAGAGGATGTTCGCCAGTGGCTGATCTCCCTTCGGCCCGCGATCTTCCTGCCATACCATATGTACAGTACAGCGGTTACTCCTGGAAAAAGCGGCTTGTAACTGCAGATCGATGATTTCTTCGATATAAGCAAATGCCTTTTCCTTCGTCATCGTATGCTCATCAAAATCCCGGTTTACTTTCTCATACATCGAGTTGTAATAATCACCGACCTGCTCCCCGAGATATCTGAGAGTTTCCTGGTATAGTCCCTCTTTACCATTATAATGAAACGAAATCGCAGACAGATTCACACCCGCTTCCGTCGCAATCATACGCGTAGATGTTCC
This sequence comes from Lachnospiraceae bacterium, assembly GCA_030540075.1. GTDB lineage: Bacteria > Bacillota > Clostridia > Lachnospirales > Lachnospiraceae > Oribacterium. The sequence goes on from JAUNWX010000012.1 coordinate 49,702, forward strand.
TGCATAACCATATTCAGCAAAGAGCCTGATGGCTGTTTTTAAAATCCTTTTTTTGGTATCATCTCTATCTTTCTTTTCCATCCAAATTTTCCTCTTATAATCCGATATATTCTGAATAGATCGCCTTTGCTTTTGCTTCAGATGTTACATGTAAAATAATCGCACGTCCATCATAAAAAACCTGAAATGATGCATCACTGCCTTCAAATGTCAGATAATATTTATTTTTTCTGACATTTCCCAGGTTTGAAAGCTTTTTTTCCAGATCTTCAAGTGAAATGTGGCACCGTTTTTCCGGAAGGATCTGAATCGAATCTTCCCCACATAATCGAGATGCCCTCACGCCTGTCACACGCCCTAAATAATGGAATTTCTGTCTCTGACAAATCGGGCAGTCTGCTTTCTTTTCCGGATGAAAATGATGGAAGGAATTCTTCCATAAATCAAATGTAATCAGCCCCTGTTCCAGCGTATCCGCCGAAACCAGAATTTTAAGTGCCTCCTTCACTTCCAGCGAAGCTACGACTGCCGTCGCCGGAGATAAAACGCCAGCTGTACTGCAGGTTTTCTGTGTGCTCTGATTCACAAATGGCTCTACCGTTCCCGTCACACACGCAAAGCATGGGCCTCCCGGTAAAAAGCTCATCGTCATGCCCTGTGCTTCTACAGCTCCACCATAGATCCAGGGCTTACAGAGCTTTACACATACTTCATTGATAAGATAGCGTGTTTCCAGATTATCCGTACCATCCAGGATGAGGTCTACATCCTGCAGGAAGCTTTCTGCATTTCCATAATTAAAATCCTCTGGAAAGGCCTCAAGCTGCACTTCGGAATTGATGCTATGCAGATGCTGCTTACAGGCCTCCGCCTTTAATCTGTGCATACGCACATCCTCTTCATCGTAAAGCATCTGACGTTGTAAGTTATGCAGTTCTACAAAATCCCGGTCAATGAGGCGCAAAAAGCCGATACCGGCTCTTGTAAGTTCTTCCGCGATGACGGTTCCGAGTGCTCCCAGGCCGATGATGGCCACCCTGCTTCGTCTTATCTTTTCCTGTCCGTCTTTCCCGATTCCATAGAATCGTTCCTGCCTGGAATAGCGATCATTCATATCCTCTCCCATCTTATCCTGTTAAGTAATCACAAGTGACGATTCGAAAGCTTTCATTTAAAGCGCATGACAGCGGTTTTTTAACCCTATGTAATATATAACTCTTTTCACAAATTAGGTCAAACGTTCATATCATTTTTGCTTGCTTAAACACTCATTTCGGTGGATAATATAGGCATTACGAAGGCTGTATCGGCCTATGAGCCGCGGCTGGATAGTTCAACTATTCCGCTCAGCATGGAAGGAAAACAGAAAGAAGGTCGTCATGGGATGGCATGGTGAATTTAAGATTCATGTAAAATTCATGGACGAAGAAACCGATCCGGAGATTCGTCCTGGAACGACTCTGAAAGAGTTTATTATGCGCTTTATGGAGGATAATCTGCTGGATAATAAAGACAGTGGATGCTTCGTGAACTGTAACGGCGAAAACATGACCGATAAACTGGACTATATTTTAAAAGAAGGTGATCAGTTAAACATATCGCTCATGCTTCTTGGTGGAGGTTAACGCATGGATATTACAATGGGAAATCTGCGTCACGCATGCAAGTACTACTTCTGGGAGATTGATTTCTACAATGAACATGGTGGAGAACACACCTGCAGCTACCAGGGAAACCTTGCAAAGGATGGACAGGCAGGTACGTGTTCTGAGGAAATCTGTCCATTTCTTACGCATGCAGACGATGAAGGCTTCGAATAAATCTATTCGAAGCCTTCCGTCATCCACATATTCTCATATTCTCAGCTCATTGAAGGTGCATGCACTTTTTCAATGGGCTTTCGTTTTATTCTCTTCAAAATCAAACCCGATGCGTTCTTTCCCCGGCTCATACACGACATCCCCGCAGCGCCGGAATCCATAGCGCTGGAGTGCCTGCTGCATCGGCCGGTTCTGTTCATGTGTGTCGATGCGGAGATAATCCGTCTGTGCTGCGCAGAAGTCGAAGCACGTCCGTCCGACACCGCGCGTAACGCCATCCGACGCAACGCGGTGAATCACGCCATACGGCTTCTCCGCGCTCCATGCGCCGTTCGTGATGACATCGTACACTGGCTCATGCCCGATGAAAAACACGAAGGTCCCGACGATGCGTCCCTGCTCGAGAACCACGTAGCTCCGTCCCAGCGCGATGTCCTCCTCGAGCACCGCACGCTGCGGGTAGCCGTCGCCCCACTGCCCCGGGTTGCCGCTTGCCGCCATAAACGCGCGCGCCGCCGCAAAAATCTCCATCATCCGGTCGAGGTCCCCGACCCTGCTCTTTCTGATTTCCATTTCCTTCATCCTTCTGTTTTTTCGTTCAATGCGGTCGTCCGGCACTCGCCCTGCAGTCTGTGGTCACCGCGCAGCTTCGCTTCTCGTCTCCCGCGACGATTTTCTATTTCATCAGGCTGAGAGCTTAGATCTCCATCATCCGCCAGTACAGTGTTCCGCCCTCATCCGCCTGCGTGTTTTTCGCCGGGCGCAGTGATGCAGTGATGTTTCTCTCCATCCGAGCGGCACACGGATACACTTCGGTCCCCTGGATTTCAGGATTAACCGGCTTAATTTTATTCCTGACACTTGTCTGTTCCTGACACTCTGCAGCTCCCATCCTCCGCACGAGGAGGTTCGTATGCGTGAATCCCGCCCAGCGTGCGACCTCCATCGCCTCCTCGAAGCCACCGTCGAGCAGCTCCTTCTGGTGCGCATCCGCGGAGATCACGATCTCACCACCGAGCGCATGAAGATGCCGCAGCAGCTCCGGTCGCGGATACAGTTCCTTCTTCCGCCCGCGGTTCACCGCGCCACAGTTGATTTCAAACGGAAGCCCGTACGGCACAAGTGCCTCCATCGCCCGCCGCGCCGGCAGGATGTAGCGCTCACTCGTCTCATCGAGGAAGTGGCCACCATCCGCGCGCGAAAGGTCATTGAAACGCGTGATCAGGTCGAAATGCCCGATAAAGGTCGGGTGCAGCCGCGCCGCCACCATCGCCTCGAAACGGTAGTAATCCGCCGACAGCGCGTAGAAGTCACCGCCATAGTACTGTCTGCACTGGTCATGTAAGAGGCCAATGTCTCCATCCACGCCGATCAGATCCCAGTTTTCGGAGCCCTCACGGTGCGTGCCAAAGGCGGACGGCGCCGACCACACGGCAGAGCCCGGCACCGGCACGAAATGCGTCGAACCGATGGTATATTCCGCAGCGGCCACACATGACGGGTCGTAGACATTGTCCAGCTCCGCACCACGGAGGATGTCGATCTGCTCGCGGTACGCCGCCTGCAGACGGCAGATTTCCTGCGCGTAGGCCGCGTAGTCCATCGAAACGCCCGGGTCCATGTGCCCGCTGAAGCCGAGATGCGTGAAGCCCCGGCGCAGCGCCTCCTGCACCACCGCCTCGGCCGTATCGGAGCCATCACAAAAAGTGGTATGCGTATGATAATTTGCTTTCAGTTCATTCATAAAGATATCCTTTTACATCTCGAATGCCGCGTCCGACGCGAAGAAGATGTTGTTCTGCGGCACGAACGGACTGATCTCGTCGTCGCACTGCATGAGGAAGGTGTACGCGAACACCTTCTGAAAATTCTTCTGCTCGCGGCGCATCTGGATCGAGTGGAGTCCACGAAGCGCCGTCACCATATTGGCGGCATAGAGGCCACCGTCCGTGAGGCACTGGTGGAACAGCTGCGCCGACGCCTGCATGGATGCGCTCGACTTGTAGCCGATGTACGCGTCGTTCAGGATGGCGTCATATTTTACTTTATCTAAATTATTTTCCAGATACCGGTGGCCGTCGCCGACGATGACGCGGAGGCGGTCCGGATACTGCGCTTCCAGTGCGCGCAGTCCGAAATACTCCCGCGCGATCTCGACGATCGTCGGGCTCAGCTCGATCACGTCGATCGACTTCTCCGGATAATTCTTCAGAAAAAAACGAGGGTAGGCGAAGCCGCCGCCCCCGATCAGCAGCACCC
>JAUNWX010000046.1 GCA_030540075.1 Lachnospiraceae bacterium
CGGGCGGACTCCGGACTTACACCGGTTAGAAACGTGCGCCGCCAGGCGCACCAAACAAAAAGAGACGCTCGACATAAGCGTCTCGTAAAAATCACCCCGGCTGAACTGTTACAGATGAAATCCCCCTGCTTAGTTAGTGAGCCAGGGCCCAGACAGGCATGCTATTTTATCCTGCATCATTTTGCGTACTGGCTGTACAGGGCGGCATGGGCGGATACGACGTTCCATGCGCCGGAGGTTTTTCCGGTGACGCAGATGTAGTGGCGTCCGGAGGCGGCGGTGAAATAGGAAACCGCGCAGTTTCCGGCCTTGGCGACGTAGCCGGTCTTCGCGAAGTTCACCTGTCCGCCGGTCGTCTGGGTATCGATCCGCTTGAGGAAGAGGTTCGAGAAGCTGAGACCAGTGCTTCGCTTGTTGTTTGCCTGTGTCGTGTAGCTTCGCGTTGTGAGGATCGTGGCCGCGACACTGTTCTGCGCTGCAGCCCGCATGATGATGGCCATATCTTCTGCGGTCGAGTAGTGGTTGTCGTTATACAGTCCGGTGCAGTTCGTGAAGTGCGTTGTTGCGGAGAGCCCGAGCTGCTGTGCCTTCTGATTCATGAGGGCCACAAACTGCTCCTCGGAGCCGGCGATGCGGCGTACGAGGGCGAGCGCGGCATCCGCACCACTCGGGAGGATGAGGCCATAGAGGAGATCCAGCATCGTCACCTGCTCTCCTGCCTTGAAGCCGCAGTTTGATGCACCCTCCTTCTTGACGTAGTCAACGATGTCCTGGGTGATCTCCAGCTTTTCGTTGAGATCCGTGATATGCTCACAGGCCACCAGCAGGGTCATGACCTTCGTCATGGACGCCGGGTACATCTTCGCGCTGCCGTTCTTCTCGGCGACCACGAGACCGGCATCTGCATCGACGAGGATCGCGAAGTTCGCGTTCACCTCCGGCTTCAGGGTCATCGCGGTCCGCAGGAAGCCCTGGGACTGCTGCTGGAAATAATTCGTCGTCTGCTGTGTCGTCGCAGCGATGGTCTGTGTGCTCTGCTGTGTAGTAGCCGCAGCCTGATTAGCGGCGGCTGCCTGGGCAGCACTGTCAGTGGTCGTCGATGTCATCTGGTTCGCTGCGTCTGCGGTGGTACCGGTCGGACCGGTGAGTCCCGTCTGGGTGCTCATGGCATCCGTGCCCTGCATGACCTGTGCACCTGTGTTCTGGACGCCGGCAGCGACCGACGCTGCGAGCGGTCCCTCATCCGTGATTTCCACGAAGGTGCTGCTGTCGGCCAGCGCGGTGGTGGACAGGCTGGTCGCACTGAGGGTGGCGATCAGGAGTCCGGCGACGATACGATTTCTATAAAAATGATGTCTCATAAAGCTCTCCCGGATAAAATGTATCCTTATCTTACCACAGGATGCCCCGTGATTTTCTTACTAAAACTTTACGGTTTGTTACAATTCAAGCAGGGGCCCCGGAGTGTCGGCAACAGAAGCACAGTACTTCGAGACCGGTGAACTCTAAGCCGGGGACCCTAAGCGGCACTAGGCCCTCCGCAATCACCGAGTTTTCTTGATGAAAACTCGGCGTTGCAGAGGGTGCTAAGGAAAAATGTACCAAGTGCCGCTAAGGGAACCCGGCTTGATTTCACACGGTCTCTACGTATGGCTTCTGCTGCCGACACTCCGGGGCTCCTCAGCTGAACTATGACTGCCGTTTTCGAGCGCTTCTCCCTCGATGATTAACGGAAGCACTTTTCGTGGTCTTCCGCGGGCGGATGAGGCAGCCCGGGTCGAAGCCGATGAGGTCCTCGCGGTGCTCCTTTAGAAGCGCTTCCTTCACGAGCTCGTAGTTCTCCGGGTTCCGGTACTGGATGAGAGCACGCTGCATCGCCTTCTCGTGCGGGTTCCGCGGTACGTAGACCTTCTCCATCGTGAGCGGGTTTAAGCCGGTGTAGTACATGGTCGTCGAAACGGTACCCGGGGTCGGGTAGAAATCCTGTACCTGCTCCGGGATGTAGCCCATGTCCCGGATGTACTCCGCAAGTTTGATCGCATCCTTCAGTGTGGAGCCCGGGTGGCTGGACATGAGGTACGGCACGATGTACTGCTTGAGTCCCAGCTCGCGGTTGATCTTCTCAAATTCCTTCACGAAGCTGTTATAGACCTCGACCTTCGGCTTGCCCATCTCCTTCAGTACCCCGTCGGAGACGTGCTCCGGTGCGACACGCATCTGACCGGAGACATGGTACTGGCAGATCTCGCGGAGGAACTCCTTATTCGGGTCCGCCATGAGGTAATCGAAGCGGAAGCCGGAGCGGATGAAGACCTTCTTTACGCCCGGCAGCGAACGCACTTCGCGTAGCAGCTTTACATAATCGCTGTGATCGACCTTCAGGTTTTTGCATGGCTCCGGCCAGAGACATTTGCGCCCGACACAGGTGCCCTTTGTGAGCTGCTTCTCGCAGGACGGTCCACGGAACTCAGCGGTTGGACCGCCGACGTCGAAGATGTAGCCCTTGAACTCCTTATCCTGCGTGATCTCCTTCGCCTCCGCGAGGACGCTTTCGTGGGAGCGGCACTGCACGATCCGCCCCTGATGCATGGTGAGGGCGCAGAAATTACACTCGCCGAAGCAGCCGCGGGCCTGGGTGATGCTTTCCTTGATCTCACCGAAGGCAGGGATGCCGCCCGCCGCGTCGTACATCGGATGCCATGCACGCATGAACGGAAGCGAGTAGACATCATCCATCTCGAGCTGAGTGAGCGGTGCCGCCGGCGGGTTCTGCACGACGAACATCGCGCCGTCGTAGCACTCGTAGATGCGCTTCGCGATGATCGGATCTGTGTTCCGGTACTGGATGGCGAAGCTCTCCGCGTACTTCCGTTTATCCGCGGTGATCTCCTCATAGTCCGGGAGGCGGATGGCATCGTAGATTTCATCCTCGTGGCGCGTTTTATAGACAGTGCCGGAGATCCAGGTGATGTCCTTCACCTCGATGCCGGAATTCAGAGCATCTGCGATTTCGACGATGCTGTGCTCGCCCATGCCATAGGACAGGAGGTCAGCACCACTGTCGAGGAGCACGGAACGGCGCACACGGTCCGACCAGTAGTCATAGTGTGCGAGCCGGCGCAGACTCGCCTCGATGCCGCCGATGATGATCGGGGTATGCTTATAGCTTTTCCGGATCAGGTTGCAGTAGACCGTCACCGCGCGGTCCGGACGCTTCCCCATGACCCCGCCCGGTGTATAGGAGTCGGTCTTCCGGTGATGCTTCGCGACGGTGTAGTGATTCACCATGGAATCCATGTTGCCGCCGGATACGAGGAAGCCGAGCCTCGGCTCCCCGAACTCCATCACGGACGAAGGAGCGTTCCAGTCCGGCTGTGGCAGCATCGCGACCTTATAGCCGTGCGCCTCAAGTACACGGGAGATGATGGCGGGACCGAAGCTGGAATGGTCCACATAGGCGTCGCCCATCACATAGACGAAATCCGGCTGTGTCCAGCCACGCTCCAGCATATCCTCTCGGTTGACCGGTAAAAATCCTTCGTACATAGAAATCTCCATGAAATTTATAGATATAGTTGCACCTTATCTCGACTTTTCTTTGAAAAGCCTCGATTAGATGGCAATTGGCTTCGCGCCCTCTTCAATCGGACATACATAGCCGCTCTCGGTGCGCTTCTCAAACTCGGCTCTCGCTTCCTTCAGCAGCTCCGGCTTCTCGTAGAGGTCGATGGCACTGAGCGCGAGAACCTTGCCGGCGAGGAGCAGTGCCTTGTGACCGATGCTTGAACCGCCGCAGGAAACATTCTGCCAGCTGTGGCCCGGTGCGCCGCTGACGAAGCCGGCACAGTGGATCTGCGCGGTCGGTGTCTGCCAGGAAACATCCCCGACATCGGTGGAACCGGCACAGAACGCCGTGCTGTGGTAAAGCGGCATGAGATAGTTATTCATCGGTATCGTACCGTGCTGTGACTTCTCCGCACTGTACTCCCGGATCGCATCATCGAGGGTCGACGCGAAGCCCGGTGCGGTATTGACCGGACAGGTCGCATGCACCTTCCCGGCAAACTGAAGCTCCTCCTCGGTATAGGTCGGAAGCTCCACCTGAGAGAAGTTATCGTAGAGTACCTTCTCCAGTGCGAAGTTCGGCACCAGATCCGCCGTGCCATCGATGAAGGTACGCTCAAAGCTTGTCTCGGTCATCAGGGCTGCACCCTCCGCGATCTTATCCACACGCTTCCGAAGCTCGACACAATCCCGTACGCTGATGGCACGTACCATGTAGAGCACCGTTGCATGATCCTGGACGACGTTCGGCGAGATTCCGCCGGCATCCGTGATCGCATAGTGCACGCGGCACTCGGACTTCATATGCTCACGCAGGTACTGCACGCCGGTGTTCATGAGCTCCACCGCATCCAGCGCCGAACGGCCATTCTCCGGATCGCCGGCGGCATGTGCGGAGCGTCCATGGAAGGTATACATGATCTGAATCGTCGAGTTGTTCGTACCGGTTTTGACCTCATTGACATCCTCTGGATGCCAGCAGAGCGCAGCATCGAGGGCGCGCCACATGTTGTCGCGCGCCATGAAGGCCTTCGCCGCACCGCCCTCTTCACCCGGACAGCCGAAGAAGATCACCGTGCCCTCGTGACCACTCGTCTCGAGGTAGTTTTTCACTGCAAACGCCGCGGTCAATGCACCTGCGCCTAACATATTGTGGCCACAGCCGTGCCCGGCGCCGCCCTCTACGATTGGACGATGCTCCGTCGCACCACACTCCTGGCTGAGACCGGACAACGCATCGAACTCACCGAGGATACCGATGACCGGATGGCCCGAACCGAAGCTTCCGGTGAATGCCGTCTCGATGCCATCGACACCCTTCTCCACCGTGAAGCCACCCTCCTCGAGCACCTTCTCATAGTACGACGCGGACTCAAACTCCTTCAGACTGAGCTCCGGATGCGCCCATATGTAATCCGCCACACCGGTAAATATATCCTTATGCTGCTCGATAAACGAAAGGGCAGCCTTCTTCTGTTCCTCCATGATGAACCCTCCTTTAAAATCACTTATATAGTATACACAAAATACAAAGAGATGCGATATCAAAGAAAAAGCGGGCCGGGAGTACTGCGCTTCTGACGACAGCCTCCGGCCCACTGAATTTTTACGAAATCAAATCTCGAGGACCTTCCCGAGGAAGTCCTTCAGACGCGGACTCTCCGGATGCTCGAAAATCTGCTCCGGCGTTCCCTGCTCGACGAGCTTACCGTCCGCCATGAAGACCACGCGATTACCCACCTCACGGGCGAAGCCCATCTCATGGGTGACGCAGACCATCGTCATACCCTCATGTGCGAGCTCCTTCATAACCTCGAGTACCTCGCCGACCATCTCCGGGTCGAGCGCACTCGTCGGCTCATCAAAGAGCATCACCTCCGGATTCATGCAGAGTGCACGCACGATCGCCACACGCTGCTTCTGACCACCTGACAGCTGCACGGGATAGGCATTGGCCCGATCCCGGAGTCCGACACGATCCAGCAGTTCGAGGGCCTTCTTCTCGGCCTCCTCCTTTGACTGGTGCTTCACGATCATCGGTGCGAGCGTCAGATTTTCGAGAATCGTCTTATGCGGGAAGAGGTTGAAGTGCTGGAACACCATGCCCATCTTCTGACGGTACTGGTCGAGGTTGATCTTCTCGTTCACGATATCCTTGTCTTCGAAGACAATGCTTCCATCGGTCGGCGACTCGAGGAGGTTCAGACTCCGGAGGAAGGTGGACTTACCGGATCCGGACGGTCCGATCACGACCATGACGTCTCCTTTGTTAATATCGATGTCGACACCATCGAGGGCCTTGATCTTTCCGTAGTTATAGTACATTTTCAGGCCACGGACCTGAATCATTGGCTTATCGGTTGTCACTTTGACGCATCCTCCTCTCGATGTACTCGATGATCTTGCTGGTCGGGAAGCACAGGCAGAAGTACAGTAAGGTCGCCATGAGAAGCGGCTCTGCGATGATGAAGGTTGCAGACTGTACACTCTTTACGTTGAACATGATGTCCTGTACACCGATGGTATAGCAGACAGACGACTCTTTGATGATCGTCACGAACTCGTTCGCGACGGCTGGCAGGATGTTCTTCACCGCCTGTGGCAGGATGATGTGGAACATGGTCTGTGCCTTCGTCATGCCGAGGGAACGGGCGGCCTCAGTCTGGCCGGCGTCGACGCCCTCGATACCACCACGGATGACGGCACTCATGTATCCGCCGGAATTCAGTGCCATCGCAACAACACCCGGGAAGAAACGCTCGAACTGGATGAATCCGAAGAACGTGAATTTCGGCAGGGTGATCATTCCGAAGACGATGTAGTATACGAGGAAGATCTGTACCAGCATCGGGGTGCAACGTACGAACTGGACGTAAGCATTGGCCAGCAGACGGACCGGATTGAAAGCGGCGATGCGGTCGTAGCGCTTTTTCTTATGGATGTCATCCGTCCTGATCTTCTCGAGGTGACGGAACGGACGCACATCCGACAGCAGCATCAATGCAAGTAAGAATGCAAGGATGAAGCCGAAGAATACGGTACAGGCTGCCAGAAGGACGGTGACGATCAGTCCCTGCTGGAACATGGTGCCGTATTGGAATAACTTCTCAAAATTGGCCCAGCTAATGGTCATAGGTAAATCCTGCCTTTCATAAGTGGTGATATGTATACTCTACATCGCGATGCGCTTTGAGTATATACGTAGGACGCTGAATGTGCCACTCAGCATGCTGAGTATAGACTCAAAAATCTCCCCGGGGAAGCCCCCGGAGAGAAAAGAATCAGATTTTGTGTCGCAATCAGCTGTTTAGTTGGTAGCAGCCTTGCCATCTGCGTCGAGCTGACCCTCGTAGACATTGCCCTCATCGGATGCAAGCTCCTGAGCATCGGCGATGTACTGATCCATGGAACCATCGGACAGTGCGTTGTTGATGACGGCATTGACAGCCGGAAGGAGGTCGCTGCCCTTCTTGAGAGCGATGGCAGAACCCTCTGTATCATACGGAACATCCCATGCGATTTCAAGCTCCGGATAGTTCTTGATGTACTGCTCTGCAACCGCGGTCTCGATGAAACCACCCTCGAGCTTGCCGGAAACGAGCTCAGAAACGATATCGGTTACCTTTGCGAGACCAATGATGTTTGCGTTTGGTGTGTTCTCCTTCGCGAGATCCATCTGGATGGAACCGTTCTGTGCACCTACCGGAAGCTTATCAAATGCGGCGTAATCCTTATACTTATCATGATCTGCCTTGCGGATCACGAAGGACTGACCTCCCTTGTAGTAAAGGTCGGAGAAGTCGAAGGTATCTGCACGCTCCGGGCTCGGTGAGAAACCAGAGATGCCGAGATCGACGTTTCCGCTCTGAAGCTCCATCAGGATACCATCGAAATCCATCGGTACGAACTGAACCTCGAGGCCGAGATCCTCAGCGATTCTCTTACCGAGTGCGACATCAAAGCCGGAAAGCTCTGGTGTACCGTCGGAATTGATGTGGTAGAACTCGTATGGTGCGAAATCTGGAGATGTTGCAATCGTCAGCTTGCCAGCTGTTACGGTCGTGAAATCCTTCGGAACCTCGACGATCTCACCGCTTCCCTCTGCAGCACCCTCGGACTCTGCCTCGGTAGCAGCAGCGGTGGTGTCCTCTGCAGCGGCTGTTGTCTCAGCGGCAGCAGTGGTTTCAGCCTCAGTAGCAGCGGCTGTGGTCGTTGCTGGTGTGCTGGATGATCCGCAGGCTGCCAGCGAAGCAGCTGCAAGAACAGTGGTCATCAGAATAGCTAAGTTCTTCTTCATAATAATCCTCCTCAAACCGAATCATATATTACGGTTATCAATCAAAAGCGTTTTCATAACCCCTCGCTTCTTGACTATGAGGAGATTATAATCCATTTTTCAGAGAATGCAAGTATTATTATGCATTAAATTGTATTTTATCGCATTCTTATGCATGGTATTCACGAATAAATGCATTTATGCACGTATATTATGCATATTCACGAAAGCTTCAGATCTTTAATGTACTGGTGCTTCCCGTCTTGAACCTCAAAAACGCGGATCTCGCAGTTCCGTGGCTTCGGTCGCCAGCAGATCCCGTTCTTCCGGTCCATGAGGTATCCGCTGAAGGCCCGCATAATGCCGCCGTGACAGGCGATCAGCACCTGCTCATAGTCCTTCTGCTCCAGCTCCTCGAGAAACGAACGACTCCGTGCGACGAGCGAAGCGATGCTCTCCACCCCATCCTTCTCCGGGCACGGAAAGATCTCCGGCAGTGCCCAGTACAGCGTCATCGGCAGGCTCATCTTCATGTACCCCCTCTTCTCGAAGCGTCCGAAGTCCGCCTCGATCAGCCGCTCATCGATGATCACCTCGTCCATCGGTACGTCGCCGATGATGGCACCCGTTTCGATCGCACGCTTGAGAGGACTCGCATAGACCGCATCGAAGTGCATGTCCCCGATCTGCGCCCGCGCCGCTCGCGCCTGCGCGCGTCCCGTCTCGTTCAGCGGCTCATCCGTCCGCCCCTGCATCAGATGCTGCTTATTCAGATTTGTCTGCCCGTGACGCGTTAACCAGATGGTCATAAAGAACCTCGCTTTCGTTTTTTCACCAGATTATTTCTATAATATAGCGTAGGCGGAGCGGTTAATACAGTTTTATTTATCCCGGGGCATCCCGGTCAGCCTCATCTGTTAAATTCGTAACATTCCTCTTTAGAAATCCTTCCTACGATGGTATAATAAAAAACGGTTTACTTGCGATGTGGCCCGGCCGCATCACTGAAAAAGTACCTTATGGAGGAAATGACGATGCTGAATTGGAAGAATCTTGATACGCTTTCATCCTATGCAGAGCTGCAGAAGGTGAAGGCAGTGAACCTGAAGGAAGTCATGACCGGCGAGAATGGTGCCGCTCGTGTAAAGAACTATTCCGTACCGATGGCGGAGGGAATGGCATACAACTACGGTGCGAAGGCCGTCGATGAGGATGTCCTCGCAGCGCTCGTAAAGCTGGCTTCGGAAGCACAGCTTGCAGAGAAGTATGAGGATCTCTACAACGGTGATGTGATCAACACCGGTGAGAAGCGTCTCGTGCTTCATCAGCTGACCCGCGGACAGCTCGGTCAGGATGTCGTCGCAGACGGTGAGAACAAGCGCGCATTCTACGTAGAGCAGCAGAAGCGCATCGCCGAATTCGCGGAGAAGGTTCATTCCGGTGAGATCGCCAATGCAGCCGGCGAGAAGTTTACCACGGTCGTTCAGATCGGTATCGGCGGAAGTGACCTCGGTCCTCGCGCGATGTACCTCGCACTTGAGAACTGGGCTAAGACGAATGGTCTCCTTAAGATGAATGCACAGTTCATCAGTAACGTTGATCCGGATGACGCAGCCGCTGTTCTCCGTAACATTGACGTCGCGCATTCCCTCTTCATTCTGGTTTCCAAGTCTGGCACGACACTCGAGACCCTCACAAACCAGACCTTCGTGATGAACGCACTTCGGAAGCTCGGCCTCGATCCGGCGAAGCACATGATCGCCGTTACCTCTGCAACCTCTCCGATTGCCACCAGCCCGGAGTACCTCGCGGCATTCTATATGGACGACTACATTGGCGGACGCTACTCCTCCACCTCAGCGGTCGGCGGCGCGGTTCTGTCCCTCGCCTTCGGTCCGGAGGTCTTCGCAGAGTTCCTCGAGGGCGCTGCCGCAGAGGATAAGCTCGCTGCAGAGAAGGATCCGATGAAGAACCCGGATATGCTTGACGCACTGATCGGTGTTTATGAGCGTAACGTGCTCGGCTACGAGAGCACCGCGATTCTGCCGTACTCTCAGGGCCTCAGCCGCTTCCCGGCACATCTTCAGCAGCTCGACATGGAGTCGAACGGCAAGTCTGTCAACCGTTTCGGTGAGCCTGTGGACTATCCGACCGGTCCGGTCATCTTCGGTGAGCCGGGTACCAACGGCCAGCACAGCTTCTACCAGCTCCTGCACCAGGGCAAGGACATCATCCCGCTCCAGTTCGTCGGCTTCCGTGAGAACCAGATCGGCATGGATGACACCATTCAGGGCAGCACCAGCCAGCAGAAGCTCTGTGCCAATGTTGCCGCCCAGATCGTTGCCTTCGCCTGCGGTAAGGAAGATGAAAACCGCAACAAGAACTTCGAGGGTGGCCGTCCTTCCTCCATCATCATCGGCCAGCAGCTGAATCCGAGAACCCTCGGCGCACTGCTCGCACACTATGAGAACAAGGTGATGTTCCAGGGCTTCTGCTGGAACCTGAACTCCTTCGACCAGGAGGGCGTACAGCTCGGTAAGGTCCTTGCGAAGAAGGTACTCGCACACGAGACCGACGGTGCACTGAAGGTATACAGCGATCTTTTGAATATCTGATTACATGAGGAAGATGCAGAGCAGTTTATTTCGACATTAAGTTAGAGCCAGCGCGGTTGCGCTGGCTCTTTTCTATTGGTGTTTATACAATGCTGCCTTTTCTTTCAAACGCTGTCTTGGTACAGCATCACTCGCTTGGACAGCACTGGCGATGCCTGGTCCGCTGCTCACTCCGAAATCCCAGCCAGTTTCAGAAACCTTTTATCTGACAAAATCCCCTGTGTCAGGAACTGTCCGTCCCGGAATAGGACATAAGTGGTGACCGGCGCGGGCACGTTCTGCGCGGCTTCTCTGTCAGTGATATGGATGGCCTTGAACGGGATGTCGTACTCCTCGGCGATTTCAAGCACCTTCGGTACCCAGTAGTATGTGAACGGGCACTGGTCGGTGTAGTAGAGGACGAATCCACTCTCCTCTACCTTCGGGTGTCGCGCACAGTCCTTGAATCTCGGTGGCGCTGCATTATCTGCAAGGGGAAGGTACATGAGATTGATTCCGCAGTCGGAGATGTCTGCCACACGAAACCCCTTATAGGTCAGGAATTTCGGGTCAGCGAGAAATTCCCGCTTCCGGCCCTCCGCGCACAGAATACAAATGCCGTTCTTCTCCTGCGCCCTGGCATCACGGATGCACGCCTCCAGCAGATCATTTGCGTATCCGTGCCCCTTCATAGAGCCCGACACCCACAGGCAGTTAATGTAAATCCAGCCGTCTGCTTCGATCGCCACCCATGCGTTTTCAGCAGGGATGTACTCAATGAAACACTTTCCGCGCTCCTCGCTGCGATAAAAGACCAGTCCCTCCTCGAAACGCCGTCTCATCCACTCTTTTTTTGCCAGACTTTGCTTGCCGGACATGGCGCAGCAGATATGTTCCTTATCAATATTTTCTTTTGTAACTCGGATATAGTTCATCGGTTATTCCTCCAATGCCGTTCGTTTTGGCGACGGCAATTCCTCGTACATTGCCTCAAACAGCTCTGCGGATAACTGTTCTAAAATGAAATAAAGATACTCTTTACTGGATGCCATGTTTTTTCTTCCTCAGACATTCTCTGATCCAATGATTCAGGAACTGCATCTGCTCGTCGGTATGGAACCAATGCTCGCCACCGGACATGACGGTCAACTCTGCATGGTGCTGCTTAGCAAATGCAGATACCGTTTCAAGAGATGTCAGGTTGTCATTCTCACCGTAGAGAATACAGGTGGGAACTTTCCAGCTGATCGGATACTGGCGCACATAGCAAAGGTAATCCCATGACAGCGTTTCTCCGAAATCTGTGACGATTTCTCTTTTCTCAGCAAGATCCTCTTCGGTCACATTCGACCATTGCATCATATTGCAGATCAGTTTTTCCATATCCACGATCGGAGAGATGAAATAAGCCCGGTCAATCAGTGTCTCATCCAGCGAGGATAGCGCAAAATATGCGCCGATACTGTTTGCAATCAAGATGAGGTGATCGTACCGGCTTTTTTGCTCGGTAAAAAACGCACGAAACTCTTTCCTGGCTTCCCAAGGCGTTTTGGAGCGATAATACAGTCCGATTACCTCGTGACTCGGAAAGAGTGTTTTGTAATGTTCGGCTTCCTGCGCCGAGCCGCCTTTTCCATGTACATATACTATTAAATCTTTCATGCTATCTTTATCCTCATTTGATACTCTATGGCATCCATCTGCCGGATCGTTCTACTTCCACGGCTTCCCTGTAATATACCCTTTCTCCAACCAGTAGGCGTCATCGACCGCTGACATTTTCCGCTTCCTGTGCAGAAGCTGATAGAGCCTGAACAGGCATCTCACTTTAAGGGATGGTGTCAGATGTTCAGCTCTGCGCCGGACATTTCTGGCAGTTCGTCTGACCTTCTTTTCTGCTGATTTACGGAATGATGGAGGCAGATTCGTCCAGTCGTGCCCCCATACGGACTGCGAGAGGATGTGCGTTCTCGCGATGCCCCAGTAGTCCGTGCTGTCGTTGATATCTCGGACGGTCGATCGCATACCGCCACCTGCGGCGGTGTTGATGATGACGGCCTGCTTCTTCATAAAAGAG
>JAUNWX010000047.1:0-7681 GCA_030540075.1 Lachnospiraceae bacterium
CGAACCGGGCAGCCCTGCTCCGTCGGCTCGGCACGGACATGCTCGCCTACAGCCGGCTCACGGATATCCGAACCAGCGCCATCGAGCTCTCGAAGCGGCAGCAGGCGCAGGATGCCTTCGAGCAGAGCCACGACATGGAGAAGCTGCGCGCCATCCGGCGACCGGCGGAGGCGGCGGAGAGTCTCGCGGCGCTGAGTCAGCAGATGCAGACGCTGCGGGCCCAGATCGAGGAGCTCGATGCCCGGATACAGCAGTTGTCCGCACAGCAGGAGGCGTCGGATCGCCGTCTCGCGGAGCTTTACGAGATGGAGCGGCACGCGCAGCAGGCCCTCGAGGAGCTCGCCGCGATGGAGCAGCGCTACCACCTCCTGACGCTCGTCCGCGACCACCTCACGAAGGCACGGAACGACTTCACGAAGCAGTACATGGACCCGATGATGGACGCGTTCACGAAGTACTACCGTATCCTGGCCAATGCCTCGGACGAGGCGCTGGCGACCACCCCGGGTGGAACGGTGCCGGAGACGATTCCGTTCCGCATGGATGCGGATTTCAACGTGCATCTCCTCGCCGAGGGAGAGGAGCGCAATACAGAGCTGCTTTCGGCCGGCTACCGGAACCTCGTGGAGCTCGCACGGCGCATGGCCTTCATTGACGCCATGTATGAGGAGGAGAAGCCGTTCATCCTCCTCGATGACCCGTTCATCAACCTCGATCCGCCGAAGGTCGAGGGCGGCATGCGCTTCCTCGAGGCCATCGCACGCGACCACCAGGTGATCTACTTCACCTGCCATGACAGCCGTAAATAAAAAGACGACCGCCGCGGCGGTCGCCTTTTTTAACGCTTTCTTGATTTCTTCCCGGTCTCCGAAGCGGCTTCCACCTCTTCATCAACGAGGTTCTGTGAAACGGTCATCTCCTGATTATCGATGTGCTCCTTCATCAGTGTCTTCGCACGGATGAGATCACGGATCCGGATCGCCTGCAGGATCTCTTCATGCTCGTGTACGAGGATGCCACGTTTTGCCTCATCCTTGATGTACTCGAGACGATAGCGGTACATCTGCTCCCGGAGATTATTGATCATCTGGACGAGCTTCTCGTTTCCGGAAGCCTTATAGATGATGTCATGGTAGGCTTCATCCGCCTCGGCGATTTCGATTTCTGTGCCGCCGTTTTTCACGACCTTCTGAAAATGATCCTCGGCCGCACTCAGCTCACGAAGCTCTTCGTCCGAGATCCGCTGACAGGCGAGGTCCGTTGCCAGCTCCTCCAGGGCACCACGCACCTCGAGGGTATCCTGCAGATTCTTGTGGGAGATCTTCGCGACCTCGGCACCACGACGCGGAATCATCAGTACGAGACCTTCCAGCTCCAGCTTTCGGATCGCCTCACGGATCGGGGTACGGGAAACACCGAGCTTCTCGGCGAGCTGGATCTCCATGAGACGCTCGCCCGGCTTCAGCTCGCCTTTCAGAATCGCCTGACGGAGTGTGTTGAACACGAGATCCCGTAAAGGAAGATATTCATTCATATTAACTGTAAAATCATTCATCACTGTACTTGTCCTCCGAAGAAAGTCGTTCACTGACGAGCCCGACGGCCCGATGCGCTTCTGGATGGCTGCTGCCATGGTTCGGTGAGGTATACCTGTTTCGCGAGACCGCTTCCCTTCGCGGAAAGCAGTGCCTGATAGCAGGCCTGTGCCTTTTCAGGATCATCGAAGAGGCCGAACACCGTCGGGCCGGAGCCGGACATTATGGCATTCAGTGCGCCGAGCTCCATCATACGCTCTTTGATGGATTCGATTTCCGGATGCTGCCGGCTGGTGACGGTTTCAAGGATATTGCCCATCTGTCCGGCGACCGCGCGTACATCCTGCGCCTTCAGAGCTTCGATCACCTGGTCGACATCTGGATGCACCTCCGCCGGGAGCGTGTTTACATGCAGGTTCTCATAGACCGCCTTCGTCGATACGGAGATCGCCGGCTTTGCAAGCACGATCGAGCAGGCCGGCAGTGCCGGAAGCGGGGTCAGGATTTCCCCGATACCCTCGGAAAGAGCCGTCCCGCGCATGAGACAGAACGGGATATCCGCCCCGAGCTGTACGCCGCGCTTCTTCAGTTCATCCAGGCTGAGCCGGAGATCAAACAGACGGTTCATACCATACAGCACCGCCGCCGCATCCGCAGAACCGCCCGCCATACCGGCGGCCACCGGGATGACCTTTCGAAGATGCATCTTCACGCCACCTTCGATCGAAAACTCATCCATCAGCATCTTCGCTGCCCGGTACATGAGATTGTTCTCATTGACCGGCAGAAACGGCAGATTGGTTTTCAACACGATACCGGGTGTGTCGGTTCGCTCCATATCGATGTTGTCATGGAGCTTCACGGTCTGCATGATCATGCGGACATCATGATAACCGTTCGGGCGCTGCCGCAGCACGTCGAGCGACAGATTGATTTTTCCATACGCCTGAAGCTTGATGTGATTCATAACTCCCTGTTTCCTCACTTTGTATTTTGGCCTTTGTATACATTACTCTTATTTTAGGGCATTCCGTTACGTAAAGCAAGCACTCCTCCGGGCCCGAGCTCACTGATTTCTAAACAAATTATTAAATTTGGCGGTGGATGCGGAAAACAGCGGTTTTTCGACGTTTTCTGTGAAACTGTTGAATTGACAAAAGAAAAGTGGATGAGTATACTCTCTGACATGAGTGACAGAGTGTCACTTTTAGTGACGATATGTCACCTGTTTGATAAAACGATACCGGCACAGACGTGAAGCGGCGAGCTGCGGAGCGTTCGAGGTGCCGTAAAGGAGAGGAGAATCTATGGCGACGGAAAGATTTCTTAAGCTTTCCCAGGACAAAAAGGACAGAATATTACAGGCAGCAAGGCATGAATTTGCGAGGGTCCCGTTTGAGGATGCCTCGATCAATCAGATTATCAGGGAAGCCGGGATCTCCCGCGGCAGCTTCTATACCTACTTCGAGGATAAGATGGATCTTCTCCACTATGTATTCCGTGACGAGGGGATGAAGAATGAACAGTACTTCCGGGAGATTCTGCTTCGGAAGCAGGGAAACTACTGGGAAGCGCTTCATGAATGGGTCTTCAGCATCGAAAAGCTCATTGACGACGGCACCATCCAGGAAGACATCAACATCATGACGCAGAGCGGGATGATGCAGCGCGTCATCGCATTTTCGGAAAGTGGAAAGATGGATCATGCGGAGATCGCGAAGACGGAGTGGTTTCGAAAACAGGTCGATCCGGGCTGCTTCCGCCACGTTGACCGGCCGGGGCAGTTCTCTGCCATCATCCGACTCGGTATGGCCATCGCGATGATGACCCTCATGGCGCTCATCGGACATGCGAAGGAGCATCACGAACGTATCCTCCAGAACTTTGAGATGGAAATCGCGGTTCTCAGGGAAGGCGCGGATCCGCAGTTCCGTACGGAAGAGGAGCCTGCCGGCGAAGGAAACGCAGGCGCGTAAGCCACATGCGTTCAGGCCGACGACATTGACCTCGTGCAGTAAAGGTCGGAAGATATAACGGGAAAAGTACAAAATCAGAAAAACAGGAGAATATATATGAAGAAACAGATAAAAATTGCCATCGGTGCCGTCGTCGTGCTCGGCTTTGCAGGCCTCGTGGCGACGCGTATGATGAAGCCACAGGAGGAGATTCAGACGAAGGGACTGCCGGCGGTGACGCTGACCACGGCGACCGAGGGAAGCATCGAGCAGACGACCTCGCTTATGGGCACGGTTCAGCCGTCCGACACCTACTATATCACCCCGAAGGTGGCCGGTGAGCTGGTCGAGATCTATGTACAGAACGGTCAGTCCGTCGAGGCAGGCGCGCCGATCGCGAAGATCGATAACCAGAAGCAGATCGATGCCGCGAAGTCGCAGATGGAGGCAGCCAATGCTTCCGTTCAGGCGGCTTCGCAGCAGGCAGCGACGGCGCAGGATGCGGTGAATCGTATGACACCGCTCTACGAGTCCGGCGATATCTCCGTACAGAGCTATAATCAGACCGCGAACTCCGCGAAGGCAGCGGCTTCCCAGGTGGATGCCGCGAAGGCCCAGGCGGCGAGCGCGAAGCTGAACTATGAGACCCAGGTGGAGTTTGCCACGGTGACCGCACCGGCGGCCGGCGTTGTACAGAATCAGAACATGACTTTGCACGGTATGGTGTCCCAGTCTTCCCAGCTCTGCGTCATCACCGGTACCGGCGCGAAGGTCGTCAAGTTTAACGTGACGGAGGAGGTCCTTCAGAACCTGACGCTGGGCCAGACCGTGACGGTGGAAAAGAACGGCAGCAGCTACAGTGGTACAGTCACGAAGCTGACGAAGCTCGTGGATCCGCAGTCAGGACTCTTCCCGGTGGAGGCGACCCTTTCCGGTGCCGATGCCCTTTCTGACGGCAGCAGCACGAAGCTTTCGCTGGTGGCCGCGAAGGCGGACCATACCCTTCTCGTGCCGGTGGACGCCGTGTACTATTCCGGTGGAAATCCATACGTGTATACCTATGAAAATGGTGTCGTGAAGCGTGTCTTCATCACCACCGGCATCTCCGATGATCAGTATTATGAAGTGACGGATGGCCTCGATGGCACGGAACAGATCGTGAACAGCTGGACCGATGACATCTATGATGGTGCTGAGGTCCGCATCGCGGATGCGAACAGCCAGACGACCGGGGACACATCCACGGATACAGAGACGACCGAGACCAGTGCAGCAAACTGAACCTGAGGAGAGAATACTATGCATAAAATAACCGAATTTGTCCTGAAAAGACCGGTTACCACCTTCCTCGTGGTCGTCAGTCTGATCTTTTTCGGATTCATGTCCATCACGAATCAGAAGATGGAGCTTATGTCCGATATCGATATGCCGATGATGATCGTCACCACGACCTACGCGGGCGCATCACCGGAGGATGTGGATAAGCTGATCACGAAGCCAATCGAGGACGGCGTATCCGTCCTGTCGGATGTGAAGGAGGTCACCTCCCGTTCGTCGGAAAACTATGGCATGACCATCATCCAGTACGAGTATGGTACAGATATGGATGAAGCCTACGACGCGCTGAAGAAAAAAATGGATGCCATCAAGTCGAAGCTTCCGGATGGCGCGAACGATCCGACCTTTATCGAGATGAGCATGAACGGGCAGCCGTCCATGTACCTCACGGTACAGAATCCGACGCAGGAAAATATGTACAACTACGTCGAGAATGACATCGCGCCGGAGTTCAGTAAGCTGAGCACGGTGGCGTCGGTGGATACGACCGGCGGACAGAAGCAGTACGTTCAGATCCAGCTGATCCCGGAGAAGCTGCAGCAGTATCACCTTTCCATGTCGACGGTGGCGCAGCTCGTCAGTGCCGCGGATTTCAGCTATCCGGCCGGTACGACCAGCGTCGGCAGTCAGGATCTTTCCGTCACCACCTCGGTCAGCTACCCGGATGTACAGTCGCTTCAGAATATCCCGATCGTCACCGGAAACGGCAGTACGATCTACCTGAAGGACATCGCCCTCGTGCAGCTCGCACTGGAGGATAAGTCGGCCATCGGTCGTTACGATGGGAACGATACGATGATGCTGAGCATCACGAAGACCCAGGACTCCTCGGCGGTATCCATGTCGAAGGAGGTCATGGAAGAAGTAAACGAGCTCAAGGCGAAGGATGAGAACCTCGATATCATCGTCGTACAGGACGAAGCCGATATGATCAAGAGCTCGCTCTCCTCGGTATTCCAGACCATGATCGCCGCGGTCATCATCTCGATGATCATCATCTTCATCTTCTTCGGTGACTGGAAGGCATCCCTCATCGTCGGTACCTCCATCCCGATTTCGATTCTGACGGCCCTCATCGCGATGTGGGCGATGGGCTACTCCCTCAATATGATTACGATGTCTGCGCTGGTACTCGGCGTCGGCATGATGGTCGATAACTCCATTGTCGTCCTGGAGGCCTGCTTCCGTGCGATGGATAAGTATGTGGCGATCGGCACGAAGACACGCCGCAGTGCCGCCGTTGAGTCCGTAAAGACCGTCGGTGAGTCCGTGCTCGGCTCCACCGTCACGACCTGCGTCGTCTTCCTGCCGCTCGGCTTCATGAAGGGCCTGTCCGGACAGTTCTTCGCACCACTCGGCTTCACCATCGTCTTCTGTATGATCGCCTCGCTGATTTCGGCGGTCTCCATCGTGCCGCTCTGCTTCGTCTTCTATAAGCCGAAGGAGAACACGAAGGCCCCGGCCTATAAGGCCGTTCGTTCCATGCAGTCTGCGTACCGCCGCATCATGGAGAAGCTGCTCCGTCATAAGAAGATGGTGCTTCTCTCGACCGTCGGCCTTCTGATCCTGTCCTTCGTTCTGGCATCGCAGATCCGTATGGAGATGATGCCGCAGACCGATCAGGGCCAGGTCAATATCACGGTTTCGACGAAGCCGGGTCTCAAGATCGAGGAAGTGGATAAGATCCTTCAGAACATCGAGGCCATGGTGGCCGCGGATCCGGATACCGAGGACTATATGGTAAGTGCCGGCAGCTCAGGCATGATGTCCATGATGAGCAGCGGTGGCAACAGTGTCACGGCATACCTGAAAAAGGACCGCAGCATGTCGACGAAGGAAAAGGCGAACGAGTGGCGAAAGGCCCTCGATGGCACGAAGGATGCCGTCATCACCGTCGAGTCCTACAGTATGATGTCGACGATGTCCGTCGATAACGATACCTATTCGACGATCATCACCTCGACGAACTATGATAAGCTGAAGGCGGCGTCCGATCAGATCGTGGACGAGCTTCGTCAACGGAAGGACGTCACGGCGGTCCACTCCTCCCTCGAAAATGCGGCACCGCTCATCAAGTTCCATGTCGATCCGATCAAGGCGGCGGCCGAGGGTCTCACCCCGGTACAGGTCGGTCAGCAGCTCTACAGCATGCTGTCCGGTACGAAGGCGATGACCATGCAGGTCGACGATGAGGATGTGGATGTCAAGGTCGAGTATCCGAAGGATGAGTATGATAATCTTCAGAAGGTAGAGGATATCTTCCTGAGTACGCCGACCGGCGCTCAGGTGCAGCTGAAGGATCTCTGCGATATCCGCTTCGAGGATTCGCCGGCGACCATCGTACGGGATGATCGTAAGTATCAGCTGACCATCACGGCGGATTACACGGAGCTCGCAGATAAGAAGACCTCGAAGATCATCGATCAGGAGGTCATCGCGAAGTACCTGACAAACGGTATCGGCTACCAGGAGAGTTCCAGCACAAAAATGATGATGGAGGAGTTCAGCTCGCTGGGCACGGCCATCGTCATCGCGATCTTCCTCATCTGGGTTGTCATGGCGGCACAGTTTGAGTCCATGCGCTTCTCGTTCATGGTCATGACGACCCTTCCGTTTGCGCTGATCGGTTCCTTCTTCCTGCTGTGGATCGTGGATGCGACGATCTCCATGCCGTCGCTCCTCGGCTTCCTGATGCTCATCGGTACCGTCGTAAATAATGGTATTCTCTATGTCGATACCGTGAACCAGTATCGTATGGCGATGCCACTCCAGCGTGCCCTGATCGAAGCCGGTGCGACCCGACTTCGTCCGATCCTGATGACGACCCTCACGACCGTCATCTCCATGGTGCCG
>JAUNWX010000047.1:7781-12485 GCA_030540075.1 Lachnospiraceae bacterium
CCGACTTCGTCCGATCCTGATGACGACCCTCACGACCGTCATCTCCATGGTGCCGCTGGCGATGGGTATCGGCGACAACGGACAGATGATGCAGGGCCTCGCCCTCGTCGACGTCGGTGGCCTCACCGCATCGACCATCCTCGCCCTTCTGATGCTGCCGACCTACTATGCGATCATGGATAAGCGGAAGAAGAACGTCGAGCAGGACGTTCCGGAGGCCGGCTATATGGATGGCCGCAATCCGGCAGAGTATTATCAGCAGAAGGCGGCCTCCGAGTGGGAGCGTTTCGGTACCCCGGATGACGACCCGACGCCGGTGGACGATTCGGATATGACGGATGGATTTCCGGATTAAAGACTGTTAGCGCAAGCTAACTTGTGATAAAATAGCCACGGAGGCACGGCATGAATGGTGCCTGCATTGGCAGAGACAGGCGGCGGACCGCGGTGATGTGGCGGCCCGTCGAAAAGGAGAGTTCAATGAAGAAAAGCAGAAAGCAGATGACCGCCCTGACGCTGGCGCTCTGCATGGCGATGTCCGGACAGGTGCTCGCCGCGACGGTGGACTATGCACCGGCCCAGACCTCCTATGAACGGGAGCGGACGGCGGAGCAGTGGGCGACGCTGCGCGATAATGTGATCAGCTGGGAGGAACTGCAGGACCTCGTGCATGAGTACAATCCGACGGTGTCAGCGATGTGGCTGAACTACCGGAACAATGAAAACAGCGGCACCTATGACCTCGACTACGATGATGTACTCGATGCCATCGAGGATACGTATTCGAATTCGCTTGGAAATGGAGATATCTCGGATGCGTCGGCAGAGATGACCCGGAGTACCTCACTCGCGGGCATCGAAACGACGATTACGAATTCGGATCGTCAGATCGTGGAGCTCACGAACCAGAAGAGTGAGCGCAACATGACGGAGGCCATCAAGCAGCAGATCATCGCAATCTATACCTCAGAGCTTACAAAGGAGCTTGATCAGCTGACCGCGGAGTATAATGAGACGAAGATCGGCGCCGCCCAGCGGAAGCTGCAGGCGGGCACCGGTACGGAGCTCGATGTGCTGACGGCACAGAAGACGGCGAAGGATGCCGAGGCGGCGCTGCAGTCCGCGACCGCAGCGGCTACGAAGGCACGACAGACCGTGCTCGTAAACCTCGGCTGGAACTATGACGCGACACCGCAGATCTGTGCGGTGCCGGAGGTGACAGACGAGATGATCGCGGCGATCAACCTCGCGCAGGATACGCAGACGGCGCTTCAGAATAACTACCAGCTGCAGATCGATCAGCGGAAGCTTGCGCTCGCCGAGAGCGACGGCACGAAGAACACGACGCAGATCACCGTGACGAATGACGAGAATCAGGTGCAGTCGAACATGATGGCACGTTACAACGCCGTCCTGAGTGCACAGAATGAGCTTCGAAAGGCGGAGCTGAATCTGCAGAATATGCAGACGACGCTCGGACGTGTGACCCGGAGCTACGCAGCAGGCGCGGCCAGTGCACGTGATCTCGAGGATGCGCAGTACAGTGCGTCGGTGGCGGAGTATACCGTGAAGCTCGATCGCTATGCGCTTCAGAGTGCGTACTTCACGTATCTTGCGGGACGCGACGGCCTCGCGGGCAGCAGCGCATCCTGACGCAAGGTATAAGCATGTAGCTGGTTGGATTGGGGTAACACAGGCGCAGTGTCGATGCGCGTGTCCATGCAGTACGCAATGTATGTCGGACATGGTCCTGATTCGATCAGTTGAACAGGAGAGTGAAGATGAAGAAAAGAAAATACATGACCGCGCTGCTGATCCTGACACTTGGTGCCTACGGCTGCGGATCGCCTGCATTAGCCGCGACGACGACCATCAGCCACCCGCTCTACGGCGAGAGCCACACGCTGACCGGGCAGGACGCTTCGGGACGGCCGGACGGGATGGATGACGCCAGCTGGGCGGCGCTCATGGATGATACCATCGAGTACAGCGAAATCCCGGATCTCGTGGAGTACCGGAGCATCATCGGGCGGACACAAGCGGCGATGATCGATGGGCAGGCGGGTGCCATGGTGCAGATGACGGATGCGCTGTCGAGCACGATCAGTAATCTGAGAGATATCATCTCGGATCTCCGGGAGAAGGCGAAGAACAGCACGAGCGAGGAGGAGAAGCAGGCGTATCTTGCTCAGATCAAAGGGATGGAATATGCCATCGGTTCGGCCAGCGGTGCTTCCGGAAAAGACGCTCCGGCCTATATAAAGAACAGTATGGAAAGTGGTATTTCGACCCTCGTGACGAAGATGAAGCAGGGGCTGCATCCGACGAAGGTGGCCCTGATATCCGGTATGAACAGTGCTTTCGTGGGCTACCAGAGTCTCGTGGAGCTGCGGGAGATGTATCAGGATCAGGTGGAGATGTACGAGGGGATGTATGAGCGTACGGTGCGGCAGCAGGCCCTCGGCTCGGCGACGGCGCTCGAGGTACAGCAGGCGAAGATGAATCTCGATGGCGCGAAGCTGAGCCTGTCCGATACGGAGGAGAAGCTTCGTTCCGTGAAGGATGCCATCGCGCTGACCCTCGGTTGGAATGCAGCGGATACTGCGAAGGTGACGATCGGGAAGCTTCCGGCGTATGATGCTTCCTATATGGCCGGCCGGAATCTCGAAGCGGACATCGCCGAGGCACGGCTTCATAATGTGGCCTATGGCAGTGCGATGGGTACGGTCGATAAGAACATCACCGGCTATACCGCGACGGATATCCAGCGGAGATCAGCGGAGCAGGACCTGAACATCACGATGACGGAGCTCTATAACGCGGCTGTGCAGGCGGGGACGACTGCGGAGTCGGCGCAGCTCGGCTTCCGGATCGCGGACCGTCAGAAGGACTCGGCGGAGCGTATGCTGGCGGCCGGTATGATGAGCCTCACGGATTATAAGGCCGCATCGATGCAGTATATCGCATCGAAGATGCAGGCGAACATGTCCGCCATCAACGCCTCTGCGGCGGTGCTGAACTACCAGAACGCACTGCAGGGCATCCTGTGAGCCCTTCGCTTTCATCGTGGTATGGTGGTTCCCGATGCACCTTCGGAAGAGACACCGGGTTCCAGTCTTGACTGTAATAAATTTTTTAATGAACGATGTGCAAAATTATGCGCGCCCCGTGTGCTAGGATACGGGATGTCGGAAAGCTTGAAAAAGCGTCTCCTGTGCGGGTTTTGTGCATCGTTTTTTCTAGTCTGTCCGCAGACTAGAACTCTGGTCCGCAGACAGACTATGGTCTGCATAACGACTATATTCAAAGAATAAACACTATGCTATACTTCGTGCAAAGTAAAAGGAAAGCGTATACTCCTTGACAGTGACGAAATTTAAGCTTAAAATGGTAAATTAAAAGAACATACGTTTTTATGGAGGATAGACATGGCAGCGAAGACCAGTAAGGCACCGGTTGACTATAATCAGGATCATGAGCAGAAGCTGAAGGCCCTGGATGTGGCACTCACACAGATCGAAAAGAATTTTGGTAAGGGCTCAATCATGAAGCTCGGTGAGTCCGCCGCAAATCTAAATATCGAAACCGTACCGACCGGATCCCTTTCCCTGGATATCGCGCTCGGTGCCGGAGGCTACCCGAAGGGAAGAATCATCGAAATCTATGGACCGGAGTCCTCTGGTAAGACGACGCTCGCGCTCCATGCCGTGGCCGAGGTACAGAAGCGTGGCGGGATCGCGGGCTTCGTTGATGCAGAGCATGCACTGGATCCGAAGTACGCGCAGAACATCGGCGTTGATATCGATAATCTCTATATTTCCCAGCCGGATTCCGGTGAGCAGGCACTGGAGATCGCCGAGACGATGGTGCGCTCCGGCGCGATCGACATCCTGGTCATCGACTCGGTCGCAGCCCTCGTTCCGAAGGCGGAGATCGATGGTGAGATGGGCGACAGCCACGTCGGTCTGCAGGCTCGACTCATGTCGCAGGCGCTTCGTAAGCTGACGGCGGTCATCGCGAAGTCGAACTGTATCCTGATCTTCATCAACCAGCTGCGTGAGAAGGTCGGCGTGATGTTTGGAAGCCCGGAGACGACGACCGGTGGACGGGCACTGAAGTTCTACGCCTCCGTACGACTGGATATCCGTCGGGTGGAGACCCTGAAACAGAACGGGGATGCCGCCGGCAACCGTGTACGTGTAAAGGTGGTAAAGAACAAGATCGCCCCGCCGTTTAAGCAGGCAGAGTTCGATGTTATGTTCGGCGAGGGTATCTCGAAGGCCGGTGACGTCCTGGATCTTGCGGTCAATGAGAACATCGTCGAGAAGTCCGGTGCATGGTTCGCCTATAACGGCGAGAAGATCGGACAGGGCCGCGAGAACGCGAAGGAGTACCTCCGCCAGAATCCAGCGATCATGGCCGAGATCGAGGGCCTCGTACGTGAGAAGTACGGACTGCCGAAGGACGAGTTCGCCGAGGCCGAGGCGGCGGCTGCGCAGCAGCTGCCAGATGCAGATACGGAAGAACAGGATGAAGTATAATTGAAAAGTCTGGAAGATTTTCAGAGAGAGCATGGCAGCGGGGAGCGTTATGTGCTCGATCCGGATCAGCTGAGTGAGCGGGCGAAGCTCGTGAATCGCTGCAAGGAGCGCTGCCTCTATCTCATCGAGCATTCGGAGAAGAGTGAGTCCCGGCTTCGGGAGA
>JAUNWX010000069.1 GCA_030540075.1 Lachnospiraceae bacterium
CCGCATCATTGGTGGTTCTCACACAATCAAATCCTACAGTAAACTTACGCCGTCGCCGGAAGCCCTAAAAATTTGCCGTTTTCCGAGAAAGTGGTATAATAACCCAAAAGTTTGAGCGAAACGTTGAGGTTTTATATGAAAAAGCTAAGTAGCATCCTGCTCATCCTTTGCGTCCTGCTCCTCGGATGTCAGCGGCAGAACCCGCTGGTCTATAACGTGAATAAATCCGACGAGCTCCGGGAATACGAATCCGAATCCGAAGAGGAGTCTCGATTCGCCGAATCCCTGGCACAGAAGGAGAGTATGAAAGAGGCGGAAAGTCTCGCCGCAGCTGAAGCGGCCGTCTGGACGAAGAAGCTTCCACAGAAAACAGCAACGCGCGTCAAGGGAATCTACCTTACGGCAGTCACTGCCGGTTCCTCGCGCATGCAGGACATCATCGGGCATATCGACCAGACCGAGCTGAACGCCGTCGTGATCGACATCCTCGGCGACAAAGGCCGCATCGAGTACCGGATGTCCTCCCCGCTGATCGACGAGATCGGCTCCGCCGAAGACACCATCCCGGACCTCCCGTCCCTGATGAAGACGCTGAAGGAGCATGGCATCTACACCATCGCCCGCATCGTCACCTTCCGTGACCCCTACCTCGCAACCGTGAAACCGGAGTGGATGAACCACAAGGCCGACGGCAGCGTATTCACGGATAATTCCGGCATGGCCTGGGTCGACCCGTATAACCGCGACGCCTGGGAATATAAGGTCCAGGTCGCCGAGCAGTGCGCCGACGCCGGCTTCGACGAGATTCAGTTCGACTACGTCCGCTTCTGTACCGAACGCGGCATGAACGACGTCGTCTACACGGAGGAAGAAACCCAGGGCATGGATAAGACGGACATCATCACCGAGTTCGTCCGCTTCGCCTCCGATCGCCTTGCAGCGAAAAATGTATTTATGTCTACCGACGTCTTCGGAACCATCATCGGTTCCTACGTCGATACCGTCTCTGTCGGACAGGACTACCCGGTGATGGCCGGTGCGGTCGATTACATGTGTCCGATGATCTACCCATCCCACTATGGAAACGGAAATTTCGGTCTCGAGGTCCCGGATCTCGAACCATATAAGGCCATTCTCGGCGCGTGCAATGCCTCCAGAAAGGACCTCGCCCTCGACTATACCGAAGGCGTGCATCAGGCGATCGTGCGCCCGTGGCTGCAGGGCTTCACCGCCAGCTGGCTGAAGAACTTCAAGCGCTACGGTGCTGCGGAGATCCGCCAGCAGATTCAGGCCGTCTACGACGCCGGCTACGACGAGTGGATCATCTGGAACGCCAGCAATGAGTACGACTGGAGCGCCTATTTAAGTGACGAGCAGGCCGCACAGGAGGATCAGCAGATCCAGGCGAAGCGTGCCGCCGACGCCCAGGCTGCCGTCGACGCGAGCCGCGCCGCAGAGGAAAGCGAAGCTGCCAGCCGCGCCGCCGCCCAGGCTGCCGTCGACGCGAGCCGCGCCGCAGAGGAAAGCGAAGCTGCCAGC
>JAUNWX010000048.1:0-6397 GCA_030540075.1 Lachnospiraceae bacterium
TCGGAACGAATGTGCCTGCGCAGAAATTGTATGAAAAATACGGCTTTGTTAATTGCGGAACAGCACAGGAGTACTATGATAGTACAGGAGAGACGGAGTTCGTGTTTTATGAATATGCGCTGGAAACAAATCCCTATGCTCCGATGACAGAAAGTGAACTGCTGAGAAAATTAAAGAATTCCAGGGAGCAGGCCGCAGAAAATGTACTGGACGATTTCGAAGAAACAAAACGAATCTTAACATATGAGGAATAAAATCATGGCATTAAAATTAATGAAAGGCAGTTTGCAATACAAAAATCAAATTATTGAAATGATTAAAGAGTGGAAATCGTATAACGATACCCATAACGCAAATACTTCGCCATGGGCTATATTTAAAAATGATTATGATGATTTTGAATATTATCTAAATAATTTAGAAATATCAACTACGGACGATGGACTTGTTCCTGATTCTACTTTCTTTTGCTTAGATGAAGACAGGGATACCATGGTTGGTGCTGTTAATATCAGACATTACTTAAACGAATATTTATTGAAATATGGTGGTCATATTGGAGATGGTATAAGACCAAGCGAAAGAAGAAAAGGTTATGCAACCAAAATGATCAGCTTGGCTTTAGAAGAATGCAAGAAACTTGGTATGGATAAAGTTTTATTGGTTTGTGATAAAGACAACATTGGTTCTGTCAAATCAATTATCAATAATGGCGGAGTATTGGAAAACGAAGTTTTAAAAGAGGGTAAGCTAATACAAAGATATTGGATCATGTTGTAAATGTAAATTTCCAGTTTGCGCGTTTCTACAAGCGGTGCGCGGATGGCTTATACATGTGCATGAGAGCTTGCTCGCAATAGCACATGTATGAGCTCAGACGCATAGCGCGACAGCGCGACATGAGTATGAAGCGAAGCGAAATACGAATGCACCGCATCGATAACTTCCAGTTAGTATATGGATTGCAGAGCGGAGGGATGTGACGGACTGCTGGCGGAGACATTGGCATAGGTATAAGAAGTCGACAGATGGGTTCTGATGTAACGAATCCGTCTGTCGGCTTCTTTCTATATGTAAATTCTAACCTTGTTCGGCAATATTGATTGATGCAGGTAAAAATAGTTGTGGTAATTTTGCCGGTTTTGCGTTATGATATGTGCAAACATTCATTCGATGGTTTGGATATCAGGAGGTAAGCTTATGCACTACAGTTCCGTTCTGGAGACAGCGAAAAGGTGGGAACTGTCCGAGCGCAGTGTGCGTAACTACTGTGCGCAGGGGCGTGTAGAAGGGGCTTTCCAGACAGGTAAAAGCTGGAATATTCCCGATGATGCGGAGAAGCCGGAGCGTTCGAATAAGCGATCAGAGGAACCACGCACGCTGCTGGATATCCTGAAGGCAGAGAAGGAAAGCAGATATCCGGGTGGAATCTATCATAAGACGCAGATCGAGCTCACATATAATTCGAATCACATCGAGGGCAGCCGGCTGACACACGATCAGACACGCTACATCTTCGAGACCAATACGATCGGTATGGAACAGGGTGCCCTGAACGTAGATGATGTCGTCGAGACGGCAAATCATTTCCGTTGTATCGATATCATCATCGATCGTGCGAACGGCAGCTTATCAGAAAATCTGATAAAGGAGCTGCATCTGGTTCTGAAAAACGGCACCAGCGATTCAAGACAGAGCTGGTTTGCGGTCGGCGCATATAAGAAAAAGCCTAATGAAGTAGGAGGTCGCGAGACGGCGCTGCCGGAAGATGTGTCGGATCGGATGAAGTCGTTGCTGACGGAATACAATGCGAAAGATGCGAAAACACTGGAGGATATTCTGGACTTTCATGTGCGTTTCGAGCGGATACATCCATTTCAGGATGGAAATGGCCGGATCGGTCGTCTGATTATGTTTAAGGAGTGTCTGAAATATAATATCGTGCCATTTATCATCGAGGACGATCTGAAGATGTATTATTACCGCGGTTTACAGGAGTGGGATCGTGAAAAGGGATATCTGACGGATACCTGCCTGACGGCACAGGACCGATATAAAGCATATCTCGATTACTTTCGGATACGAGTATAGAGACGGCAAAGCTGTGATACGCGCTAAAGCTTTCGATGCGGGCGGCGCTAGAGCGGAAGGATGTGACGGACTGCTGGCGGAGACATTGGCAAAAGATACTGGGAAACAAGACGCATGATTAGAGTTTTACAGAAACGAGATATCGATCGTGTCGCGGAGATCTGGCTGGTGTGCAATCGGAAAGCGCACGATTTTATACCGGCGGGCTACTGGAGGCAGAACTTCGATATGGTGAAGGCGATTCTGCCACAGGCAGAGGTATATGTCTATGAAAATGACAACAGCATTCAGGGATTTGCAGGCCTCAGTGGTGACTATGTCGAAGGGCTTTTCGTCGCTTCGGAATGCCAGTCCTCCGGTATAGGTGCCCGTCTGCTGAATCATATAAAGGGGATTCGAACGACGTTACAGCTGAAAGTCTATCAGAAGAATACGCGTGCGATTCGTTTTTATCTGCGGGAAGGTTTTGTAATCCTGTCCGAGGGTGTGGATGAAGCTACAGGCGAAAAGGAATATGTAATGATATGGCAGGAACACTTACAAAATACGCTGGTACGATAAAAAAGCATGAGGACAACAGAATGGTAAGGTATCGAAAAATCGGAATTTGCGGAGTACAAAATGAACAAGATATTGACATTTGATTGCTATGGAACCTTGTTGAACACATCGCCTCTATATAACTATATTGGAAAACTGGCGGTGGAACATGAACTATCCGGTCAAAAAGCTATATCTATTTTTTCAAGTTATGAAGACAGGCTGATGTATGGGGAGGATTTTATTCCGTATAAAAAACTACTCAAGGAAGTTCTATCATACTGTGATATGGAAATGAGTTCAGACATTTTTGCGGCAAAGTATGATACGGTCATTGAAATCCACAAGGAATTTCAACCGTTTCCCGATGTTTTGCCTTCATTAACCAAGCTAAAGCAAAAAGGGTATGAACTTGCTGTTATGTCCAACAGTACAAACCAAATGATGGATTGGCATATGGAAAAACTTGAATACCTGTTCGATGGCCGACTGGTAGCAGAAGAAACTATGTGCTATAAGCCCAAACTTTCATTTTTTCAGATGGCAGAAGAAAAATTTCATCTCAAAGGCAAGAACCATTGTCATATTGCAAAAGGCTATTGGTGGGATATTGTTCCAGCATATAAAATGGGTTGGAATAAAATATGGGTTAATCGTGCCAATCTGTCACATGGACGAGATATTGAGAAACCATACTTGACGGTATCTACATTACTGGAATTACCACAATCTAAATCCTAAGTTGTAGAGCAGAAAATTCCAGTTTGTATATTGATTGCAGAGCGGAGGGATGTGACGGACTGCTGGCGGAGACATTGGCATAGGTATAAGAAGTCGACAGATGGGTTCTGAAAGGAATCCGTCTGTCGGCTTTTTGCTTTTAATGCAAATTCATTGCATTTGTAATGTTTTGGCATTATGATGAAGAAAAATGAATGGAGGTGCCAAATATGGCTAGTACAATTCAGGTGCGTGTAGAAGACGAGTTAAAAAGTAAATCTGATGCATTATTTAAGGATCTGGGCACAGATACGACAACCGCAATCCGAATTTTCCTGACGCAGGCTGTCGCAGCAAATGGTTTTCCTTTTGAAATAAAAAGACAGCTGGAAACGAATCCATATGCTCCGATGACAGAAAGTGAACTGCTGAGAAAATTAAAGAATTCCAGGGAGCAGGGAGATTTCAGGGATGCAGATCTTGTGATTTCTGACATGAGGTCGAAGTATGGACTATAAGGTTGTCCTGACGAGAGAAGCCGAGAAGGATCTTGATCGATTCATCACATATCTGTTGTTTGAAAAGAAAAGTGAGCAGGCTGCAGGAAATGTACTGGACGATTTCGAAGAAACAAAACGAATCTTAACATATGTTGCCGGCAGTCTGAAGCTTTGTGATCATCCACGTTTAAGAGAAGCCGGTTATCGAAGAATCAATTTCTTGTCACACCGATACTTTATGCTTTACCGTATCGAAAATGATACTGTTTACATCGATGGAATTTTTCATGAATTACAGGATTACGAAAATAAACTCAATTAAAAAGCCGGACTAAGTTGCCCAGCGCAGATCGCGGATGGATGTGACGGATTGCTGGCGGAGACATTGGCACAACAAATGAGGTAGCAATAGAAATGACTTCGGTTCAATACTATGATTCGCCGCTGGGGCGCATACGGATGGCGGCTGATGAGATCGGTCTGACAGTGCTATGCTTTGAAGGAGCAAAATACGATGCCGATCGGCTGCCTGCTGGATGCTTAGAGCAGGAGACGGAGATTCTGTCTGTGGGGAAGCGCTGGCTGGATCTGTATTTCAGTGGGCAGAAACTGGATTTTCTGCCACCTTTACATCCGAAGGGATCGGCGTTCCAGATGTCTGTCTGGGATATGCTTCTTGAGATTCCATATGGTGAGACGGTAAGCTACGGAGAGATCGCACGTAAAATAGCTGAGAAGCGAGGGTTATCCAGGATGTCGGCGCAGGCCGTCGGAGGAGCGGTCGGACGTAATCCCATCGCAATCATCATTCCATGCCATCGGATCGTGGGCGCAGATGGCAGCATGACAGGGTACGCCGGCGGGCTCGATAAAAAGATCAAACTGCTGGAACTGGAGCGGATAGTTTACGAACTGCCGGCGGAGACATTCGCGTAAGGACAGGAACAGATCGCTCTGGGTGATAACGATTTTCAGTTGAAGGCATTGGCCGAAGGTGTATGATAGGGACATACGCTTTCAGAAAGCGCAAAGGAATGACTTGAATGGAGGCATCGGTTATGTGGTTTGTATTTGCTCTGCTGTCTGCGGTGTTTGCGGCGCTGACGTCAATTCTTGCGAAGATCGGGATCGAAGGGGTGAACTCGAATCTTGCGACGGCGATTCGGACGATGGTGGTTCTTGCGATGGCATGGGGTATGGTGTTTCTGACGCATGCGCAGAGTGGGATCGGATCGATCAGTCGGAAGAGCTGGCTGTTTCTGATTCTGTCCGGACTCGCGACCGGTGCGTCGTGGCTCTGTTACTATCGTGCGCTGCAGATCGGAGAAGCCTCGAAGGTGGTGCCGATCGATAAGCTGAGCGTGGTGATCACTCTGGTACTTGCGTTTGTACTGCTGCACGAAGAGGTTTCGGTGAAGGCCGTTGTAGGCTGTGTACTGATTGGGGCAGGTACGCTGGTGATGGTACTATGAGATAAAGCGCCGAGTGCTGCTGGCGGAGACATTGGCATGAGGACAGGGAAAGAAGAGAAAATCAGATTATTAAAGAGAATCGCGCATCGGTTAAATGAAGCACAAGTCGAGTGGTGCCTGGGTGCGTCGATGATGCTCTATTTTAAGGGGATCGTTTCGGAGTTTCACGATATCGATTTGATGATATCTGTCGAAGATGTGGACGTCGTCAAAACGATTCTGTCGGAAATGGGGACGCTGTGTCCATCCGACCACGAACCGAATTCCATGTACAAGACGAAGTGTTTCATGGAATATGTCATCGATGAGATCGATGTAGATGTCATGGCCGGATTCGCGATCGTGCGCGAGGGTGAGATCTATGATTGCACGCTCTGTAAAGACCAGATCACAGATCAGCTGATGCTGGATGGCGAAGTCATCCCTATGCAGTCGCCGCGTTTGTGGTGCAGATACTATCGGCTGATGGGCAGAAGCACGAAAGCAGATATGATCGAGAAAGCGCTGGAGATGACAGGAACAGACCGCAGCGATAACGTGGCAAGGGAATGAAAAACTTTTTCTACATCTTTTATCCGGCACATATCGGACTACTCTATAGCATTGCTACATTGATTTGTAGATAGAGATCAACTTAGGAGAAATTGTCGCAGTGACGGGGATTCTATAAAGAGCCATCTTTCCCTATTTTCCATAGGAGATCCACGTTGAGAGAAATGCGGAATCCTGTTATAGTAAAAGTACCAAGAGCAGAAGTGCTTCTGGTCACATAGTGTGCATCAGAAAGCGCAGAGTCGTATGCTCTGCGCTTTTTTTCAACTTTACTGAATGGACGAGATAAGGACGTTTGGGGAGCCTTTAATTATCTTTAGTATAGTTTATTTGCAAAGTTCACAATGAATTCCTCGGATCGAAAGGAGGCAGTATATGAAGAAGCTGGTGATTGCAGCAGGCGGAATCGTGATCGTCATCGTGGCAGGATTCTTCCTGTACCGTCATTTTGTTATAAACAGCATTATGGACGGACCCTTCATGGAGAACATAAGCCCGGATGAAAGTGAGACGGAGACAGTG
>JAUNWX010000048.1:6497-12152 GCA_030540075.1 Lachnospiraceae bacterium
GCGCGATATTGATATTAAGAATTTAATTCTGTAATATGAATGATAGAAGAAGATATTTTTATATCAAGACCGTTCGCAATTGCAGGTTCGATGCGAAGCCGACACGCAGCAGGCCATCTCGCTTACTTATGCCGACTGCCTTTGCACTTTACGATGAAAGGAGCATCCTATGAAGCACCGTACATTTAAGCTTTTCGCTTCGGCCGTTGTTTTCGCGGCATTGACCTCATTTACCGCACTAGCAGCTACGGCGATCAACTCCGTGAATTTCACCTTTACGATCGACGGCGACACGAACATCGCGGACGGCTACAACGAGCCGGCGATCGACATCAGCTCCCAGTATGGCTATGAGGTGTACGACTGCACCGTATCGGCGAGCGACACGGCCCTCGCTTCAGGTAAGAACCCGGTGAGCTATACATTGACCCTCACCGCAGACCGGGGCTACTACTTCCCGAACGCAAACAGCATCCAGGTGACCGGAAACGGCATCACGGAAATCGCGAAGAAAACGACGAGCGGCTGGGACGACAGTGAGCTGACCATCAAGTTCAAGGCCTATCCGTATGTCCGCCTGGCGGCACCGTCCTTCGAAACAGATTTTGACAGTGTGAAGGGCAGCAAGTCGAAGTCGCAGTCCAGCGGGCGGGACACCTCTGTAAGCATTAACAAAAACGGCGCATCGAAGATCGAATTCGTCGTGAGCTACGTCGATCAGGACGGCGAGTACCGGACGAAGGGCGGCAGCGTCACCGGCTCCACGATCCAGGTCGGCAGCTACAACAAGCAGTACACCGGCAGTAACAAGTATAAGCAGTCCGCTTATATCCGCGGCATCGCGATCCGGGCGGCGGATGCGAAGAGCTCGAACCCGCACCTCGCGCCGAGTAAATGGGTCTACATCTCCGGTGGCATCACCGGCATCGACACCGACGAGTACTTCACCGACTATTCGACCTGGTACGATATACTCGCGCGCAGCGGCGGCTCCGGCAGCACCACTTCCCCGTCGACCGGTGGAAGCGCAGGCGGCAACGGCTGGCAGGTGATCAACAACTACTGGTACTACTTCAGTAACGGTCGCATGATGACCGGCTGGGTCTACGACGGCAGCAACTGGTACTATTGCAATCCGCAGAGCGGCGCGATGATGGCAGGCTGGATCCAGGATCCGACCGGCCACTGGTTCCTTCTGAATCAGGCCCATGACGGCAGCTACGGACGCCTCCTGTCCGGCTGGCAGCAGGATGGCGGTCGCTGGTTCTACCTGAATCCGAACCACGATGGTACCTTCGGTGCCCTTCAGACGGGCTGGCTCAATGTAAACGGCCAGTGGTACTATCTTAACCCGAATCATGATGGAAGCTTCGGATCCGTGATGACCGGATGGCTGAATCTCAACGGTGCATACTACTACCTCGACCCGAACAGCGGTAACCCGCGCGGCGTGATGACGACCGGCACGAAGTACATCGACGGACGCGTTCGCGTCTTCGGATCAGACGGCGTGCTGATTCGCTGAGAGCAACCTATAACAGTTTATAAGAAAAGAGTGATGCGGCGACGCATCCCTCTTTTGGGGTCTGATGATTCAGGAATCTATCAACCTTCAGGATATTCCCTTCTTTCACGATACCGTCTTTTGCGATACGCTCTTCTAAAAAATTCATAATGATCCTTCCTCCATAAGAGTTAAAAATAACATATTTTTCAGTATGCCAAAAGGTAAGCTAAAAATAAATCGTTATTATGTGAGAAAAAATATAAAATTTAGAAGCACAACTATTGTCCTTGACCATGGCGCATATCTTCGATAACATTTACTTAAGGAAAGAATACATCTATGTTTCTGCAGAGGACGGAGCGTATTTCGATTTTAGTGGTTTGCAGATGCCGGAAATACGTGTCGTCTGGTCCATCGTAAACGATGTTAATTCATCGTTCTTTTCTATGACGCACATGCAGATGTGCGTCACTTTTGCTGTATGAGTATATTAGAAGAAATCCGGGATCGAGAAACTTGGGAAACGTTTTATCAGTATAAAGAAGCTTCTCGTCACACGAAGAAGAAGGAGCTGAACGCACTTCGCAGCTTTATCGACGAAGAGAGGTATCGTCCGATTACCGACGCGCTTTATTTCGGCACTTTTCCGCTTTCATTGCCACAGAAAACGTACATCAGTAAGAAGGGGACGAACCGGAAACGCGTCGTCTATATCCTGCCGGACAACGAGAAGAGGATTCTGCAGATTCTCTGCTACCTCATGGCACGGTATGACAAGAAGTTCTATCCAAACAGCTATGCGTTCCGTATGAACCGGAGCGTGAAGGATGCCGCCTATGATATCCATAAGGTTCCGAACATCCAGAAAAAGTTTACGGTGAAGATCGATATCCATGATTACTTCAACAGTATTCCGGATGCGCACCTGCTCACGAAAATCGCAGACTTCTTCGAGGATGATCCGCCACTGCGTGATTTTCTGCTGCAGTTTTTCGGCCGAAAAGAAGTACTTCTAAAGGATGAAGTCATCCGCGAAAACCATGGCGCGATGGCCGGCACACCGCTGTCCGGTTTTATGGCCAATGTCTATCTCTCCGAGCTGGATGGCTACTTCGCACAGCGTGGGATCCCGTATTTTCGTTATTCCGATGACATCATCCTGTTTACAGATACGGAAGAAGAGCGGAAAGCGGCACTTACAGAACTGCTTCGCCAGCTGACCGAAGCAGGGCTCACGGTTAATCCGGAAAAATTCCAGCTGACAGCGCCGGGGGAAGCCTGGGATTACCTCGGTTTCAGTTATATCGATGGAGACTATGATCTTTCGAACGGTACCATTCTGAAAACGAAACGAAAGATTCGTCGACACGCCCACTACCTATACCGAAAACGGAGTATGAAGGGATGGTCATATGAAGACACCGTCGCTCGTTTTCTTCGTCGCTTCAACAAAATGTTCTATGATGAGAGCGAGGAGAATGAGTTCTGCTGGAAACGATGGTATTTCACCTTCGTAACAAAAAGCGAAGGCTTTCGCGTCATCGATGAGTATATGCAGCAGTATCTTCGCTATCTCTACAGCGGACGACATTATAAAGGAAATTACCGGATAAGCTACGAAAAGCTGAAAGAACTTGGCTACCGCAGCCTCGTCGCGGAGTATTATAAATATAAGGAAAATCGTTGACGAACGAATAGTCAAAATCAAAGCTCGTATGCATGGACATACAAACAGTGAATACATGGAGGAAGCAGAGATGAAATCGTTAGTATATGTGGATGCGTGCATCCGAGGGGCAGAATCGAGAACGCGCCGAATCGCAGAGCCGCTCATCGAGAAGCTGTCTGAGCGCTATGAAATCACGCGCTATGAGCTGAACCGGCTGCCGCTGACCATCGTGCAGGAAGATCTGATCCGCGAGCGAACCAGCGGGAAGTACAGTGCAGACTCGCTTGCATGGGCTGAATCGATCCGGGATGCGGACCGTATCGTGATTGCGGCACCGTTCTGGGATATGTCGTATCCGGCCGCACTGAAGAACTTCCTGGAGCTCTGTTCGGTTTTTGATGTCACCTTTAAGAGCGACGATAAGACCTGTTACGGTAACTGTAAGGCTGAAAAGCTTCTGTACATCACGACGCGCGGAATGAACATTCCGACAGGGGACCCGCTCGAGCAGGCGACACCGCATCTCCGGGCACTCAGCTGGCTCTGGGGCATCGGCCCGATGGATGTCATCGCCGCGCAGAACTTTGATTATATCTCGCAGGCAGAAATCGACGCGGAGATCGAGCAGAAGATACAGGAAGGCCTGGCACTTGTCGAGACGTGGTAATGGCTGGTGAATTCGCTGAATTCTACGAAAAGCCGATTTTACAAGTTGACAGACTATGCTATACTTATACAGGTATAGTCTGCAAAACGGGCAGACGTTTCTACCAGGCGCCAAACAGCTTGACTACCATCACGATAGTCAGCTTTTTTTATGCTTTTTTCGGAAGTCTTCAGCGCGATTCGATGGCGTAGGTGGCAGCCTGAAAATCGGCATATATGAATGATTTTTATTTTTGGAGGTAATCCTATGAGTATGTATGATGTCTTAATTATCGGTGCGGGCCCAGGTGGTATTTTCACTGCCTACGAGCTGACCGAGCGCCGTCCGGATCTGAAGATCGCGATTTTCGAGCACGGCCACGAGCTCAGCCGCCGTAAGTGCCCGATCGATGGCGAGAAGATCAAGTCCTGTATCCACTGTAACTGCTGCTCGATCATGAGCGGTTTCGGTGGTGCCGGAGCCTTCTCTGATGGAAAGTACAATATCACGAACGATTTCGGCGGCACGCTCTACGAGTATATCGGCAAGAAGACCGCAATCGAGCTGATGGAGTATGTCGATAAGATCAACCTCAAGTTCGGTGGCGAGGGCACGAAGCTCTACTCGACCGCCGGCACGAAGTTTAAGAAGATCTGCATGCAGCATGGTCTCCACCTCCTCGATGCATCCGTCCGTCACCTTGGCACCGACATCAATTATGTCGTGCTTGAGCATCTCTATGATCACCTGAAGGACAAGGTCGATTTCTTCTTCGACTGCTGCATCGACACCGTCGAGAAGACCGAAAAGGGTTACCGGGTCTACAGCGGCGAGCGCTCCTTCGAAGGAAAGAAGTGCGTGATTTCAGCCGGTCGAAGCGGCAGTAAGTGGATGGAGAAGGTCTGTGCGGACCTCGATATCCCGACGAACTCGAACCGTGTGGACCTCGGCGTACGTGTCGAGCTGCCGGCGGAGATCTTCTCGGACCTCACTGACGAGCTCTACGAGAGTAAGATCGTCTACCGTACCGAGAAGTACGAGGATAACGTCCGCACCTTCTGTATGAATCCGAAGGGTGCCGTGGTCAATGAAAACACCAACGGCATCGTCACCGTAAACGGCCACAGCTATGAGGATCCCGCGAAGCAGACGAAGAACACGAACTTCGCCCTGCTCGTGGCGAAGCACTTCTCCGAGCCGTTCAAGGATTCGAACGAGTACGGTGAGAGCATCGCGCGTCTCAGCAACATGCTCGGCGGCGGTGTCATCGTGCAGCGCTTCGGTGATCTCATCCGTGGTAAGCGGAGTACCGAGCAGCGTATCCGGGAGTCTTTCACTGTACCGACCCTGAACGCAGCTGCCGGTGATCTGAGCCTCGTGCTCCCGAAGCGTATCCTCGACGGCATCATCGAGATGATCTACGCGCTCGACAAGGTCGCACCGGGTACCGCCAATGACGACACCCTGCTCTACGGTGTCGAGGTCAAGTTCTACAACATGGAGGTCGAGGTCGATGAAAACCTCATGACCCGTCACGACGGACTCTACGTCATCGGTGACAGCAGTGGTATCACCCACTCCCTGTCACACGCCTCCGCAAGTGGTGTTTACGTCGCACGTCAGTTAACAAAATAAGTTAAAAAGCGACCTCAGAGGCAATGTCATTAAGTTTACATTGAGCAATTAAGAGGTTCACCCAAAACATAAAGAGCGATGGAGATATTTCTATCTTCAATCGCTCTTTTTTTATTTTCAACCAACACAATAAGACAGACCAGAGTCTGCCAAAAAATAATATTCAATTCTGCACGATTATGCTACTCTATACAAGAA
>JAUNWX010000049.1 GCA_030540075.1 Lachnospiraceae bacterium
CCAGGTGAACGTGAAGTAAATACAAAACGGGGCACTTTACGACAAAAAATGAGTAAAAAACGGGTCACTTTACGACAAAAAATGAGTAAAAAACGGGGCAGAATGGAACTACGAGTAATCACGGAACATCATAGAAAGGATGAAAAATGAATCAGAGTGATCAGCGGAATATTTCCATGATGATGGATCTTTATGAGATGACGATGGCGAACGGGTATTTTCAGGATCCGGGGGCGGAGGATCTGGTGACCTTCGATGTGTTCTACCGGAAGAATCCGGATGGGGCGGGCTTCGCGATCTTCGCGGGGCTCGAGCAGGTGCTGGACCACCTCGAGGGGATGCACTTCGATGACGCGGATATCGCGTACCTGCGCTCGCTTCATATTTATGCAGAGGATTTCCTTACGTGGCTGCGGAATTTCCGCTTCCGTGGCACGGTGCGGGCACTGCCGGAGGGCAGCATCATGTATCCGAACGAGCCGATCCTCACGGTGGAGGCACCGCTCATCGATGCGCAGCTGGTGGAGACGGCGATTCTCGCACAGGTGAATCACCAGTCCCTCATCGCGACGAAGACGAACCGTATCGTTCGTTCGGCAGAGGGCCGGCTGGTGGCGGACTTCGGAGCGCGTCGGGCGCACAATGTTGACGCCGCGGTGTATGGTGCCCGGGCCGCCTACATTGGCGGTGCCGCAAGTACGGCGACGATGCTGGCCGGGGAGATGTTCGGTATCCCGGTGAGCGGGACGATGGCGCACAGCTGGGTGATGTACCACGATGACGAGTACACGGCGTTTAAACGCTTCGCGGAGATCTACCCGGACAATTCGGTGCTGCTCGTCGATACCTACGATGTGCTGGCGTCCGGCGTGCCGAATGCGATCCGTGTGGCGAAGGAGGTGCTGATGCCGATGGGCAAGCGCCTGAAGGGCATCCGGCTCGACTCCGGCGACCTCGCGTACCTGTCGAAGAAGGCGCGGAAGATGCTGGACGCGGCGGGGCTTGAGGACTGCATCATCGTGGCGTCGAACAGTCTCGATGAGTTTACGATCCACTCGTTGCTCGAGCAGGGCGCGCGCATCGATTCCTTCGGTGTCGGCGAGCGGCTGATCACGGCGAAGAGCGATCCGGTGTTCGGCGCGGTGTATAAGCTGGTGGCGGTGAATAAGGATAAGGTCTGCTTCCCGAAGATCAAGGTGTCCGAGACCTTCGAGAAGATCACGAATCCGGGACAGAAGCGCGTATGGCGTGTCTACAATCCGGATGGTTTCGCGGTCGCAGACCTGATCACGATGGCGGACGAGCTGCCGGATCCGTCGCAGCCAATCCCGTATGTGGATCCGGAGAAGCCGTGGAAGTCGATGGCCTTCACGGACTGCACGGTGCGCGAGCTGCAGGAGACCGTCATGGTCGACGGGCGGCGGACGAAGCCGTCGCCATCCATCGAGGCGGTACGGAGCTACGTGAAGCAGCAGCTTGAGCAGGAGATCTGGCCGGAGGAGCAGCGACTCGAGAACCCGCACACGCACTACCTCGACATGAGCCCGGCGTACTACCAGATGAAGATGGAGCTTCTGAAGGCCGCGCAGGCGACGAAGTGAGTTTATAGTATGATTTTAAGAATAATAAAGAGGAACATACATGTTTTCAAGTCCGCTGTCGCACGCTGAGATCCTGATCTGTGGCTGTATTTTCTGCCTGGTGATGGCGCTGTGCATCTACCTGAGTAATAATTTCGATAGTAAGAGGAGAAAGTGTCTGTTCTGTCTGCAGACCTTTACGTCGCTGCTTCTGCTTAGCAGCGCCATCGCTGTTTTATTCCGTGGGAATCCGGGCGTCCTGAACTTTTTGCCGCACGTATGGGGAGCTTTATGACATTTGCACTGCGGAATGTGGTCGTACTCTTCTTCCATGTGTATGAATGCAGCTATCTGTTTACAGATGACACGTGGAAACGCGATCGTCGTGTGCAGTACGCCGGGCTTCTGT
The DNA here is from genome assembly GCA_030540075.1 of Lachnospiraceae bacterium. Lineage (GTDB taxonomy): Bacteria > Bacillota > Clostridia > Lachnospirales > Lachnospiraceae > Oribacterium. Next base: position 1,990 of record JAUNWX010000049.1, read on the forward strand.
GTCTGCTCGGTGTGGTGCTGGTGATTCTTTCGCAGAATTCGGATCTCTACTATTATTTCGACGCCAATAATGTGTATTACAGGGGCCGCTGCTACTTCCTGTCGCTGCTGATTCCGTCTCTGGCACTGATGATGGATCTGTCACTTCTGCTGCAGCATCGAAAGAAGCTCCGTAAGATCGTTTTCTTTTCTCTGCTGTCGTTTATCGTACTGACGACCGGGACGGCAGCTGTTCAGCTGTTCTGCAATAGTGTGGGGCTGATCAACATGGCCACGGGGCTCGAGATGACCATTCTGTTTATCTCCTCTATGAGTGAACAGAACCTCGAGATGTATCAGCTGCTGAAGAAAAAGACGGAGGTGGAGGAGCGTCTCAGTATATCGATGATGCTGAACCAGAGTGTCAAAGCGCTGTCTGCCAATGCAGATACCGATGCGGCGATCAATGAGCTGCTCGGTATCATCAACGCGTACTTCGATGCAGACCGATGCTATATTTTCGAGACCATCCGTGATGGAAAAGCACTGAAAAATACCTATGAGCATGTGCGGGCGGGCGTGAGCGCACAGATCGAGAATCTGCAGGATGTCCCGATCGATGTCATCTCGATATGGATGGCGGCGTTCGAGAAGAATGAGGCCTACTTCATGTCGACCCTGGATCAGGAGAAGGGCAGTGCGTCCTATAATATGCTGCAGGAGCAGCAGGTGGACCGTCTCCTGGCGGTGCCGCTGAAAAAGCAGGATGAAATCATCGGATTTTTAGGTGTGGATAATCCACGAAATCACTATAACGATCCGACGCTGCTGTCGTCTATCCAGTACTTCATCATCAACAGCGTGGAGCGAAAGGAGCGGCAGCAGCTTCTGGAGACGCTGAGCTATCGTGATATGCTGACAGGACTTTACAACCGAAATAAGTACATCCAGGTACTGGAGGCTAATGAAGGAAAGCTCCTCCATGATGTCGGCGTGGCCTATATGGATCTGAACGGCCTCAAGAAAATGAATGATGAAAAGGGGCATGAAGCGGGCGATCAGCTGATTCGCGCTGCGGCCGACGCGCTGACGGATGTTTTTCCGGGACAGGCCTTCCGCGTGGGTGGAGATGAGTTCGTCATCGCCCAGGATGGAATTTCGGAAAGGGAATTTACAGAGAAGATCGATCGGCTTCGGAAGGGCATGGAACGCCGGAAGGTCAGCGTTTCCGTCGGCCATCAGTGGGCGGCGGAAGAGCACGATATCGAGGAGATGCTGAAGCGTGCGGACCACAGGATGTATGAGGAAAAGAAAAAATATCATCTGACACAGGACTGAGTTGAGACAGTGCAGGGCAGGAGAGGGCCGGCGGGTACGCCGGTCCTCATTTTTTTCTTGACATGTGCGGCTTCGTCTTATATCATCTCACTGTGACGCTTTACCATGCTACCATGATAAAGCTTAATAGAGAGATTCCGGACAGGCTGAAGTCGCAGACCGGCGTTCCATGAGACAGCAGGTTGCAGGCGAGTGTTCGATGATGCAGCGAAGTTGCCTGGAGAAGGGCTCGTATCATCAATTGTTATATCGAGATTTTCGGTCATGTTGTATACTTATAGGAAACCATCGGGAGGTTCGAGATGTCCAGATTTTTCAACAGTGCATACCGAGAGCTGACGCCGTACACGCCGGGCGAGCAGCCGCAGGATAAGAAGTACATCAAGTTAAACACGAACGAGTCGCCGTTTCCGCCGGCGCCTGGGGTGATCGCGGCGGTCAATGCTTCCGAGGCGATGGACCTCCGGCTCTACTCGGACCCGGAGCTGAAGCTGCTGAAGGCTCAGCTCAGCGAAAGCTTTCAGGTGGACGTGTCTGATGTATTCATTGGCAACGGCTCGGATGAGTGCCTGAACTACGCGTTTATGGCCTTCGGCGAGGACGGCTTCGCGTTTCCGGACATCACCTACAGCTTCTACAAGGTCATCGCGCAGCTGAATCAGGTGGCGACCGAGCTGAAGCCGCTGCGGGCGGATTTCACGATCGATCTCGCGGATTATCTCGGGCCGGCGACGCCGGACGGGGGCAATGCAGGCATCGGGAAGAACATCGTGATTCCGAATCCGAATGCGCCGACCGGGATCCCGATTTCGCTCGACGCGATCGCGCGGCTCTGTGAGGCGAATGCGGACCACGTCGTGATGATCGACGAGGCCTATGTGGATTTCGCGGACCAGGCGCTGAGTGCGGTGCCGCTGACGAAGAAGTATAAGAACCTGCTCGTGACGCAGACCTTCTCGAAGTCCCGCAGCATGGCGGGCGCGCGGGTCGGCTTCGCGATCGGCGATGCGGCGCTGATTCAGGACATGGAGACGCTCCGGAACTCGAACAACCCGTATAACGTGAACCGCATCTCGATGAAGTGTGCGGTGGAGGCGCTCCGGGATACGGCGTACTTCGAGACGAACTGCGCGAAGATCCGTGCGAATCGCGCATGGACGCGGGCAGAGCTCGAGAAGCTCGGCTTCCATGTGCTGGAGAGCCAGACGAATTTCCTCTTCGCGGAGAGCCCGGCGATCTCCGGGAAGGAGCTCTACCTCCGCCTGAAGGACAACGGCGTGCTGGTGCGCCACTTCGATGACCCGAAGATCACGAACTTCAACCGCATCACCATCGGCTCCGAGGAGGAGATGGCGCAGTTCATCGAGACCGTGCGGGACATCCTCAGGTTCTGAGTTTATAAAAATTTAATGGGGTCAGACCCCATTAAGATTACCTTACGAAATTCTTAAGATGTGTTCAGGGAGTAAAGTATGAGAGTAGCAGAGATCAATCGGGTGACGAATGAGACGGATGTGCAGCTGTGGCTGGACCTCGACGGGGATGGCAAGGAGTCGGAGATCAAGACAGGAATCGGGTTCTTCGATCATATGATGACGCTGTTCAGCCGGCATTCGGGGATCCAGATGAATCTGACCTGCGAGGGAGACACCTGGGTCGATGATCATCACAGTGTGGAGGACATCGGGATCACGCTCGGGCAGGCGATGTCGGAGGCGCTCGGCGACCGGAAGGGAATCCGGCGCTACGCGAGCATGACGCTGCCGATGGATGAGGCACTCATCCTCGTGGCGGTGGACATCAGCGGCCGCGGCGGTTTCTATGGCGATATCCCGTTTAAGACGGAGAAGATCGGCAGCTTCGACACGGAGCTCGTGGTGGAGTTCTTCCAGGCCTTCGCACTGAACGCAGGGATCACGCTGCACATTCGGGAGCTCGCGGGCGAGAACAGTCATCACATCGCGGAGGGCTGCTTCAAGGGCCTCGCGCATGTGCTGCGGGAGGCGGTCGAGATCGACACGCGCTTCGCAAACGATATCCCGAGCACAAAGGGCGTGCTCGCAAGCCCGACCGGCGAGTGATGGACGCGTCGGCAGACAGCCCGGCAGCGGGCGATGACTGCGCAGCGGGCGAGGCATTGGCCACTCGATACAACTGCACAGGGGACGCATGGACGCGGTGCAGGAAGGATGAAAATGATGACGGAACAGAAACTGAATGAGCTTTACGAGCGCTTCGGCTACCGGAAGTTCAAGATGACGAAATTTGAGCCTTATGATCTCTATGCGGACAACCGGGATTTCCTGAAGTCCAGCCAGCTGATCACCTTCACGGACCTCGATGGTTCGCTGCTCGCGCTGAAGCCGGATGTGACGCTCAGCATCATCAAGTCGAACCTCGGCGGGGAGGAAAAGGTTTATTATAACGAGACGGTCTACCGTCCGAAGGACAACCACTACCGCGAGATCCTGCAGTCGGGCATCGAGTGCATCGGCCGGATCGACGCGTATTCGGAGGCCGAGGTGATCGCGCTCGCGGCGGAGTCGCTGAAGCTGATCGGGGAGCGTTTCGTGATCCGCGTGTCGGATGCGGCCTTCCTGCAGGAGATGTTTGCGACGATGGGACTCAGCGACAGCACCGTGGCGGAGGCGCTCCGTCTCTTCTCGATGAAGAACACGGCGGGCTTCGATGCGCTGGTGCGCGAGGGGAAGCTCACGGAGGCGAGTGCGCGGACGCTGAAGTCGCTCGCGGATCTGTACCGACCGTTCCGGGAGGGTGCTGCCGAACTTCGCTCCTTTGCGATTTCCAATGCTTCCGCCCAGATGGCAGATCACCTCGCGAAGCTCTGTGATATCCTCGAGGCCTTCGGTGTGCTCCAGTACGTTTATCTCGATTTCTCCCTGGTGAACTCCATGGACTATTACAATGGCCTGATCTTCCAGGGTGCGGTCGAGGAGATTCCGTTTACCGTGCTGTCGGGAGGACGCTATGATCGTCTCCCGGAGAAGATGGGGAAGAAGGTCGGTGCGATCGGCTTCGCCCTCGACCTCGATACCGTGGCGAACTACAGCTCGCAGCGCCGGGACGCCGACGTCGATGTGCTCGTGCTGTATGCGGCGGGCGACGAAGCGACGCGGGTGGCCGCGGTCATGCGCACGCTCAGTGCGCGTGGCCTCCGGGTGCGGAGTCTCCGGGTGGAGGAGCAGGCGCGCGTCGAGCATAAGATCACCGCGCGGCAGACGATGAGCCTCAGCGAAGCAGAGGCGCTCGCGACGCGCGAGGATGCGACGGTGGATGGTACCGTCCTGGGCGTGATGCGTGAAGCTGTACCGGGAGCAGTGGCATTAACCATGCTGGCCGGTGAACTGGTAGATCACATCGGAGAAGGGAGCGGCATAAAATGATCAATGTAGCATTAGCGAAGGGCCGCCTCGGGGACAAGACCTACTCCATGATGGCGAAGGCCGGCTTCGACTGCCCGGCGATCCTCGAGAAGAACCGGAAGCTCACCTTCGAGAATCCAGAGAAGGGTATCCGTTACTTCTGGGTGAAGCCGTCGGATGTCGAGATCTACGTCGAGCGTGGCGCAGCGGATATCGGCGTGTGCGGCGCGGACATCCTCCTCGAGTACGAGCCGGATGTGTACGAGCTGCTGGACCTTGGTTTCGGTAAGTGCCGCATGTGCGTGGCGGGCCCGAAGGATTTCTATGATAACGAGGAGCGGACGCTCCGGGTCGCAACGAAGTTTGCCAATGTTGCCAGCCACTACTATGAGTCCATCGGCCGCGATATCGACATCATCAAGTTGAATGGTTCGATCGAGATCGCACCGATCCTCGGCCTCAGCGATGTCATCTTCGATATCGTCGAGACGGGCAATACACTTCGGGAAAACGACCTCGAGGTGCTGACGGAGGTCGTGCCGATCAGTGCGCGGCTCATCTGTAATAAGGTAAGCTACCAGTTCAAGCATGACGAGATCATGCGGCTCCGGGACGGCCTCGCGGAGATCGTCGCGAGCGGCGAGAAGGTGGAAGCCGTGAAGCTGGAGCACTGAGTATATTTTGATGAGATATGGAGCGAAGTGACGAGGTCGGGACAGAGACATTGGCCGACAGCGCCGGAAGGATGGGAGAGATATGATTAAGATTTTCGAGATGGGAAAGATCAGAGACGAGGAGATTTTCGCGCGCTTTGAGCCGACCTCCAGCGTCGAGGACATCGTGAAGGGCATCATCGCGCGCGTACGTGCGGAGGGAGATGCAGCACTGCGGGCGTACAGCGCGGAGTTTGACCACGTCGACATCGAGGATTTCCTCGTCAGTGCTGCGGAGATCGAGGCGGCGCTCGCGAAGGTGGAGCCGGCGTTTATCGCGGTGCTCGAGGAGGCGGCGGCCAATATCCGCGCCTTCCACGGTAAGCAGGTGCGGAACAGCTTCATCATGGCGGACAAGCCGGGCGTGATCCTCGGGCAGCGGGTGATTCCGCTCGAGAAGGTCGGCCTCTATGTGCCGGGCGGCACGGCGGCGTATCCGTCGACGGTGCTGATGGATGCGATTCCGGCGAAGATCGCAGGGGTCGAGGAGATCGTCATGGTGACTCCGCCGAACAAGGAGGGTTCGGTCAATCCGTACATCCTTGCAGCGGCGCATGTCGCCGGTGTGGGCCGGATCTTCAAGGTCGGCGGCGCGCAGGCGGTGGCGGCGCTCGCGTATGGCACGGCGTCGATTCCACGTGTCGATAAGATCGTGGGTCCGGGCAATGCCTTCGTCGCGGAGGCGAAGAAGCAGGTGTTCGGACAGGTCGGCATCGACATGATCGCCGGTCCGTCGGAGGTGCTGGTGCTCGCGGATGGGAAGTCGGACCCGCGCTTCGTGGCGGCGGATCTGCTGAGCCAGGCAGAGCACGACAAGAATGCGTCGGCGGTGCTCATCACGGATTCCATGGCACTTGCGGAAGCGGTGCAGCAGGAGCTCGAGGTGCAGCTCACGCAGCTGAAGCGTGAGGAGATCGCACGGGCCTCCATTGACAACAACGGAAAGATCATCGTCGCGCATGATCTCCGCGAGGGCATCGAGGCGGCGAACCGCATCGCCCCGGAGCACATGGAGGTATGCGTGGACCAGCCGTTTGACTACCTGCCGCTCATCAAGAATGCCGGCTCCGTCTTCCTCGGCCGCTACAACGCCGAGCCGACCGGTGACTACTTCGCCGGCCCGAATCACACCCTGCCGACCTCCGGCACGGCGCGCTTCTACAGCCCGCTCGGCGTCGACGACTTCGTGAAGAAGATGCAGTACAGTTACTACACGAAGGATGCGCTGGAGAAGGACTACGACAAGATCTCCATGTTTGCGAATAAGGAAGGGCTTACTGCCCACGCCCGCGCTGTGGATATCCGATTTGGCAAGGAAGACCGGGATTGAGCCGGATTTTTCGCAAGACAGCATGAAATGGATGAGATGACATTATTTATTTTGAAATTTCATAATGTCATTCACTCTAGCATACGAAGTATTGCGAAACAAAATGTGCCAGAAAAGAAAGTACCAGATAAACCGATTGGGAAAACCAGATTGAAAGGACGACTATGATTGCAATAATCGATTACGGCGTGGGAAATCTCTTTTCGCTTCAGAGCTCGCTCAGAGCGATCGGCGAGGAGGTGGTGGTGACGGCAGATCAGGACGTCATCCGGCAGGCGGATCATGTGATCCTGCCGGGGGTCGGGGCCTTCGGTGACGCCGTACAGAAGCTGCGCGACTGCGGGCTCTTCGATTTCGTGAAGGCGCAGGCGGCGACGGGGAAGCCGTTCCTCGGGATCTGCCTCGGCATGCAGCTGCTGTTCGACCGCTCGCTCGAGTATGGGGAGCACGAGGGTCTCGGGCTGATTCCGGGCGAGGTGCGTCCGATCGAGGGCGTGATCCCGGCGAATCTCGACATCCCGCACATGGGCTGGAATGCGCTGCACTTCGTCGATCATCCGGCGACGGCAGACGCATCCGAAGAGAAGCAGACTTCGTCAACGGACCCGGCTTCATCGGATGCGCTTACAGATGATGTACAGATTCCAGCGAGCGCATCCGGTCGGTGCTCGCTGTTCCGTGATCTTACGGAGGGCGACTGTGTGTATTTCGTACACAGCTACGCGGCCTTCGACTGTGAGGCGAATCTGACAGCGACAGCGGAGTACGGTGTGCCGCTGACCGCCGCAGTTCAGAAGGGCAATGTCTATGGCACGCAGTTCCACCCGGAGAAGAGCGGGGCTGTCGGCCTGAAGATCCTGAAGGCGTTTGCTGCACTGTAAGGGGCGCGCGGAAGTCTGTGTATGGCCGCTGTGATGTGGCCCGAGCGCGCGGGAAGTGCCTGGTATGTGACGGTGCCGATGGGCCGCGCGGAGTGAGGATGTAGCGACGAAAGCATTGGCGGAGAAGATGGAGGAACTATGCTGCTGTTTCCAGCGATTGATTTATATGACCATAAGGTGGTACGGCTCCTGAAGGGCGACTACCAGAAGATGACGGTGTACAGCGAGGACCCGGTGGCGACGGCGCGGGGGATCGAGGCAGACGGCGGGCGCTGGCTGCACCTCGTGGACCTCGAGGGCGCGAAGGACGGTACGACGCCGAACTTCGATGTGGTGGCGGCGATCTGCCATGAGACGAAGCTCCAGGTGGAGATCGGCGGCGGGATCCGCAGTCTCGAGATGATCGAGCGCTACCTGAATGCCGGTGTTGCGCGGGTCATCCTCGGCACGAAGGCCGTGACCGATGAGGATTTCCTGCGGGATGCGGTGGGGCGCTGGGGTGAGCGGATCGCCGTGGGCGTCGATGCGAAGGACGGCAAGGTGGCCGTCAAGGGCTGGCTCGAGGTCCTCGATGTCGATATGTTTGACTTCCTCTGGAAGCTGCGGGACATCGGTGTGAAGACCGCGATCGTCACGGACATCTCGAAGGACGGCACGATGAAGGGCACGAACCTGCCGCTGTATGAGCGCCTGAGCCGGCTCGACGGCATCGACATCACCGCATCCGGTGGTGTGTCGACGCTTGAGGACATCCGGGCGCTCCGCGACATGGGGCTCTATGGCGCGATTCTCGGAAAGGCGATGTATAACGGCGCGATCGAGCTGAAGGATGCGCTGGCGGTGGCCCGCGGATGATGTGTCGGACGAAAGCAGTTCGTCGAAGGACAGGATACGGTGGATGGAAGGATGACGCATAGGAAGTGCCGGCCAGCAGTCAGCGCTTCGGCAGGCGACATCGGGAAATCGATGCAGCTCTGGTGGACAGAACGCGGCGGACGGTGCCTGTGAAAGTGCATTGGCCGCGTGGGGAAGATAGAGGTAGAAGAGATGATCACGAAACGAATTATTCCGTGCCTGGATGTGCGCGACGGGCGCGTGGTGAAGGGCGTCAATTTCGAGGAACTGCGCGATGTGAGCAGCCCGGTGGAGCTCGGGAAATATTACAGCGATGCGGGCGCGGATGAGCTCGTGTTTTATGACATCACCGCGAGCTTCGAGGAGCGGAAGCTCTTCACGGACATCCTGACCGAGGTCGCGCGGCAGATTTTCATCCCGCTGACCGTCGGTGGCGGCATCAACACGGTCGATGATTTCGACCGCGTGCTGAAGTGCGGCGCCGACAAGGTGTCGGTGAATTCGGGTGCGATCAAGAACCCGGACCTCATCAATCAGGCGGCCGAGAAGTACGGCAATCAGTGCGTGGTGCTGTCGGTGGATGCGAAGCGCGTGGACGGAAGCTATCATGTATTCCTGAACGGTGGCCGCATCGACACCGGCATGGATGCGCTCGAGTGGATACTGGACGGCGTGAAGCGAGGTGCGGGTGAGGTCGTGCTGAACTCGATCGACACCGACGGCGTGAAGCAGGGCTTCGACCTCGAGATGCTCGCGGCGGTGAACCAGCTCGTGAAGGTGCCGGTCATCGCGTCCGGCGGCGCCGGCTCCATCGAGGATTTCGTGACACTGTTCCGCGAGATTCCGGACATCTCCGCCGGCCTCGCAGCGTCGATCTTCCACTTCGGCGAGGTGAAGATCGAAGACCTGAAGACGAGACTCCAGGCGGAAGACATCCCGGTCAGACGTTGATTCACAGAAAAATGCGACTGGGAAAAACAGCATTGTCGGGGTTTCGTAGAAGCATGGATTTTGGAAAAACAGCATTGCCTGGGTTTCACAGAAGCATG
>JAUNWX010000050.1 GCA_030540075.1 Lachnospiraceae bacterium
AGGCCGTCTACGGCCTTCTCTGCGAGCTCCATCGAGGTGATGATGGCCTTGCGGTCCTTACCGGACTCGACGAAGTCGACACCGGCCTCTACCTTCGGCTGCATGGACTTGAACTCGAAGTGACCGTCGCGGATGTACTGATTGGCATCCTCGATCGACATGGTTTCGATCGCCTTCTCATCCGCCTGACCGTAGTTCAGGGATACGTGATCCACGGCGGTGGTGATGAGCAGGATGTCCGCATCGACGTCCTTTGCGAGGAGGGCTGCGGTGCGGTCCTTCTCGATGACGGCTGCGGCACCCTTCAGGTTGTTGCCCTGACGGAGCACCGGAATACCGCCGCCTCCGCAGGCGATGACGACCTGATCCGCGTCAAGGAGCGCCTTGATGGCGTCGATCTCGACGATGGACTTCGGGTTCGGGGAAGAAACGACACGCTGGAATACGCCATCCGCGATCATCTCCACATGGTTGCCGTTCTCCTCTTCCTTACGTGCTTCCTCAGCGTTCATCAGCTTACCGACACACTTGATCGGATTATAGAAACTCTCGTCATACGGATCGACCATCACCTGGGTGATGATGGTGGATGCCGTCTTATAGATGCCTCTCTTCACGAGCTCGGCACGCACTGCGTTCTGCAGGTCGTAGCCGATCATGCCCTGGCTCATCGCAGAGCATACATGGAGCGGGGTGTTTACGTACTGCTCCGGATTCGACTCCGTGAGGTTCTTCATCGCAGTGTGAATCATACCTACCTGCGGTGCGTTCGAGAATACCAGTGCGACCTGATAGCCGTCCTCGACGAAATCGCCGATCATCGTTGCGGTACGTGCAACGGCGGCCTTCTGCTCCGGCAGGGTGAAGCCCAGATCCTTATGTCCGAGCGCAATGACCATTCGCTTTTTGCTCATGCTGTACCTCCTCTTAATTCTTCTCTTCATCGAGGGCTGCGATATCGATGAGATGCAGCTCGGATGACTTGTTTTCGAGGGATGTGGCAAGTGCTCTTGCCGTATCCACTGCTGTCAGTACATTAACACCGGTCTCGACCGCATTACGACGGATCACGAAACCGTCCTTGGAAGCCTCTGCGCCCTCCTTCGGAACGTCGATGACGATGTCGAGCTCGTGGCCGAGTACGAGGTCGAGGATGTTCGGGGACTCCTGCTCTACCTTTCGTACCTGGAAGCACTTGACACCACCCTCGCTGAGTGCCTGGTAGGTGCCGTGGGTTGCGAAGATACGGTAGCCGAGCTGCTCGAAACGCTTCGCGATCGGGGTGATCTCTTCCTTATCCTCATCACGTACGGTGATGACCATGTTCTTATACTTCGGAAGCTGGATGCCAGCGCCCTGGAATGCCTTGTACAGTGCTTCGTTGAAGCTCTTTGCGATACCGAGGCACTCACCGGTCGACTTCATCTCCGGTCCGAGGCTGATGTCGGCACCCTTGATCTTCTCGAAGGAGAATACCGGCATCTTGATCGCATAGTAGTCGGCTTCCTTCTGGAGACCCGGCTCGTAGCCGAGCTCACGGATCGTGTGGCCGCAGATGATCTGTGTTGCGAGCGGCACGATCGGAATACCGGTTACCTTACTGATGTACGGAACGGTACGTGAGGAACGAGGGTTGACCTCGATGATGTACACCTCGTCACCATCTGCGATGAACTGAACATTGACCATACCGATAACGTGCAGGGCCTTCGCGAGACGCTCGGTATACTCGATGACGCGCTCCTTCGCCTTCGGGGTCAGGCTGCGCTGCGGGTATACGGAGATGGAGTCGCCGGAGTGGATACCGGTACGCTCGATATGCTCCATGATGCCCGGGATCAGGATGTCCTGGCCGTCACAGATCGCGTCAACCTCGAGCTCGGTACCACGAATGTACTTATCCACGAGGATCGGGTGCTCCTGTGCGATCTGGTTGATCTCGCCGATGTACTCGTCGATATCCTGATCGCTGATCGCGATACGCATGCCGGCACCGCCGAGTACGTAGGAAGGACGTACCAGTACCGGATAGCCCAGTACATGTGCCGCTTCCTTCGCTTCCTCTGCCGTAAATACAGTCTGACCTGCAGCACGCTGACAGCCGGTCTGCTGAAGGATCTCGTCGAAACGCTCACGATCCTCTGCGGCGTCGACGTCGTCCTGCTGGGTTCCGAGGATCGGTACACCCATCTTCTGGAGGGCATCGGCCAGCTTGATGGCGGTCTGTCCACCGAACTGAACGACGGCTCCGTCCGGCTTCTCCACATCTACAACGTTCCGTACATCTTCCGGTGTCAGCGGCTCGAAGTAGAGCTTATCGGCGATATCGAAGTCCGTGGAAACGGTCTCCGGGTTGTTGTTGATGATGATGGTCTCGTAGCCCTCACGCTCGAACTGCCATGTGCTGTGCACGGAGCAGAAATCGAACTCGATACCCTGACCGATACGGATCGGGCCGGAACCGAGGACAAGTACCTTCTTTTTCTTGTTCGGATCACGGAATGCACCGGTCGCCTCGTTCTCTGAGCCGAATACGCTGTAGTAGTACGGGGTCTCGGCCTCGAACTCTGCGGCACAGGTATCAACCATCTTGAACGCAGCGTGGATGTCCCACTTGTCACGCATCTCGCGGATCTCGTCCTCGCTGTAGCCGGTGAGGCGGGCAATGACGTTGTCCGGAAATTCGATGCGCTTCGCTTCGCGAAGCAGGGTCTCGTTCATGGACTCGCTGTGGAGTCTGTTCTCCATGTCTACGATGATCTTCAGCTTATCGATGAACCACTCGTCGATCTTCGTGATGTCGTGGATCTCCTCGTAGCTGTAGCCACGGCGGAGTGCCTCGGCGATGACCCAGATACGGCGGTCATCGACACGGTGCAGCAGCTTATGAAGATCATGATCGTCGAGGTCGGTGAAATCATAGGACATCAGTGAATCGACGTGCTGCTCGAGGGAACGGATCGCCTTCATGAGGCCGCCCTCGAAGTTGTTTGCAATCGCCATAACCTCACCGGTCGCCTTCATCTGGGTACCAAGGGTGTGCTCTGCAGTGATGAACTTATCGAACGGAAGACGCGGCATCTTAACGACACAGTAGTCGAGCATCGGCTCGAAGGATGCGTAGGTCTTTCCGGTAACGGCATTCTTGATCTCGTCGAGGGTGTAGCCCAGTGCAATCTTCGCGGCTACCTTCGCGATCGGGTAACCGGTCGCCTTCGAAGCGAGGGCGGAGGATCTGGATACACGAGGGTTTACCTCGATAACGCAGTACTCGAAGCTCTCCGGATTCAGGGCATACTGCACGTTACATCCGCCGGTGATACCGAGCTCCGTGATGATGTTGAGCGCGGAGGTACGGAGCATCTGGTACTCCTTATCCGACAGGGTCTGGGACGGAGCCACGACGATGGAGTCACCGGTGTGGACGCCGACCGGGTCGAGGTTCTCCATATTACATACGGTGATGACATTGCCCGCAGAATCGCGCATTACCTCGTACTCGATCTCCTTCCAGCCGGCGATGCAGCGCTCGACCAGAACCTCGTGTACGCGGCTGAGACGGAGACCGTTCTCAAGGATCTCCTGGCACTGCTCACGGTTCTCTGCGATACCACCGCCGGAACCGCCGAGGGTGTAGGCCGGACGCAGTACGACCGGATAACCGATCTCCTCTGCCACCTCGAGACCACGCTCGAGATCATGTACGACCTCTGACTTCGCCACCGGCTCACCGATCTTCTCCATGGTCTCCTTGAACATGAGACGATCCTCGGCCTTCTTGATGGTGAGGGCCGTGGTACCGATGAGGCGCACATTGTGGGATGCGAGGAAACCGGACTCGTCCAGTGCCATCGCGAGGTTCAGACCCGCCTGACCACCGAGGGTCGGCAGGATGGAGTCCGGCTGCTCCTTCTCGATCAGCTTCTCCAGTACATCTACGGTCAGCGGCTCAATGTATACATGATCCGCGATATCCTTATCGGTCATGATGGTCGCCGGGTTCGAGTTCAGCAGAACGACCTCGACGCCCTCTTCCTTCAGTGAACGGCAGGCCTGGGTGCCGGCATAGTCGAACTCCGCAGCCTGACCGATGACGATCGGACCGGAACCGATCATCAGGACCTTCTTAATACTTGTATCTCTCATGTTCAGCCCTCCATCATCTTCATAAAGCGATCAAACAGGTATGCGCTGTCACGCGGACCCGGGCAGGCCTCCGGATGGTACTGTACCGTCACGATGTTCTTGCCCTTATAGCGCAGGCCCTCATTCGTACCGTCGTTGACATTGACGAACGCCTCTTCCGCGATCGCAGGATCGATCGTCTTCGGATCGACTGCGTAACCGTGGTTCTGGGACGTGATGTATACACGGCCGTTCGAGAGGTCCTTCACCGGATGATTGCCACCGCGGTGACCATACTTCAGCTTGTAGGTGTCCGCACCGGTCGCAAGTGCCATCAGCTGGTGACCGAGGCAGATCGCGAAGATCGGGGTCTCGGAAGCGTAGAGCTTCTTGATCTCCTCGATGACCGCCACGTTCTCCTTCGGGTCGCCAGGGCCGTTCGAAATCATGATGCCATCCGGGTTCTGGCTGAGAATCGTCTCCGCGCTGGTGTCGGACGGGTATACCGTGACATCACAGCCGTGACGCTGCAGGGAGCGGATGATGTTTCTCTTCGCGCCGACGTCGAGGAAAGCGACGCGCTTCGGCTCGCGGTCACCGGTGTAGCGGGAGCCATCCGGATTCTCGGCCTGTGCGACATAGACTTCCTTCGTGCTGGTCTTCTTTACGACGCCCTCGACCTTGTAGGCCTTGATGCGCTCGAGGAGTGCCGGCATCTCTTCCTTATGATAACGGTGGGTGGTGATCATACCGTTCATGGTTCCTTCGTCACGGAGACGCTTGGTCAGTGCTCTCGTATCGATGCCTGCGATGCCCGGAACCTCGTTCTTCTTCAGGAAATTCTGGATGGTGTTCTCGGAGCGGAAATTCGACGGCATGCGGGAAAGCTCGCGCACGATGAAGGCATCCGGCCATGGCTGCGCGGACTCCATATCTTCATAGCAGATACCGTAGTTACCGATCAGTGGATAGGTCATCACGACCGCCTGTCCTGCGTAGGACGGGTCCGTCAGTACTTCGAGGTAGCCGGTCATCGAGGTGTTGAATACGACCTCGGAGATCACTTCCTTCTCTGCACCAATTGACGTACCCTTGAACACTGTTCCATCTTCAAGAATCAAAAATGCGTCCATTGTTTCTCCTTCTATCTTTACATGGTGAATGGTTACTAACTTGAGTTACTTGCTTGAGTTTCTTCTTATATATTATCTGTTTACACCCGTGGGTTTCAAGTCCAAGTTGAGACCAGGTGGTAAACAGTTAATCAGCCACTGGGAAATCTCCAGTGAAGACTTCCACTGCCGGGCCGGTCATAAAGCCGTGGCCGCTTGCGGAGTCGTAGCGGATCGTGAGGTCGCCGCCCACGAGGTGGACGAGGACATCCGTATCCTTCTGAAGCTTCCCGGCGAGGCAGCCCGCAGCGACGGCAGCGGTCGCACCGGTTCCGCAGGCGAGGGTCTCTCCGGAGCCTCTCTCCCAGACACGGAAGTCGATCTCGGTATCCGAGATGATCCGGATGAACTCGGAGTTTACCTTCTCCGGAAAACGCGGATGCGTTTCGAAATCAGTTCCATATAAAAGAAAATCCAAATCAGAGACCTCAGAAACATGAAGCTCCGGATTATCCGACAGGAAATATACCGCATGTGGGTTTCCCACATCTATACCGATGAAATGAAGATGCATCCCGTGAACAGTGATATCTTCCGGAAGCTCTGAAGTCAGCTTCGCAACGCCCATATCCACCGTCGCGCGGGTCATTTTTCCATTTTCAGTATACAGCTTTATGTTCTTAAGTCCCGATTTGGTATCGATGACTGCTTCTGTGCGATCAGCGGGAATGATGCCGTGATCATAGATAAATTTGGCGACACAACGGATACCGTTGCCGCACATATTGCCCTCCGATCCGTCGAGGTTAAACATATGCATGTACGCATCTGCCCGCTCGGACGGCTCGATCAGGATCAGTCCGTCGCCGCCGACACCGTAGTGCCGGTCCGCGATGCGCTTCGCCAGCGCCGAAGGATCCTGAACCTGTTCGGAAAAGCAATTTACATATACATAGTCGTTTCCGCAACCCTGCATCTTTGTAAATTTCATCTTTTTTCCTTTTCCTAAATCTACACAAATTTTCACTATATTAGCAAACTAGGCCACTCAATACAAGCCCCGTTTTACGAAAAAAACAAGGCGCGGGGAGTCCGGTGATTCCCTGCGCCTTTTGTCTGTTTTATTTCTTCTTTCCGAGGTAGGCAGCCTGGATTTCGTCGTTTGCGAGGAGCTCGGCGCCGCTGCCCGAGAGGGTGATGCGGCCGGTCTCCATGACGTAGGCCTGGTGTGCGACCTTGAGAGCCATGTTCGCGTTCTGCTCGATCAGCAGGATCGTGGTGCCATGCGCTTCGTTGATGCGCTGGATGATTGAGAAGATCTCGCGAACGATGATCGGGGCGAGGCCGAGGGACGGCTCGTCGAGCATCATGATCTTCGGCTTCGACATGAGGGAGCGGGCGACGGCGAGCATCTGCTGCTCACCACCGGACAGGGTGCCGGCGAGCTGCCAGGAACGCTCCTTCAGGCGCGGGAACATGCTGTAGATTTCCTCGATGTCCTCGTCGAGAGAATCGTTCCGGAGATACGCACCGATCTTGATGTTTTCGAGGACGGTCATATCCGGGAAGACATGACGTCCTTCCGGGCAGAGCACGATGCCCTTCTCCACGCGCTTTGCAGTCGGCATATTCGTGATATCCTCGCCGTCGAAGAGGATGCTTCCTTCGCTCGCTTTCACCAGTCCGGAAATCGTACGCAGCGTCGAGGACTTGCCGGCGCCGTTCGCACCGATCAGGGTGACGATGGAGTGATCCGGTACATCGAAGCTGATGCCCTTCACGGCTTCGATGCCGCCGTAATGAATTTTCAGATTATTAACTTTCAGCATCGTCTGAACCTCCTAAGTAAGCGTCGATGACCTCCTGGTTATTCTGGATCTCCTCCGGTGTGCCATGCGCGATGAGCTTTCCGAAATTCAGCACGTAGATGCGCTCCGATATCTGCATGACGAGGTCCATGTGGTGCTCGATCATGAAGATGGACAGGTGATACTGGTCGCGGATCTTCACGATGAAGTCAGTCAGCTCCTGGGTCTCCTGCGGGTTCATGCCGGCCGCCGGCTCATCGAGGAGCAGCAGCTCCGGCTTCGTCGCAAGTGCACGGGCGATCTCGAGACGGCGCTGAAGTCCGTACGGAAGGCTCGAGGCGATATCATCCTTGTACTCATAGAGGCCCTGCTCCCGTAGAAGCTGCTCGGTCTCTGCCCGCATGCGCTCCTCTTCCTTCCGGTTCAGGCGCAGCGTCGCGCTGAAGACATTGTCCTTCGCACGGAGATGCTCGGCGATCAGGACGTTATCGAAGACCGTCAGATTCGAGAAGAGACGGATGTTCTGGAAGGTCCGGGCGATGCCGAGCTTCGTGATGGCATCCGGGGCGTTGCCACGAAGGTCGCGGCCGCCGAACTTTACGGCGCCGGAGGTCGGGGTATAGATGCCGGTGATGCAGTTGAAGGCCGTCGTCTTACCGGCACCGTTCGGGCCGATCAGGGCGACGATCTCGCCGCGGTTGACCTCGAGTGAGAGGCCATCGATCGCGCGTACGCCGCCGAACTGCATGACGACGTTCTCCATCTGGAGGACATTTTCTTTCATCTCATTCATACCTTCCCCCTCGCTTTCTTCACTTTTTTCTTACCGAGCCCCCGGAAGAAGTCGAGAATTCCGTTCCAGCTGAACTCGCTCGTGCCCATGAGGCCGCGGGAGTAGAACAGTACGACCACCATCAGGAGGATGGAGAAGATGACCATTCGGAAGCCCGGGCGGAACAGCGGGATGTTGATGCTGCCGATGTAGAGCGGCTCATCGAAGAAACGGAGTAGCTCACGGCCGGCGGTCACGAGGAACGCACCCAGCACGGAGCCGGTCACAGAGCCGATGCCGCCGATGACGACGATCAGCAGGATGTCGTAGGTGAGGGACACCTGGAAGGTCTTACTGTCGATGGAGCGCATGAACATCGCGAGCATGCCGCCACTGACGCCGGCGAAGAAGGAGGAAATCACGAAGCTGAGCTCCTTCGTCTTAAACAGGTTGATGCCCATCGCCTCGGCCGCGATCTCATCCTCGCGGACTGCCTTGAACATCCGTCCGAAGGACGAGTTGATCAGGAGTACCATGAGGCCAATGCAGACGACCGTCAGCGCAAGTACCTGGAATAAACTCGAGAAGCCCGGGATGGACTTGAGTCCATAGGAGCCGTTTGTGATGGTGTCGAGCTGCGGGGCCGAGATCAGCGCACGGATGATCTCCGCGAAGCCGAGGGTCGCGATCGCGAGGTAGTCGGACTTGAGACGCAGCACCGGGATACCGATGAGCGCCGCGAAGGCCGCCGCCACGAGACCGCCGAGGATCAGCGCCACGAGGATCGGTGCGTGCAGGTTTGCGATCGCCGGATGGATACCGGAGATGTAGTACACGGAGGCCCGCTGGTCGACCGGGATTGTGAGGATGGCGGTCACATACGCGCCGAGCGCCATGAAGCCGGCCTGCCCCAGGGAGAACAGACCCGTGAAGCCGTTCACAAGGTTCATGGATACGGCGACGACGGCGTAGATCATCGAACGCTCGATGATGGAAATCGCATAATTGTAGCTGTATTTGTTGGCGTCCAGGAAGGCGCAGGCCCCGAGGATCGCCGCGATCAGCAGGAGGCTCAGAATCGTGTTTCTGCGCTTCTCCGGCGTCATGTTTACCTTTGTTTTCATCGCTGCTTCCTCCTTATACCTTGTTCGTGGTCTTCTCACCGAAGAGTCCGGTCGGCCGCACGAGCAGCACGACGATCAGGATGACGAAGGTGAAGGCGTCCGAGAAGGTGGAGTAGCCCGCGGCGACGAGCGCCGTCTCACCGAGGCCGATCAGGAAACCACCGACGACCGCACCCGGGATCGAGCCAATGCCTCCAAATACGGCGGCGACGAAGCACTTCATGCCCGGCAGGGATCCGGAATACGGATACACGGTCATACGATCGGTGAAGTACAGGATGGAGCCGACTGCAGCAAGCAGGGAACCGATTGCGAAGGTCAGGGAAATCGTCTTATTGATGTCGATGCCCATGAGGGACGCGGTCTCATAGTCCTTCGATACCGCACGCATCGCCATACCCATCTTCGTATGCTGAATCAGGGTGATGAGTAAATAGACGAGCACGAGTGTCAGCACCGGCGTCAGGAAGGTGACGAAGGAGGCCGACAGACCGCCGATCTTATAGACATGCTTCAGCACCGGAATCTCCGGGTAGCCCATCGGGAGCGCGGTGAAGAGATAGGTCGCGAGGTTCTGCAGCAGGTAGGACACGCCGATCGCGGAGATCATGACGGACATACGCGGAGCGGAACGGAGCGGCTTGTAGGCGACGCGCTCAATGCCTACACCGAGTGCGGTGGTGGTGATCAGTGTCACCGGAACGGCGATGTACCATGGCAGTGACGCCATGGCGAAGATCATGAAGTAGCCGGCCATCATGAAGATATCTCCATGGGCGAAGTTGATCAGGCGCAGGATGCCGTAGACCATCGTGTAGCCGATGGCGATCAGTGCGTAGGCACCGCCGAGTGAGATACCTGTCAGACACTGCTGCAGGAAGGTTGTAAGAGACATTGGTTTTTCCCCTTTGAAGATGCCCTCGAACGAGGGGTGGAATCGAGTGTTACATGCATGAGCACAAACAGAATTGCAGGAAGGAGTCGCTCGACGCGGTCCTTCCTGCATTCATCAGTTGCCGACGGAGTGGCGACAGGCGCCACCGCCCGGAGCTGAATCTTTCATTAGTTCTGAACGGTTGTGGTGGTCAGGAACTCGAACTTACCGTCCTTTACGGTCTTGATGAAGGCCATATCCTTGTTTGCATCACCATTCTCATCGAAGCTGATGCCGGAGCCGGTAACGCCGTCGAAGGAAACGCCCTTCAGGGTTTCCTTGATCGCCTCACCATCGGTGGACTGTGCCTTCTCGATCGCGTTGTACGCTGCGAGGTAAGCATCATAGCCAAGGGCGGAAACGGCCGGGATGACGTCGGACTGCTTGTTCGCGGTCAGATACTCCTTGAAGCCGGTGATAAAGGACTTCGCCTCGTCGTTGGCCGGCTCGGACTCATCGAAGAAGGTCGAAAGAACGATGCCCTCTGCAGAGGAGCCTGCGTTCTCGATGATGGTGGAGTTCTCCCAGGTATCACCAGCGGCGATCAGGGACTCGATGCCGAGCTCACGCGCCTGCTTGATGATCAGCGGTGCCGTCGTGATGGAGGACGGTGCGAAGATGATGTCCGGGTTTGCTGCCTTGATGTTTGTCAGCACAGCCTTGAAATCAGTCTGGTTCGTCTGGAACTGCTCCTCGTCGACGACGGTGCCGCCGAGCTTCTCGAATGCGGTCTTGAAGAAGGAGCCTAAGCCGGAGGAGTAGTCATCGCCGAGCTGTGTCAGAATCGCTGCGCTCTTGTAGCCGTTCTGGTATGCGTAGTTCGCCATAACGGTGCCCTGGAACGGATCGAGGAAGCAGACTCTGAAGTAGTAGTCGTTGCCCTGGGTAACCTGCGGGTTCGTGCAGGATGCGCCGATCGCCGGGATCTTCGCGTCGGCGAAAATCTGGCCGGCTGCGATGGAAACACTGGAACCATAGGAACCAAGTACGATGCTGACCTTATCGCCGACCAGCTTGTTGGCTGCGCTGACGGCCTCGGTCTTATCCGACTTATTATCGACCTCATCAAGCTCGATCGTGTACTCGGTGTCGCCGATCTTCACGGTCTTATGGGTCTCGTTTGCATAACGCATGCCGAGGACCTCCTGGAATCCGCCACCGCCGTTCTCTCCGGTCGTCGGCTCAAATACGCCGATCTTGATGACGTTTCCGCCGGACTTTCCGGATGATGACCCGGCTGCCGGTGTCGAAGAAGCGCCACATGCCGCAAGTGAAGCGGTCATCGCTGCTGCAAGTCCAAGTGCTACGAGCTTTGCTGATTTCATAATCTCCTCCTCTGAAATGTCCGAATCGTTTCGGGATGAAGCGCCTCGTGAAGGGTACTTCACGGTATGCTCGCGGGCAGTGCCCACTCGAAATCTCCTGCTGGACATTTTTTGTTAATGTGTGCGGGTGCCGCGGACGTTTGTCCGCTCTCCTCGTACATTTGCTTTATTTTATCACTTCAGTGTACGAATGCAAGAGGAATTCTCACTAAAGTTTGATAAAATCCATCGTTTCATAGCGTCCGGTTATGACTGGGATACAAGAAAATGCCCGTTTGTGAAACGGGCATCTTCAAACACCCCCTGCCCCCT
>JAUNWX010000051.1 GCA_030540075.1 Lachnospiraceae bacterium
GCAGAAGTATTGCTGAAGTATTTCCGGATGCTGTATGGAAAAAAGTTATAAAGAGTTATATAATAATAAAAAAGTTATAAAGAGTTATATAAAGTTATACAAGGAGGAAATTTGATGAATAATCCTTTTACTTTGACATTCGGAAGAGAACCTGTAAACAGAATTGATCGACTCGAGCAAAAGGATTACGTAGTGAACAGCTTTGAGAGTAATCCACCATCCAATCAGGTTTGCATGGTTACGGGTGTCCGTGGTTCTGGAAAAACGGTGTTTTTGACAGAAATCGGAAAATATTTTGATGCGAAAGAGGAATGGATCACGATTGACCTCACACCAGAAAGAGATCTTCTGCAGTCCTTCGCTGCAGAATTATATAACTATACTGGTATGACAGAAATCTTCAAACGTGCAAAATTAAATCTGTCTTTTCTAGGCATCGGCGTGGAGATCGATGGCACAGACCCGATCAAGGACATAAACATCGCCATAAAGCGAATGCTTCAACATACGAAGGATCATGGTAAAAAGGTTCTTGTTACGATTGATGAAGCAATCTGTAATAAAACAATGAAAGAGTTTGCATCTGTATTTCAGATTTATATGCGTCAGGATCTTCCAGTATTTCTGCTGATGAGTGGATTATATGAAAAAATCTATGAGCTTCAGAATGAAGACACGCTGACATTTTTATACAGAGCGCCCAAAATCGAACTGCAGCCACTGAATATCAGCATGATTGCAACACGTTACCAGACTATTTTCAACCTTAGCGACGAAGATGCTCGGAATATGGCGAAAGAAACCAGAGGATACTCCTTTGCATTTCAGGTACTTGGGTATCTTACCTGGAATGCAAAAGCGTCATGGCAGACCGTTCTTCCGGAATATCGCCAGTATCTTGAAGAATTTGTTTATAACAAAATCTGGGCTGAGATTTCCGCAAAGGATAGAGAGGTCCTGTTTGGCGTGCTTCATGCCGAGAATAATAAAGTGAGCACCATTCGGGAAATGCTTCAGATGTCCTCCAGTGCATTTAGTATTTATCGTAATCGACTTATCAAAAAAGGAATTCTGAACGGAGATGTGTATGGATATTTAGAATTTGCACTACCTCAATTTGAAGAATTTCTGCGAGATATGGACTAGGCATCGGAGTCATCAGGCGGAAAGAGATAAATTGAAAAATCATATTCTTGAAGTCTATGGACTGCCACTCTTGAGATTTTCGACGAATGGTAGTGGAGAGAAGGATAAATTAAGGGAAAAGATTGCAGAGATCACTGCATGAATTCGCTTTTATTCCCCTTTGTCTTCGTCTAATGTTCGTCCAATGTCTGTACAATGTCACGGATGCGATGTATAATGTCTGTACAATGTTTGGATGGTGAAAGGAGCGTTATGAGAATTTCGGAATTATTCCCTGATGTCGTAACGGAGGATACGGAATATGAGTTTAAAGCGCTTCTGAAGCAGGATAATCCTGTGAAATGGGCGAAAACCATCGTCGGATATGCGAATGATCAGGGCGGAATCATCTTTGTGGGTGTGTCCAATGATGGCGAAGCCTTCGGCCTGGATCTGAACGAAATCGATCAGACGAAAAACCTGGTGGCCAGGGTAAATGACCGGAACATTTTCCCTCATGTGAAAATCAGCTACATGATGCGAAGCGTAGATGAAACGGCGGACCATTTTGTGCTGGGAATGAAAGTGCTGCCTGCGGAATCGGTTGTCAGATATCGGGAAGGTGATTTCAACGAAACTGTATACATCCGAGGAAATGGTAATTCTACACCCGCAACACCAGAAGACATTATTTCATTATCCAAAAGACGGTACGGTGTGGACAATGAAACAACGGAGGTGCGCTATCGTGAAGAAGAGTGGACGGAGTACCGGACACTCTGCAGGGAGTATCGAAATGATGGCGCCGAGCCGTCTATAAAAGAGCTGCAGAGCGAAGAAATCGTATCGAAGGATGGCTTCGCAAAATCAGGCTTCATCATGTTCGGAGACCGGTATGATCGGGATGACACGATGATCTGTTGTCGTCTCTGGAAGGGGATGAATAAAGCAGGCACCGTGCTGGATAGTGCGAGATTCAAGGGCTCGATCGCACTTGTCTTTGAGAATGCCCTGCGTTTTATCGAGCGAAATACGAAAAGCGGGTGGCAGAAGACGGCGAACGGCGGACGTAAGGAAATTCGTTCCTATCCGAAGGAGGCGATACGAGAAGCGCTGGTGAATGCCATCGCACACCGTGATTATTCGATTTCCGGGACGCAGATCGATGTGGATATCTATAATGACCGAATGGAAATCGTTTCTCCAGGATCATGGTTACTGCCGAAGGGATATGCGGAATATCCGGTAGGCTCGATACCGTCGATTCGAAGAAATTCGATTATCGCCGCATGTCTGGATGCTGCGAATCTGATGGAGCGTGGTGGAACCGGATTTCTCACGATGATGGAGGCCTATAAGGCGTTCTCCGAGCAGCTTCAGCCGGTGATTTCGATTTATCCGGGATTCTTAAATCTGAAATTATACGATGTTCTATATCGTGCGGATGAAGCGCCGCGTTCAATAGAGTATACGACGAGCGAGAATAAAATGTGGAAGCTTCTGAAGGAAAACGGACCGATGAAGGTCAAAGATCTTCAGAATGCTTATGGTTATTCGAATCGATCTCGATTTTTAAAAGATGTGATCAACCCGATGATTGAAAGGGGTGATATCTATCGGGATGGAAGTACGAAATCCCCGACCTCAGTGATTAAAATTAAGCGCTGAGGTCTTGCAATATTTTTCACTTTATGGTAGCTTATAAAGGCTTAACTATTTTCTAAGCGGTCGAGTCTCGGGAGTGCACTGCATTCGGCGGCCGACACGCAAGCTGGCATGGTTGGGAACCATGCAGAAAGAGGTACGAGATGAAGGAAGGAATCCATCCAAAGTATTATCAGGCTACCGTTACCTGCAACTGCGGTAACACATTCGTAACTGGCTCCACAAAGCCGGAGATCCACGTCGAGGTTTGCTCTGCTTGCCACTCATTCTACACTGGTAAGGAGAAGGCATCCAGCCTGAAGGGTCAGATCGATAAGTTCAACAAGAAGTTTGGTCTTGCTTGATTTATACGAAGCTGAAAACACAGTCCCATACCTGTATCCGCGAGGTGCAGGTGTGGGATTTTTTTATACGGTTGTAAGAGAGGGAAGGCCACCGTCATAAAAGTTTCACTTTCCTGTTATTGAATTCATGTTTTCCATCGTTTACACTTAGGTGCGTGAAATTTTATAATCTTGATCATAAAAAACAATCCTACAGAAAATATCAGAAAGAAACAGTAAACACGATATGACAGATAAAGAAAAGCAGATTTCAAATGAAACCACGACGTCGGCTGTCCCTCAGTCCCAGATCTACAGTGGCATCGGCGGTCAGGCGGTCATCGAGGGGATGATGATGCGGAACGGCCAGCGCTATTCCGTGGGGGTCCGGAAGCCGGATGGCTCCATCGCGGTGATGGAGGATACCTATCTCTCCATGACGGATAAGCATCCGATCCTGAAGGCTCCGCTGATCCGCGGCGTCTTCTCCTTCGTGGATTCCATGGTGCTCGGCATGCGCTGCCTCACCTTCAGCGCGTCCTTCCTCGAGGATGACCCGGAGGATGCCGAGAAGGAGCCGACGAAGTTTGAGGCCTGGCTGGACCGGACCTTCGGCGATAAGCTCGAGCCGGTGCTCGAAACGATCGTTATGGTCTTTTCCTTCGTGGTCGCGATGCTCCTCTTCGTGATCTTCCCGACCTGGATCGCCGGCTTCCTGAAGCCGCTGTTGCCGCATGCATCGCTGCTCGGCCTCATCGAGGGCGTGATCCGTGTGCTTCTCTTTATCATCTATATCAAAGTGATTTCCCGCACGCCGGACATCGCGCGTACCTTCCAGTACCACGGCGCCGAGCACAAGTGCATCAACTGTGTCGAGCACGGCCTCCCGCTGACGGTGGACAATGTCGCCGCCTCCAGCAAGGAGCACAAGCGCTGCGGGACCAGCTTCATCGTCTATGTCATGCTGATCTCCATCCTTCTCTTCATGGTGATCCGTGTTGACACCATCTGGATGCGCCTCCTCAGCCGTATCATCCTGATTCCGGTCATCGCCGGCGTCAGCTTCGAGGTACTGCGCCTCGTCGGCACGCATGATAACGCGCTGACCCGCCTTCTCTTCATCCCGGGTATGTGGATGCAGGGGCTCACCACGCGCGAACCGGACCGCGACGAGATCGAGGTGGCCATCGCCGCCGTCGAACGCGTCTTCGACTGGCGCGACTTCGAGAAGCAGACCTTCGGCCTCGACTTCTCCGACCGCCCATCCGACGTGCACTCCACCCTCGTGGACATCCCGGTCGTCGACGGAAAACCGGTGATTGAAAATTCATAGCGGATCGCATGCATCGATTCATCACGCAACGGCCTTTTCGAACGCACATAAGGAGATACATCATGATCTGCGCTGCATATTCTGCGAGGCTCGTTGCATCATCATGTGCCGATTTTCGGATACATTTATGAAGGAGAAACATGCCGATCACCACGCTGCGTCAGCTTCTCGATGAAGCAACGGAAAAACTGAACACCACGAAGGTGCCGGACCCGCGCTACGATGCGCGGGCTCTTCTTATGTCTGCCTATCAGCTTTCGCCTGCGCAGTACCTGCTCTACGAGCACGACGCGCCGGAGGCCCTGATCCCGCGGGTGCTGCCCGACGCGGAAGCACTGTCGGCTGCGACCACGCTGTTTCAGGCCAATGTTGACCGCCGCAGGCGACGGGAACCCCTCCAGCAGATCCTCGGCACCGCCGGCTTCTATGGGCTCGACTTCGTCGTGACGAAGGATGTGCTCTGCCCGCGGGCCGACACCGAGACCCTCGTGGACGCCGTGCTCGGAAATGTGGATAACGAAGGCGCATCGCTCCTCGATGTCTGCACCGGCTCCGGCTGCATCGCCATCGCCCTCACGAAATTCGGCGCTTTCCGCGATACCACGGCGGTGGATATCTCCGACGCCGCGCTCGCCATCGCGCGCCGGAACGCCGAGCGACTGTTGATAACGGAAGCGGATACCGTCGCTGACACGACGCCGTACGCTGTGTCGCCGGACGAAACCACTGCCGAAGCCTCGGCTCTGCCGGGCGCCGATCCGCGGACGGAAGTGCATCTTCAGAACGCGACGGTCGACCTCACCCTCCTGCGCAGTGACATGTTCTCAGCATTGGCCGAACGCACGGAAGATGGGAAACTGAAAAAATACGACGTCATCGTCTCGAACCCGCCGTACATCCCGTCCGCGGTGGTGGATGAACTCGAGCCCGAGGTCCGGGACTACGAACCACGCATCGCCCTCGACGGCACCGCCGACGGACTGCGCTTCTACCGCATCCTCGCGGAGGAAGCCGTCCACTACCTGAAGCCAGGCGGCCGCATCTACCTCGAAATCGGCTACGACCAGGGCGAGAGCGTCCCGGCCCTCCTCGCAGACGCCGGCTTCCAGGACATCACCGTCATACGCGACTTCGGCGGAAATGATCGAGTGGTAGCAGCACATTTATAAGGATATAATATCTCAGTCCAGGGGCCCCTCCGGGCCCCGAACGAAAGATATAAAGGAGTTTTATCATGGATATGTTTGACCGTCTGGAGTCCATCTCCCGACACTATGAGGAAATCCAGCGCTTCATGACGGAGCCGGATATCGTAAACGATACAGAAAAATACCTGAAGCTGATGCGGGAGTCGAGTGATCTCGAGCCGCTGTACACGACCTATAAGCGCTACCTTGAGGCCGTGGCCGGTGAGAAGGAGGCCCTCGAGATGCTCGCGTCTGAGAAAGATCCGGAGATGATCGAGCTCGCGAAGGCAGAGCTCGCCGAGGCGAAGGAAAACCAGCCGACCCTCATCAAGGAGCTGCAGATCCTTCTGCTTCCGAAGGACGAGAATGATGATAAGAACATCATCATGGAGATCCGTGGCGGTGCCGGCGGCGACGAGGCCGCGCTCTTCGCCGCGGAGCTCTACCGCATGTACATCAACTATGCGGAGCGCCGTGGCTATAAGACGGAGCTTATGTCGGTCAATGAAACCGGCATCGGCGGTATGAAGGAAGCCATCTTCGTCGTCACCGGAAAGGGCGCATACAGCCGCCTTAAGTATGAGGCCGGTGTGCACCGGGTACAGCGTGTGCCGGTGACCGAGTCCGGCGGACGTATCCACACCTCCACCGCGACGGTTGCCGTGATGCCGGAGGCCGAGGATGTCGATGTCGAGATCAATCCGGCGGATGTAAAGATGGAGGTCTTCCGTTCCTCCGGTGCCGGTGGACAGCACATTAACAAAACCTCTTCCGCCGTACGACTCATCCACATCCCGACGGGCATGGTGGCCGAGTGTCAGGAGGAGCGTTCCCAGCTGCAGAACCGCGAGAAGGCGATGCGACTTCTTCGTGCGCGCCTATATGAAATAGAGTATAATAAAAAGCACGACGAGGCGGCGGAGGCCAAGCGCTCCCAGGTGGGCACGGGCGACCGCTCTGAGAAGATCCGCACCTACAACTTCCCGCAGGGACGTGTGACGGACCACCGGATCGGACTGACGCTGTACTCGATCGATAAGGTGCTGAATGGGGACCTCGATCCGCTCCTCGACCCGATCATCGCCGCCGACCAGGCAGCGAAGCTCGCGGAGCTGAATCAGGAGGTCATCTGATATAAGCGATGATCCTGCACACCGGACGTCCGGCGCTGCAGGATGCCGCCATTTTTTGCAGCATGTGGCGTGTCCGGATCCGGAAAGCGCAGCGCCTGCAGCAGCTTGCAGTGCGCCGGGATCGGGCACAGACAGAAGAAGGAGAAAAAAGTGGCCAGGGAAAGAATATCTGTGGATCCGCATCAGCGCTCCCGTCGCCGGCAGCAGCCGGGCGGTGGCAAGCGCTTCATGCCGGTGATCATCGGACTTCTCATGCTCCTTGTGTTCGCCGGTGCCGCCGGTGGATACATCTATGAGAAAAAATACGCGCCGACGAAGGAGCTCGCCGACCAGGCGGACTACTTCGGTGTCAGCGGCGACGAGGTGACGATCTACCTCGATGAGGAGCAGCAGGCGGATGAGAACGGAAAGCTCGTGCTGGCGAAGTGTGTAAACGGCGGCGTCTTCCTCCCGTATGAGTGGGTGATGTCGACGCTGAACCGCCGCTTCTTCTGGGCCTCGGATGTGGCGGAGGTCCTCTATACGATGCCGACCGAGACCCTGAAATACGGGATCGGCGACACCCTGAGTGATGGCTCGACCCCGTTCCTGAAGCTCGGAAACGGTACGGAAAATCTGTATCTGAACGTCAAGTTCGTCGCGGAGCACACGAACATCCGCTTCACGAGCTACGTGAGCGCAGAGCAGAAGCGCATCTTCATCTTCGACGACTTCTCGGCGTATACCGAGGCGACCGTTCAGAAGAAGGAGGCAGTCCGTCTCCTCGGTGGCGTGAAATCACCGGTGCTGACGACGCTCGAGCAGGGGGCCAATGTTAAAATTCTCGAGGCGATGGAGAACTGGTCACGGGTTGAAACCGAAGACGGCTATATCGGCTGGCTCCGGAACAGGCGTCTCTCCGATGAGCGCTCCGTGACGCCGGAGAGCACCTACACTGCGCCGGACTATACACATAAACTCCTCGATCAGAAGGTCGTGATGGGTTTTCATCAGGTGACCTCGCAGGCGGCGAACGCCAGCTTCGCGAGTGCGACCGCCCAGGCGGGCAGCACGATGAACGTGATTGCACCGACCTGGTTCATCCTGAATTCCGACCAGGGTACCTTCACCTCCTACTGGAGTGCAGACTATGTGCAGGCGGCCCATGCGGCCGGCTACCAGGTCTGGGCTGTGGTCAATAACTTCGACGCCGGAAACATCGACGAGTCGGTTTTCCTCGAGAATACCGCGCTTCGTGAGCAGCTCGTCGCTTCCCTCGTATCCACCGCTGTCGCGGGCGGCATCGATGGCCTCAACATTGACTTCGAGCTGATCCCGACCGGCCTCGGACGCGCGTATATTCAGTTCATGCGGGAGCTCGGCGTCGCCTGTCGAGAGGCGGGCCTCGTGCTGTCTGCGGACTGCTATGTACCATATAATTACAACGCACATTACGACATCGAGGAACTCGGCGAGTGCATCGACTACGTCGTCATCATGTGCTATGACGAGCACTATGCCGGCAGTGAGGAAGGCTCGGTGGCTTCGATCGATTACGTAAAGCGTGGCATCAGCGAAGCCGGCAGCGCCATGGACAGTGATCGCGTCATCATTGCCCTCCCGTTCTATACGCGCGTGTGGATCACCGGCGCGGATGGAAAGACCCGCTCCGAGGCGCTCAGCGTGCAGACCGCACTGAACTGGGTGGCACAGAAGGGCGTGCAGCTCGAGTGGCAGGAGGACCTCGGCCAGAACTACGGCGAGATCACCGACGGCACGGAGCTCAAGAAGGTCTGGATGGAGGATGATCAGTCCATGCAGTGCAAGGTCGATGCCGTGAAGGAAGCCGGCTGCGCGGGCGTCGCGGGCTGGAAGCTCGGACAGGAGCCGCAGAGCTTCTGGAGTATACTGAATCTCAATAATTAAAAGGACAAATAAGATGGAAACAATCGTGAAAGGTATGGAGGGCGTGCAGCAGGCGGCGGAGATCATCCGCCGGGGCGGCCTCGTGGCATTCCCGACCGAGACGGTCTATGGTCTCGGGGGCAATGCACTGGATCCGGAGGCGAGCCGGAAGATATATGCAGCGAAGGGACGGCCGTCGGATAATCCGCTGATCGTGCATGTCTCCTGCATCGACGAGGTCCCGCCGCTCGTTTCGGAATTTCCGGAGAGTGCGCGGAAGCTGATGGAGGCGTTCTGGCCGGGTCCGCTCACGATCGTGATGCCGAAGGCGGCGATCGTTCCGTATGAAACGACGGGCGGGCTTGAGACCGTCGCGATCCGCTGCCCGGAGAACCGCGTGACGCTTGCATTTATCAAGGCGGCCGGTGTGCCGATCGCCGGACCGAGCGCAAACACCTCCGGTAAGCCGAGTCCGACGGAAGCGGCGCATGTGTACCACGATCTTCAGGGAAAAATCGAGATGATCCTCGATGACGGCCCGGTGGGCATCGGCGTTGAGTCTACCATCATTGACCTCACCGGTGAGGTACCGACCCTGCTTCGGCCGGGTGCGATCACCGTGGAGGAGCTGTCCGAGACACTCGGCACCGAGGTCCGGATCGATCCGGCGATCATCGCCGGCGGCGTGAAGGAGGGTGTGCACCCGAAGGCACCGGGCATGAAGTACCGGCATTATGCGCCGAACGCGCGCATGGCGCTCGTGACGACCCGGCTGTCGAAGGCGCGTGACTATGCGCTTTCCGAGGAAGAACGCGCGGAAGCTGATCAGATGGTGGCCGCCTGCATTGACCGACTCGTAGATGCGGACGAAGCCGCCGGCCTTCGGGTCGGGATCATCTGCTGCGAGGAGACCCGGGCGCGTTACCACAGTTCGGGTGACCGCCGTACGGACATCAAGGTGATCGGCCGCCGGAGCGACCCGCTGTCGATGACGCATGAGCTGTTCCGTGTGCTGCGCGAGTTCGACGAGGACGGCACGGAGCGGATCTACGCGGAGAGCTACAGTGACCGCGGCGTGGGCTTCGCGCTCATGAACCGTATGCGGAAGTCCGCCGGGATGCTCGAGGTCTGCGCGGATGATCAGCCGACGGATGTCTTCCGGAACGGCATTTCCCCGCTTGCCGGCCTGCAGCCGCACGCGGATAAATAAAGATAACAGTTCAGACAGAGGCCCCGGAGGGACGGCAACGTAGGCACAGTACTCCGAGACCGGTTCAATCTAAGCCGGGGACCCTAAGCGGCACTAGGCCCTCTGCAATCACTGAGTTTTCTTTATGAAAACTCAGCGTTGCAGAGGGTGCTAAGGAAAAATGTACCAAGTGCCGCTAAGGGGACCCGGCTTGATTTCACACGGTCTCTACGTATGGCCTACGTTGCCGCCCCCTTCCGGGGCCCCCATTAGCTGAACCGCCACAAATAAAGGAGAATGAGATGGAAGAGAGTGGAAAGAGACGAGACTATATCACCTGGGATGAGTACTTCATGGGGGTCGCCGAGATGTCGGCGCGCCGTTCGAAGGACCCGAGCACCCAGGTCGGCGCCTGCATCGTGAGCCCGGAGAACAAGATTCTCTCGATGGGCTACAACGGTTTCCCGCAGGGCTGCTCCGACGATGCCTTCCCGTGGACGAAGATCCATGCGGAGGATGACCCGTTTAACGCGAAGTACTTCTACTCGACGCATGCGGAGCTGAACGCGATCCTCAACTACCGCGGCGGCTCCCTCGAGGGCTGCAAGCTCTACGTCACGCTCTTCCCGTGCAACGAGTGTGCGAAGGCGCTGATCCAGGCCGGCATCCGGACCCTGATCTACTACTCCGACAAGTATGGTGACACTCCGTCGACCCGCGCCAGCAAGCGCATGCTCGATGCCGCCGGCGTCCGCTACTACCAGTACCAGCCGACCGGCCGCACCGTGACCCTGGAGCTGTAACACCGAAATTTAATGGGGTCTGACCCCATTAAATTTTTCTAAAGAAAATCTAAAGTTGGAGTTTATGGGGTCAGACCCCCTTACGAAATTCTTAAGATGATGCCATGGCGGTGTGCGCAGAAAGAGGACGAGATGTTTGTAAAGGGAGAGAGCCCGGAGGCGCGGGAGAAGCGTGTCCGGGAGATCATGAAGCGGCTCGATGAGCATTACGGTGCCGAGCCGCCGATTTTTTTGAAAAGTGAAAACGCATGGCAGCTGCTCTTTGCGACGATCCTGAGTGCGCAGTGCACCGATGCCCGCGTCAATATGGTGACGGAGAAGCTGTTTAAGAAGTATACCTGTCTTGAGGACTTCGTCGCGGTGCCGATCGAGGAGCTGGAGGAGGATATCCGTTCCACCGGCTTCTACCACAACAAGGCGCGCAATATCAAGGCCTGCGCCGCCGATCTCCTCACGCGCTATGACGGTGTCGTGCCCGACAGCATTGACGCGCTCACCTCGCTTCCGGGTGTCGGCCGCAAGACGGGGAACCTGATCCTCGGCCATATTTACAACAAGCCGGCGCTCGTCGTGGATACGCATGTGAAGCGCATCTCGAACCGCCTCGGCCTTGCAGCGTCGAGCGATCCGACGCGCACCGAATTTCAGCTCATGGAGACGGTGCCGGAGGAGTTCTGGATCCGCTGGAACACGCACATCATCTCGCTGGGCCGGAGCTACTGTATGTCCGCGCGCCCGGACTGTGGAGCATGCTTCCTCCGGGACCTCTGCCCGAGCTGCGATAACACGGAGCTGCTGGAGGCGACCCGCGCCGGCGTGACGAGCGGGAAGAGCCGGAAGACGAAA